>NZ_JBQVOH010000010.1:0-194980 GCF_052437035.1 Niveispirillum sp.
TGGCAGAAGCGATCAGGGCGGCGGCGGCGGTCTTGGCGAAGAACTTGGTCATGTCGGTCTCCATCGGTTCGTTGGGGTGAGGCGTTGTTGCCTTCATGCGAACCAAGGATTGCAGCCGGAATGCCAAGTGCGGACACACCCTGAAAGTTGAGGGTTTCTGCGGCCTTTGGGTGTGTGGGGTATCTCGACTGATATATTGCATAACGCAAAAATGCGAAATGCATGTTGCTATATGCAAATACCCTTGCAAGGAGCAACTATGGTCGCTGCAATGGCACAACCTAAGCTAAAGGTTAGGTTTGTCGTGGAGGCCCGTCTATCCCCCACCCGGCACCCGCCCGCGTAACTGCTGACTTCCCGACCCTTCCTTTGCTATAATGGTCCTATCAACGCCCTCTTCGCGCCTGTCCGCATTCGGAGCTGCCGGCTTTCGGAGCTGGAAAGGTGTGAACTCCGTGAAACACCCTCTTATTTTATGGTTCACTTGGTTGCGTGGGATCGTCCGGAACGGTTAAGTCTTCCGACCCGTTCCTTTCCGGTCGCCCCTTACATGCGCTTCCTGCACGCCGCCGACATCCATCTGGACAGTCCCCTGCTGGGCCTTGCCGCACGTGCGGGGGACCGGGCGGAGATGCTGGTCGGCGCCACGCGCCGGGCGCTGGTGCGGCTGGTCGATCTGGCGGTGGAGGAACAGGTCGCGTTCTTGATCATCGCGGGCGACCTTTATGATGGCGACTGGCGCGATTTTATGACGGGCCTGTTCTTTGCCGAACAGATGGCCCGGCTGGAAAAAGCCGGCATCCCCGTCTATCTGCTGCGCGGCAATCATGATGCCGAAAGCACGATGACCAGGCGGCTGTCGCTGCCGCCCAATGTGCATGTCTTTGATCACCGCAAGCCACAGAGTTTCCGGCTGGATGATCTGGGTGTGGCGCTGCATGGCCGCAGCTTCCATACCCGCGATGTCACCGACAATCTGGTGCCCTCATATCCGGCCCCCGTTGCCGGCCTTCTGAATATCGGCGTGCTGCATACCGCGTTGGAGGGCAAGCCGCCGCACGCCCGTTACGCCCCCTGCTCGCCTGCCGATCTGAAGGCCAAGGGCTATGATTACTGGGCGCTGGGCCATGTGCATGAACGGGCCGTGATCGACCGCGCCCCCTGGATCATCTTCCCCGGCAACCTGCAGGGCCGCCACGCCAATGAAACGGGGCCGAAGGGCGCCACGCTGGTGACGGTGGCGGCGGGCCGGATCACCGATGCCGCGCATGTGGTGCTGGATGATGTGCGCTGGGTCCGGGTTGCGGTGGCACTGGACGGGGCGGAGGGGGAGCGGGATCTGGCCGACCGCATCGCCACCGCCCTGGCCGATGCGCGGACCGATGCCGGGGACCGCACCCTGGCGGCCCGTCTCACCCTGACAGGGGCCACGGCCCTGCACCGGCGGTTGAAGGCCGATCCCGTCTGGCTGTCGGCAGAGGCGGAACAGGCGGCGGCGCGGGCGGGTGGGGATATCTGGATCGAACGCATCGTTACCGATACGCGTGATCCGGCGCGGGGGCCGGCGCCCACGGGCGACGCGCTGGCCGAACTGACCGCCGTGCTGGCCGCGCTGAAGAATGATGAACAGGCACTGTCCCCCCTGCTGGACGATATCGCACAGCTGAAGGCGCGCCTGCCAGAACGTGCCCTGGCTGATCTGGGGCTGGAAGACGACGGCGCGCTGGCGGCGTTGCTGGAGGATGCGGAGGCTTTGTTGCTGGACCGGTTGTCGGCGGGGGAAGGCTGATGCGTATCAACCGCCTGGACCTGGAACGCTATGGCCATTTCGACGGGACCAGCCTGGACCTCTCGAACCCGGATGCGCGCCTGCATATCATCCATGGTCCTAACGAGGCCGGGAAATCCACGGCCCTGTCGGCCATCTGCGACCTGCTGTTCGGGGTGCCCGAACGGTCTCGCCTGGGCTTCCGCCATGGCAATAACGCCCTGCGCATAGGGGCGGCGCTGGCCCTGCCGGATGGGCGGGTGATGGAAGTGAAGCGGCGCAAGGGGCGGACGGCAACGCTGCTGGACGGTGATGGCGGGACGGCCCTGCCCGACAATATCCTGGCCCCCTGGCTGGGCGGGCTGGATCGGGCAGCGTTTGAGCGGCTGTTCGGCTTGGACCATGCCCGCCTGCGGGCCGGCGGTGAGGCCATGCTGGCGGCAGGCGGCGATCTGGCCCGCACCCTGTTCCAGGCTGGCAGCGGCCTGTCGGGTCTGGACCGCATCGTCACCCGCCTGACCGGCGACGCGGACGAGATCGGCAGCCCCCACCGCAAACAGGCCAGCAAGCCGCTGTGGCAGTCCATCGACGCCTATGCCGAGGCGGCGGCCCGCATGCGCAACGAGGCGACGAAGGCCGAAGCCTGGGAAGCAGCCGAAACGGCGGTGACGGGTGCACGCGAACAGCTGGCCGCCATCCGCGCCACCCTGGCCGAAGCGGAGACGGCGCGCAGCCGGCTGGAACGGCTGCGGCGTGTCCGTCCGCTGCTGGCCCGGCTGGACGATCTGGCTTCGGCGCTGGCCGGGGCGGGGGAGGGGCCGGACCTGCCCGAAAGTCTGGCCACCGACTGGCGCCGGGCAGAGGCGGAGATGCTGACCAGCGCCCGGCAGGCGGACGAAACGGCCAAGGCCCTGGCGGAGGCAGAAGCGGCACTGGAAGCCGCCGGTCCCGTTCCAGCTCTGCTGTCGCTGGCGGCGCCCATCGAGGCCCTGTACCAGCGCCAGGGGGAAATGGCGAAATCCGCCGCCGACCTGCCCCGACGGCAGCAGGAACAGGCCGCCGCCCTGGCCCGTCTGGCGCAGCTGGCCCGCGATATCGGGCAGGCGGAGGATATTGACCCGCTGTCGGCCCTGCTGCCCGACCGGCTGCTGATTGCCCGCATCCGCGACAAGGTGAAGGAGCATGCGCGCCTGGATCAGGCCTGGACCGACGCCACCCGCCGGCATGAAGCCGCCAGCCGGGAGGCCCGACAGGCCGAACGGCAGCAGCCCGCCACCGGACCCGATGCGGCCAGACTGGCCCGCGCCGATGCCGCCCTGGCTGCCGCCCGCCGGTTTGGCGAGGTGGAGCTGCGCCAGGACCGGGCGCGACGCGCCCTGGAGGATGGCACGGCGCGTCTGGCGCAGCTGACGGCCCGCCTGGGCCGTTTCGCGCTGCCGTCCGACCGTCTGGCAGCATTACCCCTGCCGCCGCCGGACGTGGTGGAGCGGCAGCGTCAATGTGAACAGGCGCTGGAGAATAAGCGCCTGCGCCTGATGGAGGATCAGCGCGCGGCAGAGGGGGAGGCGGGCCGCCTGCGTCAGGCGCTGCGCACCCTGTCCGGTGCCGGTGAGGTGCCGACCCCGGCCTTGATCGCCCAGGCAAGGCGGGATCGTGACGGGCATTGGGCCCGCTTGCGCCCCCACCTGACCCAGGGCACCCCGGCTCCCGCCGATGCCGTCCCGGCCTTCGATGCGGCCATCCGGGCGGCGGACGATCTGGCCGACCGCCGCGACCGCGACGCGCAGCGCGTGGCCGATTACCTGCGGGCCGAGAGCGATCTGGCCGCCAGCGCTGACCGGCTGTCTGCCTTCACCCGTGAGGCGGCAGCCCTGGAACAGGAGGAACAGCGCCTGTCGCAGGGTTGGGCCGACCTCTGGCGGCCCGCCGGCATCACCCCCGGCAGCCCTGCTGAGATGGCGGCCTTCCTGACCCAGACGGCAACAGTTCTTGCCGCACGGGATCAGCAAGCGCAGCTGCAGGAAACGCTCGACAGTGTCAGCGATGATGCCGGCCAATGTGCGGCCCATCTGAGGTTAGTCCTGACATTATGCGGGGGAGAGGATGACGGCAGCGACAGCCTGCCCGCCCTGCGCGTGGCGGCAGAGGCAGCATATGCCCAGGCGCGGCAGGCGGCGGATGCCGCCAGCAAGGCTGAACAGCGCCTGACCCTGGTCCGCGCCGCCCTGGACAATGCCGCCGATGATCTGGCCACCGCCGAGCGGGCGCTGGATGGCTGGGGCAACGGCTGGGCCGCCGACATGGCCAGCATCGGGCTGGCCGCACAGGCCCTGCCCACCGAGGCAGAGGCCGCCCTGCGCGTGTGGGAGGATATCGCGGGGGAACTGCGCCAGATCCGCGATCTGGATCACCGCATCGCCGGCCTGGATCGCGACATCGGTGCCTATCGCGCCGACAGTGCGGCCCTGCTGTCTGCGGCGGCGGAGATGGTGCCCGGCCTGGATGTGCCCGCCGATGCGGCGGCGACGGCCCTTTACGATGCGCTGCGTCAGGCCCGGACCCTGGCGGCACGCCGTGAAAGCCTGCAACAATCCCGTGATCAGGCGACCCGGCGGGCCGGGGACGCCGCACGGATCTCACGCGATGCCGCCGCCGCCCTGTCCGATCTGCGCCATCTGCATCGTGTGGCGGATGGGGATGATGTGCCGGCGCTGGTGGCGGCTGCATCGCGTCGGCGGGAGCTGCGGGCCAGCGCGCTGTCCTTGCAGGCGGAACTGCGCAAGGCCGGTGACGGTCAGGACCCCGAACAGCTTCGCCATGCCGTGACCGGCCTGGACCCCGACGCCTTGGCGGCGGAGGTGGCGGACCTGTCGACGCGGATTGAGCGTGCACAGAATGATCTGGCCGAAACCTCCGTCAGATTACGGGAGGCCGAACGCGCGCTGGAGGAAATGCGCCACCGCGCCGGCATCGGTAGGGCAGCGCAGGATGCGGCCGATGCGGCGGCGGGAGCGGCACAACTGGCGGGACGCTGGCTGCGGCTGCGGGCGGCATCGCTGCTGCTGACCCAGGCGGTCGAACGCTATCGCGACCGGAACGAGCATCCGCTGCTGCGCCGGGCGGGCGCGGTCCTGGCGGCCATGGCGGCCAGTGGGGGCAACCCGATCATCCGCCTGAAGGTCGATTACGGCGATGCCGACCACCCGGTCCTGGTCGGCGTGCGTCAGGATGGCAGCGACGCGCATGTGGAGGATATGAGCGAGGGGCTGCGCGACCAGCTTTTCCTGGCCCTGCGCATTGCGGCGGTGGAGGCGCATGTTGCGCAATCGACCCCGCTGCCCTTCGTGGCCGACGACCTGTTCATCACCTCTGACGAGACGCGGACCATGGCCGGTCTGCGGGCATTGGCCGAATTGGGACAGGCGACGCAGGTGGTTCTGTTCACCCACCATGAATATGTGGTGCAGGCGGGGCAGACGCATCTGGGCGGGCGGGTGCAGGTGCATCGTCTGCGCGCCTGACGCCCTATCCCATAGGTTAGGTTGTAGGGCTGGTTGGAGTGTCTGTTTCAATATGCAATGATATTTGCATTTTGAAACATGCATTATGCAATTTTGCAGAATGCAATATGTCAATGGAGGGTAAACGCTGCCTGAAAGGCGCGGAATCACTCAACTTTCAGGGTGTGCTCTTGGTTGGCACGCAAGCTGCATATCATGGTTCCCATGAAGGCAACAATGCCTCAGCAGTTGGAACCGATGGAGCCTAAGATGACCAAGTTCTTCGCCAAGACCGCCGCCGCCGCCGCCGCCCTGATCGCCGCCGCTGCCGTTACCCCCGCCCTGGCCCAGAACGCGTCCGGCACCATCCAGCTGAAGGGCAATGTCGCTCTGTCCTGCACTATCGCCGTCCAGGACCTGAACCAGTCCCTGGCGCTCAAGGCCGGCGAAACCGCCAAGACGGTCGGTTCGGTCACCGAGACCTGCAATTCCGGTTCCGGCTACAAGATCACACTGGCCTCGGCCAACGCCGGCAAGCTGAAGTCCGGTAACTTCACCATCAACTACACGGTCAGCTATGACAACGGCTCCGCCGGTGCGCTGACCAGCCAGATGGTGATCGACCGCGCCACGGCTCAGTTCGGCAAGAAGTCCGACCTGAAGGTCACGGTCCCGGCTTCTGACCAGTACATCGCCGGCGATTATGCCGACACCGTCACCGTGACGATCGCTGCCAAGTAAGGTCGCCAAGGAATGAAGCCCCCGTCCGGGATGTCCGGGCGGGGGCTTTTGCTATCCTCAACCCGCCCGGATCTGCGCCACGAAGCTGCCTACCTCCCGGTCGGCTACGCCGGCGCTGTCGCGGACCTGGGCTGCATTGTCCAGCGCCATGACGGCGGCCTCAGTGACCGCCAGCACCTTGTCGGCGATGCCCTGGATGGCGCGCGATGCCTCGTCGGTGCCATGGGCCGCCTCGTTGACATTGCGGGCGATTTCCTGGGTGGCGGCGGTCTGCTCCTCCACCGCACCGGCAATGGCGGTGGCGGTTTCGTTGATGGTGCGGATAGTGGTGGCGATGCCGACCATGGCCTTGGCCGCATCCGCCGACGATCCCCGGATAGAGGCGACCAGGTCCGCGATTTCGTCCGTGGCCTTGGCTGTCTGGGTCGCCAGGTTCTTCACCTCTGACGCCACCACGGCAAAGCCTTTACCGGCTTCACCCGCCCGTGCCGCCTCGATAGTGGCGTTGAGCGCAAGGAGGTTGGTCTGGCTGGCAATCTCGCTGATCAGGTTGACGACGGCACCGATGCGGTCCGCCGACTGGATCAGGGCATCGACGGTGCCGGTGGCGCTGCCCGCCTCGTCCGCCGCGCGCGAGGCGATGCTGGCCGACATCTGCACCTGGGAGCCGATTTCGGCAATGGAGGCACGCAACTGCTCGGCGGCTGCCGCCACCGTCTGCACGTTGCTGGCGGCCTCTGTCACGGCAGACGCACCCAGGGCGGTGCTTTGCTGGGTATCGGCGCAGTCGGTGGACATCAGTTGCGCCATCCCCACCATCTGCTCGGCACTTTGCGAGACGCCGCGCAGCAGGGCACCCACCTCCCGCTCGAAACGGTCGGCCAGGGCCAGACGGTCGGATCTCAGCTTGGCCTCGGCCTCCGCATCCTTGCGCTCCGCCTCCGCCCGCAGCTTCTCTGCCTCTGCCAGACCATCGCGGAAGGCGACGACGGCCTCGGCCATGTGCCCGACCTCATCGACCCGGTCGGTGCCGGGGATGGGGGAGCTCAGGTCACCGCGTCGCACCCGCACCATGGCGTCGGTCAGGGCCAGGACGGGTCGCGCCAGACTGTTGCCCATCAGCGCGAACAGCCCGGCGCCTAGCAGGATCAGCACGGTGGCGATGATGGCCAGCGTGGTGACGGACCGGGTCAGGGCGTCTGTCACGACGCTTGTCGGTACCGTCGTGATCAGGACCCATTGTTCCTGTACCCCATCAAACTTGATGGGCGTGGCAAAGATCAGCCGTTCCACCCCTTCCAGGATCAGGGTGGCATAGGTGGCCCGCCCGGCCTTCTGCGCCTGCGTCACCAGATCGGCCAGCGGTCCCTTGGCCAGCGGCTTGTTCAGAAGGCCGGCATCGGGATGCACCACCCAGTTACCATTCTGCGCCAGAAGCCGGACATCGCCGGCCTCCAGCGGGCGGAAGGCGGCGAACTGTTTTTGCAGGGCCGTCAGGGCCATGTCGGTGGTGACGATGCCGATGGGCTTGCCATCCCGGTGGATCGGCGTACTGACGGTGACCATCAGCACTTCCTTGCCCTCAATCGGATAGGGGTAGGGGGCCGTCAGCATGGTGCGGTTGGCCGCCAGCGGGTCCAGGTACCATTCCTTGATCCCCGCCTCTACTGTCATCACCAGCGCCTCGATCCCCACACTCCCATCGGATTTGCGGAAGAAATAGGGGACGAAGCGGCCATTGGCGTCGGCACCGGTATAGCCCTTGCCGCCCGCATCATTGCCGTCGAAGCCGTTGGGTTCGAAGGCGACAGTGACGCCCACAATGTCCAGGTTGGCCCCGACGGCGGCACTTGCCTGTTCGGAGATCAGTTCCCGGCTGTAGCCCTTGATCTTTAGTCCGCCCTCGGTCTGGGCGTTGATGATGCGGGCATTGTCGATGGCGTTTTCGACAAGGTCGGCGGCGATCAGGGCGAAACCGGTGGTCGCCTCCTTCAGGGCCTGACGGACCTGCTCCCCCGTCGTCCGCTGTGATTGTATCGCGGCCCCGATGGTCAGGGCCAGGCCCAGCCCCAGGCATAGCCCGACACCAGACAGAACAAGGCGGGTCTTCACCGAAGAACGAAGCGACAGGATCATGGGCCTTTTCCCTTGCCGTTGGGGAAACTGGTTTCGTCCGTGTGCTTTGAACGTTTCTATCCTGAAGTTACTGTATGTGTGTTTTGTTCCAATCGTTTGACGGTGCAGGACACTTGCCCCTTTGGCTATTGCCTTTCGTACGTGTGCAGAGGCCTCTTACACCGCTTTTTCGCAGGGCGTCACCTCCAGGCCACAGCCCTACACCGTCGGGGGACATGTTACCGTTGGGAGGGTGTCATGTCTGGCCTGGACGCACGTTTCCTTGCGCACCCTTCGCGGGCGCGGTAAGACCAGGATATCGATGGTTCCCCGCAAGGGGTGAAAAGGGAACATGGTGCGGCGCCGCAAGGTGTCAATGCCATGGCTGCCCCCGCAACTGTAAGCGGCGAGTACTGCCCGACATGGCCACTGGGAAACTGGGAAGGCCGGGCATGTGCGACGACCCGTGAGCCAGGAGACCTGCCATCGGCAATGCGTCGCGCGGCCATTGGGCGGGGTGCCCCGATGGGACGGTTCACCGTTTCGCGCTGGCGCTTCGGAAGGAGTGCGCGGGTGAACCGGTTCGATGCCGAACCCCCTTGGGGTTTACACAGGACCAGATTATCGACATGACGTGACACACGTGCCCATCGGGGCGCGGACGTGACGACATGCGCATGCCCTCCGAATTCGTCAACAAGAACGAAGCGGAGTTATGAAGTGAGCCGAGTATCCTATTTCCGCGCCGCCCTTCTGGGTGCCGCGGCCAGCCTGACTGCATCCGCTGCCCTGGCGGAGCCGATGCAGGTTGCCGAGATCATCGTGTCCGCCAACAAGGTGCCCACCGCACAGGAACGCGTGGGCAGCAGCGTCAGCATCATCGACAGCGCCGAGATTGAGCGCCGCCAGCAGGTGCAGGCGCTGGACCTGCTGAAGCGCGTGCCGGGCGTGTCCATCTCCCGCAATGGCGGTCTGGGCAGCACCTCCACTGTGCGTCTGCGCGGGTCGGAAAGCGGCATGGTCAAGGTGCTGATCGACGGGGTTGAGGTGAACGACGCGTCGGGCGCCAATAACGAGTTCGATTTCAACAGCCTGATGACCGGCGATATCGAGAAGATCGAGGTCCTGAAGGGCCCGCAGAGCGCGCTGTACGGCAATGACGCCATGGCCGGCGTGATCAATGTCATCACCAAGCGCGGTGAAGGCGAGACGAAGATCCGCGGCACCCTGGAAGCCGGGGCCTATGGCACCTTCCGGCAGCAGGCCGGTCTGACGGGCGGCACCGAGCAGGTGGATTATGCCCTGTCGGCAGCCAACCTGCACACGGACGGCTTCTCCCGCACGTTCGTCGGCAATGAAAAGGACGGCACCGATGCACGGTCGGTCAGTGGCCGCCTTGGCGTCAAGGCGTCGGACATTCTGCGTTTTGATCTGAATGCCGGCTGGTCCTGGCTGGACACTGAATTCGATCCGTTCGGCGGCGACGGCCCGTCCTCCCAGGAAAAGGAAACCTGGCAGGTCCGGGGTGCCGGCACGCTGAGCCTGCTGGACGGCGCGTTTGAGAATGTGCTGGCCGCCAGCTATGCCAGCACCGACCGCGACTTTGACGAGCCCACGGGCTTCTACCGCTTCTCCACCTTCGACAGCCGTCGCAAGGCCCTGGACTATCAGGGCAACCTGCGTCTGCGCGACGCCGATGTCGCCACCATCGGTCTGTCGGTCGATGAGGAGGATGGCAAGACCACCAATACGGTGGGCAACGCCACCAGCACGGGCCTGGATGACAGCGTCACCACCAAGTCGGCCTTTGTGCAGTATCAGGCCGCCGTGACCAGCGACCTGACCCTGACACTGGGTGGACGCGTGGATGATCATGAGCAGTTCGGGACCGAGGGTACTTGGCGCGCCACCGGTGCCTATCAGGTGCCGGCAACCGGGACCGTGCTGCGCGCCAGCTATGGCACGGCCAACAAGGCGCCGACGCTGTATCAGTTGTATGATCCGTTCTATGGCAACAAGAACCTGTCGGCGGAGGATGGCAAGGGGGCCGATATCGGCTTCGAACAGAAGCTGTTGGATGGTCGCGTCGGGTTCGGGGCCAGCCTGTTCCGCAACACCTATACGAACATGATCGGCTTCTCCAACGGCTATATCAACGTGGCCCGCGCCCGCACCAAGGGCGTGGAACTGACGTTTGAGGCGACGCCGGTGGAAACGGTCCTGATCCAGGCCAACTACACCTATCTTGACGCCAAGGACAGCCGTACGGGCCGTGACCTGCCGCGCCGTCCGCAGGACACGCTCAACGCGTCGGTTGACTGGACCGTCGTGGAGGGTATCGATCTGGGTGCCGCCCTGCGCTATGTCGGCAAGCAACGCGACACCGCCTCGGCTACGTCGCCCATCCTGGACAGCTATACCACCGTCGATTTCACGGCGCGGTGGGCCGTTCTGGACAATGTCAGCCTGTTCGGGCGGGTGGAAAACCTGTTCGATGAGGATTATCAGGAGGTTCGCACCTATCGCGCGCCGGGCCGGTCGGCCTTTGGCGGCGTGACGGTGACGTTCTGATGCGGGTCGGCGTCGCCCTTCTGGTGGCGGCCTTCATGGCGCTTCCCGTGGGGGCGGCGCCGGTCTTATCGCCCGCCACACGCGTCGTCTCCCTGTCGCTCTGCGCGGATCAGTTCCTGCTGGCGCTGGACGCGCAGACGCAGATTGCCGGGCTGACCCGGCTGGCGGGGGATGCACACCTGTCCCCCTATGCCGACCGGGCCGCCGGAATGCCCATCCATGATGGGACGGCGGAAAGCGTTTTGATGCTGAAGCCCGATCTGGTCATTGCCGGCGGTTATGCCCGCGCGCAGACGGTGGGCATGCTGGAACGGCTGGGCGTGCCGGTGCTGCGGCTGAAAACGCCGCAGACCCTGGCCGACATTCCGCCGCAGATCGAACAGGTGGCCGATGCCCTGGGCCGGGGCGGGCAGGGCCGGGCCCTGGCCGACCGGCTGCGGGCCAAGCTGTCGGGACCCAGTGACGGCCCGCGCCCGACGGCGGCGCTTTACCGTCCGGGTGGTGAGGTGCCGGGATCGCGTGGCATCGTCAATGACATGATGAAGGCCGCCGGTCTGGAGAATATCGGCGGGAAACTGTCGGGCCGGCCCAATGGAAGGGTGGCGGTGGAAACGCTGCTGCTGAACCCACCGGACCTGCTGGTGCTGGACAGCGTGCGGCCCGATCGGCCTGGTGTGGGCCAGTCGGTGATGGACCATCCCGCCCTGGCGGCGGCGCGGGGGGAAATGGCCGTCGCTGCCTTTCCCATCGCCTGGTGGCTGTGCGCCTCGCCCGCCTCGATCGAGGGGGTGGAGCGGCTGGCGGAGGTGGCGGGAAGGGCATTGGGAACGCACGAAGAGGCGGCCTATCAGCCCGCCGCCATCCCCAAGCCGTTACCTGCCGGGGAAGGATCAATCCGATGACCGTCACGACACAAGACATCCGTGCCCAATGCCGGGGACGCGGGGCGCAAGCAGCCGGCCAGTCTGGCCTTGCGCTTCTCCTGCTTCTGATCCTGTTCCCGATCCTGCTGACCGCCAGCTTCCTGATCGGTCCCGCCGATGTGTCGGCGGTGGACCTTTTGTCGGGACTGTTCAGCGGGCAGGCCAGTCCCGCCGCCCTGATCGCGTTCGAAATTCGTCTGCCGCGCGCCCTGCTGGGCGCCCTGGTGGGTGCGGGGCTGGGCATGGCGGGGGCGGCGTTGCAGGGATATCTGCGCAACCCGCTGGCCGAGCCATCGCTGATCGGGGCCTCGTCCTCTGCGTCCCTGGGGGCGGTGCTGGCCATCTATTTCGGGCTGTCGGCGACGGCGCCTCTGGCCCTGCCCGTGGCGGGAATGCTGGGGGCGGCACTTGCCATGCTGTTGATCCAGGGGCTGGCGGGGCGGGATGCGTCGGTCCTGATGCTGATCCTGGCGGGCCTGGCGGTACAGACGCTGGCGGGGTCGCTGACCTCGCTGGCCCTCAACCTTGCCCCCAATCCGCATGCCGCACTGGAGATCGCGTTCTGGCTGCTGGGCAGTCTGACCGACCGCACGAATGACCATCTGCTGGTGGCCGCCCCCTTCATCATCGCCGGCATTCTGGTGCTGGGCGGATCGGGCAGGGCGCTGGACGCGCTGGGCCTGGGCGAACGCACGGCGGGCAGCATGGGTGTGGACCTGAACCGCCTGCGCTGGCGCATCATCATCGGCACCGTCCTGTCGGTGGGGGCGGCGGTGGCGGTGACGGGCAGCATCGGTTTCGTCGGGCTTGTGGTGCCGCATCTGCTGCGCCGGGTCACGAGGAACCAGCCGTCACGGTTGCTTTGGCCGTCGGCCCTGGCCGGTGCGTGCCTGCTGCTGGCCGCCGACATTCTGGTGCGGCTCCTGCCCACCAATGACGAATTGAAACTGGGCGTGGTCACGGGTCTGATCGGCGCGCCCTTCTTCTTTCACCTGCTGCTGAAAACCAGGGAGCGGATGCGATGAGCCTGCTGTCAGCCCGCAATATCCGTTTTGCACGGGGCAACCGGCCTATCCTGGATGGTGTCGACCTGTCGGTCGGGGCCGGCGAATGTGTCGGCCTGATCGGGCCGAACGGGGCCGGTAAATCCACCCTGCTGTCGGTGATGGCCGGCCTGTTGAAGGCGGATGGCGCGGTCGCCCTGGACGACAGGCCGCTGGAGCAGTGGCCGCGGGCGGAGCGGGCCCGGCGCATCGGCTTTCTGGAACAGGGGGCGAATTGCCACTGGCCCCTGACGGTGGAGCGGGTGGTGACCCTGGGACGACTGCCGCATGCCAGCCCCTGGGGCGGGGAGGCAGAGTCCGACCGCGCCGCGATTGCCCGCGCCATGCAACAGTGCGACGTCACACACTTCGCCGAACGGAGTGTGACAAGCCTGTCTGGGGGCGAGCGGGCGCGGGTCATGCTGGCCCGTGCGCTGGCGGGCGATCCGGCAGTGCTGCTGGCCGATGAACCGGCGGCGGGCCTGGACCCGTATCATCAGTTGCAGGTGATGGAACTGCTGTCTGGATTGGCGGCGGGGGGCATGGCCGTGGTGGTCGTACTGCACGACCTGACCCTGGCACTGCGCCACTGCACCCGTCTGTGCCTGCTGGATGAGGCTGGCAAGGTGGCTGCGGATACCACGCCCGCCGACCTTCTGGACAGCGGCGCCTTGGGCAGGGTCTATGGCATCGAACTGGTGCGCGGCGGGCATGAGGGCGCACCCTTTGCCCTGCCCTGGCGCCGCCTGCCGGTGGAGATGCGGGCATGAGCACGGCCCTCACCCTGATCCTGGGTGGCGCGCGGTCTGGCAAAAGCCGGATGGCCGAACAGCTGGTCACCGCACTGCCCGGCCCTTGGGTCTATATCGCCACTGCCCAGGCCTTCGACGCAGAGATGCAGGACCGTATCCGGTTGCATCAGGGGGGACGGGCCGAAGGCTGGGTCACCGTGGAGGAACCGCTGGATCTGGTGGCAGCATTGACCCGCGCCAATGCCACGGCCCGACCTGTCCTGGTCGACTGCCTGACCCTGTGGCTGACCAATGTCATGCTGGCGGGCCGGGAGGTGGAGGCGGAGGCTGCACGGCTGATCGACCTGCTGCCCGGCCTGACAGTCCCGGTTGTGCTGGTCGGCAATGAGGTGGGGCTGGGCATCGTGCCTGACAATCGCCTGTCGCGCCTGTTCCGTGACCATGCGGGCCGGTTGCATCAGGATATCGCGCGCATCGCCGACAAGGTGCTGTTCATGGCCGCCGGCCTGCCGATGCAGTTGAAGTAAGGAGTTCAAGATGGAAGCCGTTGTTACGCCGGAAGATGCCGAACGCCACAAGGCCAAGATGCAGAAGCGCAAGGCCCTGATGGATCGCCGGGTCGGTGAACGTCAGAATGAAAAGGGCCTGCTGATGGTCCATACCGGCCCCGGCAAGGGCAAGTCCACGGCGGCGTTGGGCCTGATGATGCGTGCTGCCGGCCATGGGTTCCGTGTCGGCTTCATCCAGTTCATCAAGGGCACCTGGGCCACGGGCGAGCAGGTGGCGCTGGAACGGTTCGATGACCTGATCGACCATCATGTGATGGGGGAGGGCTTCACCTGGGAAACCCAGGACAAGGCGCGCGATATCCTGGCCGCCGGCCGCGCCTGGGATCAGGCCCGCGCCATGATGGTGGATCAGCTTTACCGCCTGATCGTGCTGGACGAGATGAATATCGCCCTGCGCTATGGCTATCTGGATATTGATGAGGTGGTGGCGACCCTGGTGTCGCGCCGTCCCGACCTGCATGTGCTGGTCACAGGCCGCAATGCCAACCCGCTGCTGATGGATGCCGCCGATCTGGTGACGGAGTTCCAATCCGTGAAGCATCCGTTCAATGCCGGGATCAAGGCCCAGGCCGGGATCGAATTCTGATGGCGACGCGGCCCCGCGCCCTGATGATCCAGGGGACCGGATCGGATGTCGGCAAGTCGCTGCTGGTGGCAGCGCTGGCCCGCGCCTTTGCCAACCGGGGCCTGTCGGTGCGGCCATTTAAGCCGCAGAACATGTCCAACAATGCCGCCGTCACGGCGGATGGGGGGGAGATCGGGCGGGCACAGGCGCTGCAGGCGCGCGCCGCCCGTGTCGTCCCGTCCGTCCATATGAACCCTGTCCTGCTGAAGCCGCAGAGCGATACCGGCGCGCAGGTGGTGGTGCAGGGCCGCATGCTGGGCACCGCCGAGGCGTCGGAATATCAGCAGCGCAAGGGCACGCTGCTGACCGCCGTGCTGGATAGTTTCGGCCGGCTGGGGGAGGGGGCTGACCTGATCCTGGTGGAAGGGGCAGGCAGCCCGGCGGAAACCAACCTGCGGGCCCGTGATATCGCCAACATGGGCTTCGCGCTGGCCGCCGATGTGCCCGTCATCCTGGCTGGCGACATCGACCGGGGCGGGGTGATCGCCAGCATCGTGGGCACGCATACGGTGCTGGACCATGCCGACCGCGCCGCCATCAAGGGCTTCATCATCAACAAGTTTCGGGGCGATGTCCTGCTGTTCGATGATGGCCTGATCGAGATCATGCGCCGTACCGACTGGCCCAGTTTCGGCGTACTGCCCTTCCTTCCCGCCGCTGCCCGCCTTCCGGCAGAAGATGCGGTGGTGCTGGACCATTGGCGGGCGGGGTCGGGCCGGGCGCTGCGTATTGCCGTGCCCATGCTGTCGCGCATCGCCAATTTCGATGATTTTGACCCGCTGCGGCTGGAACCGTCCGTATCGGTGACCATGGTGCCGCCGGGCCGTCCCCTGCCGCTGGATGCCGATCTGATCATCCTGCCGGGCAGCAAGGCCACTATCGCCGATCTGGCCTTCTTCTGCGCGCAGGGCTGGGACGTGGATATGCACGCCCATATCAGGCGCGGCGGGCGCGTGCTGGGTATCTGCGGCGGCTATCAGATGTTGGGCCGCACCATCGCCGATCCCGGCGGGATTGAGGGGCCGGCGGGTCAAGTGTCGGGCTTGGGCTGGCTGGATGTCGATACGGTTCTGACCGGGTCCAAGGTGCTGAAACCGGTCACCGGTATCGGTGCGGCGGGGGAGGGGATGTTTACCGGCTATGAGATGCATGTCGGCGTGACGACGGGGCCGGGCCGCGACCGCCCCCTGTTGCGCATCGATGGGTCTGGGGCGGAGGGGGCTATGTCGCCCGATGGCCGCATTGCCGGGTGCTATGTGCATGGCCTGTTTTCCAACGACGGATTTCGGGCTGGCTTCCTGTCCGGGTTTGGTGTGGCGTCGGGCCTGTCCTATGAAACGGCGGTCGATGCGGCGCTTGATGAATGTGCGGCAGCGGTGGAGCGGCACCTGGATTTGGACGGGCTGCTGGCGGTCGCGGGGTGAGGGGGCGATGGCATGTTGTAGGTCAGGTCGAGGTGTTAACCGAGCCCTGATAGTATGGCTTTCAATCCTTTGCTGTCAGGGCTCGCCTCCGGCTCGACCTGACCTACGCCTGCAGCGCCCAGAACGCAGCAAGCAACCACAGCAGCGCCAGCGACCGGCGGTACAGCCCCAATCCCGCCTCGATATCCGCCGCCGTCGCCGGCCTTCCGTCACCCATCCAATGATCATCCACCACCTGCCCGGCATAGCGGCGGGGACCGGCCAGCCGCAGACCCAGGGCGCCGGCCATCGCGGCTTCCGGCCAGCCGGCATTGGGGCTGCGATGCTTGCCGGCATCCCGCCACACGGCGCGCAGGGCCGCCCCTGCGCGCCGCCCTGCCGCCAGTGCCAGCAGCAGGGCGGTCAGGCGGGAGGCCGGCAGGTTCACCAGATCATCCACGCGGGCGGCGGCCGATCCGAAGGCCTCATGCCGGGGCGTGCGGTGGCCGATCATGCTGTCGGCGGTGTTGATGGCCTTGTAGGCCAGGATGCCGGGCAGGCCACCAACGGCCAGCCAGAAGGCGGGCGCCGTCACCCCGTCGGAGAAATTCTCCGCCAGGCTTTCGATGGCGGCCCGCGCCACCCCCGCGTCATCCAGGCTTTCCGGGTCGCGGCCCACAATATGGGCCACTGCGGCACGACCACCAGCCAGGCCGCCTTCATTCAGCCCGACCGAAACCGCGTTGACGAACCGATACAGGCTGCGCTGGGCCAGCAGGGTCGATGCCAGCAGCGCCAGGGGCAACCAACCAAGGGGCAGGGACAGCAGCCAGACCTGCAACGCTGCCCCCGTGCCGACCGCCCCGCCCACCAGGATGATCACCGTCACCACACCGCCCAGCCGCCGCAGCCAGCCCGGCCCCCGGTTCAGCATGCGGTCCAGGGCGGCAATCACGGTCCCGATCCAGACAACCGGGTGACGGATGACGCGGAAAACGGCGTCCGGATAGCCCAGCAGAGCCTCCAGAATCAGCGCACAGATCAACAGGGGTGGAAAAATCTCCATGATGGAACAAGGTGATAGCATGGATGGTGCGTGTGCGCAGCCCCATGGCGGTGACCTGGGTGTGATGTCTGCCCTGTTCCCCGATGCGCCCCGGCCCTGGATCGATCTGTCCACGGGCATCAACCCCTGGCCCTACAAGCTGCCCTCGTTGGAGCCGGCGCTGTGGACCCGCCTGCCATCGGCGGTGGGTGAGGCGGCGCTGACGCGCGCTTGCATGGCGGCCTATGGCGTTACCGATCCCGACGCGATCCTGGCGGCGCCGGGGTCGCAGGTGCTGATCAGCGGCTTGCCTTTCCTGCGACCGGCAGGGGCGGACGTGGCGATTGTCGGCCCCACCTATGGGGAACATGGCCCCGCCTGGCGGCGGGCCGGGCACCGGGTGCGGATGATCGCTGACCTGCCGCACCCCGTAGGGCCGCTGCCCGACGTGCTGCTGCTGGTCAATCCGAACAATCCCGACGGGCGCACCCATGATCCGGCCCGGCTGCGGCCGCTTCTGTCGGAAATCGCGCGGCGTGGGGGATGGATGCTGGTGGATGAAGCGTTCTGTGACCTGCGGCCCGATTTATCACTGGCTCCGCTCGCGGGACAACCGGGCCTGTTGATCCTCCGGTCCTTCGGCAAGTTCTTCGGGCTGGCGGGGCTGCGCCTGGGTTTTCTTCTGGCCCCGCCAACGCTGGTTTGTGCCATGGCGGCACGGCTGGGACCCTGGGCGGTGGCCGGGCCGGCGCTAGCCGTGGGGGTGGCGGCCCTGTCCGATGCGGGTTGGCAAGCGGATACAAGGCGTCGGCTGGCGGACGCCATGGATAGGTCATTGAGTCTATATCGAAAGACAGGCATGGATATCCTGGGGCACACTGATCTCTATGCCTTGCTCCGTGAACCGGAAGGGCGGGATCTGTTTCTTGGAATGGGGCGTGCTGGGCTGCTGATCCGGGCATTTCCCGACCGCCCTGGTTTGTTCCGGCTGGGCCTTCCCCCCGATTCTGTTGCATTCGATCGGGTCGCCTCTGTCCTAACCATCTGAAAATGCATATGTCTGACTGATTTTTATGCAGATTTGGGGATGGTTTGACATGTTTCGTTACAAATTATAGACTGTTAATCACTCGTTAAGCACGGGGTGCGGGTGGTGCTTTACAGAATTGGCACCATCCCTATCATTCGAAATGGCCTAGTCCGTTGGGACTAGGGCATGAGCGTTTTGCCGTGTGTGAGGGAACAGCCGATGGCGGTAGCGGAACTGACGGCCCAGGATACAAGCCTGACGGCGATGCGCCTGATGGCGTCGGGCCGCATGCGCGACGCGCGGGAGATGCTGGAAACTGCCCTGCGTCGCTTTCCCGGTGACATTTCGCTTTGGCTGAACCTGGCTGTCTCGCACCGGGCCAGTGGTGATCTGGCAAGCGCCTTGGCCACGCTGGACAGCGCGTTGCGCATTGATCCGCGCAATTTCCTGGCCCTGCTGATGCGGGCCAGCGTCCTGGAGGCGCAGGGGCAGCAGCGCCAGGCGGCACAGGCCTATGGCGTCGCCCTGACCCAGTATTCCCCGCACGGCCATTATGACGAGCCGACCCGCCGCGCCGTGGCCCGCGCGCAGCAGATCCATGAGGCGTATCTGCGCGAACTGGAAGGCAGCCTGCGCGGCTCCGTCGCTGAACTGTCCAGCCCGCGCGGATCGGCGGAGACACGTCGTATCGACCAGATGATCGATCATCTGGTGGGCCGGCGGAAGGTCTACACCCAGAAACCCACGCATTTCCACCTGCCGGGCCTGCCCTCCATCGAATTTTTCGAGCGTGAGGAATTCCCCTGGCTGCACCGGCTGGAAGGGGCGACGCGGGATATTCAGCGGGAACTGGCTGGCCTGCTGGCCGACCCGGATCAGTCCGGGTCCGTGCCTTATGTACAATATCCCGACTGGGCGCCGCTCGATCAGTGGAAGCCACTGAACCATTCCCCGCGGTGGAGCGCCTTCCATCTGCTGGAAAAGGGGTTGCCGGTGCCGGCCAATGCCGACCGCTGCCCCGTTACCATGTCGGTACTGGCCGATATGCCGCAGCCGCGTGTGCCGCAGCGGTCGCCCGTTGCCATGTTCTCCCTGCTGAAGCCGCGCACCCGCATTCCGCCGCACCATGGCGTGGCCAACACGCGGCTGGTGGTGCATCTGCCGCTGGTGGTTCCCGCCAACTGCGGCTTTCGTGTCGGGAACGAGACGCGCGAATGGAAGGTTGGGCAGGCCTGGGTGTTCGACGACACAATCGAACACGAAGCCTGGAACGACAGTGATGAACTGCGCGTCGTCCTGATCTTCGACATCTGGCACCCCTACCTGACCGAGGTGGAGCGGGAAGCCTATGCCCGCATCATGACCAGCATGGATGCGGTGACCGGGACGGTGGCCGACGCAGGCATCTGAAGGGCATATGAGTCGGTTCTGACGCTACACTCTCCCCCTTTCCGCCGGGCCGCCGCGATCTATCTCGCCGGCCCATGCAGATGATCAATTTCCCCCCAACGCGCGCTGCCGGTCTGGACCGGCTGTCCCGTTTCACCCCCCGTATGGGCCGCACCTATGCCGCTGGGCGCAACAGCGACCCCGGTCCCGGCAAGCGCCATGCGGTGTCCGAACTGTCGCCCTATGTCCGTCACCGTCTGGTGACCGAAGAGGAACTGCTGCAGGCGGCCATCGCCGCGCATGGGGCGGAGGCAGCGGAGAAGTTTGTCGCGGAAGTGTTCTGGCGCACCTACTGGAAGGGCTGGCTGGAAATGCGGCCCGGCATCTATGACCGCTATGCCCAGGGTCTGGACACGGCCATGAATGCCATGGCGCATGACCGGTCGCTGGCACGCCGGGTGGACCGGGCCTGCGAAGGCCGATCGGGTATTGAGGGTTTTGATGATTGGGCCGTGGAGCTGGTGGAAACCGGCTATCTGCACAACCATGCCCGCATGTGGTTCGCCAGCATCTGGATTTTCACGCTGCGCCTGCCTTGGGAACTGGG
Organism: Niveispirillum sp.; assembly: GCF_052437035.1. Lineage (NCBI taxonomy): Bacteria > Pseudomonadati > Pseudomonadota > Alphaproteobacteria > Rhodospirillales > Azospirillaceae > Niveispirillum > Niveispirillum sp. The sequence continues at coordinate 20,082 of NZ_JBQVOH010000010.1, forward strand.
GGCCGATTTCTTCTTCCGCCACCTGCTGGATGGGGACCCGGCCAGCAACACCCTGTCCTGGCGCTGGGTGGCGGGGCTGCACACCAAGGGGAAAACCTATCTGGCCCGCCGCGACAATATCCGCGACCACACCTATGGCCGGTTTGATCCCGATGGATTGAGCGGGGTGGCAGTGGCGCTGGAGGAAGCGTCAACGCCGCCCGCCACCCCCATCGCGCCCATACCGGCCCCGGATCGGCGGGCAGCCACGGGCCTGCTGCTGCATGGTGATGATGTGGCTGGGGTGGGGTTGGATATCGGCGTCGATATCAGCGCCCTGGCCGGCCTGATCATTGATGATGGCCGGTCGGCCATGGTGCAGGACTGGACGGCGGCGGCGCTGGGCGATGGTGTGACGGAGATGGGGTGGCGTCTGGGCCTGTCTGGTTCATGCCTTGGCCTGGGTGATGTGCTGGCTTGGACCCGTGCCCATGGCCTGACGCAGGTGCTGGTGCCGGAGGCACCGGTGGGTCCGGTTCGGACCGCGCTGGGCCGCCTGTCGCTGGAACTGGGCCGGGCGGGGGTAAAGCTGCTGTCCCTGCGTCGACCCTATGACGCGCTGTGCTGGCCCCATGCCGGCAAGGGCTTCTTCGCCTTCAAGGAAAAGATCCTGACGCTTCTGACGCAGGTGATTTAGGCTGGAACAGGGCAAGTATCTCCCATTATATGATTTTCAATATCGAAAAATGGGAGGATGCGATGTGGCGTGTGATGGGTCGTTCCCTGTTGGCCGGGGCCTTGCTGATGGGCCTGTCGGCCTGTGTCACGGGTGGGCAGCAACCGGCAATGCAGGCATCGGTCTGGCGACCAGCCTGGGTGCTGGCCCCGCTGCCCCCCGGTGATACCCCCACTTATGACCGTCAGACGGTGCGCCAGACCCTGGTGCTGGATGCCGATGGCCAAGCCGTACGTCTGCGTTTCACGAATGAGCTGGGTGGGCAGGGGTTGAGCTTCGGCCCTGTCCGTCTTATCCCCCTGGACGCCAGGGGCGAGGCGGCGGGGCCGGCAGTTGCCGTCACCTTTGGCGGCAATGCGCAGGCCAGCCTGGCCATCGGCGCCCCGCTGTTGAGCGATCCGGTGTCCCTGCCCGTCGTGAAGGGCCAGCGCCTGGCACTGTCGATCCATTATCCTGGCCCCGCCATCGTGGCCGGCCACCGCCCGCAGGTGGAGATCGCGCCCGGTGATCAGACGGGGCAGCCCGGCCCGCTGCCGGGGGCAGAGGTGAAACGCTCGGCCAGCCCCCTGGCCACAGTAGAGGTCCTGGGACAGGCGTCCCCCGTCCTTGTCGCCATCGGCGACAGCATCACCGAAGGTGACGTCACGCATCAGGCCCCGCGCGGCACCTATCCGCGCCAACTGTCGACCCTGCTGTCCGCGCGCGGCGGGGATGTGGCGCTCACCATCGTCGTGAATCAGGGCATTGCCGGCAATCGCCTGCTGCGCCCCAATGCCGGGGCCAGCATGCTGGCCCGGTTCGATCGCGACGCCCTGGGCCAGCCCGGTGTAACCGATATCGTGCTGCTGATCGGCATCAATGATATCGGCAATGGCTCCATCAAACCGGGGGAGGAGGTGACGGCCGAGCAGGTGATCCAGGGCCTGTCACAGCTGCGTGACCGGGCACTGGCGCGCGGTGTGCGCATCCATGCCGGCACCATCATGCCCTATGAGGGGGCGAAATATTACCGGCCCGATGGCGAGGTGATCCGCCAGAAGGTCAATGAGTGGCTGCGGTCACCCGCCGCCGGCTTTGACGGGCTGGTCGATTTCGACCGGGGTATGCGCGATCCCGCCAATCCGGGCCGCCTGCTGCCCGCCTATGATATCGGCGACCGCCTGCACCCCAGCGAGGCGGGGTATGCAGCGATGGCAAAGCTGGTCGAGGCGGCCTTGTTTGCCCGGCCCTGACGCGGCGTGCGGCTGGGATACAGGGCGTTTCTTACTCTCCAAACGAACAAAAACCCCCGGCAGATTGTTCTGCCGGGGGTCTTCGCATTCAAGCCAGTTCGGCTGAACGACTGGGACTTAGAAGTCCATGTCGCCCATGCCGCCCATGCCACCCGGACCACCGGCGGGAGCGGCCTTCGGGGCCGGCTTCTCGCCGATCATGGCTTCGGTGGTGATCAGCAGGCCAGCGATGGAAGCGGCGTCCTGCAGGGCAGCGCGTACAACCTTCGTCGGGTCGATGACGCCGAACTTGAACATGTCGCCATATTCGCCGGTCTGGGCGTTGAAGCCGTGGTTGGTGTCAGCCTGCTCCAGCAGCTTGCCGACGATCACCGAGCCGTCGAAGCCGGCATTCTGGGCGATCTGACGGACAGGGGCCTGCAGGGCCTTGCGGACGATGTCCACACCGAACTTCTGGTCCGGGCCGTTGGTGGCCAGGGCTTCCAGGGCCTTGGTGGCGTACAGCAGGGCTACGCCGCCGCCGGCGACGATGCCTTCCTCGACCGCGGCGCGGGTGGCATGCATCGCGTCATCAACGCGATCCTTGCGCTCCTTCACCTCGACCTCGGTCGCGCCGCCGACGCGCAGAACCGCAACACCGCCGGCCAGCTTGGCCAGACGTTCCTGCAGCTTCTCACGGTCATAGTCGCTGGTGGTCTCTTCGATCTGGGCCTTGATCTGGGTGATGCGGGCCTGGATGTCGTCCTTGGAGCCTTCACCATCAACGATGGTGGTGTTGTCCTTGGAGATCGTCACCTTCTTGGCGCGGCCCAGCATGTCCAGGGTCACGTTTTCCAGCTTGATGCCAAGGTCTTCGCTGATGACCTGGCCGCCCGTCAGGATGGCCATATCTTCCAGCATCGCCTTGCGGCGGTCGCCGAAGCCCGGAGCCTTGACGGCGGCGATCTTCAGGCCACCGCGCAGCTTATTGACCACCAACGTGGCCAGGGCCTCGCCTTCCACATCCTCGGCCACGATGACCAGCGGACGCGAGGACTGCACGACGGCTTCCAGAACCGGCAGCATGGCCTGCAGGCCCGACAACTTCTTCTCGAACAGGAGAATGTAGGGGTTCTCCAGGTCGGCGATCATCTTGTCGGCGTTGGTCACGAAGTAGGGCGACAGGTAGCCGCGATCGAACTGCATGCCTTCGACGACATCCAGCTCGGTTTCCAGGCTCTTGGACTCTTCGACCGTGATCACGCCTTCGTTGCCGACGCGGGCCATGGCCTCGGCGATCTTGGCGCCGATGAAGGCCTCACCATTGGCGGAGATGGTGCCGACCTGGGCGATCTCGTCGTTGGTGGTGACCTTGCGGGAACGGGCCTGGATGTCGGCCACGACGGTGGCGACGGCCAGATCGACGCCGCGCTTCACGTCCATCGGGTTCATGCCGGCGGCGATGGCCTTGGCGCCCTCACGGACGATGGCCTGGGCCAGCACGGTGGCGGTGGTGGTGCCGTCGCCGGCCAGATCGGCCGTCTTCTGCGCCACTTCCTTGACCATCTGGGCGCCCATGTTCTCGAACTTGTCGGACAGTTCGATTTCCTTGGCGACCGAGACACCGTCCTTGGTGATGCGGGGAGCGCCGAAGCTCTTCTCGATCACGACGTTGCGGCCCTTCGGACCCAGGGTCACCTTCACGGCGTCAGCCAGAATGTCCACGCCGCGCAGCATCTTGGCGCGAGCGTCGGAACCGAACTTAACTTCCTTGGCAGCCATTGCTCTAATCCTTTGAATTCTATGGGGTCAGTGGGATCTAAAGTGATCCGACTCAGGCGTTCAGAACGCCCATGATGTCGCTTTCCTTCATGATCAGGTATTCGACACCGTCGATCTTCACTTCGGTACCAGACCACTTGCCGAACAGGACGCGGTCGCCGGCCTTGACGTCGAGAGCCACCAGCTTGCCGGACTCGTCACGAGTGCCGGAACCCACGGCGACCACCTCGCCCTCCTGGGGCTTTTCCGACGCGGTGTCGGGGATGATGATGCCGCCGGCCGTCTTCTTTTCGGACTCAACGCGCTTGACCACGACGCGGTCGTGCAGCGGACGGAACTTCATAGGATCTCTCCCTGAAAAGGCAAAAGGGTTTGGGCGTGAGCCTGTTGTTAGCACTCACGCTCGGTGAGTGCTAATGACCTAATCATCCAGGTCCCAACTGTCAAGAAGCGCTCCGTCATATTTCGATGAAGTTGCCATGACGCTGCCGAAGATCAGCAGCGGGACGGGTTGCCAGTAACCGCCAGCGGGAGTATGGCAGGGGCATGAGCGACGCCGATACTATGTTCCTTTTCGACCGCCCCCTGATCCGCCAGCGGCGCGACCGCGCGGCACCGGGGCTTTCTGCCTATGATTTCCTGCTGCGAGAGGTGGCGGAACGGCTGGGTGAACGGCTGGACATGATCCGCCGGGAGTTCCCGCGCGTCCTGAGCCTGGGCAGCCATGGTGGCGAGGTCGAGGCGGCCTTGAAGGGCCGCAACGGCGTCACGCAGGTGGTGCATGCCGATCTGTCCCCCGCCATGGCGCGGCTGGCCGGGATGAATACAGGCAGCCCGGCTGTGGCCGCGGATGAAGAGGCGCTGCCGTTTGCGCCCGGTTCGTTTGACATGGTCATTTCCAACCTGTCGCTGCATTGGGTCAACGATCTGCCGGGCGCCATGATCCAGGCGCGGCAGGTTCTGCGTCCTGACGGGCTGTTCATCGCGTCCATGCTGGGCGGCGACAGCCTGTTTGAGTTGCGCCGGTCGCTGATGGAGGCGGAGATGGAGGTGACGGGCGGCGTGTCGGCCCGGATAAGCCCCATGGCCGGCTTGCGCGATGCGGCGGGCCTGCTGCAACGCGCCGGCTTTGCCCTGCCCGTGGCGGATATGGACACGCTGACCGTCAACTATCCTGACCCGTTCCGCTTGATGCGCGACCTGCGTGGCATGGGGGAGACCAATGCCGCCCTGTCACGCCTGAAACGGCCGACCCGGCGGGAGGTCATCGTCCGCACCGCCGAACGCTATATGGAGCTGTTCCGCGAGGCGGATGGCACCGTGCCGGCCACGTTCGAGGTGATCTTCCTGGCCGGATGGTCACCCGATGCATCGGTGCAGCAGCAGCCCGCCAAACGGGGCAGTGCCTCGCACCGGCTGGCCGAGGCCTTGAACAGCATTGAGCAGTCGACGGGCGTAAAGCCGCACTGAAGAGGAGTTACAGGGTCCCGGCCCTACACCCATTCCTTCCACATCTGCCGATAGGCCGCTTCCACCTGCGCCGCAAAGCCGTAGGCATCGCAAAGCGGGCTTGCCTGCATGCGGGGGCGCAAGGTCTGACGCAGACTTTCCAGCCGGTCCAGATCACCCGCCAGCCCGGCGGCAATGTCGAGATAGGCATCGGGGCTGTCGGCGACCAGATCGTCATGGCCGAGACGGTGCAGCAGGCTGGCCGTGACCCGGGCGACATGGTGGGTGCCGCGCAGGCTGACCACGGGCACACCCATCCACAACGCCTCGCAACTGGTCGTGGTGCCATTATAGGGGAACGGGTCCAGCGCGATATCCAGCCGGTCATAGGCGCGCAGATGATCGCCCTGGTCCGGGGTCTGCGGCAGCAGGTCCACCCGGTCAGGTGTGACACCATTGGCAGTAAACAAAGACTGGTAACGGGCCAGCGTGGCCGGATCGGCGAAGGGCTTGCTTTTCAGGATCAGGCGCGAGCCGGGCACGCGCAGCAGAAGGGCTGACCAAAGCGCCACCACTTCCGGTGTCACCTTTGCGTTGTTGTTGAATGAACCGAAGGTGATGTGGCCGTTGCGCCGGGCGGGCAGGGGGCCGGCGGGTGCGTTTTCCTGCGCCGGGCGGAAGCAGAGGAAGCCATCATCCAACCGCACCAGCTTTTCCAGATGCCAGCCATCGGTCACGCCCGGCGGATCGGCAATGGCGTCGGTCAGGCGGTAATCCATGGCTGTCATGCCGCTGCCGTCGGGATAGCCCAGCCAGGAGACCTGGATGGGAGCCGGCTTGCGCGCGAAGATCAGTGGGCGGCAGTCACAGGTATGGCCCGCGACATCGACCAGAATGTCGATATTGTGGGCGCGAATGCGTTCCGCCGCCTCGTCATCGGTCAGGCCCGTCAGGGGGACCCAGTGGCCGGTGATGGCCTGGAACCGTGCGGTGACGGCATCGCTGCGCCGGGAGATGGGATAGCAGAAAATCTCCACTTGGCTCCGGTCATGCCCGCGCAACAGCGGTTCCAGAAAGCAGGAGACGGCATGGCCGCAGAAATCCGGCGATACATAGCCTATGCGCAGCCGGCGATCCGGTGAACGGTCATTGCCGAAGGCTTTGCTGCTGGACGCCGTGAGGGGGGCCGCATGACGTTCGCCCCAATGCCGGTGGGCACGGAAAATCACCTCCGGCGGGACATGGGGCGTGTAATGCAGGGCGAACAGCAGGTTGGAATGCAGCAGCGGCAGGGCCGGGTGCTGTTCCAGCGCATGTTGCAGCAGGGTGATGGCATCCGTGACACGGCCCTGCTCCTTCAGCACCTCGCCCAGATTGACATAGGGTTCCGGCATGCCGGGGTTCAGGCGCAGAGCGGTGCGGTAGCACTCCATGGCCTGTGTCAGCTCGGAGGAGGATTTGTATGTATCCCCCAAGTTCGACCAGGCCTCCGCCATATCCGGGCGCAGACGGACCGCGCGGCGATAGGCCTGGCGGGCTTTGTCGCTTCCCCCCAGGTTGCGCAGGATATTGCCTAGATTGAACCAGGCCTCCGCATAATCGGGTTTCAACGCTATGGCCATCATGGCGACTCGGGCCGCCTTCGCCTCCTGCCCCAGGTCGGACAGGACACAGGTCAGGTTGTTGAAGACATGCGCATCCTCCGGATTGGCGCGCAGGGCCCGCTGATAATAGGCGACAGCCTCGTTCCAGCGCCGCTGCGCACGCAGCAGGATGGCGTAGTTGTTATTGGCAAAAGGGTGATCGGGATTGGTGGCCAGCACCTGCCGGTAAAGGCTTTCCGCCTCCGCCAGCTTGCCGTCCTTATGCCGGGCCATGGCCGTATCGAACAAGTCGGTCACGATGCTCCCCCCTGGCGCAGCAGGCCGGCGTCGGCCAGGATGCCGCGCAGTTTGTGCGCCGCCTGGCCCCAGGTGAAATTGTTCAGCAGATGGGCGCTGGCATCGGGCAGGGCGCTGTCTCGCCCGGCAATGATGTCGGCGATGATGGCGGCCGCCGCATCCTCATCCGGGTTCCACCAGTCCAGCCCGAAGAACGGTTCCCAGGGCTCCCCGCTATAGGGCAGATGGGCGGGGCCGGTGCTGGACGGGATCATCCGCGCAAAGCGGTCATCCAGATAATCCAGGTAGGAGCTGTGGGCCGGTGCAATCAGGCCCATGCCCATGGCCCCAGCCTTGGACAAAGGCAGGTCCCAGCCCTCACCATGCGACAGGCTCCAGTAATAATTGGCAGTGCGGAAAAGGCCCGTCATCTCCAGTTCCGTTAACGGCTGATCGACCAGCACGATGGGCGCGGCGTCAGCGAAGGAGCGGCCCACATGTTCCTGCGTCTGCCGCACGATGGTCTGCAAATGCCGGCGCGCCGCCTCGTTCCCGCCCTTGCCGGGCTTCAGGATCAGGACGGCATCGTCGCCGCGGTTCGTGGCGCGCAGCCAGACGCGCAGCACCCCATCCAGGTTCTTGCGCGGGATGGCGTCCGACACATTCAGGAAACGGTGGCGGTAGCTGGCCACCGACCGGCCGGCGCCATCCACCAGCACCAGCGGTAGGGCGTCCGCCACCGCCGGTTCCGCGTCCACGCCCAGGGGGCAGACGCGGATACGATCCTCCGGGTAGCCCTGGCTTGCCCAGGCAACCCACGAGCTTTCAGTGGGCACGATCACCATGTCGGCCGTTAGGCTTTGCCGTGCCCAGGTGGGGGAGATGCGCGGCCCTTCGAACATGGAATAGAGGATGGTCGACAGGCCCGGGATTGGTTCCACGGCCAGCGGGACCATGATGTTGATGGCGACCTTGGAACTCACCGGCGCCTCCAGTGGCTCCTCACTCCAGGTTTCATGTCCGAAAACACCTATGACCTGCAAAGGCACCGATTGCTGCCGCAGCGTCTGGATATAGCGGCGGCCCATATGGGCGTAGCCGGACGCGGTGGCGAAGGGGCCGCGCAGCACGATACCATCGCCGGGTCCTGGCCCCTGTGCCACCGCCGCCTGGCTGGCGGTAAGGTAGCGCTGGCACCGCATCACATGCTTAATTGCGTCGTCATATGTGGGGTCGAGTTTCAATGCACGCCGTAGTGGGGGCAGGGCTGCCTGCAACCGTCCCTGTCGCAGCAGGGCCCCGGCCCGCTGCACATAGGGATAGGGGTTCTGTGGGTTCAGTACGGCGGCGGCATCCAACGCCCGGATGGTGCGGTTCAAGTCATGAGGCGCCCAGGCCAGGGACTGGTCGATCCGGATGCCTTCATCCTGTGGCGACAGGCGCACGGCGCGGTCGGTCAAGCGGGTCGCTGCCTCCCGGTCGCCCCGCCAGGTGTTGCACAGCAACCCCAGTCGGTCGAAGGCAATGGCGCTGGCAGGGTTCAGTACGGCCAGATGTCGCAGTCGGTGCCATGCCGCATTCTGCTCACCCGCGTTCAGCAGGGCGATGGCAAGATTGCTGACCAGCTGCTCATGATCCGGCCAGCGGGCGATGGCGGCGCGCAGCACCTCGATCCCTTCGGCCGACAGCTGCCCCGTGGTCAAGCAGACGCCCAGCAGATTATGGGTAAGCGGATCGTCGGGCGCTGCCTCCAAGGCCTGACGGGCTGCGGCAAGCGCTTGCGTCGCCTGTCCGGCGCGGTGAAGGGCGACGGCGTGGGTATAGGCATCCATCGCGTTACCTGTAGGGATCGGGCTGGGACAGGAAGTGGCGGACATAGTCTGTCACCCCATCCTCCAGTCCCGTCATAGGGGCTGTGTATCCGGCGGCGCGCAGCCGGTCCAGCTTACCTTTGGTGAAATACTGGTACTTGGCGCGCAGATGATCGGGCATGTCGACATAGTCGATGGCCGGTTCGCGGTCCACCGCACGGTACAAAGCCGTGATCAGGTCGGCGAAGGATCGTGCCTGACCGGAGCCGACATTGAAAATGCCGCTGATATCAAGATGGTCCAGCAGCCAGAGGACGACATCCACGCAATCGCGGACATAGACGAAGTCCCGTAATTGTCCGCCATCGGCATAGTCGGGGCGGTGCGACTTGAACAGGCGCACGCTGCCCCCGTCGGCGGCAATGGCGTAGTTCTTGGCCACCACGCTCATCATCTCGCCCTTATGATATTCGTTGGGGCCATAGACATTGAAGAATTTCAGCCCGGCCCATTGCGGCGGGCGCTGCCGCCCCCGGCCCACCTGATCGATCACAAAACGGTCAAAGGCCAGCTTCGACCAGCCATAGGCATTGAGCGGACGCAAAGCCGCCAGTGCCGCCGGATCATTGTCGTCGGAGAAGCCCTGGCTGCCATCGCCATAGGTGGCGGCGGAGGAGGCATAGATCAGCGGCACGTCATGGGCGGCACACCAGTCCCAGAGCAGGGTGGAAAAGCCGATATTCGTTTCAACAATCAGGTCGGCATCGGTTTCCGTGGTGGCGGAGATCGCACCCATATGCAGGACGGCCTTCACCGACCCGGCCCGTGCAGCCAGGAACGAGGGCAGTTGATCAGGCGCCACGAATCCGGTCACCAGATGCTTTGCCAGATTGCGCCATTTGTCGCCGGACCCCAGCCGGTCGCAGACCACCACCTCTTCCCCGCGCGCGGCCAGGGCTGCGACGAGGTTGGAGCCGATGAAGCCGGCCCCGCCGGTTATGATGGTCAAGCCGGTCATCGCGTCATACCTGCTGATCAAGCTGCCGCATCAATAAAGCTTTCCGCAAAATCCCGCCATGTACGTTCGGTGCGGATGAAGATCTTGCCCCGGTCACCGATGGCCCGCGCCTCCTGCCGGTTCGCGTAAAGCGTTTCCAGATGGGCCACCGCTTCGTCCACCGAGCTTTCACACCAGCCCTGGCGCGCGCCGCGTGGGTTGGGCACGGGCGTCTGCCGGCGCAAGGGCAGGCAATTCCCCTCCCGGATCAGGTCGCGATGGCCGGTATTGTCCGACAGGATGACGGGAACGCCACAGGCCATGGCTTCCATTGCGACCAGATTGGTCGCCCCCTCACACCGGTTGGGGAACAGGGCGGCATGGCATTCGGCCAGGATGGGCGCGATCTGGGCGCGGGTCAGAAAGCCGAGATCGACAAAGGCGTCGGAAGGCACGCCATGGTCCACCGCCCAGTCGGTGATGCGCAGGCGGTGGGTGGCCGGATCGATGCGCGGCGCGCGCACCGCGAGCGGCGATTCCGCGATGTCGGCGGATGTGTGCGGCCAGGCATTGTGCCAGGCGGTGATCAGCAGAGCATCGGGATGGCGTTCGTGGAAGATGCGGAACGCCGCCAGCACAACATCTTGCGCCTTGCGATATTCGATCTTGCCGCCGGAAAACACCACAAATCGATCACCGAACAGGCCGGTACGCGGCAGCAGCGGCATTTCCGACGGGTCCACGCCCTGGAAGGTCACGCGCACATCGGGCAGCCCGCGTTCGGCCAGCAGGTCGCTGTTATAGGTGGAATGGACGATGATCCGGTCATATTGGCTTGCCCGTTCCAGGGTAGCCTTGTCCAGGCTTGTATCCTCGAACGCGATGACACCGATATTGCCCTCGCCTTGATAAAGGTTGCTCGTAGGGCCGGGTTCGAAATGGTTGCCCAAGGCATGCAAGGCTGTGCAGTCATGCAGCTTAAGCTTCTTGCCGCCATGCTTGGCGGAAAGCGCCGAAATCTGGTTGTAGCCATCCATCAGCGGTTCCAGCTTTTCCCGCGTGGACGGGCGCATGGTGATGAAGGCCGGCTTTTCCAGCAAAAGCGGCGGCTGATTGCGGTCGACCAGGCACAGGGCCGTATGGACACCCACCAGGCCCCAGCCATGGATTTCCGTCAACTGCCAGGTCAATGCCAGATTACGCGCCAAATCCTGTCCCCGAAGCCAGTGCCACCATTACTATCTCCCTCATACGCCGGGCGGGCGCATCCGCGCCCTTGGCTTGCGCGATCATGTGATCGCGGGCGGCAGTCGCCGACCATTCACGGCATGACCCAATAGCTCTTGCCGCCACATGCAAAGGGGCCGGCCGGCAGCTTGGCACCGGCCGGCCCCCTTGTCAGCATCTGGAATTATCCCCCGAAGGAGATGTTGCTGCTGTTCAGCTTGGCGTTGGATACGACGCCAAGCAGCTTGATTTCCCCGGACGTGATGCTCTGCTCTCCATTGGTCTTGGTGACCATGTAGATCCCGGTATCGGTCTCGTCGCTGGCCAGGACCATGACGCTACCGCCGGCACGCGGGTTCTTCAGGGCACCGATGGCGGTGCGGATGGCAATCAGGCTGTCATCGGTCAGGCTGCTGCTCGTGGTGGTCAGGCGAACCACCTCGTCATTGGCCATATCGACCTGTCCGGTTGTCCGGTCGCCTCCCTGGACCACACCGTCGCCGTTGCGGTCCAGCAGGCTGCGCAGATTGCCGACCAGTACCAGACTGTCCAGTGCCGTCTGGAAGTTGGTGATACGGTCGAAGCCTGTGTTGGCGCCCGCCGCCGCACCGTCGCCGGCATTGCGGTAGACGATCTGGTCCGCCACCTGGCTTGTCCCCAGCGCGATCTGGTCGGCCCCCGCCCCGCCTTCGAAGCGGATGGCCTTGGCGTCGGCCACGGTGACGATATCCGCCCCGTTGCCACCCGTCAGGGTCTCCACTCCGCTGACGCGGATGGTGCCGCCCTGGCTGCCCAGGGTGATCACTTCCCGTGACGCGCCACCGATCAGGGTTTCGATACCGCTGACCAGCATCGTGGCGCCGCTGTTGCCGATTGTGACGATGTCGGTGCCATTGCTGCCAGTCAGGGTCTCCAGACCACGGACCAGCAGGCTGTTGCCACCGTCGGCCAGACGGACCGCATCCACTCCGCTGCCGCCGACCAGGACATCGATGCCCTTGGCCCACAGCGTGCCACCCACGGCACCGGTGAAGACGAAGTCGGTGCCACTGCCGCCGATCAGGCTTTCGATGCCTTCAACGGAGATGGTGGCACCGCCACCGGACAACGTGACCTGATCCAGGCCACGCCCACCGATCAGCGTCTCCAGGCCGGAGACGGCAATGCTGTTGCCGACATCGCCCAGGGTGACACGGTCGCGGCCACGGCTACCCACCAGTTCCTCGATCTGCTGGATCCAGATGGTGCTGCCGGCACCACCCAGATAGATCAGATCGGTGGCCGGGGAGCCGGTCAGGCTTTCCAGCATTTCCACACTCATCGTGGAACCCACACTGCCGCTGCTGGTCACCACGTCGTTCTGGGCGCTGCCGATCAGCGTTTCCAGCTGTGTCACGGCGATGGTGGTGCCGGCCGGACGGGCCAGCGTGATCACATCCTGACCGATATTGCCGATGACCGTGGCATAGCGGTCGAGGCTGAGCGTCGCACCGGAGGCCGGCAGACGCAGCACATCGTCCACCGCACGGATGGTCAGCAATGTCTCGCTGTCCATGGTGCGGGCATCCAGATCGGAGGTCTGCACCAGCAGCTGTGCCGTCTCCACCCCGTCAACCGTGGTGAAGAGCAGCGTCGCCAGGGTCGCGTTGACATCGGCGATGTTGCCCGTGACACGGATCACCGTGTTGGAGACCTGGGTCAGGGTGGCGGTGCCGATAGCCGTCAGGGCCACAGTGCCGCTGGTCGGGGTCAGTGTGACGGACAGGACGGGGCTGTCTGTGTCAGTGACGCTGATGCCCGTGACCGCCGACGGGGTGCCGCGCGGGATGGTGACGCCATCGGGGATGACCGTCTGCGGCGGCTGCAATACCTCGATCAGGATCAGGTCGCTGTCATTGGGTGTGACAGGGTCGTGATCATCCGTCTCGATCCGCAGCGATGCCTGGGGCTTGCCCAGCACACCGGTGAACTCCAACGTCGCCAGCGACTGCTTTACAGCAGCGGTGGAACCGGTCAGGACCAGCACTCCGCTATCGCTGCGTGTCACACTGACATCGCCCATGGCGGTCACGGAAACCGATCCATCGGTGGGGGTCAAGGTCACAGTCAGGGTCGGGCTGTCCGTGTCAGAGACGCTGACGCCGATGATTTCACCTGCGATGCCGGCGACGACGGCTGGCTTGACGGGCAGGATATTCTCCGGTGCCGTCGCCACCCGCACGTCCAGCGTCGCCACGTCGCTGCGCGGGACGGTGCCGTTGCCGGCCACCACCTGGATGCTGCCTGTGGCGCTGCCGCTGTCGGGCGTGAAATACAAGCCCGAGAGAGTGGCATTCACATCGGCCAGCGTGCCCGTCAGGGTGACGGCCCCGCTGCCCCGGCTCTGGCTGGCCGGGCCTACCAGGGTGATCGAACCACCGGTGGGGATCAGGGTGACGGTAACGGTGCCGCCCTGCGCGGCCTGAACCACGATACCGCCCACCACGCTGCTGCGGCCCGCCAGGATGGCGGTGGCTGCCGGCATGGACAGGCGCGGATTGGCCGGATCGTCGTTCAGAATAGTGGCATTGGCCTGGGCAACCAGGATGTCCATGCCGGACGACGGGTTGGACAGGGTGACGGTGAACCGTTCATCCTGCTCGATTGCCGTATCGGCGGTGACCCGGACCGTGATGGTCTTCACCGTCTCGCCAGCGGCGAAGCTGACGGTACCGGCGGGCAGGGTGCCCCCGAAGTCGGCAGCATCCAGACCGGAATTGCCGCTGACCCGGTAATCCACCGTGGCCGCCTCCAGGGCCGTACCCGAGCGGGTGACCTGGAAGGTGAAGTTGGTGAAGCCGCCGTCGCCTTCCGCCTTCGCGGTGTCGATTGCGGTGATGGAGAGACGGGTGGGAACAACGGTTCCAACCTGTGCGCCCGCCACCGCCGCATCGAGATTGCTGCCCGTCAGGGCAGTAACGGCGGCGTCCAGGTTACCCGCGGCGGTGCCGTTCCGCAGGGCGGTGACGGTCGTCGTCTGGGCCACGACCTGAACCCGAGCGATGGCGGTAAGGGCCGCCAACGGATCGGTCAGCAGAGCGGCGGCATTCACCTGGGCGTTGCCGGCCCCGATGATGGTGCCTGCATTGCTGGCAACGGCCCCGACCTTGCCAGCATCGACGCCCGGCAGCCGGGCGGCAGCGCCGCGCAGGATACCGGCCAGCGTACCCGCATCGGCCAGATTGAGGGTCGAACCTGCCGGCAGGGCGCGGATGGCATCGGCCAGCGCGTCCAGAATGGCCTGGCCCGCTTGTCCCGGCGCCAGCGTGTTGGTGGCCGCACCGTTCATCACGGCCGCCCCTTCCACGATCAGATTGGCAATCTTGACCGCTTCGGCCTGGGCCTTCACGGCAGAGGCCACCTGTGTGGCGCTGGCACCCGATGCCGTCGCCGCCTGCAGCGGGTCGACATTCAGCAGATCCAGACCCGCATCGATACCCAGTGCCGTCTTCAGCTGTGCCGCCGCCGCCAGATTGGCGGACGCGGTTGCCTGCCGGCCGGCCAGGCCGACAATCGCGCTGGTCAGCGGGTTAATGACGGTGGCGCGGGACGGTGCCTCATAGACACCGTCAAAGACCTGGCCCGTGGAGATGTCGGTGCCGCCCACCATGACATAGGCACCGCTGCCACCGCCGATGGTGTAGTTGCCGGTCGCATCGGTGACCGACGACGCCTCGCCCGCATCCAGGACGCCATTGCCGTTGGCGTCCGCGAAGACGGTGGCGCCGCTGATATAGCCGTCCACGGTCTTGCCGCGCACGAAGTTGATGATCACGCCACCGAAATCGGCACCCGACAGGGTGAAGTCGGCCAGCGAGGCGTTGCCAGCCGCATCCTTGATCGCTCCGGCATTGACAATGTTGCCGGCGACGGAGATGCCGTCGCCATCCAGATCGCCCGCACCGACAACATAGCGGAAGGTCAGGACCGAACCGCCCGAGCCGCCGACATAGACTGCCTGACGATTGGCAGAGCCGACCAGCAGGGACAGGGCCGGTGTGCCGTCGACAGTCACGGCCTCGCTGAAGCTCAGGCTGATTTCCACGCTGTCGCCGGGGAAATAGGTACCGGCGGCGGGCGCGGAAACACCCGTGACCTGCGGCGGCAGACGGTCACGTGCGCCATCCAGGATGGTGCCGGACACGCTGGACGGGTCATTGATGCGCGGGGTCAGGACCAGACCGGAGGAGGACAGGCCATCCAGCTTGACCGTGAAGGTTTCGTCGCCTTCGTTCAGGGCGTCGGCCTTCACCAGGACGGTAATTTCCTGGCTGGACTGACCCGGCGCCAGAGTGACCGTGCCGGAGGGTAGCGCGTCGTCCGCGAAGTCGAACCGGTCGATGCCGCCGCCTTCATCAATGCGCCAGTTGACCGTCACCGTGCCGTCCGTGGCCGGGGTCTGACCGGCACTGCGGCTGATGGTGAACCGGTAGGCGACCAAGCCGTCGCCCGTCGGCTCCACCTGCACCGACGGGGTGCCGCCGGTGACGCCAATGGCGATCAGTTGTTCCTCGGCGATGGTGATATCCACCGCACTGGCAATGTCTTTCTGCCCATCGCTGACGGAGTAGGTTACGCGGCCCGCCGATCCGGCGAAGCCGGGATCGACACGGAACGTGAGGCCCGCCAGTTCCGTGGCGGACACCACGGCGCCCGCTGCAACCGCACGGCCATCGGCATATTGCAGAACGCCGTGGCTGGGCAGTTCCCCGATGGTCACGAACAGTTGGTTGCCATCCGGGTCCAAGGGCATGTCGATGGACAGGCCGATGGCACCGGAATTCTTGGCGATGATCACCTGCTTGGGGGCCTGAATGACCGGGTCGTTATTCTCACCATCGATGGTGATAGTAACGGTGGCCGTGGAGGTCAGGCCGCCCTTGTCGGCGATCGTGTAGGTGAAGCTGTCCTGGCCCTTGCCACCCAGCGGGAGCGACTTGAAGGCGCCGTTGGGGTCATAGGTGTAGGTGCCATCGGCATTGACCTGGATCTTTGCCCCGGAGGCCAGGGTGATCAGGCTGCCGACCGCCCCGTCGCCATTGACGCCGATAATGGTGCGGGTGTCGCCCAAATCGATATCGGTGTCGTTATCCAGCAGGCCGGACCCGTTCAGGAAGCCTGTTTCACGGACAGTGCCAGTGTCATCCTTGGCCACTGGGGCCTGGTTGACGTCGGCGATGGTGACGGTGAAGCTCTGTGCGACAGAGGCACCGGCCTTGTCGGTCGCCGTGACGGTGATCCCCAGCGCCCCGGCATCGTTGAAGCCGGGCGTGCCGCTGAAGCTGCCGGTGGCTGCGTCGAAGGACAGCCAGGCGGGCAGGGCGCCACCTCCCGCCACCGTGGCGGAGAAGGTCAGCGTGTCATTGGTATCCACATCCCTGAAGGCCGTCGCGGGCAGGGCGAAGGAGAAGCCTTTGCCCTCGATGGCGCTCTGGTTGCCGATGGCCGTCCCGACCACCGGCGCATCGTTCACCGGCGTCACAGCCAGCGTGATGGTGCCGCCGACGGGCGCGTTGCCGGCAATGTTGTCGGTGACCAGCAGGCTGATGCTGGTTGGCTTGTCATTGTTCAAGGCCGGCACGAAGCTGGCTGCCGCCAGTGCCGCATTGATCTGCGCCATGGTGCCGATGGTGGTCCAGACACCGGTCGCGGCGTCATAGCTGCCACCACCCTCAATCCGGCCCGTGGATGGGTCGGCCAGGGTCAGGGTCGCTGTCAGAGCGGCGTTGGGGGCCGCGGTCAGGCTGGTACCGGCCAGCGAGATGGCGCCGCTATCTTCGACATAGGATAGTTCACGCGACAGGCCCGTGGCCTTGATCTGGCTCTGGCCGATGATGAAGGGTGTGCTGGACGCCGCACCCGCGACATTGTTGCCGGCAATGTCGGTGATGCGGCTTCCATCCAACGTCAGTGTCACGGTACCGCCGCCCGTCAGGCCAGTGGCCGTGATTTCGATGGTCTGTGCGTCCACGATGCTGACGGAACCGATGCTCCCCTTCGCCGTGCCGGTAGTGGCCAGTCCGAAGGCAGCAGCTGTGGCACCGCTGACCATTTCGGAGAAGCTGACCCTCCAGGTCAGGCTGGTGCTGTCCGGCGCCGGCGTACCAACCAGTGCTAGGCCGGTTACGCTGGGGGCGAGACCGTCGATGGTGATGGTGGTGGCTGTGCTGGCCTCGCTCACCAGACCGGACTTGCCGGTGGCCGTGGCGCTGAGGCTCAGTGTACCGGTCGTGGCGCCGGCATCGATGGTGAAGCTGTAGGCGCCATTCTCATCCGCAACGCTGGTCAGGCCGCTGGCGGTGCCGCCGATCAGCAGGCTGACCTTCGCGCCGGCTTCCGCCGTGCCGGTCACGACCAGGTTGCCGGGCTTGGTGATCCCGTCACTGCTGGAGGTGCCGGTATCACTGCCCGTGGTCAGGACAGGGGCGCTGGGCGCCTTGGTCTGGGCTTGCACGGCCAGGGTAAAGCTTTCCTGGCTGAGGCCGCCCTTGCCGTCGCTGGCCTGGACGGTGACGATCCGGTCGCCGGAAAGGACACCGGTCCAGTTCGCGCCATCCTTGACGGTGACGACACCGGTCTTGCCGTCGATTGCCACCAGACCACCTGCATCGGCCAGCAGGCTGTAGGTCACGGCGCTGTTGCCCGGATCGATGGCGGACGCGGTGATGCCAACCGATGTGCCGGCCGCGGACCCCGTCATCACGGTGTTGGCGGCGCTGTCCTTGTCGACCGGGGCCGTCGGGGGAGCATTGCTAACGGCGATGGTGAAGGTCTGGTTGCTGACCCCGCCCTTGCCGTCGCTTGCCTGGGCCGTGATGGAATGGCTGGTGGCCGTTTCGAAGTCGATCTTGTCGGCGTCCTTTACCGTCACGACGCCGGTCTTGGCATCGATCTGGAAGCGTCCGTCGGCATCGTTGGTCAGGCTGTATGTCACCGGCGTGGTGCCGGGGTCCGTGGCCTTCACGGTCAGGCCGACACTGCTGCCGGCCTTGGAACCCTCCGCCACACTGTTGGCCATGCTGTCATCATCGACCGGGGTGGTCGGCACGACATTGGTCAGGTCGATGGTAAAGATTTCGGTGCTGAGCCCACCCTTGCCGTCGCTGGCCTGAACCGTGATCGCATGGCTGGCTGACGCCTCGAAATCAAGCTTCTCGCCATCCTTGACGGACACAACACCGGTCTTGGTGTCGATCTGGAAGCGGCCACCGGCATCGTCAGTCAGGCTGTACGTGACCAGGGTATTGCCCGGATCGGTCGCCTTTGCGGTGATCCCGACCAGGGTGCCGGCCTTGGCCCCTTCCACCACGCTGTTGGCGGTGCTGTCGCCATCTACGGGCTTGGTGGGCGGCGCGTTGGCAACATTGATGGTGAAGCTCTGGTTGCTGATGCCGGAATGGCCGTCGCTGACATGGGCGATGATCGTGTGGCTGGACGCCGTCTCGAAATCGAGCTTGGTTCCATCCTTGACAGTGACGACACCGGTCTTGGCGTCGATCTGGAAGCGTCCGCCAGCATCATCTGTCAGGCTGTAGACAAGGTTGGTGCCGCTGTCGACGGCAGTTACCGTCAAGCCTACCGCTGTACCGGTTGCAGTGCCCTCGACAACGCTATTGGGCGCGTTGTCGGTGTCGACCGGCACCATTGGCGCGACATTGGTGATGTTGACAGACAGCGTCTGCGTCGTGGTCAGGCGACCGTCGGAGACCTCTACCGTGATGGCGTGGCTGGTCGCTTTATTAAAGTCGAGCAGCTTGCCGTCGGCGACGGTTACCATACCGGTTGCGCTGTCGATGCTGAAGCGTCCGCCAGCATTATCCGTCAGTCGGAAGGTAAGGCTGCTAACGTCGGTCGCCTGCACCAGCCCCACGATGGTGCCGTTGGTGGCCCCCTCCGGCACGGGCACAAATGAATTGCTGACAGACGCCGGAGCGACGGTATCTACGAGATATTCAGTACTCTTGCCTCCGACGGTCAAGGTGTTGCCGGCCAAGTCCTTGATGCCGTTTGGCAACAAGTCAAGGCGCATAATACCTTCGCCGCTGATGTTATTGACGGTGACGGTATAGGTATCACCGCTACCGTTGACGGATGCCATATTGAACAGCATTGGCCGACTAAAGTTACTTACATTGCTGACGGTAAAGTCAGACAAGTCGACACCGGTAACGTCTTCCGAGAACTTGACCAGGAAAGTGAAGGTGTCGGAGATCGGTGAATCAGAACCGGTTACAGCTGACGAAATGAAGGTAGGCCGGATCGTATCGACGGTGATGAGGGTCGACCCCCCGCTCTCCGTCACATAAATGTTGTCCAGGGTCAGGTCGGAGCGACCGGTCAGGGTGATCTGGTTGCCGCCATAGCTGAGGATGGTGTCGCTGCCGCTGGCGGTCAGCGTCATCTGGCTTTCGGTGAAGACCGAACCGCTGATGCGCAGCTTCTCGGTTTCGGCGATGTCGGTGACGGTATCGCCATTGCCGACATCGAAGAGATCAATACCGGCACCACCCGTCAGCGTGTCGCTGCCGTCGCCGCCGACCAGCGTGTCATTGCCAGCCCCGCCGACCAGAGTATCGTTCCCTGCCTGTCCGTCCAGGTAGACATCTGTGACGCCGACTGACGCGCCCAGCGTGGTTACCGTCACCATGTCCGCCCCGGCACTGCCGGTAACGGTTTCAAGCAGCCAGACAGCAATGCTGTTGCCGCTGCCCGACAGGGTCGTGACGTCCAGACCCGCACCGCCCACCAGCGTTTCCAGCTGAGAGACATTCATGGTGCTGCCGTCGGACCCGGTACCGGTCACGACATTGATGCTGCCATTGCCGATAAGGGTTTCCAGCTGGGTCACGGAGGTCGTGAAGCCGGAACCGGAAAGTGCCCGCAGAGTGTCCGTGCCGGCCCCGCCCTGGATCACGTCCAGCATCGAGAAGGCAAGCGTATTTCCGTTGGAGTCGAGCTTCACCACGTCACGGCCAGTATTGCCGATCAGCGTTTCCAGCAGCGACACCAGCATGGTGGAACCGCTGCTGCTGGAGATGGTGACATTCTCGACATAGGAGCTGCCGGTCAGGGTTTCCAGCAGTTCCACGGCGACCTTGGAGCCACGGGTGTTGTTCAGCGTGACCACATCCTTGCCGACGTCGCCCACGATGGTCTGATAGGCATCCACGCTGACTGTCGCACCCGCAGACGGCAGGTACAGGATGGTGGCGGGAACGAAGATGGTTACCGTCGTCAGCGCGCCGCCCAGCGACAGGGTCTCGGTCGGGGTGTAGACCGTCTCCAGGCCCGACACCAGAATGGTGGCGCCGGTATCGGTGAAGGTGACGACATCGTTGCCGCTATTGCCGATGAGCGTTTCCAGGCCGATGGCGCTAAGCGTGCTGCCGCCGGTGTTGCCCAGCTTCACAATATCGACAGCGGCGGCGGAGCCGATGACGCTTTCGACATCGGTGATGGTGACGATGGATTCCACCAGCGTCACGGTGACGGTCGTGCTGCCGTCCAGTTCCTCACGGTCGACCGAGGTTCCCTTCAGGACAAGCACGTCATTGCCGCTGCCGCCGGTCAACGTGTCGATCAGCGAGACGGTGAGCGTGGTGCCGCCCGTCGCCGGGCTGACCAGGGTGACGATGTCGGTGCCGGTACCGCCGGCAAGTTCTTCCAGGGCCTCGATCCGGATGGTGCTGCCGGATGTGCCACCCAGGGTGACGGCATCATACCCGCTGCTGCCGGTCAGGGTTTCCAGACCGGTGACGGTCAGGGTTCCGCCCCCACCGGCCATGATGACATGGTCATCACCGGCCCCGGCATTAACATTCTCCATCAGCGAGACGGTGACGGTATCGTTGCCGCTGCCCAGGGTGGCCGTATCCGTTCCCTTGCCGCCGATGATCGTTTCAACATCGGAAATGACGATGTTGCTTTGCAGGGTCGGGATGCCGTCGACGGTGACGAAAGTGGCTTCCAGGGTCACGACATCGGTGCCAAGACCACCCGTAAGGGTCTCAACCTGCGACACCATGATCTGGTTGCCGCTGCTGCCCAGCGTTACGCTGTCAACGCCGCTATTGCCGATCAGGGTTTCGACCAGCGAGACATGGATATTGTTGTTGCTGGTGCTGGTCAGGGTGATGGCATCGGTGCCGGAACCGCCGATCAGGGTTTCGACACCCTGCATCGCCAGCGTGATGCCATTGGTTCCCGTACCGGTAACGACATCAAGGCCGCCGCCGCCGGTGAGTGTTTCCAACAGGGCGATGGCGAAGGTGCCGCTGGCCGCCGCCGTGACGACATCCTTGCCGGCACCGCCCGCCAGGGTCTCCAGCGCCTGAATCAGCAGGGTGTTGCCACCGGTGCCCAGGGTGATGGCATCGACACCGCTGCCGCCGGTGATCGTCTCGAAATTGACCAGCGTGGTCTGGTTGTTGCCGGACAGGGTGACGGCGTCATTCCCGCTGCCGCCGATCAGGGCATCCAGCCCCGTGGCGGTTACCGTGTTGCCACTGCTGCCCGACAGGATAACAACCGCGCTGCCGGCACCGATCAGGTTTTCCACCAGCGTGGTGGTCAATGTGCTGTTGGACACACGGACAAGGTCAGCACCGCTGCCGCCGGTCACGGCCTCGAACCCGTCCAGATAGATTGTGCTGCTGGTATCGGTCAGGATCGCCACATCATTGGCGCCGTTGCCGATCAGCGTATCGATCAGGGTCAGGGACAGTGTCCCGCCGCTGGTATCCAGGTTCGTTATGACATCGAGGTCGGTGCTGCCGGTGATGGTTTCGAACCGTGCCACGGACATGGTGCTGCCGCCCGTCAGCAGCTTGACCTCGTCAATACCAGTGCCGCCGATCAACGTTTCCAGGTTCTGGACCGTGACCGTCCCGCTGGTGGACAGGGTGATGGCGTCGATGCCGGTCGCGCCCAACAGGGTTTCGACCGACGACACCAGCATGGTGACGCCGAGCGTGCCCGTGCTGGTGATGACGTCCGTGTCGGATGTACCGACCAGTGTTTCCAGCAGTTCGATGGTCAGGGTGCTTGCAGCGGCGAGTGTAACGACATCACGCCCGTCACCAGTGCTGGTCAACTGCTCCATGGCGCTGATGGTCAGCGTATTACCTGTGCTGTCCAGGAACGCAATATCTCTGCCGATACCCCCGATCAGCGTTTCCATGAGGCGCATGGAAACTGTGCTGCCGAAGGAACGATAGCTGATGACGTCCACGCCGGCGCCGCCCGTCAGCGTTTCGATATGGAAAACATTAATGCTGTTGCCGGTATCGGCCAGTGTGACAATATCAAGGCTACTGTTACCGTCGAGGGTCTCTATACTGGACAGATTGATAGTCACACCGCTAGTAGTGAGCGTGATGAAATCTGTGCCGCTGCCGCCCGTCAATGTCTCCAGGCGCCCAACGAGCATTGTGTTGCCACCGTTGCCTAGCGTCACCACGTCGGTGAATGCACCGCCGTTGGCGCCGATAAGAGACTCTATATTCTCAGCGTTGATGGTGCTGCCATTGCTGGACAGGGTGATAGCTTGAGTACCGCTGCTGCCGATCAGTGATTCGATGGCGCCAACTGACATGGTGACGCCCTCTGTGGTGGTCACCAGCACATCTGTACCGACGCCGCCCAGGATCGTTTCCAGTGCTGAGATGACCAGCGTGGTACCTGTCGATGCCAAGCTGACGACGTCGATATCACTGACGCCGGTACCGCCGGTCAGCGTCTCAATACCCCCGACCATTATGTTGTTACTGCTGGACCGCAGGGTCACTATGTCAGTGCCGCTACCGCCGATTAATGTCTCCAGTTTCCAGATGTTGATGCTATTCCCCTGGTTGCCCAGGCTGACTGCATCAGTACTATCGCTCCCGGTCAGAGACTCCACCAGCGTTACCATCATGGTGGCGCCGCTGCTGGCGATGGTGGCCCTATCGGTGCCGCTGCCGCCGGTCAGGGTTTCGATGTTGCCCACGACATAGTTGCCGGCGGTTGTGGCCGTCAGCACGTCGATGCCGCTGCCGGTGCCAAGCAGGGTTTCCACGGCGCCGAAGGCCAGGGTGCCGCCCTGGCTGCTTAGTATAACTGCTTGGATGCCGGACGCGCCGACCAAAGTCTCAATCAACGAGACCTGCGTGGTGGCAGTAGTGCCAGTGGCGAAGGTGACCACATCATTGGCCACGCTGCCGGTCAGGCTCTCCAGATTCTGGATGGTGATGCTGTTGCCACTGTCGGTCAGGGTCACGGCATCAGTGCCGATGCCGCCAACCAGCTGCTCCACACCGGCTACCGCCATGGTGGCGCCCTGGTTGGTGAAGCCGACAACATCCAGACCGCTGCTGGCGATCAGGGTTTCCAGCAGGCCGACAAAGATTGTTTTGTTGCCGCTGTCGGTCAGGCTTGCCACGTCGGTGCCAGAAGCACCGATGATGGTTTCCACCCCGCTGACGGACAGGGTGACGCCGAACGTGCCGGTGCCATTGATGGTATCCGTGCCGGCGGAGCCGATCAGCGTCTCGATCAATGCCACGGCAAGGGTGGTGGCACTGGCCAACGCGACGATATCTTTACCTGCACCACCAACCAGCTGTTCGATCAGCGAGACAGTGGTTGTGGTGCCAGCCGTGGTCAGCGTGACATTGTCACTGCCGGTGCCGCCGATCAGGGTTTCAACCCCGATGGCCAGCAGGGTCGTGTTCTGGCCATTGGCAAAACGGACGGCATCCTGTCCCGTGCCGGTGGTGAGGGTTTCCAGCAGCGCGACGGTGATTGTGTTACCGGCATTGCCATCCACGGTGACAATGTCGGTGCCGCTGTCGCCGATCAGGGTGTCGATGGCGCTCACGGCCAGGGTGACACCGGCAGTGCCGGTACTGGTCACTACTTCTATGCTAGCGCTGCCGGTCAGGGTTTCGATCAGCGCGATGGCAAAGGTGCTGCCGCCTGTCGCGACCGTCACGATTTCGGTGCCCGCTCCGCCCCGCAGCGTTTCGATGTTCTTTACAGTGAACGTGTGGCCGCCGGAGGTCAGGGTGATATCATCGTTGCCGCTACCGCCGTTCAGCACCTCCACCGCCGAGATGGTGATGGTGTTGCCCAATTCGGACAAGGTGACGGCGTCGGTGCCGGCGCCACCCCGTAGCGTCTCCACGCCACCCATGCTGACCGTATTGCCGGATGCCGACAGAGTCAGATCGTCGATGCCCGTGCCGCCGAGAAGGGTTTCGACCTCTTCCACCAGCATGGTGGAGCCGGACGTGCCGGTTGAGGTGACAACCTGTGCGCCAGTACCGCCGACCAGGGTCTCAATGGCGCTGACTGTGAAGTTACCGACGCCGAACCTGGTGACGACATCCTTGCCGGACCCGCCGATCAGGCTTTCCACCAGGGAGACGGCGATCGTGTTGCCCGACGCGTTCAGCAGGACCGTATCTGTGGCGGTGCCGCCGACAATCGTCTCCACAAGAGAGACGCCCATCGTGCCGGCTGTGTTGTCCAGCAGTATATGGTCCAGACCGGTGCCGCCATTCAGGCTTTCGATCCCGCTCACCATGATGGTGATGCCGTTGGTTCCTGTGGTCGACACAAGATCGGTGCCGCTTGACCCGATCAGCGTTTCCAACGCCTGTACCGCGATGGTGGACGCCGCGGTGAGGGTGACAACATCCGTTCCGTTATGGCCGATGATCGTGCGATAGCCGGTAATATCTTCGTTTCCGGTACCGGATAGATTAATGATCTGGTTATTGATGTAGACCCAGGTGCCGTTGGTCAATTTGGTGCCGTCAAGCACCTCTGTACCGTTGGGCTTGTGGATAGTCTCGATCCCCTGCACCCAGATGCTGGTATCGGAGTCGGTCAGGGTCACGACCGTGCCGGCCCCGCTGCCGATCAGCGTCTCCACGCCCACGGAGGTTATGGTGCTGGCCGAGGTCAGGATAACCGTATCGACGCCGGTCCCACCAATCAGGGTTTCGATGCTGGAGAGCACGGTGGTGATGCCGCCGGTGCCGAACGTCACCGTATCGCCGCCCGTTCCACCGATCAGGGTTTCCAGCAGCCGGACAAGGATGGTGTTGCCGCTGTTGCTCGACAGGGTCACTTCGTCATTGCCGGACGAGCCGTAGAAGGCTTCAACCCGGGTCACGCTGGTCGTGATGCCGCTCCCGAATGCCGTCAGGGCGTCGGTACCGGAACCGCCAGCAACGGATTCCACGTCGCTGATGGAGGTTGTGTTGCCGCTGCTGCCCAGGGTGAGCAGTTCGTTGCCGACGTTGCCAATCAGGGTGTCGATCAGGGAGGCAAAAAGGCTGGCGCCGCCCGTTTCCGCGATGACGACACTGTCCTGGCTGGTGGTGCCGATGATAGTATCGATCAGCGATACGGACAGGGTGCTGCTGTCTGTGGTCAGGGTGATGCTGTCGGTTCCGGTACCGCCGATCAGGGTGCTGTACTGCCCGACCTGCATGGTGGTGCCGCCATCGCCCAGCAAGGCGACGTCGGTACCAAAGCCGATGGACCCCACCAGGGTTTCCAGGCCGCTCACCGACATGGTCGAGCCAAGCGTTCCCGTGCTGAGGATGACATTGACGGCGCTGTTACCGACGATGGTGTCCAGGTCGCTCACATGCATGGTGAAGCCGCTGGTACCATAGGCCTGAAGGGCATCCGTCGCATTGCCGCCGATCAGGGTTTCGAGCAGCGTCACAGCCAGCGTGTTGCCGTTGCTGGAGAGAAGCACGCGGTCAAGGCCGGAATTACCGATAATTGTTTCCATATCGGAAACATTCAGGGTGGAGCCGTCCGTGCTGATGTTGGTGGCCACGTCGTTGCCGCCGCTGCCGACCAGCGATTCCAGCAACTGTACGGCCACGGTCGAGGCCTGGGTGAAGGTAACCACATCCGTGCCAGCCTGACCGATAACGGTCTGATAGGCATCGACAGTGACGGTATTACCGCTGGCGCTGGGTACCGTCAGGATCAGTTGAGCGGGGCTAAGTACGATGGTGGTGGCCGCCCCGGCCAGGGCCAGGGTACGGTCCGTGGTGTGAACCGTCTCAACGCCTGAAACGACGATGGTGCCGCTGGTTTCGGTGAAGGTCACCAGATCAGTGCCGGACCCGCCGATCACGGTCTCCAGGCCGACGACATTGACGGTATTGCCGCCAGTGCCGAGTTGCACCACGTCCAGGCCGGTATTGCCGATGATGGTTTCCACCAAGCTGGTGGAAATCGTGTTGCCGCCGCTGGTCAGCAGAACAATGTCGGTGCCGCCACCGCCAGTGAGGCTTTCTACCAGGGAGACGGACAGGGTGACGGTGGTCCCGTTGGCGCTGGCGGCGGTGACGGTATCGGTGCCGATGCTGCCGGTGATGGTCTCCACCGCAGTGACGGCCAGGGTGCCGCCAATTCCGCTCAGCGTCACGCTGTCGGCGCCGCTGCTACCCGCCAGGCTTTCTACCCCACCAACGGCGATGGTGGCGCCGCTGGTGCCGCCCAGGGCGACGATATCGGTGCCGTTACCGCCCGTCAGGCTGTCGATCAGCGAGACGGTGATGGTGCTGCCGGAATTGTCATTGATGCTGGCAACATCGTTGCCGACCGTACCCGTCAGGCTTTCGATCAGGGAGACGGCAATGGTGCCGCCACCAGTTGCCATCCGCACATGGTCGACGGTGGCACCGGAATCGCCGATGACGCGTTCCACGGCCGCAACGGTAACGTCGTTGCCACTGGTGTTCGCGGACAGGCGGATCGTGTCATTGCCGGTATTGCCGACGATGTTTTCCACCAGATCGACCAGCAGCGTATTGTTGCCGGCACCCAGCGCGACCATATCGGTGCCCGTGCCGCCGCGCACGCTTTCAACCAGCGAGACAGTCAGGGTATTGGCCGCCGTCTGGTCGATGGTGACCAGATCGCTTCCGCTGCTGCCCGTCACGGCCTCGACACCGGTGATCGACAGGGTGCCGCCAGCAGTGTTGCTCATGGTGGCGACATCGCGGCCTGTGCCGCCGACCAGGCTTTCGACCAGCGACAGAGCCAGCGTGCTGCCGACGCTGCCCGTATTCACGACATCGGTGCCGCCGCTGCCGATAATGGCCTCTATCTGCCGGATCTGGATGGTACCGCCGCTGGTGCCAGCCATGGCAACCAGATCACTGCTAGACGCGGCACCAATCAGCGTTTCGATCTGGCTGACATTGATCGTATTGCCGTCGGGGCTCAGGGTGACAATGTCAGTGCCGATACCACCCACTAGGCTTTCAATCTGTGCTACGGACAGCGATCCGCCCACAGTGCCGGTGGTGACGAGATCGACCCCGGCGCCACCGAGCAGTTCTTCGATGCCGGCGATGTCAATCGTGTTGCCACCGGAATCCAACTGAACCTGATCCACGCCGGCACTACCCAGCAGGCTTTCAATCTTGGAAAGCGTGACCGCCCCGGCGTTGGTGCCCAGGCTGACAATGTCGACGCCGGTGGTGCCGATCAGGGTATCCACGGCGCGGATCAGGGTGGTGCTGCCGTTGGTACCGGCCAGGAAAACCCTTTCGACCCCGCTGCTGCCCGTGATGCTTTCAATGGCGCTGACCGTTAGGGTGCTGCCCGCCGTGCTGATCAGCCCGAGAACGTCTGTACCGGCACTGCCGATCACAGTTTCCGTGCCAGCTACAGCGATGGTGCTGCCATTGTCGCCAATGATCAAAACTTCTGTCGCGGTGTCACCCGTAAAAGTCTCGATAAAGGAGACAGTTGCGGTTGTGCCGAAAGTGGACGCGATCTTCACTGCATCTGCGCCACTGTTGCCGACGATGGCTTCGAAGGACGTGACAGTGGTCGTCGATCCGTTGGTGCGCAGGATAATGGCTGTATCGGTACCGGTGTTGCCGCGCAGCGATTCTACATTGAGGACCACCAGCGTGTTGCCGTCGGTGCTGTTAAGGATGGCCGCATCAGTGCCGCTGCTGCCGATCAGAGTTTCCAGCAGGGAGACTGTGATATTGCCCGACGCGCTCATGATCGCAACGTCGGTACCAGATCCGCCGAACAGGCTTTCGACCAGGGAAGTCGTGATGGTGTTGCCACCGCTGCCGAGCGTGATGGTATCTCCGACACCGGCGCCGCCGATGATCGTCTCAAACTGCGAGATGACCATGGTGTTGCCACCATCGACCAGCTTGACGATGTCGTCACTGCTGTTGCCGATCAGCGTCTCGACGCGGGTCACGAACAGGGTGGCACCGGCGACACCGGTATAGGTCGCCACGTCGTCGCCCGACGCGCCGCCGATCAGCGATTCAATGGCGGATACGGTGATGGTGCTACCGAAGGTGCCCAATGACAGGACATCAAGACCGACGCTGCCCACCACGGCCTCAATACCCGCGACTGTCAGGGTATTGGCATCCGTTCCTTCCATCGCCAGCGTGTCATTGCCGGCGCCGCCCGTCACGCTCTCCAGCAGCGAGACACGGATGGTGCCGCCGGTGGTGCCGGTGCTGGTGATGACATTGGCACCGGCGGTGCCGACGATGGTTTCGATGCCATCGACGGCGATGGTGAAGCCGGAAGCGGCCCAGGTGACGACATCATCGCCGCTGGCGCTGCCGATGATGGTCTCTACGGCGGTCAAGGCCATGCTGGTCGTACCGGCAGCATACTGGACGACATCCGTGCCGGTATTGCCGATAAAGGTTTCCACCTGCCCGACCAGCATCGTGCTGCCCACGGTGCCCGTGCGCAGGATGATATCGTTCTGTGCTGTGCCGATCAGGGTTTCCAGCAGCTGCACAGCCAGGGTCGTGCCCTGGGTCTGCGTCAGGGTGACGATGTCGGTGGCGGTATCGCCCAGCACCGTTTCATAGGGCAGGGCCACGCTGCTGCTGCCGCCGGTGGCGGGCATCTGCAAGATGTTGGTGACGCCGCCGATAGTGATGGTCTGGGCGGCACCGGCCAGGGACAGGGTCTGGGTCGCCGTGATGACGGTATCCACGCCCGACACAAAGATGGTCGCGGCACTGTCGGCGAAGCTAATGACGTTGGTGCCGCCACTGCCGATCAGTGTCTCCACCAGAGAGACGGTGGTGGTGCTGCCGGTGCTGAGCAGGGAGACCACATCCTTGCCGCTGCTGCCGACCAGGGTCGACAGTTCACCCGCGCTAATGGTGTTGCCGCTGCTGGCCAGCATGACGGCGCCGGAACCGGTGCCGATCAGGGTTTCGACGAAGGAGACGGCGGTGGTGACGGAGGTGCTGCCCTGGCCGACGGCCACGGTGTCGTTATACGCGCTGCCGATCAGGGTATCGATATTGAGCAGCGTCAGGTTTGTGGCACCCGACACCAGTGTGACCAACTCCCGCTGATGGGACCCGATCAGAGTGCCGACCATGTCAACGGTCAGCGTGCTGCCCGTCGTCAAACTGATAATATTGGCGGCCATACCGCCAAGCAGCGTCTCGATGCTTGTGACGATGGCGCTGGTCTGCGCGCTGGTACCGAATATGGCGGTATCATCACTGCTGCTGCCGACCAACCGCTCGATAGCGCTTACCGACAGGGTGCTGGCGTTGGTGAACTCAACCCAGTCAGTATTGCTGCTACCAATGATGGTTTCGACACCAGCAATCTGAATGGTGTTGGATGCCATCGCAACAGCTGACATCACGACAACGTCAGTACCACTTGTACCGAGCAGCGTTTCCACCAGGCCGATCGTCATCGTCTTGGCATTGGTATCGGCCAGGATAACGTAATCGTTGTAGCTGAAACCGTTCCCGTGGAGGGTTTCGATCTGCGATACGCGGATAGTGTTACCGTTAGACGACCCTGCTGCGGTCAGGGAGACAATGTCCTGCCCGGCCGAGCCGATC
Source organism: Niveispirillum sp. (assembly GCF_052437035.1). NCBI lineage: Bacteria > Pseudomonadati > Pseudomonadota > Alphaproteobacteria > Rhodospirillales > Azospirillaceae > Niveispirillum > Niveispirillum sp. Next base: position 50,077 of record NZ_JBQVOH010000010.1, read on the forward strand.
AGGGTCTCGATCAGCGACACCAACATGGTGCCAGCGACGGTGGCGGTCGCGAGGGCTGTATCACCGATGAGCTGGGTTGTCCGGCGTTCGTCCATCGTGACAACGTCAGCGCCACTGCTGCCGATCAGCGTGTCGATATCGGCGATGGTAATCGTGGTATTGACATCGCCCAGCATAATCGCGTCGCGGCCACCCGTGCCGCCGGCAATATACTCAATGCCGGATATCAGCATCGTCATGGCGCCGGTGGAGCGATTGATCGAGCCAGACTTGAACCCACCGGTAACGATGTCATAGCCGCTGCCGCCGATCATCGTATCGACGAACGCCACACCCATGGTGTTGCCGCCGCTGCCCAGCGAGTAGGCATCGTTCTTGCTGCCGTTGCCGAGCAGAATCTCGGCACCGATCACCAAGGCAGTGTTGCCGTCGACGCTTGAAATGGTGGCGAAGACATCCAGGGCGCCGACGCCAATAATGGTTTCAACCAGCCCGACGGTGGTAGTGGTGCCAATAGTGCTAGTGGTCAAGGCGACGTCGTTGCCGCTACCGCCCAACAGCGATTCGATAAAGCTGACGGCGACGGTAGTGCCGCCGGTATTGGCCAAGGTGATGAAATCTGTACCGGTGCTGTTCCCGATGAAGGTTTCAATGCTGGTTGCATTGATGGTGTTGCCGGAGACGGTGAATGTCAGGACATCACGGCCGATATTGCCGATCAGGGTTTCAAGTTTGGAGATACCCAGCGTATTGCCGCTGGTTCCCCCCAGGGTTATGACTTCGGGCGCCTTTAGGTTGGTGCCGCCATACAGATGGTCCAGGTTGGTGACGGTCATGGTCTGGCCGGTGCTGTTCAACACCAGGCCCTGGGTGCCGCCGACACCCTTCACGAAGGAATACACGGTACCCGTCGTAAGGGTTATGTCCGCGCCACCCGAGAGGGTCAGTGTACCACCAGCAGCCATGTTCTTTCCCTCGCCCCACCTGATGGGAACCAGCCTATGCGAAAGGCGTAGGTTCCAAGCGCGACCGACAGAGTCGGCCGAACGATAATTCATACTGCGGTATTACCCTATCGGAGCGGATACGGAAACATAAAAACCAGCACTGAAGCAGACTACAGGTATATCTTCGGGATACATGTCACAGCATACCGCGAGAGATAGGCGGTGTTGCCCTTGGGCGCGAACTATTCATCGGGATAGAAAAGCGATGAAAGTGAAAATTTTAACCAAAATTTCCACTTTCATCTTCTTAACATGAACTGGTTAATGTGTACTTGTTAACACGCGCAATTACATTTCTGAAATGGCTATGCCAAAAGGACAGGAGAGGCCCAGGGCCTATAGGGCTTCAGTTCTTGGTGCCCACGATCCGGTCGCATGAATTGGCGGGCCCGGTCGTTCAGCAGGCTGGCCGTGAAGGAGAAGGTGCTGTTTGAAATGGCCAATATGTCGGCAGCGCACAGCGCCTGGAAGTCGTCCAGGAACGTGGCCCCGTCAATCGGGGGAAGATCCAGTCTCGCCGCCGTAAGGGGCCGGAAGCGGGCAAGGGCCGTGACGCTGCCGGGATCGTCCGTAGCCACATAAAGGACCGGATTGGGCAGGTCGGTCCATATGCCCTGCAGCCAGTCCAGATACCAGGCTTCCGGTGCAATCCAGAAGGGACCCCAGCCGAAATCGCCGCGCCGCAGATGCAGGCAAACAATCGTATCCCCGGCCTGCCGCAACCGCGCCTGCACCTGATCGAAACGGTCGCGCCAACGGGGGGCGTGCGTGAAGAAACGGCGGAAACGATCGGCGTGTGGTGCCAGCGGGCTGGTATCGCCACAGAAATAGCCGTCGATATCATGGCCGGCAGCGGTGGGTTTGGCCTTCGCCGCCAGCCCGACCGCCAGCGCCGCCTCGTCCTCCGACAGGCGGGGCAGTGGGGGACCCGGCAGGGGATCATCCAGGTCGAAAAGATGCCGCCCGGCCCATGGCGCCGTTTCCAGGGTCAGTCCGTGATGTTCGGCATATAGCCGTGCTACGCCATATTGCAAGATCTGGTTGCCGAAGCGGCCATTGCTGCCCAACCGCGTCACGGCCAGCCGGCGTGTGGTTTCGGTTGCTCTGGCGCGCGGTGCAGGTGCTGGTCCCCATTGCCGTTCCAGCAACAGCATTGCCCGGCGTGTGAAGGCCTCTCCAAAACCGGCATTGCAGGTAATGGCTCGCTCCCAGGTGGACAGTGCTTCCGGTTTGCGGTCCAGCGCTTCCAGGACGGCTGCCCTGGCGGCATGGGCATCATAAAGATCGGGAGCGTGTTCTGCCGCCTGTTCGGCAGCGGTCAGTGCAGCCGGTCCATCGCCCTTCTGCAACAGAAGACCAGACCATTCGGCCAGATACTCGGCCTTTGCGGGCGAGGCAGCGATTACCTGTCGCAGGTTGTCTTCGGCCTCCGGCAATTGCCCCGACCGGCGCTGGGCACGGGCCAGCAGGAAACGGGCGTTGATGTTGCCGGGCGCCAGTTCCAGGGCACGGCGCAGATGGGGCAGTGCTGCCGTTGCGTCACCATCCTCCAGCATCAGCAGGCCCAGATTGACGCGGGCCGGCGCCAGGTGTGGCCTCAGGCCGCTGGCCCGGGCGAAGGCTGATTTCGCTTCCGCCCGCCGTGACAGCCGCAGCGATGTCATGCCCAGTTCGAACCATGCTGTGAACAGACCAGGGTCAATATCCGTGGTCTGGCGCAGCAGGGCATGGGCGCCCGCGTGATCCCCGACCGCTGTCCGCGCTGCGGCCATGGATATCAGCGTCCTGGCCGTCCTGGCCCGGTCTTGCTCACGGACCTCCTGCGTGGCCGCCAGCGCCTGGAGGCGGCGGCGGATCAAAATTTCGATGGCCATGAAGCGGCTATCGACCTCCGCCCCTTCACCGGGCTCTCGCCCGCTGACCATTTCCGCCTGCATCCGGTCCAGGACATTGCCGGGGCTCATACGGTAGAAGACGGTCTTGAGGCCGATCTTGACGCCTTGCAGTGCCAAACTGATGGCGCGGGAATAGGCGACATCGTCGGCGGTGGCTGGCCAGAAAGGCGTTTCCTCGGGAAATCCGCCGGTCCGTGCATGCGCCTCCCGCCGGATGCAGAGATTACAGGGATAGGTGCGCACCGACGCCTCCCGCCAGGAGGCGGAAACCTGATCGTCGATCCGATCGAACACCATGTCGGTGCGCACATAATCCCATTGCGGGTTGGCATCCAGCATGCTGGCCGTGACGTGGAAATGCCGTTCCAGGAAAAGATCGTCGGCATCCAGGAACCAGAGATAGGGCCCCATGGCCGCCGCCACACCGGCATTGCGGGCCCGACCGGCCCCCCGGTTCTGGCTATTGGCAATCAGGGACAGGCTCTGTTCGGGATGCGCGCGCCCCCAGGCGCGGACCACATCCACGGTATCGTCGGGTGAGCAATCATCCACCACCACGATATGGACCTGCGCGTCCTCCCGGCCCGAGGCAAAGCGGTAATGGCCAAGCGTTTTCTGGATGCTGTCCAGGCTTTCCCCGATGGTGCCCGCAGCCTTGAAGGCGGGTATGACGACGGTGCCAATCACGCCATAGTGACGGCGATGGGTGTCCAATGCCGCCAGCGCCACGCCGACGCCGGTATCGGATGGCGATCCGGCGCCGATGTTCGGCAGCATCGCGATGGCATCACCATCCCGGCCCAGAATGCACCAGACGGTGGCCAGCAACCGCGCCAGATGACCGGTAGGGGGGATGAACGTCGCCAGCCATTCCAGATGTTTCGCCGCCTCATCGAACCGGCCCGGATCCAGCAGGCTGGATATCTGGTTTAGGGCGATATGCAGCGTGCTATCAGTCTGCTGCAAGAAGATATCTGTGTTTCCATGCAGGCGATAGGCACGGCGAAACAGCCGTATAGCCCGCAGCCCGTCGCCCGCATCGCGCAGGTCCGCAGCCAGATGCTGAAGCGCTATCACATCGGTCGGCTCGTTCGCCAGAAGTCGGCGGCATTCCACCGGGTTCATTCGCATAGCCGTGCCCATGCCGATTTCGTCACGCATTCCATAGCAACCAAACTATGCTAACAGGAACGAAAAGCTGAATGGCGTTGTGGTTCAAAAGGTCATGAAACTCGCCTTCCTCGACACGACATTCGGCGATTACACGCCGGATACGACACGCACCGCGCCGCTGGGCGGCATGCAGTCGGCTGCGTGTTATCTGGCGCCTGCCCTGTCCCGCCTGGGGGCAGAGGTCACGCTGGTCAACGGGACCTCTGCACCGGGATTGGTGGATGGTGTCATGTGTCGGCACCATGCCACCATGCCCGTTTCCCTGCTGACGCGGTATGATGTGCTGGTGGTGATGGGGGGCTGTGACAGCGACAGCGTGCGCAACCTGCACGCGGCCAGCGATGGACGGTGCCGACTGCTGCTGTGGACACAGCATGCCGGTGACCAGCCCGCTGTTGCCGGCCTGGCCGACCCCGATATTGTCGGCCTGTGGGATGGCTTCATTTTCGTCAGCCTGTGGCAGCGGGAAGATTTCATCCGGCGTTTCAACTTGCCCCGTCACCGCTGCCATATCGCGCGCAACGCGCCGGCCCCCTGCTTTGCCGAATTGTTCGCAGCGGAGGACAGGATCATCGCGGCCAAGCCATGGCCCCCGGTTCTGGCCTATACCAGCACGCCCTTCCGGGGGCTGGATGTGCTGCTGGCGGCCATGCCCCTGATCCGCGCCGCCATACCGGGAACGCGGCTGAAAGTGTTTTCGTCACTGGAAACCTATCAGGTGCCGCTGGAGCGTGATCCCTATGCCGCGCTTTATGAACGCTGCCGGGACACGGATGGCGTTGACTATATCGGCAGTGTCTCACAGCCCGCCCTGGCGGCGGGATTGCGGGATGTCACGGCCCTGGCCTATCCCAACCGTTATGCCGAAACCTCCTGCATCAGCGTGATGGAGGCGCTGGCAGCGGGCTGTCTGGTTGTGTCCAGCCAGCTTGGCGCCCTGCCCGAAACGGCGGCGGGATTCGGTCGGCTGTTGCCTGTGCCGTCCGACCCGGCCCGGCACGCGGCCCAATTCGCGGAAGTCATGGTCACGGAACTGCGCCGGTACCAGGAGCAGCCGGAAGGGGTAGAGAGGCATCTGCGCGCCCAGGTCCGGCATACCGATGCAGGCCAGGGCTGGGCCCGGCAGGCGCAGTGTTGGCTGTCTTTCCTGTCGGACAAGGCCAGTTGGCAGCCGCCAGCCCAGGAGGTCATGGACCTGCTGGGGCAACTGAAGCGACCGGCGGTGGTGAACGACCATGACGCGATGGCCGATCTGTGTATGCGCATCCTGTCGCTGGACCCTGCCCATGCCGGTGTCTGGCGCGTGTTGATGCAGGTTCAGGCGGCACAGGCCCGTTATGCCGATGCGCTGCTGTCGCTGGGCCGTGCCAGTCGTCTGGAAACGCCCGATCCTGCGGAATGGCGGGACTGGATGCCATCCATGCTGGCCGGTGTGGCGTCAGGTGCCGATGGGGCGCCCCTGGCCGCGCGGGTTGCAGCCTTGCGCGCGGTGTGGCCGCTACTGTCGGGTGACGCGTCATGGACGGCATCGCTGGCCGTCGCTGGACGGCAACTGGCGGCGCAGGCCCGGGCGGTGGATGATGCCGTGGCGACGCTGTCGGCCTGTCTCCTGGTGGCGGAATTGACACCCGATGACGCCGGTATCCGCATTGCCGCCGCCATCGCCGGCCATACGCTGGGGGATCATGCGCTGACCCTGGAACTGGCGGCGCAGGTGCTGCGGATCGACAGCGCCGCCATCCTGTCTGCCCGTCCCATGCGCGCCATGCTGACCGGATGGCTGGCCGATGCCGAAAAGGCGACGCTGAAGGACGCGGAGACGCTGGCCGCTGCCTCGGCGGCGCGGTTGTTCAATGCCATGGCCCTGGTGGCCGGCGCATTGGGGGAGGATGCCAGCCTTGCCCGCCAAGCCGCGGCCGCACAGACGGTACCCGTGCGCCGGGCCCTGCTGCTGCGCATGATTGCGGCGCGGCATCGGCTGGCGGGGCGGCGGGCGGATCAGGTGGAGTTGCTGCGCCAGGCGGCGGCCTTGGATAATGATCCAGAGGCCTGGCGCCGGCTGGGTGCCGCGCGTTTGGCGCTGTCGCAGCGGCTGCTGCTGGAAAATCTGGGCGCGGTGCTGAATGAGGGGGCCAATGGCCGGCTGGGCCCCGGCTGGCGGGAGCAAGCGACGGCGCTGATCACCCAGATCGAAAGCCTGCTGCATCTGGAAGGCAATGACGAGGGCGAGCGTTCCGCGATGTGGGGCACGCTGCGCGGTTATGACGCCTTCCGGGCCTGGTTTGACGCTGCGGGACCAGGGGCACCGCCCTTGCCCGCCCCACCGCCAGAGGGGCGAAAGCTTTATGACTGTTTCCAGTTCTATAATGAACTGGACCTGCTGGAGATCCGTCTGGCCGAACTGTCGCCGGTCGTCGATCATTTCGTACTCGTGGAAGCCGCCTATACCCATGCGGGTACGCCGAAACCGCTTTATTACGCGGAGAACCGGGAAAGGTTTGCTCGCTATGCCGACAAAATCATCCATGTTGTGGTGGAGGATGTTCCGGGCGGTTTCGCCTGGGTTCGGGAGGCGCATCAGCGCCAGGCGATCCTGCGCGGCCTGACCCAGGCCGGACCCGCCGACATGGTGATCATCAGCGACGCCGACGAGATTTTGCGGCCCGAGATAGCGGCGCAGCTGCGGTCGGTGGCTGCGGAAGGCCCGTCCCTGTTCGCACCACATCTGGATATCCATCTCTATTTCCTGAACCTGCGATCACAGGAACCCTGGATTTCGGTGGCGGCAGCGCCCTTCGCCCTGGTCCGTCAGGTCGGGGCCAACAATATGCGCTATCTGGCCAAGCAGGGTATCGGGCAGACCATCCCGGCGGCGGGCTGGCATTTCACCTGGATGGGCGGGATTGAACGGTTCCTGGCCAAACTGGATGCCTTTGCCCACCGCGAAATGATCGACAGTTTCGGCAATGACGGTGATGTGAATCGCGCGCGGCTGGAGAAATTCTTCGCCACGGGCCGGTTTGAGGAAGGGGCCATTCCCGGCATGTGGACCGCCCTGCAGCGGGTCCCCATTGATGACGGCTTCCCCGCCACACTTCGCGCCCGCCGTGCGCAGTTTGAGGAAATGGGCTGGATCGCACCGGAGGGCGGCGCGTGAAGGCCAGCGCCAATGACCTGATGGCCCAAGCGGTCGCCCTTCAGAATGCGGGGCAACTGGCGCAGGCCGACTCCCTGTTCCGCCGGGTGCTGGAACAGTGTCCGGAGGACCCGGATGTGCTGATGGCGTTGGGTGTGCTGTCGCTGCTGCGTGACGATGCGGCGGGGGCGGTGCCCCTGCTGGCCCGCTCCCTGCGGCAACGCCATCACAATGCTGCCGGCTTCTCCAACCTATGCGCGGCATTGCGGGCGCTGGGCCGGCTGGAACAGGCGGAGGTGGCGGGCCGGGAAGCGGTGCTGATCGATCCCGGTCTGGATATGGCCCAGCATAATCTGGCCAGTGTCCTGCTGGACCGTGGTGACCATGAAAGCGCATTGGAACCGTTGCGCCGCTACATCGCGCTGGTGCCCGATGCCAGCCTTCAGCGCTTCCTGCTGGCCACGTCCCTGATGGCGTTGGACCGGCATGCAGAGGCGGAGAGTATCTGGCGGGAATTGCTGCGCCTGAGCCCCGAGGACGGGAGGGCCTACGCCAATCTGGGTGTCGTGCTGAAAAATCTGCGCCGTTATGCGGAAGCCATCGAGGCCTATCGCCGGGCGCTGGTGCTGATGCCCGACGAAGCGGCGGTGATGAGCAATATGGGCCTGTCGCTGTCGCAACTGGGTGACCGGGACGAGGAAGCCACGCGGTGGCTGCATCGGGCCATCCGGGTGAAGCCCCGTTTCGCCGATGCCTGGCTGAACCTGGGTCTGGTGCTGCGTAACCAGAACCGCATCGAACAGGCGATGGAATTCTGCCAGGGGGCGCTGGCCGCCGATCCCGGCCATGCGGAGGCCCATACGCTGCTGGCCACCTGCCTTCTGTTGAAAGGGCGGATGCGCGACGGTTTTGCCGCCTATGAATGGCGGATGCGCCTGCGCGACTTTCCGGCGCGACGGCGGGATTATCCATCGCCCGCCTGGACAGGGGGCGATCCCGCCGGCCTGACGCTGCTGGTCCATGATGAACAGGGGCTGGGTGATGGGATACAGTTCGCCCGCTATGTGCCGCTGCTGTCCCGGCGGGGCGCGCGGGTGATCGTGGAATGTGCGCCGGCCCTGATCCGGATATTCACGACCCTGGGGGGCGGCGCCACCATCATCGCCCATGGCGCCCCCCTGCCGCCCCATGACGCGCATGTCCCGCTGCTCAGCCTGCCGCATCTGCTGGGCCTGGAGGAGATGCCGGATACGGTGCCCTATCTCGTTGCAGAACCGGCATTGATGGCGAACTGGTCACGTCGATTATCGGATTTCAAGGGATTGAAGGTCGGGTTGGTCTGGGCCGGCAATCCGGATTTTAAGGATGACCGCCGCCGCTCCCCCGGCCTGTCGGCCTTGCTGCCCCTTCTGGAGGTGCCTGGCGTTTCCTTTTTCGCCTTGCAGAAGGGCGGCGGTCGGGCAGGTCTGGAGGCGCTGGGCCCAGGTCTGCGGCGGAACTTCACCGACCTGGGGCCGGAGATCACGGATTTTGCCGATACGGCTGCCATTATGGCCAACCTCGATCTGGTCATCAGTTCCTGTACGGCGCCGCCGCATTTGGCGGGCGCACTGGGCCGACCCGTCTGGACATTGCTGCCGCTCAATGCCGATTGGCGCTGGCGGGATCAGGGGGCCGGGACAAACTGGTATCCAGGCATGCGCCTGTTCCGGCAGGAGCGGGCGGGGGATTGGGCATCGGTCGTGACGCGCGTCCGCGACGCCCTGATCAATCGTGCGGCGGCATGATGAGGGTCTGTGGCGGCAGGCCGGCACGATGCCGTTCCCACATCAGGCGATAGGCCCGTTCCAGATGCCGCGCGAAGGCGGGCGTGTCGAAAAGCGGCGCGGTGCCGCGCACCCGCTCCAAATGTGCCTTCAGCCCATCAAGCCGTTTCCGGTCACTGGCCAGTGACAGGGCCAGCGCCTCATAGCCGGCAAGGTCATGGGTAATCAGGTCGGGCAGGCCGACCGCGTGCAGCAGGCTGGCAGCGACCCGTGCCGCGAAACCATCCCCTTGCCGCGTGACCACGGGCACCCCCATCCACAATGCGTCGGAGGTGGTGGTGTGGCCCGTATAGGGAAAGCTGTCCAGGCAGAGATCAATGGCGCGGTAGCGGGCCAGATGCTGTGCCAGGGGGGCAGTCCCGACAAAGGTCAGCCGGCCTGGATCAACGCCCATTCCAACCGCTGCCGCGCGCAGATTGGCCGCTGCCGCACCGTTTGGATCATAGAGTATCAGACGGGAATCAGGGATTGCCATCAGCAGTCGCATCCAGCAGGCGAAAAGATCAGGTGTGATCTTTTGCGGTGCGTTGAGGGCGCCAAAGACGAAACTGTCCGGCGGCAGACCCAGAGCAGCCCGGTCCGGTGGAACATCAGGCCGGGGACGGTCGCGGTCATTGACCTGATAACAGCTGGGCAGAATGGCCAGACGCTCATGGTAGAATGTCTGGTCGGTGGGTGGCGTCACAATGGGATCGCCGATCAGATAATCGACCGGCCCCCCGCCCAACGTGCCGGGATAGCCCAGATAGGCCACCTGCACCGGTGCCAGCCGTCGTGACAGCAGGTCCAGCCGGGCCCCAGCCGTATAGCCCTTCAGATCGACCAGGATATCGATCCCCTGCGCCCCCGCCCAGTCGGCGACCTGCCGCGTGTCAAGGCCGCGCAGGATGTGGAAACCATCCACCGCGCGGCGGATGCGCTGACGTGCCTCGCTGCCATCTTCCACGCCGTAACAGCCGGACAGGATGCGGAACCGGCTGCGGTCATGCTGTTCCAGCAGGCCGGTGATCAGATAGGCGGTGGCATGTGCGTGGAAATCTGCCGACAGATACGCCACGGTCAGGCGCCCGTCCTGTCGCTGGCGGGGCTGGGTGGGGGACGGGTCCCAGGTCACTTGCCGCTGCCAGATCGTCGCGGCGGCCCGCCACTGCCGCGCGGGGGTGATCCCGGCAATCTGCGTCAGCAGGGGCAGGACGACCCCGCCCTGATCGATGCGGGTTTCCAGGTGCTGGCGGTCGCGGTGATAGTGGTGCCAGTCGGCGGCCTGCAGGCGGCAGGCGAATGCCTCACTCGCCGCCAGTTCAAGCGACGGGTCAAGACGATAGGCCCGGTCAAAGGCGATGGCGGCCTGCGCCGGATCCGTGCCGCGCAGGGCCAGTCCCAAGCCCCGCCATGCCGCGGGCGATGCCGGGGCCAATGTCAGTGCCGAACGGAAAAGGTGGGCCGCCATTCCTGGCCGGTCCAGGCACAGCATGGCATGCCCGACCCGCCAGTCGGGAATGTCCGGGGCCAGAATGGCGGCACGGCGGAACAGAAGGGCGGTGTCCGCCATGCGGCCCTGCCGCTGCCGGATCATCGCCAGATTGCCATGGGCGTCGGCAATGGCCGGGTCCAGGGTCAAGGCGCGCTGAAACAGCCCTGCCGCCGCATCATCATCGCTTACCGCCATACGCAGCACGGCCAGCATCAAAAGCCCGCCGACATGATCGGGCTGCCCGCGCAGGATATCGCGGCAGGACGCCTCCGCCTCCGCAATGCTGCCCCGCCGGTAGGCATCCATTGCGGCCCGCAGCAGATCGATTTGGGTGGGGGCAGGCACGCTGACGGTCATCCTGGTGAAGGTGGGACGGGTGGAGCATGGCGGGGCCGGGCGGTATTGCCAAGCCACTTGTCCCATGCCAATCCATGAAGCAGCAGACAGGCAGGGAGGGCGGGCCGGTGACCGAAGATGGCTTTCGCCAGATGATGGAGGCAGGGCAGGCCGCCCATGCCGCCGATAACCTGCAACTGGCCATCCTGCATTTCGCGGAGGCCTTGCGCCTTGCGCCCGGCCATCCTGTGGCTCTGTTCAATTTGGGCATCACGCTGGAGGATGCAGGCCAGACCGAGGCCGCCCTTGCAATGCAGGAGGAGGCACACCGGTTGCGGCCCGATCATCCGCCGGGCCTTTTCCGTCTGGGCAGCCTGCTGATGACATTGGGCCAGCCGGAAAGGGCCTTGTCCGTCCTGGCGCGTCTGCTGGCGGTCAGGCCGGATTTCCCCGATGCGGCCTTTCGCTGCGGCAACATCCTGATGGCCCTGGACCGCCCGGTGGAGGCGGAACGCGCCTATCGTCTGGCCCTGACGCTGGAACCCGGTCAGGGAGCCATCGTCAATAATCTGGCCGGGGCCCTGCGCCGGCAGGGACGGCCCACCGATGCCACCGCGTGGTATCGGTGGGCCGTCCGGTGCGAGCCTCACAGTCCCGAATATCACAAGAATTTGGGCGCCTGCCTGATCCAGCAGGGTCATTGGCGCGAAGGCTGGCCGCATTATGACTGGCGGGACCGGCAGGCGGTCTGGCGATGGCGCCGGGATGTGCCGGGTGTTCCGCGTTGGGATGGGTCGTCGCTGGCCGGCAAGCGCATTCTGGTGCATTTCGAGCAGGGATTGGGCGATACGCTGCAATTCGCCCGCTATTTCCAGGTTCTGAAGGCCATGGGGGCCCATACCCTGTTCGAGTGTCAGGCGGAAATGCATGATATCCTGCGCAGGGTGGACGGTATTGATGAGTTGATCCGCCACGGCTATCCGTTGCCGGCTGCCGATTTTCATGCCCCGCTGATGAGCCTTCCTGGCCTGTGCGGCAGCACGCCCGCGACCGTGCCGGGGGCGTCGGCACCCTATCTGCGCGCGTGCCCTGACCGCGTCGTTGCCTGGGCGTCTCGAATCGGAAACGACGGGCTGCGTATCGGCATCAACTGGCAGGCGGCTGAGGCCGGCAAATCCATACCGCTGGCGGCCTTTGCGCCTCTGGCCGCAATTCCCGGCGTAAGGCTGTTCAGCCTGCAGCAGCAAGCCGGACTTGAACAGCTTCCGGAATGGTCTGCGGCGCTCAATCTTACCCATTTCACGGACGCAGACCGTGACCGGCGGTGTGGTGCCTTCATGGACAGCGCAGCCATCATCGCCAATCTGGACCTTGTCATCAGTTGTGACAGCGCGGTGATTCATCTTGCCGGTGCAATGGGACGGCCAGCTTTCCTGATTCTGCCGCCCATCGCCGACTGGCGCTGGATGAACGATCCTGAACGCACGGTCTGGTATGATTGCTTACGTATGTTCAGGTCCGATACCCAAGGGGGGTGGTTTGCCCCGATTGGTAGTGTGATACGTTCGGTAGTCGATGGTTCTATCCGAAAGAGATGATTTGATCACAGGCAGAATTCATAAAATCATAAGCATTGAGATGAATTGTGCACTATAGCTGAGATTTGGGCTATTGTGCCGCGCGGGTGCGATATGCCTGTGGCCAGTAGGGCCTGTTGTTTATATTCGGTTAATGGTCTTGGGAGAGCAGCATGAAGGGGTGTCTTCACCGGTCGGCGGTTACGGCCTCTATCAAGGCGGCTTTGCTGATGACTGTGGCAATCCCGGTCCTCGCATCGTCCAGCGCCAATGCCGCGACCTGCACGGGCACCCTCCTGTGCAATGGTGATTTCGAGATCGTGACACCTGTTGCGGGAACGGATGAAGTGTCGTTCGGCAGCTGGACCAGCAGCGATCCGTCGGGTCTGCGCGCCGGTCTCGGTGCCGATGGCAAAGGAAACAGCGCAGAATTCCTGTTTTCCACCAACACGCTGTCCCAGGCGCTGACCACGGGTCTGGGCGACCGGTACCAGATCACGTTCCAGTACAAGAGCGAGGGTGGTCAGGGACTGAGCGCCTATTTCGGCGACGCTCGCATCTTCGATTATATCGGTGACAGCGCCCCGCCCACCGGCTGGACCACCTACAGCTTCAATGTCCAGGCGTTTGGCAGCCAGACGATTCTGCGCTTCGTGGCCGACAGCCTGGGTGCCGCACAGAATATCGATAATGTCACGGTTACGCTGTGCCCGACCTGCACGCCGAGCCCTGTGGGCAATCTTGGTGCTGTGATCGATCGTACCAAGACCTTCTACACGACCGATGACGCAGCGGGCACCGGCAGCAACCTGTCGGGCACGCGCACCCTGACCTTCGACGGCGGCACCCTGCGTCCGGGCACGCCCGGCGCCCTGGGCAGCCAGGGGCAGCCTGTCACGCTGGTGCTGAATGTCGGGTCCGCCGGTGGCACCCTGGACAATGCCGGGCAGAACATTGCCCTGGCTGGACGCATCATCAATACAGCCTCATCCGCATCGCCCTTTACCCTGACCGGTGCCGGGCAGGGGACGATTGCCAGCCAGATCACCAATCTGGGCACGCTGGTAGTTGCCACCAGTGGCCGTACCCTGTTTTCCAGCGCCATCGACAATGCCAGCGGCAGTTTCGTGCTGCGCAATGGTGGGCAGGCGAGCCTGACCGGCGGCCTGACCGGCGGCTCCGTGGCTGTTGAGAATGGTCAGCTTTCCGTCAACAGCGTGGTAACGGCCCCGGTTACGGTCGGTGCCCAGGGCACGTTGCGCGGGACCGGACGGGTCGCGGGTGCCACGACCATCGCCGGCACGCTGCGCCCCGGCAATTCCCCCGGCACTCTGACCTTCACCGGCCCTGTGACGCAGCAGGCGGGCAGCTCGCTGGTGCTGGAGATCGATGGGGCGGGGACGGGCAATGGTGCCGGTAACTATTCCCGCGTCATTGTGACGGGGACCGGCAATGCCTACACGATCGGCAGCGGCGTGACCCTGACGCCGGTTCTGCGCGGCTTGACCTATGCCGCCGGGGAAACGGCGGGCACCAACAGCTACAACCTGACCCTGGGGCAGCGTCTGACGGGCGTGATCCAGGCCGAAGGCGGCGTCACCGGCACCTTCGCCACGATCACGCAGCCTGTGGCGGGTCTACCCACCGGTGGGCGTATCGTGGCGCTGTACAGTGCCAACAGCGTCGATCTTTACGTGGGTGCCGCATCCTATGCCGGTCTGGCTGGCCTGACCGGCAACCAGCGTGCGGTGGGTGCCGCCGTGGACGCGCTGGAAGCGTCGCGCAATCCGGCGGCGCAGCCGATCCTGAACGCGCTGATCCCGCTGGGTATTTCGGCGCTGCCATCGGCGGTGGGCGGTCTTTCGGGTGAATTCAACGCCAATCTTTCCTTGGCGGCGACCGATGTCAGCCGTGGCTTTGCCGATATGATCGCCACGCGCCAGGGTGGCTTGCATGGGGCAGGGCAGGGATGGCAGGTCTGGGGCCGGGCCTTTGGGAATAAGGCGCGGACCAGCAGCGACGGCAACAATCCCGGCTTCCGTCACCGCATGGCGGGTGGCATGGCCGGTGCCGATATCGGTGTTGATAATGGTACACGTGCAGGCATCGCTGTCGGCTATGCCGACAGCCGCGTGACGGGCCGTCAGGACAGTGGCCGCGCCTCCATCGACAGCTATCATGTCGGGGGTTATCTGGGCTGGAGCCAGGAGGCGCTGTTCGTGGATGCGCAGGCGGGCATCACCTTCAGCAATTATGAGACGGCCCGCACCATCACCACCGGCATCCAGGTGCGCAATGCCGGCGGCGATACCGATGGCCGCAGCGTCGGTGCCGGCCTGGAGGCCGGTTATCGTCTTGATCTGGATGGCATCCAGCTTACGCCCAGTGCCTTCCTGCGCTATGACGGCAGCGATGTCGATGGATTCGCGGAACGGGGTGCCGACGCATTCGGTCTGACCGTTGCCGAAGACGCCCAAGCGGACCTGCGCGCCGGTATCGGCCTGCGGCTTGCGGCACCTGTGGCGCTGGATAATGGCGGCACCCTGGTGCCTGAACTGTCGGCCCGCTGGGAACATGACCTGTCAACGCCCGGCAACAGCATCAGCCAGTCGCTGCTGGGGCAGGCCTTCATCGTGCAGGCGGCGGCCCCTGGCCGTGATACGGCGGTGCTGGGTGGTGGCTTGTCCATGGAAATTGCTGACAACATGCGGCTGTCCGCGCGCTATGATGCGGCGTTGAGCGACAACCGTACGCAGCATGCCATGACAGCCCAGGTGCGTTTTGCCTGGTAACAGGGCAAAGCCGTAAGAAGCAGGACCGACGTGACCGCGAAGAAGCGTAAAGCCGCCGCCCCCGCAAAGCCGGCACCGGTCCCGGCTTCACAGCCACAATCGGCCCCGGTGTCACCACCGCCCCCGGCGCCGCCCAAGGCGAATGTGACGACGTTGCCCGCCGGCAATGATGAGCAACTGCTGCGTACCGCAGAGGATATTCTGCGTGCCAATCCCCGTGACGGTGCGGCGTGGAGCACGATGGGCGTTGTTCTGCGGCGGATGGGCCGGGTGGAAGAGGCGCTGGTCTGTTATCACCGCGGGGTGGAGCATGACCCGAACAATGCCGGCAACTGGTCCAACCTTGGTAATCTGCTGACCGAACTGGGCCGCCACGCCGAGGCGGACGATGCCCATGCCAGGGCCCTGCGCCTGATGGGCGACAATGGACAGTTGCTGTTCAACGCGGTGATCAGCAAGCGCAAGGCCACCGCCTTCCATGAGGCGCTGATGCTGATGGAAAAGGCGCTGGCGGCAGATCCGCATTCGGCACAGTTGCGGTGGGAGCGGGCGCTGACCCTGTTGCAGGTCGGTGAATATGAACAGGGCTTCAAGGATTACGAATATCGTCGTGGCATCGCCACCTACCGCACCCGCCCGACGCCGGGCACGCCATGGGACGGCAGCGACCTGAAGGGCAAGCGTATCTTCCTGTCCACCGAACAGGGGTTCGGCGACACGCTGATGGCAGCGCGCTATGTGCCCCTGGTCAAGGCGCGCGGCGGACGTATCCTGTTCGAATGCCATCCGGAGCTACGCCGCGTGCTGGGCGGTTTGCCGGTGGACGAATTCGTGCCGGCGGGACATGATTTTCCCGATTTCGATGTCCAGACGTCGCAGATGAGCCTGCCCTATCTCTGCGGTACGCGTTTCGACAGTGTGCCGCCGCCGGTGAAGCTGCATATTCCGCCCGACGCGCGAGCCAAGGCGAAACGGATTTTAGGGCCGGCAGAACCAGGCCTCCTGCGCGTCGGGATCATCTGGTCGGGCCGGGTCACCTTTGCCGATAATGCCCGCCGGGCCAGCAACCTGAAAAATTTCCTGCAATTCGGCACTGTACCCGGTGTGCGGCTCTATTCCCTGCAAAAGGGGCCGCCGGAAGATCAGCTGGAAGAGATGGGCAGCCGCCTGCTGGTGACCCCGCTGGGTCCGCATATCGACGATTTCGCCGATACGGCGGCCCTGCTGGAACAGATGGATCTGCTGATCATGACTGACAGTTCCACAGCGCATCTGGCCGGCTCTCTGGGTACGCCGGTCTGGAATCTGGTACAATTCATGCCTTACTGGGTGTATGGCGACCGTGGTGGGTGCACGCCCTGGTATCCGTCCATGCGCCTGTTCCGGCAAAAGGATGACCAGGACTGGGGTCCGGTCTTTGCCGAAGCCATGGAGGCGTTGCGGGACCTTGCCTATTCCAGGCGCCTGACCGCCAAACCTTGCGGCACCTGAAAAAGGTGCGGTATCTGTCAGCCCGTGGGTCGGGCAAAGGGAGTTTTGTCATGGGCTATTACGACATGGTTGAGAGCAGCTGGCAGCTGAGCGACGCCGCCCAGGAATATGCACAGAAGGCAGGGCGAGCGGTGGAGCCGGCGGAATTCTGGGACAAGATCTTTTCCCAGTCGCCGCTGGTCGATGCCGACCGGACGCTGCGCGAAAGCCCGCAACGCGATCGCATCTTCCTGAAGTCCCCCTATGGACTGCAATATCGTCCCGCCCAGAAGGACTGGGTGCCCTTCCGGCATGGCGCGGTCGATCTGTCGAATGAAAACAACATCTGATCAGGTATTGGCCGACGCGTTGGCAGACCACCGCGCCGGCTACCCCGAGAGGGCAGCCACAGTCTATCGCCGGCTGCTGGCCGATGATCCTGGTAATCCCGATCTATTGCATCTGCTGGGCATTACCCAGCGGCAGGCGGGACGTCTGACCCCCGCCATCGACCTGTTCCGTCGGGCCCTGAAGCGCGCGCCACAGATGGTGGAGGCGCGGCTCAATCTGGCCAATGCCTTGGTGACGCAGGGCGATGCGGCGGGTGCGCGGACACAGTGGCAGGCCGGTCTGGTGCTGGACCCGGCGCATGGGGCGGTGTGGCATTCCTTGGGCGCATCGGGGGCGGGGCATGGCGGCGCGGGGCGCGAAAACGCCATCCGTTGCCTGCGACGTGCGGCCCGGCTGCTTCCCGACAAGGCCGAGATCCATCATGACCTGGGTATCCTGCTGCGTCAGGATGACCGTATCGAGGAAGCCATCACCTGTCAGCGTCAGGCATTGGCGCTGGAACCCGGCTTCCTTTCGGCCTGGATGAGCCTGGGCAATGCCCTGTTGGAGATGGGGGAGGTCGCGACGGCGGCGCAGGCCCTGGAACGGGCGGCCAGCCTGTCTCCCGCGACACCGGAAATCTGGTTCAATATGGGTAACCTGCATTACCGGTCCGCCGATCTGGCGGGTGCCCTGCGCTGCTACCGCCGTTCGGCACAGCTGGGGCTGGCGGCGGCGCGGTCGCGTGTCGTGGCCACCCTGTTCGATCAGGGGGAGGACGCGGCGGCAGAGGCGGCCCTGGCTGAATATCTGCCGCTGGAGGGTACGGATGTCTCCTCCATTTTGGAATATCTCTATGCCATCCTGATCCGTGGTGGCCGAGCGGCCCAGGCACGGTCCCTGTTCACGCGGCTGGAAACGGTGCCCTTTGCGGGCCGCATCTATCCGGTGGAATGCCGGACGGCGCTGTCGGCCCTGGATTTGTTGGAAGGCGATCCTAATGCGGCCGCTGCCCGGTTGGAGACCGTGCGATCCGACAATTGCTGGATGTTCACCGTCCGCTCCCTGGCGGCGCTGGAGCGCACGCGACGGCAGCAGGGATGGCGCTGGCAGCGTCCGTACAATCCCGATACCGCCCGACCGCGCCTGACCTCCACCAGCCTGGGCAACCGCGGGCGCTTCGCCCATAATGTCCTGGAATATGTGTTGCTGCGGCTTTACGCGGAGAAGCATGGCTGTGTGCTGGAGACGCCAGACTGGGTGGGGGGTGCCTATTTCGATCTGGACGACCCGGTGCCCAGCGGCCCGCTGCCGCCCTGGCCCTTCGCCCGCCGGGTTCTGAACGGATCGGTTATGAACACGCGGGAGGTGGAGCCCGTGCTGGACCGTGATGCCCTGTCCCCCCTGTTCCTCTATGAATATCCAGAAGCTTTCCGTGACCGGATGCGGTCCTGGCTGCAACCGCGCCCGCAATGGAAGCTCTGGATCGACCCGCCGGTCGATGCCCTGCGCGCGGTGGGCCGCACGGTGGTCGCCATCCATATAAGGCGGGGCGATTTCCTTCAGTATGGCTATCCCATCACCGAGACACAGACCTATGTCGACTGGCTGCGCGGTCTGTGGCCGACGCTGGATAAGCCGGTCCTGTATCTGGCCAGCGATGATATTCCCGCAGTCCGCGCGGCCTTCCGTGAATTCCGGCCTGTGACGCTGCATGATGCGGGGCCGGCCTGGCCGGGGTTGGAATTCCTGCAAGACTTCCACGTCCTTACCCAGGCTGACATCGTCGGCATCAGTGCCGCCAGCGGTTTCAGCCAGCTGGCGGCCCGTCTGAATGCGCGTGCGCGTCTTCTTGTGGAACCGGACATGAAGACGGGTGGGATCAAGCCATTCCAGGCTTGGGTATAGCCAGGCTGGGGCTGTTGCCCCTTGGTCAGAAGCGCAGGAAGGCCCCAAGATCGCGGGCCGTGCCACGCAGAACCGGCAGGATTGTTCCGACCAAGGCTTCGTGCGGGTATCGGATGGCCGCCACACCCAGGGCGGCCTCCACCTTGTTGCCGGGTCCAAAGATAGGCACGGCGATGGAGGTCAGGCCTTCTTCGAATTCGCTGTCGGAGATCGAATAGCCGGTGGTGCGCACCTGCTCCAGCACATCGTCTAATGCTGCGCGGTCGGTGACCGTGCGGCTGGTATGAGCAACCAGATCGGCGCCCGCCAGATGGCGTTCCAGTTCGTCTGCCGGCAGATGTGCAAGAATGCAGCGCCCCAGCGAGGTGCAGTAGGCCGGAATCCGGCTTCCCACCGAAAGGGACGCAGAAACCATGCGCCGGCTGGCAGAGCGGGCGACGAAGGTGACATATCCTTCGTCCAGGACGGCGATGGAACAGCTCTCGTTCACCTGATTGCCGATCCGGTCCAGCGTCTCCTGTGCCATCGTGGCCAGTGAGTTGGACGACAGGTAGGCTTGGCCAAGGGCTAGCGTCTTGGGCAGCAGTTGGAACGACCTTCCCTCTGACCGCACATAGCCCAGCTTCTCCAGCGTGTTCACCAGCCGCGCGACGGATCCGCGCGAGAGGCCGGTAATACGGCTGATGTCGGAAATGCTGAGATGCTTACGTGAGCCGGCGAAGGCCAGCAGCACGTTCAGCCCACGGGCCAGCGACACAACGAAATTCGGATCATCCTCATAAGTCTCGTGCAGTTCCTCCGGGGTGTTCCCCGGTGTGGACCCAGCCTGGCGACGTGCCATCCCTGTCTTCTCCTTGTCGTACGGCTGCCAACGCCGCCGGGCCCGAAAGTGTCGGACGCCGTCGGTGGCGTCAACTCCCGCTGCTGCCGATCCAGTCTTAGCTGAACTTTTCGTTTGACAACAGGTCTGGCGTGATCAATCATTCGCATATCGGACAAACGTCCGCACAGCGGACAAAATAAAATCAGCTCAATAAGCAAGGCGACAGGGGAGGAGCGGGTTTCGGGACATCAGGTCCCCAGCCATCTCCATACGGATTTCTGGTTCTCGTTATCGCGTGCCAGCGGCGGTCCCCCGTCGCGGCATGCCCATCCATGGCCGCCCGGCGGGTTCAGCCCGCGACCGAGGCTTGGCCGGACAGCGAATAGGGGGTTTCTTTGTCCTACATCGGTACGGATATCGGCGGCACGTTCACGGACCTGGTCCTGTTGTCGGACGATGGCGACATCCGCATCTTCAAGGCGTTGACGACGCCGGAGGATCGGACCAAGGGCGTGCTGAACGCCATGAATCTTGCGGCGGAAGCGCTGGGAATTGCGCCGGCGGAACTGGTCGCCCGGCTGCAATATTTCTCCCACGGCACCACGGCCGCCACCAATGCCTTCATCGAGCGCAAGGGCGCACGGACCGGTTTGCTGACCACCCGCGGGTTCGAGGATACGCTTCGCATCCAGCGTGCGATGGGTGGCTGGGTCGGCATGGCGGCGCATGAAATCTCGCATTTCTCCGTCCGTCGTCTGCCCGACCCTATCGTTCCCCGCGCCCTGACCGAAGGGATCGTGGAGCGCGTGGACTATAAGGGCGAGATCATCGTGCCGCTGGACGAGGATGCGGCCCGTGCCAGCATCCGTCGGCTGGTGGCGCAGGGCGTGGAATCCATTGCCATCAGCCTGCTCTGGTCCTTCCGCAACATGGCACATGAACAAAGGCTGGCGGAACTGGTGGCGGAGGAAGCGCCCGGCGTCTTTGTCACTACCTCATCCTCGCTGGTGCCCATCATCGGTGAGTATGAGCGGGCATCCACGACCGCCATCAATGCTTATCTGGGTCCCGTCATCCATCGCTATATCAATGGCTTGGAGCGTGCGATCCGCGGACACGGGTTCGAAGGGCCCATTTCCATTATGGAATCCGGCGGCGGCGTCCTGCCGGCATCGGAGGCGGCCTTCCAGGCGGCGAACCTGCTGACCTCGGGTCCCGCCGGCGGCGTTCTGGCGTCGCAGAAGCTGGGAGAGTTGCTGGGCTTCCCCAATGTGCTGACGGCGGACATGGGCGGCACCAGCTTCGACGTGGGGCTGATCGTCAATGGTCAGCCGCTGCTGGAGACGGTGCGTGAAGAAGGGCGGTTCCATGTCGCCCTGCCATCAATCAAGGTCACGGCCATCGGTGCCGGTGGCGGGTCCATCGCCCGGGTCCGCGACGGTCACATGACGGTGGGTCCGGAGAGTGCGGGCTCCACCCCCGGTCCCGCCTGCTACGGTCGTGGCGGCGTTGAACCCACCATCACCGATGCCGACGTGGTGCTGGGCATCATCGACCCCAAATACTTCCTGGGCGGCAAGATGCGCCTGGATATCGATGCGGCGCACAAGGCGGTGCGCGATCATGTGGCCGGCCCGCTGGGCATGGAGGTGGCGGAGGCCGCGTCCGGCATCCGCGAGGTCGCCAACAACCAGATGGCCGATCTGCTACGCCGCGTTACCCTGCGCGCCGGTTATGATCCGCGCGACTTCGTGCTGATGGCCTATGGCGGGGCGGGTGCCACCCATGCCCACCAGTTCGCGGAAGCCGCCGGCATCGCCACCATCATCATCCCCAATACCGGTCCCGCCCATTCCGCCTATGGCACCGTCACCGGCGACCGCCATCGGTCCTTCTCGCTCGCCATCGGCCAGCATGCCCCGGCCCGGTTCCGCCGTGCGTCCGAGCATGTTGATATCGCCAAGATCAATGACAGCCTGAATGGCCTTGCCGCCCGCTGTGTCGAGGCGCTGGGCGATGGCGTGACCATCAAGCGTTTCATCGGCATGCGCTTTCGCCAGCAGGTGCACGAGATCAGCGTGGCCGTGCCCGATGGCGCTCTGGACGCCGCCGGCATCGACGCCCTGGTCGACCGGTTCGAGGAACAGTATGAGCGGGTGTATGGCAAGAACACCGCCCTGCGCATTTCCGGCGTCGAATTCTCCGTCGTCCGGGTCGAAGGCACCTCGCCGGTGATCAAGCCGGTGCCGCGTAAGGTCGATGGCAGTGGGCGTTCCAACAAGCCCATCGATGCCCGCGAGGTCTATTTCTACGGCCGTGGCTTCCTGTCCGCTGCGATCTACCGCAGCGAGGATATCGGTCCCGGTCAGCCCATCGCCGGCCCCTGCATCATCGAACGGCCGGACACCACCATCGTCGTCGGCCCCGCGCAGACAGCGGAGATGGAGCCCTACGGCAACATCATCATCCGCACGTCGCAGGCCGCCTGGCATTAGATTTTGTTTCTTCAAGCGCCGGCGCCGCATCCGCGGCTTGGCTTCACGCCGCACGTGCGGCGCGGCGGCAGTCGCCGCCGAAGCGGTTTTCCAATCAAAGGAAAACCGCTCCAGATACCGGGGACCAAACCCATGGACGTTGTTTTCAATTACGAAACCCAAGATGTCGACCCGATCACCTTCGAGGTGATCCGCCATCGGCTCCTGTCCATCACAGACGAACAGGCCGCGACGCTGGCCGCCGTTTCCGGCTCCACCCTGGTGAACGAGGCGACGGACTTCAATACCGGCCTCTACCGCGCCTTTGGCGAAGTGGTGACGATGGGTCGCACGGTGACCTTCCACGCCGCGTCCCTGTCCTTGATGGTCAAGCATGTGATTGAGGATTGTGCGGAAAATCCCGGCATCAACCCCGGCGACATGTTCATCGTCAACCATCCGCACAAGGGCGCGCTGCACTGCCCCGATATCGGCATCCTGGCGCCGATCTTCGTGGGCGACAAGCGCATCGGTTGGACCGGGGCCTGCGCCCACCAGCTGGATGTCGGCGGTATGGTGCCGGGTAGCTTTGCCTCCATGGCCAAGGATATCCGCCAGGAAGGCATCCTGATCCCGCCGGTGAAGCTGGTGGATCGGGGTGAGCTGCGCGCCGACGTCCTGAACTTCATCACCGGCATGTCGCGCCTGCCCATCAATATCAGCCTGGACCTGAAGGGCCTGATGGCCGCCTGCAATACCGGCGTGAAGGGCGTGCTGGATACGGTGGCCAAGTATGGCGTCGACACGGTCCTGACTGTCATGGACGGGATGATGGACCTGTCGGAAGCCAAGATGCGCAAGCGCCTGCATGAGCTGCCCGACGGCATGTTCCGGGCCCAGGCCTTCCTGGATCATGACGGGTTCGAGAACAAGATCTACAAGATCCATGTCGAACTGCGCAAACAGGGCGACAGCATCACCTTCGACTATACCGGTTCCGACGATCAGGCGCCGGGCTTCGTCAATGCCACCCGCACCGGTCTGCTGGCGGGCATCTATGCCGGCATCCTGCCGCTGATCGCCTTCGACCTGCCCTGGAATGACGGGCTGCTGCGTCCGCTGGAAGTGCTGTCGCGCGAAGGCTCCGTCGTCTCCTGCAAGTTCCCCGCTCCCTGCTCACAAGGGCCGCTGGGTGCCATGTGGCTGGTTGAGGTGACGACGACGGAGGCGATGTCCAAACTGCTGGCCAGCCACCCCGACTATGTGCGGGAGGCACAGGCGGCCCCCGCCAGCGGCCCCGACCTGTTCCACATCCACGGCAAGAACCAGTATGGCGAGCCGGCGACGGCCCCCATCCTGGAGGTGATGCTGTCGGGCGGCGGCGCCTATGCCCATCGCGATGGCATCACCGTCTCGGGCCAGCGCAACATCACCGCCGGCCGCGCGCCGAACGTGGAAGCGACAGAGCTGAAGCTGCCCGTGCTCTACATGTACCGGCGCATCATCACCGACAGTTCCGGTCCCGGCCGCAATACCGGCGGTCAGGCGGCAGGGGCGGCCTTCGTCCTGCATGATGTGCATGAGGTTGAATCGTTGGTCGCCTGCCACGGCTATCAGTCGCCGACCTCGCGCGGGCTGTTCGGCGGCTATCCCAGCGGCTGCAACCATCGCCGCCTGCTGCGCAATTCCAATATTCGCGACCTGATGCAGGGCGGCGAGTTCCCCGACAGCATGAACGGGCTGGTGGGTGAGGAAACCACCTTCACCGCCAAGCCGCCGGAATTCGAATTCGCCCATGACGACGTGTATGAGTGCAACCCCACCGCCGGCGGCGGCTGGGGCGACCCGATCGGGCGGGAGCCGGAACTGGTGGCCCTTGATGTGACGGGTGGCGCCTTCTCCGCCGCTTCAGCGGAACGCATCTTCGGCGTTGCCGTTACCGCATCGGGTGATGTTGATGAGGCGGCAACAGCGGCCCGGCGCGATGCCATCCGTCAGGAGCGCCTGTCCTGGCCCGTAACCCGCCGTTTGCAACATCCGCCGCACGTTCATGGCAATGCCGAGGCCTTGGCCATCGTTGGCGATGTTGCCCGCATCCTGAAACTGACCGATGGCCGCAGCTACTTTGTCTGCAATTGCGGCCATGTCATCTCGCCGGCTGATGAGAACTGGAAGGACTATGCCGCCCATGCCCCGGCAACGGCAGAGGATCTGGGGCCCCGCGTCCGCATCCATGCCGATCTGGAGGTGGTGCGCCATGCCTGCCCCGGTTGCGGCACGCTGCTGGATGTTGAGGTCAAGCGGCGCGGTGAGGACAGCCTGTTCGACATCGAAATCGCAGCCTGAGGGGAGGGGTTATGAGCCATCCGACCTATCCCGTCACAGCCCGTTGGGTGACTTTCCCCAATGGCGGCGACATGATCCGGGGCTATCTGGCAGAGCCGGCGGGTGCCGGCCCTTGGGGGGCCATCGTCACGGCCCCGGAAAATCTGGGCGTCACCGAGCATCGTCAGGCGGAGACACGCCGTCTGGCCGCCGAGGGCTTCGTGGTCCTGTCTGTCGATCCCTACAGCCGGATCGGTGGTCGCCCGCCCCAGGATTACACCACACCGGAGGAACGTCGCAGCAAGGCGTTCCTGGCTGCCAAGGATGAGACGGCGGTTCCCGATATGCAGGCCGGGTTCGACTTCCTGGCAGGCCTGCCCAACGTCGATCCGGCCCGTATCGGCACACTGGGTTACTGTCTGGGCGGCGGCACATCACTGGCTTGGGCGGCGACACCCAACAATCTCGCCTGTGCCGTCATCCTCTATGCCCTGCCCATCCTGCCGGCAGCCTATTCGCCGGATGGCAAGGAACGGTCCCGCCTGACCCTGGCGGCGAACATCCAGTGCCCGTTGCAGCTGCATTTCGGCACGAATGATGAGGCGATACCGCTGGTGCAGACCGAAGCCCTGCGCGCGGCCCTGTTGGCGCAGAGCCCCCAGCCGGTGGATTTCCATCTCTATGAGGGGGCGCGCCACGCCTACATGGACAGCACCCTGGAACGCTATTCGCCCGAAGCGGCGGCGCTGACCTTCCAGCGCTTCGTCGCCTTCTTCCACCAGCATCTGGGATAGGCGCCATGAGCCTGTGGACGCAAATGCTGGGCGGGGAGGTCGGGTTCGTCATGGCGGGTGGCCTTCGCACTCGCTATGTCCGGCTGGGTCAAGGGACGCCACTGCTGCTGCTGCATGGTCGCGGCGGGCACCTGGAAACCTTCGCCCGCAACATCGGCCCGCTGTCGGTCCACTTCACGGTCTATGCCGTCGATCTGGCCGGACACGGGCTAACGGCACCCTTCGATGGTGACTACACCATCGACCGGCTGGCCGCGCATGTCGCCGACGCGATGGATGCGCTGCGCCTGGGGCGTGCCCATGTCGTGGGCCAGAGCCTAGGTGGCTGGGCGGCGGCCTGGCTGGCCCTGACCCGGCCGGAGATGCTGGAACGGCTGGTGCTGATCGAACCGGCGGGATTGCAGGCGGAGGCCGACCGTCTGGCCGATCCCAAGATCGCCCTGGCCTATAGTGCAGGCGGCGAGGCGTTTGAGACGCCAACCCTGGAGGCTGTGCGCAAGCGGCTGTCGGGCCTGCTGGCCGATCCGGAAAGTGTGGACCCGGAAATCCTGGCCACCCGGCTGGCGCTTTACAAACCTGAGGCTGCCCGCGCCGTGCATCTGAAGGTGCGCCAAGCCGACAATGGCCCCTTCCTGCTGACGCCGGAACGGCTTTCCGGCCTGTCCATGCCCACCCTGTTCATCCGGGGCGAAGGGGGAAATACGGCAGCCGGGATCGTGGCCCAGGCTGTCGCCGCCTGCCCTGATGCGCGGCTGGTCACGGTCGCCGGTGCCCGGCAATGGCCGCAATACGAACAGGCCGACAGGACCAATGAACTGATCGGCGGTTTTCTGAAAAACGGGAGAGAATGATGTCCTTCTGGACCGATGCCCTTGGGGCACAAGTCAAATATTACGATGCTGGCGGCTGGCGCACCCGCGTGATCGAGGCAGGCGAGGGCACGCCGGTGATCATGATGCATGGCCTGTCCGGCCATGCCGAAGGTTTCATCCGCAATGTGGTTCCGCTGTCGCAAGCCGGCTTCCGTGCCATTTCCATGGACGCCATCGGCCATGGTTTGAGCGCCAAGCCGCTGGATGTCACCTATCACGCGCCGTTGTTCGTGGAGCATCTGAAGCGCTTCATGGACGCTATTGGGGCCCAGAAGGCGCATCTGGTGGGACAGTCGCTGGGCGGCTGGACGGCCTTCAATTTCGCCCAGGCCTATCCCGACCGCGTTGCCTCCCTGATCTCCATCACCGGGGCCGGCTTCCTGCTCAGCGATGCGGAAAGCCAGGCGGAAAGTGCGCGCATCCACCAGCAGGTGAAGAACGTCACCAAGAAGGCCAGCGAGGCGCCGACCCGCGAGAAGGTCAAGGAACGGCTGCAATGGCTGATGTGGGACAAGTCGGT
Source organism: Niveispirillum sp. (assembly GCF_052437035.1). Taxonomy (NCBI): domain Bacteria; kingdom Pseudomonadati; phylum Pseudomonadota; class Alphaproteobacteria; order Rhodospirillales; family Azospirillaceae; genus Niveispirillum; species Niveispirillum sp. The sequence goes on from NZ_JBQVOH010000010.1 coordinate 76,809, forward strand.
GGCAACCGAGGAATTGGTCGATACCCGCTTCCATTTCTTCATGCTGCCCGACAGCCGCGCGGCCATGCCCAAGATGGTGGAGGAACAGCCGGGCGAGGAGAACCGCAAGTATCTCCTGGACGAGGCCCAACTGGCCAAGTTGGACATCCGGACCAAGATCATCTGGAGCGACCATAATCCCACCACCCCCTGGACGGTGGCCAAGAAGGTCTCCGAAATCATGCCCAATGCCGACTTCTCCCTGGTGGAAGGGGCGGGGCACTGGCCGCAGTTCGAACAGGCTGATGCCGTCAACCGTCTGGTTGTCGACTTCCTGAAGGGGTGAGGGACATGGGCAGCTTCGTCTGGGCGGCCGCAACGGCCCATACCGGCGCCATGATGCGCCTTCCCGATGGCGGGGCCGATGAGGCCCGTGCCGAACGGGTGTTCGACGGGTTCCGCACCCTGGCTTCCTCGCTGAAGGCGGCCCGCCCGGACGTGCTGATCACCATCGCCACCGACCATTTCCTGACCTACGGCTATGAATTCCTGCCCATCTTCAGCATCGGCACCGGCGACCGGTTCGAAGGCTGGGGGGAGTTTGGAGTGCCCAAGCGCGACTATAAAGGCATCGCCCCATTCGGGGCGGCGGTGCAGGACGGGCTGGTCGCTGCGGGTTTCGATGCCGTTGGTGCCCGCGATGTGAAGCTTGACCACGCCTTCTCCTGTCCCTTGCAGCTTCTGCTGCGGGATTGGGACGTGCCGGTCCTGCCCGTCTACATCAACTGCACCGTCGCCCCCTTGCCCAGCCATGCCCGCGCCCTGGCTTTTGGCCGCGCACTGGGCGAGGTGGTGCGGGCCCAGGGCGTGGCGCAGCGGGTCGCCATCGTCGGCACCGGCGGCCTGTCCCACTGGGTCGGCACGCCGCAGACCGGCACCATCAATACCGCGTTCGACCGCCAGTTCCTGGACCTGTTCACGTCTGGCAGGTTGGATGAGATCGCGGCGATGGACAGTGACTGGGTGATCGACAATGCCGGCAACGGCGCGGCGGAAATCCGCAACTGGCTGGCCGCAGCCGGTGCGGTGAACGCCAAGGGCGCGCGCGAGATCGCGTATGAGCCGGTGGCCATGTGGAATACCGGTATCGCCGTGACGGAGATCCTGTCATGAGCCGCCGCGATCTTGAGAAATTCCTGTTCCGCTTCGACAAGGAGCCCGACCTGCAGGCCGCCTTTGCCGAAGCGCCGGAAAAGGCCTTTGCCGCCTTCGACCTCAGTGAGGCAGAGGTGGCAGTGCTGGCGGCGCGCGATGTCGCCACCCTCTATGAATGGGGTCTGCACCCGCTGCTGATCCGCAATTTCGCGGGCACGGTCGGTGTGCGCTATGTCGGTGAATATCGCCGGCGGGGGCTGACATGAGTGTCGATGCCGCCTGCCGCGATCTGGCATTGGCCAACCGTATCCTTGCCCATGAGGGGGTGGTGGATGCGTTCGGCCATGTCAGCCTGCGCCATCCCGACCGGCCGGGTCACTTTCTGCTCTCCCGTTCGGTCAGCCCTGACCAGGTGGTGCCAGAGGACATTATGTGTTTCGGCCCCGATGGGCAGGCGGCGGACGGGGATGCTCGCGCGCCCTATCTGGAACGCTTCATCCATGCCGCGATCTATGAAGCGCGCCCGGATGTCACCGCATTGGTTCATTCCCACGCTCATGATCTGATCCCGTTCGGCGTGACGGGCACGGAAGTGCGACCGCTTCTGCATGTCGCCGGCCCGTTGGGCAGGGTGCCTGTCTGGGATATCGCCGACCGGTTCGGGGAGACGTCGCTGCTGGTCACCAACATGATGCAGGGGCGCGATCTGGCGGAACGGCTGGGTGCCGGCCGGGCGGTGCTGATGCGCGGCCATGGTGGTGTGGTGGTGGGCGATGGCCTGCGCGCTGCCGTGATCATGGCTGTCTATCTACAGGTCAATGCCGGGTTGGACCTGAAGGCCCGCCAGCTTGGGCCTGTCCGTTATCTCAGCGACGGCGAGGTCGCGCGCAGTTTTGACGCCATCCTGGCTGAAGGGCCGGCCCGGCGCGCCTGGGAACATTTCAAGCGGAAGGTGGATACGCACACCTGAGCTTTCACCGCGAAACAATGCCATAAGGCAAGTCACAGGGAGGAAGAAGAATGGCCAAGATGTTCAGGATGCAGCCGGGTCACGGTCTGACGCGACATGGCATATCGGCGCTGGCCCTTGTGCTGGCGGCGGGGACGGCGCAGTCCCAGACAGCCCCCGCCGCCGGTCAGGTGATCGAACTGGAGGAGATTGTTGTCACCGCCGAACGCCGTTCGGAATCGTTGCAGGATACCCCGATTTCCATCCTCACCTTCTCCGGCGACGCGCTGGAGCGGGCCAATGTCCGGTCAGTGGACGATCTTCAGAATTTCCTGCCCAATGTTTCCATCGGCGGTTCCGCGCCGGTTGGAAACTCGGCCCCCAACTTCTCCATCCGTGGCGTCGGTCAGACGTCGGGCCGCGCCAATAATGAGAAGGGCGTGGGTCTCTATGTCGATGATGTCTATTATCCGCGTTCCACCGGCGCCATCCTGAACCTGCTGGATGTGGAACGGATCGAGGTTTTGCGCGGGCCGCAAGGTACCCTGTTTGGCCGCAACACGACGGGCGGTGCCATCCGCTATATCACGCGCAAACCCACCGACCGGCTGGAAGGCCGTATCACCGGCACTTATGGTTCCTTGGACAGGACGGACATCGAAGGCGTCCTGAATGTCCCCGTGTCCGAGAAGGTGGCGTTCCGTGGCCAGGCCGCTTGGTTCAAACGTGACGGCTATGTCGATGTCATCGGCACCGACCGGACGCGGGGCAATCAGGATGATTATGCCGTGCGCGGTGCCCTGCGCCTGCGTCCCAATGACAGCATCACCGTCGATCTGAGTGCCGCCTACACCGAGAACCGCAGCAATGGTTCGCCCACCGTCATCGCCGGCGTCGGCTTGCGACAGGCATCGGGTTTCCCGATTGCGGCGGTCAATGCCTACAATGCCTATCTGGCGACACGGGGGCAGTCTGCGATCGTGGCGGATGATCCGCGTTTCGTGACCAAGGACGGCTATTCCGTCCCCGACAGCTGCATCATGGATCAGATCGCGCTGAACCCGGCCAAGTTCGGCGACGCCCCGAACCTTCTGCCCAACAGCCGTCCCCAGGCCAGCCTGTGCGACGATGCGCGCCGGACCAAGAACACCTTCCTGTCGGCTGATATCAATGCCGACCTGAACGATGCGCTCTCGGTGCGTTCGATCACGGGCTACAACAAGGGCACGGATATCGACCAGGGCGACTATGGTCTTTTCGGAGCCCAGACCAACTACACCCTGAACGAGATGAACTCCATCTCCCAGGAATTGCAGCTTCTGGGCAGTCATGAGGGCCTGGAATGGGTGGCCGGTCTTTATTATTTCCATGAAACCCCGGCAGAGCGCCGGTTCCTGCGTGAGGCGGTGGTCAATGCCGGTCGGGTGGAATGCTGCAACGGCTTTGATGCCAATGTGCAGCTGAAAACCAACAGCTATTCCGCGTTTGGCCAGGCCAGCCTGGACCTGACTGACAAGGCGCGGGTGACGGCGGGGGCGCGTTATTCCTATGACGACAAGGACGTTTTCATATCCAAGGTTGGCATCTTCACCCCGGCATTGCCGGCTGGCGGGTCCCCCCGCACCAATGCCAACAATTGGGATGCCATCGATTATCGCCTGACGCTGGATTATCAGTGGACCGATACGCTGATGACCTATGCGACCTATTCCAAGGGTTTCAAGTCCGGCGGCTTCAATGTCGATATCGTCACATTGGGCACGGCGGCCCCCACCATCACCTCCTTCGATCCGGAGACGGTAAAGAACCTGGAGGCCGGTGTGCGGTCAGAATGGTTCGACAAGCGCCTGCGTGCCAACCTGACCGGCTTCCACATGAAGTACGACAATCTGGTCGTGCAGGTGGCTGACTTCTCCCGCGGGGCCTTGCAGGTTCTGTTTCTGAATGCCGGCAAGCTGGAGATTGACGGGTTCGAGGGCGAGTTCGCGGTGGCACCCATCGAGCGGCTGACCCTGAATGCCAATGTCGGTTACACCAGGATCAAATATGTCGATCTGCCCACCGGCAGCCCCCTGTTCGATCCCGCCAGCTGCCCCGGCGGTGCCCTGACCTTTGACCGCTGCCGGGCACAGCCGCTGGCCCGGTCGCCGGAATGGACCTATACGCTGGGTGCCCAATACACGGTTCCGGTGGGGGATGGCGATGTCAGCATGAACGCCAACTACGCCTATAAGAGCAGCCAATATTCCAACAACTCCACCTCCAACTCGGTGAAGCTGCCGGCCTATGGCGTGGCCAATGTCCGCATCGAGTATGACAGCGGCGCACAGTGGAAGGTGGCGGCCTTCGGCACCAACATCTTCGACAAATACTACATCACCACCGGCACCAACGGTCGCCAGAACACGCTGGCCACGCTGACCCATTCACCGGGCCGGCCGGCGGAATATGGCGTGTCGCTGACCTGGAGCTTCTGACTTCAAATGACTGGTGAAGACCATGGTGTGCATGCCATGGTCTTCACCAAAAAAGTCACAGCCGCATGAACGGACGACAAGGGTGAGAAACATGCAGACCGACCAGGAAATGCCCGCCGGTGCGCGGCGCGGCATCACCATCTTTCTCTGCTTTCTGGTGGCCGTGCTGGAAGGATTTGATCTGCAGGTCATTGGGGTGGCGGCCCCGCAATTGACCCGCGAACTGGGCCTGACGCCGCAGGAGATTGGCTGGGCCTTTGGTGCCAGCCTGATCGGCCTTGCCATTGGTGCCCTGGCCGGCGGTCGGCTGGCCGACAAGGTGGGGCGCAAGCCGGTGCTGGTCGGGTCCGTTGTCGCCTTCGGGGTTGCTACCCTGGCCTCCAGCTGGGCCTGGGACTATCACTCGCTGCTCGTGCTGCGGGTGCTGACCGGCCTGGGGTTGGGTGGCACCTTCCCGAACGTCATCGCCATCGCATCGGAAGTAACCGCACGGGCGCGGGTTACCATAACCGTGGCCTCCATCTCCTGCGGGCTGGCGGTTGGCGGGATCATCGTGTCGTTGATGGCCAAGCTGGCGCCCGGCGGTATGGATTGGCGCGGGCTGTTCCTTGTGGGGGGTGTGCTGCCGCTGCTGGTGGCCCCGGCCCTGTGGTATTTCCTGACAGAAACCAAACGGGCAGCTGTGCGCGGCCAGGGCACCCGCACCCCGATCGGTCAGGCCCTGTTCGGCGCGCAGCAGGCTGGGCCGACACTGATGCTGTGGATCGTGTTCGCCTTGACACTCCTGCAGCTGTCCCTGCTGCTGAACTGGCTGCCCACGCTGATCATCGCGAAGGGGTTTCCCCCGGCGCAGGCCTTTCTGACATCCCTGGTGCTGAATATCGGCAGCATCTTCGGCTCCGTCATCGCCGGCTTCCTGTGCGACCGGTATGGTGCGCGCACGCCGATGGCGGTGGGGTATCTGGCGATGGCGCTGGTCATGTACCTGCTGTCATTGGCCAGTGACATGAACATGCTGCTGGTGCTGGCCTTCTGGGCAGGCTTTCTGGTCCTGGGTGCGCAGTTCGCGCTCTATGGTCTGGCGCCGAAAGTATATCCCGATCAGACGCGCGGGACCGGGGTGGGGGCCGCTGTGGCCGCGGGCCGGGTTGGTGCCATTTCCGGTCCGCTGATCGCTGGTCAGATGATCGGAGCGGGTGCCACGGGTGATCAGGTGGTGCTGCTGATGGTGCCGTTGGCCCTTCTGGCCGGGGTGGCGCTGCTGGCGCTGGCCCATATGGCCGGTCCGCGCCTGCGTGCCGGGGGTGCCGGCGCACATTGAGAGTAAAGGGGATCTCCGTCATAGCTGTTTGAGACGGACCAAAGGCCAGAAATCGCATCTGCGGGATGCGGTTCCTGGCTTCTGGTCGTTGACGCGCGAAAGGACGGTCTGTTCGCTTGCGTCACCGCCGGCTTTGACCTGTCCGTTCCAGCAGATCGATGGACCATTCGACATGGCTGTCCATGACGGCGGCGGCGGTGCGGGCATCCCCGGCCAGCACGGCATCGGCCATGCGGTTGTAATTGGCGATATAGCCCGGGATATGCAGGCGCATGTCGATAGTGCCGGCCAGGAACCGGTTCCAATATTCCAGATTGAGCAGCCCCAGCAGGTAGTCCACGTAGGGCTTCTGCCCGATCTCATTCAGCAGATAATGGAAATCGTTCAGCACCAGATAGAATTTGTAGGAAGGTGGTGCATCGCGGGCCGCGCGGATACGGGCAATGGCCTCTTCCACGCGCTGCCGATTGTCGCCCTCACCGATGCGCCGTGCGGCCGCCGCGACCCCCACCTTGGCGATGGGACCCGTGACCTCATAAATCTGGATCAGGTCCGCCAGTGACAGTTCCCGCATGATGGCGCCCTTGTCGGGCAGCAGTTCGACCAGCCCCTGGCCCGCCAGAATATGCAATGCCTCCCGCACCGGGGCACGGCTCACCCCCAGGCGTTTGGCCAGCTCTGCCGCCTTGATCCGCTGTCCGGGCCGCAGGACACCCTCATCCAGGCTTTCCATCAGCGTTTCGTGCACACGCTGCACCAGCGTCGTTTTGGTGCTGCCGTCGGCCATCAGTTTTGGCGCACCGAAGGGCGATGGTGCCCCTGCAATGTCGGACGGAAACTCGTCAGCGTCCTCCTCCGTTTCCGACGGCGCGCGCGGCACATGGGGCGGCGCCTTCGTCTTCTCGCCTTTACGCACCCTGCCCGGCGCGTCGGTCGATGCCTTTGTCATTATCGCTTTATCCCCTGCGATCCATGCCCGCCTGCATGGCAGGCCATCCGGCAGCCCCTTTCGTCGCGTGATGCTACGACAACCGCCGGACCCTGCATAGCGGGCTGAAAGTCAGCATACCGTACCGTCCAGTAGTGTCGACAGATTTATCTGCCCCTCCTGATGCATTCATATGAATGATCTGACATCGGCGCATTATACACTGATATTGTTAGATAAAATTATAACTAAGCGCTTCGTTACAAAAATTATTCCCAAAACTCCAAGATTCCTTCTTGAAAGTGCCGACACTTTGTGGCGGATTAAAGGGGCGCTCACGACACAGCACGGGATGGCCGGGCGCATAGGCGGTTTACCTTCATTGGGGACTGACGCCATGGACAACCAAACAGCCGCCGATGATCTTGGCGGCCCCTGCGCTGACGGGCGCGTTGCCCGTTTTGAGCAATTGCTGGAGATTGAGCCGCAGCGGGGCCACGGTCTGCCGCAGCCTGTTGCGGATATGATCTGGTCGCGCCGTTTGCTCCCTGTGATCACACGGAACGATGATGCGCCCAGTCCCTTCGGCAATGTCGCGCCGATCCGTGGGGCAGGGGACATGTCCATTACCTATGCCGCGTGCCCGCCGGGCACGGGACCTTCACTGCACACCCACCGCCGTACATTCGAAACCTTCACGGTGCTGACGGGGCGGTTTGAATTCACCCTGGGCGACAATCGGGACAGCGCGGTAACGCTGAACCCGTTCGATGTCCTGTCCGTACCACCGGGCGTTGCCCGTGCTTTCCGCAATATCAGTGATAAGGAAGGGCTGCTGCAGGTGGTCATCACCGGCGGCCAGCATGACGTGAACGACATCGTCTTCCCGGCCCGCACGGCGAAGGAGATTGCCAGTCACGGCGAACAGTATCTGGCTTACTTCCAGTCGAAGGGCCTGTTCTTCGACATCTGATCCGGTCGAGGCAGGAGACTATACGGCACGGCAATCCATGATGATTGCCGAAAGCACCGTTACGCCTGCTGTTCTTTCATATAAGAATACAAATGGAGGACGGGGACATGATTATGTTGAGGCTTCGCACCCTGTTGTTGACCAGTGCCACCGGTCTGGCATTGCCCTCTCTCCCGACCCTTGTACAGGCGGCGGATGGTACGATGCTGGAGGAGGTCATCGTCACCGCGACTAAGATGGGCGACACAAGGTTGCAGGAAACGCCCATCGCCATCACCGCCTTCACGGCGGACGCGCTGGAGAAGACCGGGATCAAGGATGTCCGCGATCTGGCCGGATCGACCCCCAATCTGGTGGTCGCGCAGAATGGCGCCTTTGCCCAGCTTTATATCCGCGGCATTGGGTCGAACAACGTCTTCGCGGGTTCGGACCCCAGCACGACGGTCCATGTCGACGGCGTCTACATGGCCCGTCCCGCCGCCGTCTTCAACAACTTCCTGGATGTGGAGCGGATCGAGGTGCTGCGCGGGCCGCAGGGCACGCTCTATGGTCGCAACTCGGTTGGCGGCACCATCAACATCGTCTCCCGCCTGCCCGATAATAAGGTGAAGGCCAAGGCGCAGGCCACCATCGGCAATTACGATCTTTATCGCGGTGAGGCCTATGTCAGTGGTCCGCTGATCGAGGACAAGCTGTATGGCAGCGTGTCCCTGATGGGCAGCAAGCATGACGGCTATTTCAAGAATGTTGTCCCGTCCGGCAATGACCGGGCCAGCGAGGATACCTGGGGTACCCGTGCCATCCTGCGCGCCACGCCGAACGAGGCGCTGGAGATGGTGTTCCGGGCCGACTATCTGGCCGACCACGGCCATTTTGTCGGCAATCAGGCCCTGTTGCAGCCCTTCCGGCCCGTGGCCGGCGGCGCCGTTGACGTGGTGACCGAGGCGATCCGTGGCGACTGGCACAAGGTGGCGCTAGACAGCCCCAGCGACACCGACCGCAAGATCAAGGGCGTATCGGCGGAGATCACCTACAGTTTTTCCGACGCCGCCGTGCTGAAATCGCTGACAGCCTATCGCAAAAGCGACCTGAATTATGTCAACGACACTGACGCGACCGACCTGCACCGCCAGGAAACGCGGCAGCAGGAATATCAGGATCAGTTCTCGGAGGAGCTGAACCTGTCAGGCCGGGTTGAGCGGTTCAAATATGTGCTGGGTTTCTATTACTTCGATGAACATATCGACACGGATTCCACGGTCACCGCCTTCAACCTGAACCGCGTCACCAACCCCGCGCCTACCGTCGATACCAAGGCTTGGTCTGGATACGCACAGGGATCGTTCGATGTGACGGACCAGTTCACCCTGACCGCCGGCATCCGTTATACGGATGAAAAAAAGGATTTCGACCAGTATCTGAACATCTACACCCTGTCGACCGGGACGCCACTGGCCACATATCCGCGCCGCTATCTGAACAAGGGCCATTACACGGCCTGGACCCCGAAATTTGGAGCCGAATACAAGGTGACGGAAGATGTGATGCTGTACGCGTCGGCGACGCGCGGTTTCAAATCTGGCGGCTTCAACTTCTCCTCCGGCAACACGGCCCAGGGCTTCGCCCCGGAAACGCTTTGGAGCTATGAGGCGGGTTTCAAGACGGAGTTCGCGGACAAGCGCGTGCGCCTGAACGGGTCGGCCTTCACCTATGATTACAAGGATTTGCAGGTGCAGTCCTTCCTGGTTCCCGGCGTTACCGACATCACCAATGCCTCGGACGCCAAGGTGGATGGTCTGGAGCTGGAGCTGACGACACGGCCCGTCACTGGGCTGGATATCGGCGGCACGCTGACCTATCTGGACGCGCGCTATAAGAACTACCCGCAGGCGCCAATCCCCGGTACCAGCCCCGCCGTCACCATCGATGCATCGGGCAAGTTCCTGAACTCCTCCCCCAAATGGGCCTACACGCTGTATGGCCAGTACAGTTTCGATGTCGCCGGCGGCTCGGCCTTCTTGCGCGGTGAGTATGGCTGGAAGGACCGGCAATATTTCACCGTCATCAATGACGCGGTTCAGACCATGGGCAGCTATGACCTGCTGAATGCCAGCATTGGGTTCGCCCCGGATGGCGGCAACTGGCAGGTGGTGCTGTACGGCCGCAACCTGTCCGACACGCAATATCTGGTTTCCACGGGCCAGTTCACGGCAGTGCCGGCGGGTACGCCGGGCGACCCGCGCACCTATGGAATGCGCCTGACCTACACCTACTGACCGCCATCAAACAGGGTCTGGAAATGTCTTCTGCATCCCCGCTTCATATCGATGGCACCTGTGACCCGGATTTTTCCGGGTTGCGGGAGACCTTCATCGAGAATTTCCGCAGCCGGGGCGAAATCGGTGCCGCCGTCTGTGTCTATCGCGACGGGAAGAAGGTCGTGGACCTGTGGGGCGGGGTGGCGGATGTCGCCACCGGCGCCCTTTGGCAGCGCGACACGATCTGCTGCATGATGTCCGTGGGCAAGTCCATGGCGGCGCTGTGCCTGCTGATGCTGATCGACCAGGGCAAGGTCGATCTGGAAGCCCGCGTTACCGACTACTGGCCCGAATTCGGCCAGGCCGGCAAGGAAAAGACCACCGTTCGCATGCTGCTGTCGGCCCTTACCGGCGTTCTTTATGCTGATGCGGCACCCGATGGTTCCGCCTATGACTGGGATGTGATGTGCCGCGCGTTGGCGGCACAGAAGCCCGAATGGGAACCAGGCACCCAGGGCGCCTACCATTCCATGACCGCCGGCTATCTGCTGGGCGAAATGGTGCGGCGGGTGGATGGTCGCATGATCGATGTCTTCTTCCGGGAAGAGATCGCGCAGCCGCTGAACATCGACTACGGGTTTGGCGTCGCGGATGCGGACATGCACCGCGTATCCGACATCATGCCCAATCCCGGCAGCGTCACCTTCGTTCAGGCCAAGGACAAGACTACCAAGCTGGGCCGTGCCTGGCGCGTGCGTCCCAGTTCCGCCAACCCCTACAATGAACCCGCCTATCGCCGGGCCGTGTTCCCCTCCTCCAATGGTCACGGTAATGCCCGCGCCATCGCGCGGGTCTATTCGGCCCTGGCCAGTGGTGGAACGCTGGATGGTTTCCATCTGCTCTCCCCCGCCCTGGTGGAGGCAATGCGCACCGAAAGCTGGCGCGGCACCTGCGGTATGACTGACCGGCCCTTCCGCTATGGTCTGGGCCTGTTCTTGAATTTCCCGCCCATGCTGGGCTTTGGCGCCAATCCCCGTGCCTTCGGCCATCCGGGTGCCGGTGGTGCTGTCGGTATCGCCGATCCGGAAGCCGGTCTTTCCTTCAGCTACAGCCCGAACCTGATGTGTGCCGGTGCCGGCATGGGTGAGCGGTGCGAGGCGCTGGTACAGGCAGCCTTGGGCAAACAAGCCACCATCTGATCTGACCCCCAGGGAGGGGACAATGACCGATTTCAAAGGAAAAGTGGCCCTGGTGACCGGCGGCAGTTCCGGTATCGGCGCCACGGTAGCCCAGGCCCTGGGCGCCCAGGGCGCCTATGTCGCCATCGTGGCCAGCAGCAGCATCGCCAAGGCTGCACCCGTAGTGGACGCGGTGAACGCCGCTGGCGGCACCGCGCGTGCCTATGCCGCCGATGTCCGGGATGAAGCGGCGGTGGTCAGCCTTCTGGAGCGGGTGACCGCCGATTTCGGTGGCTTGGACATCCTAGTCAATGCCGCCGGCGTGTTCGAACCCAGCCCCGTTGGCGACACCGCGGCGGACAGCATGAACCGTATGGTCGATATCAACCTGAAGGGCACCTGGAACTGCCTGCAGGCAGCCGTTCCGCACCTGAAGGCGCGGGGGCGGGGCAAGGTGCTGAACTTTGCCTCCGTCGCCGGGACCATCGGGGTCAAGGGCTTCGCCGTCTATTGCGCGTCCAAGGCCGCCATCGTGATGATGACGCGGGTGGCTGGCGCCGAACTTGCACCCTTCGGCATCAATGTCAACGCCGTGGCACCGGGCAATACCGAAACCCCGATGAATGAGGCGATGCGCACCTCGCCGGAAATGGCAGAGGTCCTGGATGGCATGCGCCGCATGACGCCAAGTGGTGTCACCTTCTCCAAACCGGAAGAGATTGCCAGTGCGGTGCTCTACCTGTTGTCGGATGCCGCACGGCCCGTTTTTGGCACGACGCTGGTCATTGATGAAGGCATCTCTGCTGCTATTGGCTGAACATAGAACAGTGAAACAGGGGGATCGGGAATGACGGACAGCCTGCGCAAAGACAGCACCTACGCCTGGTACGTGGCCGTGCTGCTGTCTGTTGCCCACCTGATCTCCTTTGTCGACCGGTTCGTGATGAGCCTGGTTCTGGTACCCATCAAGACCGAACTGCTGCTTAGCGATACGCAGTTGGGCCTGCTCCATGGTACCGGCTTTGTCATCCTCTACACGGTTGCGGCCATCCCGTTGGGCTGGATGGCTGACCGGGCCAACCGCCGCAATATCATTGTCGCGGGCATCCTGGTCTGGAGCTTGGCGACGGCGGCCTGCGGTCTTGCCACCTCCTTCAACAGTCTGTTCCTGGCCCGCATCGCGGTCGGGTTCGGGGAAGCGGCACTGGTGCCGGCGGCGATGTCGCTGATCGCGGCCTATTTCACCCGGTCCAAACTGTCCCGTGCCGTCAGCACCTTCACCATGGGTGCCTCGCTTGGCAAATCGGTGGCGCTGATCGTGGGTGGGATGATCCTTGCTTGGTTGACGGCGCGCGGCGGGGCGATGTTGCCGGGTTGGGGGCACCTGTCGCCATGGCAGGGTCTGTTCATCGCCGCGGCGGCACCGGGGGTACTGGTGGCCCTGCTGCTGCTGACGGTGCGTGAACCGGCGCGGCCCGTCAGTGCGATGGCGAAGCCGGGCCTCAGGGAAGTGTTCGCCCATATCAGTCGGCACCGCGCCGCCTATCTGCTGCACACAGCAGCGGCCGCATCGGCGATCCTGCTGGTTCAGTCCTATGCCGCCTGGTCGCCCACCTTCTATATCCGCAATTTCGGTCTGGCACCGGCAGAGGCAGGGTATTTGGTGGGCATGGTGGTGCTGGTGGCGGGTCCCGTGGGGCATCTGACGGGCGGTTATCTGACCGACCGGTTGCAGGCCAAGGGCGTGACCGGTGCCCCCGGTCTGGTGATTGCAGGCATGCTGCTGCTGTCCCTGCCGCTGGCCGCCTTGTTCTGCACGACGCAGAGCGAGACCCTGTCGCTGTTCAGCTACGCCCTGCTGAACATCACCCTGACCGCCGCCGCCCCGCCGGGCCTGTCGGGCATCCAGCTGCTGACACCCGAACGGCTGCGTGGCGTCACCAGCGCCTGCTTCATGGCGGCGGTCACCTTCACCGCCATCGGCATGGGCCCCGCCAGCATCGGCATCTTCACCGACCGGGTGTTCGGGGATGACAAGGCGCTGGGGTCGTCCCTGCTGCTGGCCAGCTTCATCTTCGGTCTGGCCGGGGCGGTGTTCGCCTGGTTCAGCCGGGGGCCGGCGCGGGCGGCCACGACCGCCGACGCCTGATCCCATCATCCGTTCAAAGCCATGACAGACGGCGGCCCCCGGTCGCCGAAGGGGCGGACTTTGCCCCGATTTCAGGAGAAAAACCATGCGCAAGTCCGACAAGGTCATCATCACCTGTGCCATCACGGGATCGCTGCACACCCCGACCATGTCGCCCTACCTGCCGATCACCCCGCAGGAGATCATCGACCAGTCGGTGGAAGCGGCCGAGGCCGGTGCGGCCATCCTGCACCTGCATGCCCGCGACCCGATCGATGGCCGCCCGTCGCCCGATCCCGACCTGTTCATGCAGTTCCTGCCGCAGATCAAGCAGCGCTGCGACGCCGTCATCAACATCACCACGGGCGGCGCACCGGGGTTCAGCGAGGATGACCGGCTGGCGGCACCGTTGCGCGCCCTGCCGGAAATGACCTCCCTGAACATGGGGTCGATGAATTTCGGCGTGTTCGGCCTGGCCGACAAATATCCGGAATGGAAGCATCCCTGGGAAAAGCCGTTCCTGGAGGCCAGCAAGCGTTTCGCCGCCAACCATAATTTCGCGCTGATCGAACGTATCATCCGCGAACTGGGCGAAGGCCACGGCACCAAGTTCGAATATGAATGCTACGACCTGGGCCATCTCTACAATGTCGCGCATTTCGCCGACCGGGGCCTGATCAAGCCGCCCTTCCTGATCCAGGGGATTTTCGGCGTGCTGGGCGGCATCGGGCCGGATCTGGAAAACCTGACGGCCATGAAGCAGGCGGCGGACCGCCTGTTCGGCAACGATTATTACCTGTCGGCCTTCGGCATCGGCCGCATGCAGATGCGGTTCCTGACCATGTCGGCGATGCTGGGCGGCAATGTCCGCGTCGGCCTGGAAGACAGCCTGATGATCGGACGCGGCCAGTTGGCCAAGAGCAATGCCGAACAGGTGCGCAAGATCAGGACCATCCTGACCGAGCTGGGCATGGAGATCGCCACCCCGGACGAGGCCCGCGCCATGCTGGCGTTGAAGGGTCCGGACCGGGTTGCATTTTAAGGGTGGGGACAGATCATGCGCTTTGCAACCGATACCGGCGGCACCTTCACCGACCTTGTGGTGGAAGAGGATGATGGCCGGGTCAGCATGTACAAGGCATCCACCGTACCGGGCGATCCGGTACAGGGGGTGCTGGCGGCCCTGACCCTGGCGGCCACGGCCCGTGGGCTGGATCTGGCGACATTGCTGGACCGTGGCGACACCTTCATCCATGGCACGACCCACGCCATCAACGCCATCATCACCGGCCGCACGGCGCGCACGGCCCTGCTGGTGACGGAAGGGCACCGCGATATCCTGACCCTGCGCGAAGGCGGGCGTATCGAGCCGTTCAACCATTCGGTCCCCTACCCCAAGCCCTTCGTGCCGCGTGCCCTGACCTTCGAGGTGCCGGAGCGCCTGATCCATGACGGGTCGGTCCACCAGCCGCTGGACGAGACGGCGCTGGCCGCCATCATCGACCGCCTTCGGGCGGAAAAGGTGGAGGCGGTGGCCGTCTGCCTTCTGTGGTCCACCATCAATCCCGCGCATGAATTGCGGGTGGGCGCGGCCCTGGCGGCGGCATTGCCCGGCGTGCCGGTCAGCCTGTCGCATCAGGTGAACCCCAGCCTGCGGGAGTTCCGCCGCGCCTCGTCCACCGCCATCGACGCCGCCTTGAAGCCGCTGATGGGCCGCTATCTGGGCGGGCTGGAACTGCGGATGCGCGAGGCAGGGTTCAAGGGCAAGGTGATGGTGCTGACCAGCTCTGGCGGCATGATGCCGGCGGCAGAGGTTGCAGCCAACCCCATCCGCATCATCAATTCCGGCCCCTCCATGGCCCCCATCGCCGGCCAGCATTATGCCGACCTGGAAGGTAATGGCGACAGCGTCATCGTGGCGGACACGGGCGGCACTACCTACGACATCTCCCTGGTACGCGGCGGCCGGGTGCCGATGACCCGCGAACTGTGGATCGGGCAGCCGACACGCGGGCATCTGGTGGGATATCCGTCAGTGGAGGTGAAAAGCGTGGGGGCCGGCGGCGGTTCCATCGCGCGGGTCGATGCCGGCGGGCTGCTGCATGTTGGACCCGGAAGTGCCGGCGCCGTACCGGGTCCCGTCTGCTATGGAAGGGGCGGCACGCGACCCACAGTCACCGATGCGGCCCTGGTCCTGGGTTTCCTGGATCCGGAGTTCTTCCTGGGCGGCACCATGAAACTGGACCTGTCGGGTGCGCGCGCCGCCATCGACCGCGACGTTGCCACCCCGCTGGGTGTCAGTGTTGAGGAGGCGGCCTGGAGCATCATCCACCTGTCCACCGAGAACATGGTGCAGGCCATCGCCGACATTACGGTGGCCCAGGGCATCGATCCGGCCCAATCCGTGCTGATCGGCGGCGGCGGGGCAGCAGGTTTGAACTCCACCTTCATCGCGCGCCGCCTCGGCTGCGAACGCCTGATCATCCCGGAAACCGGTGCGGCGTTGAGTGCGGCGGGTGCCATGATGTCGGAAGTGACGGGCGAATTCGCGGCCAGCCTGTTCACCAGCACGGCACGCTTCGACTATGCCAGGGTGAATGCAGCCCTTGCCGATCTGACGGCGCAATGTGTTGCCTTCGCCCACCGCGCCGGCGACCCCTTACGTTCAGCCAAACCCGTCATCGTGGCGGAAGCGCGCTACGAGAATCAGGTCTGGGACATCGACGTCACCCTGCCACTGCACCGGTTCGCAGGTGAGGAGGATGTGGAGCATTTCCGCCGCACCTTCGATGCCGCCCACCGCCAGATATTCACCATCGACGATCCATCCTCGGCGGTGGAGATCGTGGGGCTGCGCGCCACCATCCGCTGTCAGGTCCGGCCCTTTGCAGAATTCCGGCTGAGCGGAAATCAGGCATTGGCCCAGGAGCGCCGGCGCTCCGCCTGGTTCAAACAGACGGGGTGGGCCGATAGCGCTATCCACCGGCTGGAGGCCATGGAAACCGACCGGGTGCTATCCGGCCCCTGCATCATCGAAAGCGCATTCACCACCATCGTTGTCGATCCCGGCGCCACGGTGCAGCGGTCGGCGTCGGGCAGCATCCTGATCCATCCGAACGGCCAGGCGTGAAGGGGTACACAAGCATGAGCGACATGAAGCTGAACGGCGCCGACCTTGCCATCCTGAACAGCCGGTTCGAGGGCGTGGTGCGCAAGATGGCCAACACGCTGTTACGCACGGGCCGGTCGGGTGTGCTGAACCGGGCGCGGGATTTTTCCTGCTGCATCGTCACCGATACGGGCGACCTTCTGGCGGCGGCGGAAAGCCTGCCCATCCACGTGCTGGCAGGTCCCGATATGATGGCCCGCACCATGAAACAGTTCCACCCGGTGCTGAAGCGCGGCGACGCCTTCCTGCATAACTCGCCCTATCATGGCTGTTCGCATCCGGCGGACCTGACCCTTCTGGTCCCCGTCATCGATGATGAGGGTACCCACCGCTTCACGGTGCTGGCCAAGGCGCATCAGGCCGATATCGGCAATTCCGAACCCACCACCTATATGGGCAATGCCCGCGACCTTTATCATGAAGGCGCGCTGATCTTCCCGGCGGTGCAGGTGCAGCGGGATTACCAGGATATCGGCGACATCATCCGCATGTGCGAGATGCGTATCCGCGTGCCCGAACAATGGCGCGGCGATTATCTGGCCATGGTCGGCGCCGTGCGGATCGGGGAGAAGGAACTGCTCGCCATGGGGCGGGAGGTGGGCTGGGACCGGCTGGAAACCTTCTCCGGCCAGTGGTTCGACTATTCCGAAGCCGCCATGGTGGAGGCGCTGGCCAACCTGCCCGATGGCCATGCCCAGGCCAGCAGCACCCATGACGCCTTTCCCGGCATGCCGGAAACCGGCGTTACCATCAATGCCAAGGTGTTGGTCGACAGTGCGGCCCGACGCATCCGCGTCGATCTGACCGACAATCCGGACAGCCTGCCTTGTGGCATGAATCTCAGCGAGGCCTGCGCCCGCACCGCCGCCATGATCGGCGTGTTCAATTCGCTGGACCACCGCGTGCCCAAGAATGCCGGGGCCTTCCGGCGCATCGACGTGGTGCTGCGCCGGGGCTGCATCGCCGGCATCACTGAACATCCCTATAGCTGTTCCACGGCCACCACCAACATCGCCGACCGCGTGGCCAATGCGGTGCAAGTGGCCATCGCCGACCTGGGCGATGGGTTCGGCATGGCAGAGGTCGGGGCCGTGATCGCCCCGTCAGCGGGTGTTATCTCCGGCATCGACGCCCGCACCGGGAAGCCCTTCGTCAATCAGATATTCCTGGCCTTCTCCGGCGGTGCGGCCAGCCCGCAGGCCGATGCCTGGTGGACCACGGCCCATGTTGGCAATGCGGGCATGTGCTGTATCGACGGGGTCGAGCTGGATGAGCTGTATCAGCCGCTGCTGGTCAAACGGCGCGGGTTCCTGACAGATAGCGAGGGACCGGGCCGTTTCACGGGCGCACCCTCCACCATCGTGGAGTTCGGGCCGCTGGTGGGCGCGTTTGACATCGGCTACGGCTCCGACGGGCATGTGAATGCCCCGCTGGGCGTACGCGGCGGCGGCGCCGGTGGTCGGGCTGATCAGTGGCTGGACCGGATTGACGGGGGGCGGGAGGCACTGCCTGCCTGCGCCCTGGTCAATGTCCGGGCCGGTGACATGATCACCGCCGTGTCCGCCGGTGGCGGCGGTTATGGTGATCCCCTGTCCCGCGCGCCTGAAAGCGTGGCCGATGCCGTGCGCGAGGGTTACCTGTCGCCAGAACGTGCCCACGACATCTATCGCGTTGCACTGGATGCCACCGGCAATCCCGATCTTTACGCCACGCAGGCATTGAGGGCCGCATCATGAAACAGCGTGTCATCGTCACCGCCGGTGCCGCCGGCATCGGTATGGCCATTGTCGAACGCTTCCTGTCCGCTGGGGCCGATGTTGCCATTTGCGATGCCGACCAGGGCCGTGTGGACAAGGTTTCCGATACCCATCCCGGTCTGATCGCTACGGCCTTGGACGTGTCGGATGCCGATGCCGTGGACCGGTTTGTCCGTCAGGTCTGTGACCGTTGGGGCGGGGTCGACACCCTGGTCAACAATGCCGGTATCGCCGGTCAGATCGGCCCGATGGCTGATATCTGCGACCAGGGCTGGCGCACCTGTTTTGAGGTCAATGTGCATGGTGCCTTCTTCATGATGCGGGCCGTGACCCCGCTGATGAAGGTGCAGGGTGGCGGTTCCATCATCAATATCTCCACCGGTTCCGTCACCACGCTGCCCGTCAACCGGTCCCCCTATATCGCGTCGAAATGGGCGTTGGAGGGGTTGACGCGGGCGGCGGCACGGGAACTGGGGCCGGACAATATCCGGGTCAACGCCATCCGGCCCGGCTTTGTCGACAGTGAGCGCATGCGCGGCATCATGGCCGGCATCGCCGCCGGTCGTGGCATTGATGCCGCGACCGTTGAGGCAGAGTTCCTGCGCTACATCTCCCTGCGTGCCAAGATCCAGCCGGAGGAGATCGGGGATATGGCGATCTTCCTGTCCTCCGATGCCGCGAAGCATGTCACAGGGCAGTTGATCGCCGTTGACGGCAATGTCGAATGGGAATGAACCCGTGATTGATGAGGGGACCTCGTCAATCACGGGTACGGCGGCGACTGCCGCCGCGCGCCACGTGGCGCGTAGCCAAGCCAGCGAATGCTGGCGCCGGCGATTGAAGCCGGTGATCGGTCACGATCACTGGAAGATGGTATCAGAGAGGAAACGGCCATGGCGCGCATCCCCCCGTTGACCGCTGCCGAAATGGCGGCCCGCAACATCGACCTGTCCTTCATCGGCGGCGATTTCCACGAACTGCCCAACAGCGTGCCCACGCTGGCCTGGCGGCCCGACATCCTACGGGCCAGCGGCGGCCTCTGGGCCTCCATCATGATGTCTGGCACGGTCGATCCCGGCCTGAAATGGATGACGGGCTATATGGTCAGCATGGCTGCGGGCTGCCGCTATTGCTCGGCCCATACCGGTACCGCGACCGCCGGCAATGGCGTGCCGGCAGACAAGCTGGCCGCGATCTGGGATTTCGAACATAGCCCCCTGTTCAGCGCGGCGGAGCGGTCGGCCCTGCGTGTCGCGGTCGGGGCGGGGCAGGTGCCGAACGCCGTCAGCGACGCGGACTTTGCCGATATGGCCCTGCATTTCAGCCGGGAACAGCAGGTGGAGATCGTGGCCGTCATCGCGCTCTATGGATTTTTCAATCGCTGGAACGATACGGTTGCCACGATGTTGGAGGAAACACCTCGGCAATTTGCAGAAAACCACCTCTCCCCCCATGGCTGGACGCTTGGCAAGCATGGGTAGGGGGTGATGGCTGTGCTCAGCAAAGGAAGTGAGCTGGTGCTGATACCCTGACCGGCGGGCCGGGATCACAAGTGCCGGGACCAAGCTGTTTCGTCAGAACACGGCGTGGTCGCCGCGTTCGGCGCACTCTTGTCCATAGATAACGCTGGCGTAGAACTCGACCAGAGTGTCCGTCCCCGTCGAAGGTGTTGCGGCCTCGTCATAGCGCCCGGTAGCGGGGTCGAGAACCAGCATTGATTCAGTAGCGTAATAGCGTCCGATGCGGGCAAGCTCCGCCTTGTCCGCAAGGGATCGGGAGAACCGTCCCGCGAAGCCCAGCCCAGCAATGATGGCATCGAGCAGCCCGACCGGCACCCGGGTGAAACGGGGTGGGCGTTTCAGGAGCGCGAACAACATCTCGCCCTGCTGCTTCGGCGTCAACGCGGGGCCAGGGCCACCGATTGGTAGAATGCGATTCTGGCGTGCCGGATCATCCAGACATTCGGCGAGAAAGGCACCAAGATCGTCATCGCTGATCGGTTTACAGGAAGTAAGCATGCCATCGCCGAACATCAGATAGGGCTTGCCGCCTTTCACCCGCGCGATCTGGCCGGCCAGTGATTTGAAGAATGCCGTGGCGCGTACGATGGAATAGGAAAGGCCGGAATTGATCAACGCCGCTTCGAAAGCCAGCTTCGCCTGTTGAAACGCCAGAAGCGGCTTCTGTACGCAAATGGCGGAGAGCAGGACCATCTGGGAAACACCGGCTTCCTTCGCGGCGGCGAGCGCGTTCAGATGCGCCTGATGGTCGATGGCCCAGGCGTCCTGCGGTGTGCCCGTGCGGGAAGCGAGGCAGGAGACGAGTGCATCAAAATGCTCACCGCGGAACCCGTCAAGCCTGAGGGATGCGGGATCGGTGACGTCTCCATAGCGCAAGCGGGCGCCCGGCAGAAGGAGTGCGCTATCTGCCGGCGTGAGCCTTCCGCCGACACCGGCGCGCGGTCGGATGAAGCAGATCACCTCATGCCCGCGTGCCACCAGGGCCCGGACCGTCGCCTGGCCAATGGTGCCGGTCGCGCCAAGCATGAACACCCGCTTCGCCTGAGTGGAGGGGGGTGGAAGGGGCCGTTGTGGTGGCGGTTGATCAATCATGTCTGCCGGGCCTTGTTTATGTCATTCAATCCCTCGCCAATGATGGCGACATCGGCCTGGCGATCCGTCCTCAAGCCTAGCCTTGTCCGGCTGTGACGGCCAGTGTCGCCAGATCGGTCGCGGGGTCGACCGGCTTCAATGCCTCCCGCCGTTCGGAGTAACGATCAACCAGCAGGTTGGCATGCGGACGCAGCAGCACCGTGAAGCGCACCAGTTCTTCCATGACATCCACAATGCGGTCGTAATAGGCCGACGGCTTCATGCGCCCGGCTTCGTCGAATTCCTGGAAAGCCTTGGCAACGCTGGACTGGTTGGGGATCGTGAACATCCGCATCCAGCGGCCCAGGATGCGCAGGGTGTTGACGGCATTGAAACTCTGCGATCCGCCGGATACCTGCATCACAGCCAGGGTGCGGCCCTGGGTGGGGCGGATGCCGCCCATTGAAAGCGGCAGATGGTCGATCTGCGCCTTCATGATGCCGGTAATCTGGCCATGGCGTTCGGGGCTGCACCAGACCTGACCTTCCGACCAGATCGAATGCTCCCGCAATTCTCGTACCGCCGGATGATTATCGCCTTTCACCTGATCGGGCAGCGGCAGGTCGGACGGGTCGAAAATGCGGGTTTCGGCACCAAAATATTCCAGCAGCCGGGCCGCCTCTTCCACCGCCAAACGGGAGAAGGAGCGTTCGCGCAGCGACCCGTAGAGCAGCAGGATGCGCGGCTTCGGGTCCAGGGGCCCGAGACCCATGGCCGGCTGGTGATGGGCATAGGTGGGGTCGAATGCCGGCAGATGGGCCGGGTCGGACAGGGGGCGAAGGCGGTTCATGGTTCCTACCCTTTGGCCGGTGCTGTGGCCGGGTACCAACGTCGGCCCAGCCACAAAGCCAGTTGCACCATCAAGATCAGCACCGGCACCTCCACCAGCGGCCCGATCACGGCGGCAAAGGCGACCGGCGACGCCAGCCCGAAGGCAGCGATGGCCACCGCGATGGCCAGTTCGAAGTTATTGCCCGCCGCCGTGAAGGCGACCGACGTGGCGCGGGGATAGTCGGCATCGACCAGCCGCCCCATGAAGAAGCTGACCAGGAACATGATCAAGAAATAGAGGGTCAGCGGTACCGCGATTGCCAATGCATCCATAGGCAGCCGCACCACATCGCCCCCCTTCAGGCTGAACATGGCGACAATGGTGAACAGCAGGGCTGCCAGGGTGATGGGGGAAATGCGAGGCAGGAAGCGGTTCTCGTACCAGTTCTCCCCCTTAGCCTTGATCAGAACCTTACGGGTCAGGAAGCCGGCTAGGAACGGAATACCCAGATAGATGAGCACCGCCTCCGCGATGGTCCAGAAGGAGACGTCGATGACGCTGCCCTCCAGCCCCAAGAGTGGCGGCAGGAACCCCAGGAAGAACCAAGCATAGACACTGAAGAACAGGATCTGGAAAATGGAATTGAAGGCCACCAGCCCGGCCACATATTGGTTCGACCCGCAGGCCAGCTGGTTCCAGACCAGCACCATGGCGATGCAGCGCGCCAGTCCGATCAGGATCAGGCCCGTCATGTAATCCGGCTGGCCGGACAGGAAAAGCACCGCCAGTGCGAACATCAGCACCGGCCCGATGATCCAGTTCTGGACCAGCGACAGGGCCAGGATACGCTTGTCAGCAAAGACCTGATGCAGATCCTCATAGCGCACCTTGGCCAGCGGCGGATACATCATGAGGATCAGGCCGATGGCTATGGGCACATTGGTGGTCCCGACCGACATCCGGTCGAGTGCAGCGGGCAGCCCTTCGAACAGACTGCCCAGTGCCACACCCAGCGCCATGGCGGCGAAAATCCACAGGGTCAGATAGCGGTCCAGGAAGGACAGGCGGCGGGCTGGGGCGGATTGGCTCACGATGACGGACCTTGGGGCACGGGAAGAGGGGATCAGCGCACGCGGTTGCCGGCGGCATCGACGACGGCCTCGCCATCCTCCTTGGCAAAGGCGGCCTTCTGCGTGTCGGGCAGGATGTCCAGCACCAGTTCCGACGGGCGGCACAGGCGCACACCCAGCGGCGTGACCACAATGGGCCGGTTGATCAGGATCGGGTGCGCCATCATGGCATCCAGCAGGGCATCATCCGTCAGGGTCGGATCATCCAGCCCCAGTTCAGCATAAGGCGTGCCCTTTTCGCGCAGCACATCGCGCACCGGCACGCCCATGCGGGCGATCAGCCCGGCCAGGGTGTCGCGGGACGGTGGCGTGACCAGATATTCGATCACCGTCGGTTCCACGCCGCTGTTGCGGATCATGGCCAACGTGTTGCGCGAGGTGCCGCAAGACGGGTTGTGATATATGGTTATCTCGGTCACGCGATGTCTCCCTGCTGCATCATCTCTGCCTCCTTCAGGCGACAGTCATGGATCAATCCAGGCAATTGCTGGTACAGGCTGGCACCTGGATGCCGCCGCAGATTTCAGGCCGGCCCTGGCAGCAATCCTCCATAAGGAAGGCGACCAGCCTACGCGTCCCCTCATAATCGGTGGCGTAGAAAATCTGTCGCTGCACGCGCCAGGACCGCAACAGGCCCGCCCGCTCCAGGATACTCAGGTGATGGGAAAGGGTGGAGGCGGGAACGCCGACCTGGAGGGCGATCTCGCTGGCATGCAAACCGTCCGGTCCCCGCTGTACCAGCAGGCGGAAGATGGCGAGCCGGGTTTCCTGGGCAAGGGCCGCGAAGGCTTCAGTGGCGTGTTTCGATTCCATAATTCGATTATTATGGAAATGTATGGACTTGTCAAGGAAAGCCGCTTGTCCGGGTTCATTCGAGGGGGCTTTTGAAGAACGGTGTCACTATTCCGCAGGGTCGTGGTGACTGTCGCCCAACATCATGGTTAATGCACCTATACCAAGGTGTTAATGCCCTGAAATACCCGAATAATTGGCCTGTGGTGACCGAGAGTCCATTCTGGGCTGGCTTTCAGGTCGGATAGCACCGGCCATCGGTGGCACCACCGCCTCCATCGGACAATCGGAGCCTGCATCATGAAAAGCATGGTGACCCGCGCCGTCGTGGGCGCCACCCGTCGTGACGTCCTGGCAGGCGGTATCGGGCTGTACGCCGCCGGCCTGCTTTCTCCTTTCCTCTTTCCCCAGGCGTTGGCCGAAGCCGCCAGCCATGCAGAAGGAACGCGCATCATGAGCACAATCAAGACCAAGGACGGTACGGAGATTTTCTACAAGGACTGGGGTCCGCGCGACGCGCAGGCCATCGTCTTCCACCATGGCTGGCCGCTGTCAGCCGATGACTGGGACGCGCAGATGCTGTTCTTCCTTGGCCAGGGCTTCCGCGTCATCGCCCATGATCGTCGCGGCCATGGCCGGTCAAGCCAGACGTCTACCGGCAACGAAATGGACACCTATGCCGAGGATATGAAGGCCCTGGCCGCCACGCTGGACCTGAAAGAGGCCATCCATGTCGGCCATTCCACCGGCGGCGGGGAGGTCGCGCGTTACGTTGCCCGTGCAGAGGCCGGTCGCGTTAAGAAGGCCGTGCTGATCGGCGCCGTGCCGCCCATCATGGTGAAGTCCGAAAACAATCCCGGCGGTCTGCCGCTGGAGGTGTTCGACAGTTTCCGCGCTGCCGTGGCCGCCAACCGCGCGCAATTCTATAAGGACGTGGCGGCGGGTCCCTTCTATGGCTATAACCGCCCGGGTGCGAAGGTATCCCAGGGTGTTATCGACAATTGGTGGCGTCAGGGCATGATGGGCGGGATCAAGGCCCAGTATGACTGTATCAAAGCCTTCTCGGAGACCGACTTCACCGAGGACCTGAAGAAGATCGACGTGCCCGTCCTGCTGATGCATGGCGACGATGATCAGATCGTCCCGATCGCCGACAGCGCGCTGCTGGGCATCAAACTGCTGAAGAAGGGCACGCTGACGGTCTACAAGGGCTTTGATCACGGCATGGCCACCACCCAGGCCGACACGATCAACGCCGACCTTCTGGCGTTCTTCAAGGACTGACACCTGACATGCTGAAACCCGGCGGGTGGGGCGTAGGTGTCCATCGCTCCGCCCGTCAGGGAACACGCTCCATCCGTTCGTTTCCTCCGTCGCCGCCGGAGCTGTTTCCGGTAAACCGAAAACAGCTCTAACACCTAAATATGATTCCGCTGGCCTTCGGCCCATGCCAGCATCGTGACCGCCCCCGGTTATGGAAGGACGCCCCCTTGTCCAGAGCCCCGTTTGTCTGTGTCATCGACGATGATCAATCACTCTGCGCGGCGCTTGTGAACCTTCTGCGTTCATACGGATATCGTACGGCTGCTTATGGCTCGGCTGATGACTTTCTTGCCGGGGCGGATATGGCCAGGGTTGATTGCGTTATCAGCGATATACAGATGCCGGGAATGTCCGGTATCGACCTGCGGCTGTTGCTGACGGGTACCCGACCGGATATTCCCGTCATCCTGATGACGGCGCGCACAGAACCGGTTCTGCTGGAACGCGCTGCTGCCACCAAACCGTTCCGCCTTCTCCAGAAGCCGTTTGACGCGCAGGACCTTGCGGAATGTCTTGCGGATGCCATCGGTCCAGGTGAGGCGGCGATACAGGGGGCTGACTGACCATGGTGGATGATATTGCCGATCTGATTGCCGAAAGCCTTATCGTCCGCGATCTGCGGGGGCATGTCACGCTTTGGAACCGGGCGTCCGAAAGCCTCTATGGCTTTTCATCGGCAGCGGCTCTGGGGCGGTCGCTGCATGAATTGCTGGGCACACGTCACCTGTTCCCCATGGCTGATATCGAAGCGCGGCTGCTGGCAGTGGGAAGCTGGGAGGGGGAGGTTGGGCGTCATGGCGCCGATGGGCGCGACCTGTCGGTGGAGGTGCGCTGGACCCTACGCCGTGATGTCGGCGGCATGCCGGTTGATATTGTTGAAACCGGTCGCAACATTGCCGCCTTGACCGCCCTGGAACAGGAGACGCGGTTGGCCGCACATCGCTATCGCAACCTGTTCCAGGCCATGGCGGCGGCGTTCTGGGAAATGGATTTCAGCCGCGTGCGCATGATGATCGGCGGTCTGATGGCCTCCGGTGTCACGGACCTGCCCCGGTACATGGCGGACAACCCGGACTGGGTGGTAGAGGCGATGCGCGCCGTTCACGTGGTTGATGTGAATGACAAGGTCATCTCCTTGTTCGGCGCCAGCCGACGCGATGAAATCGTCGGCGGCCATGTCGCGTGGTGCTTTCCCCCGCAAAGCCGTCACGTCTTTGCCGAAAGCCTGATCGCCGCGGCACGGCGTCAGGATCGTTATGCCACGGAAACCACCCTGACCCGTCTGGATGGCCGGTTCATCGATGTGCTGTTCACGGTCTGCTGGCCTGAAGAACATAAGGGCAGGGGCCATGTTCTGGTCGGGGTGATCGACATTACCGAACGCAAGCAGGCGGAAGAGGAAACACGGCGCAGCGAGCGGCGCTATCGTGAGTTGTTCGATCATATGCCGGTGGCGCTGGGGCAACTGGATATGCGCTACATGAACAGCCAACTGGCCGCCCGTTATGCAAACCAGCCCCCGCCCCGCAATGAGATGGATATTGATCTGAATTTCATTCAGGACATTCTGCGCAGCACCAAGGCGATTGAGGTGAATCCGGAAGCGCAGCGCCTGTTTCGTGCGCGCCGGCGCGAGGACATGCTGATCCCTATCGAACGGTTCTGGCGTACCCGGCCAGAAACTGTTCGCCGCACCGTTCTGGCCCGCCTTAACGGCGAACCCGGCTACTCGGAGGAAACCA
Organism: Niveispirillum sp.; assembly: GCF_052437035.1. Lineage (NCBI taxonomy): Bacteria > Pseudomonadati > Pseudomonadota > Alphaproteobacteria > Rhodospirillales > Azospirillaceae > Niveispirillum > Niveispirillum sp. The sequence goes on from NZ_JBQVOH010000010.1 coordinate 103,491, forward strand.
AGGTCGATGCGCTGGACGGCACGCAGATCGACGTACTCTACACCGTGGCATTTCCGCCAAGCACCTGGGAACGCGGCACCAATATCGTTGCCTTCATCGATATCGGTGACCGGATCGCCGCACTGGCGAGGGTGGAACAGATGCAGGCGGAACTGGCCCATGCGGGCCGTGTCGCCATGCTGGGCGAAATGGCGGCATCCATCGCGCACGAGGTCAACCAGCCGCTGGCCGCTATCGCCACCAGCGGGGCCGCCTGTCTGCGCTGGCTGAACCGGGCAGAACCAGACCTGGGCGAAGTGCGCGAACTGGCGGGACGCGTTGTGTCCGATGCTCAACGTGCCGCTGGCATCATCGCTCGGGTCCGCGATATGGCCGCCAACCGCCGTGCGGATCATGTCCCCCTCAACCTGAATGAGCTGGTTGAGGAGGCGACACATTTCCTGCGCCATGAATTCCAGGCCAGACAGGTGGAACTGCATTTCAGTCCGGTATCGGGACCGGCCCTGGTATCGGCCGACCGTATCCAGCTTCAGCAGGTCGTTGTGAACCTGGCCGTGAATGCCTTACAGGCGATGGCAGAGGCGAAAATATCGCCGCCGCGCCTGTCGATTGCAGTCATGGCGGTTGGTGCCATTTGGCTGCGTGTGGTGGTGGAGGACAATGGCCCCGGTCTGGACCCCGCCACTTCACCCCGCCTGTTCGAAAGTTTTTTCACGACAAAGCGGGAGGGGCTTGGCATTGGGCTGGCTGTCTGCCGGTCCATTGTCGAGGCACATGGCGGCAGTATTGAAGCGGGAAACCGCGCGGATGGTCGGGGTGCCCGTTTCACCTTCACGCTGCCGTCGGTCAAGGCTGCGACGTCGGGCATCTGAACATCCACCCATCCATCCCCACCCTGACGTCTTGCACCTGTTGTTTCAGTGGCTTAATCTTTTTCTGTCAAACGCCCGGAGCGGCCCCGATGACGGCTAATCCCATCGTTCATATCATTGATGATGACGCCTCGCTGCGCCTGTCGCTGTGCAGCCTGTTCCGTTCCATAGGGCTGGACGCCATGGCCCATGAGAGCGTGCGGTGTTTCCTTGATACACCAAGGCCGGATGTGCCGGGCTGTTTGCTGCTGGATGTGCGCATGCCTGGCATTGGTGGTCTGGAGTTCCAGACGCAGCTTCAGGGGTTGGGCATCTGTCTGCCCGTCATCATCATGACGGGGCATGGCGACATTCCCATGTCCGTTCGGGCCATGAAGGCCGGGGCCCTGGATTTCCTGCCCAAACCCTGTCGTGAGCAGGACCTGCTGGATGCCGTTTCGGCGGCCATTGAGCAGGACCGCAGCAGCCGGGTGGGGCGGGATACGGTGGCGCAACTGCGGTCCCTCTATGAAACATTATCGCCCCGCGAACGTCAGGTTATGGCGCTGGTCACCGCTGGCCGGCTCAACAAGCAGATCGCCGGCGATCTGGGCCTGTCGGAGATCACGGTGAAAATCCATCGGGGTGCCGGCATGCGCAAGATGGGGGCCCGCACACTGGCCGACCTTGTCCGCATGGCCGAAACGCTGAAGCTGGTCACGCCTTCCGTCTGATCCCTTATCCCCTGATATGAGTGGACAACGCCTTCCGGTGCGGCCGGCATCGCAGGTGCCGAGCTTTTCTTGTCGAATGGCGATGGGGCGTCACGTTCCTGTCCAATCAAGGTATCGTTATCGCTGGTAGGGGTCAGGCCATCTTCCCATCCTTCCCGATCAAGCCTATAAGTCCTTGAGAACAGACAATTGTGCGGCGTCGACGGTGACGTTGTCGGAAAGCCGCGACAGGGGGAAAACGGTGGCGAACAGCGACGATCACGACAATGCCGCAGGCGGCGTACGCCGCAAGAGCGCTGTCACCGTGCATGATGTGGCAAAGATGGCCGGTGTGTCGCCCATGACCGTGTCACGGGTGGTCAATGGCACCAAGGTGCGCGAACCCTTGCGCAAGAAGGTGGATGCGGCCATCCGGCAATTGAACTACGTCCCCAATATCGCCGCACGGGTGGCACGGTCGGGGTCCATGCGGATCGGCGTGCTGTTCAACAACCCGCGCTCCGGCAATCTGGGTGACTTTCTGATGGGGGCGTTTCAGCAGAGCGGGCGTGACGGCAGCCAGCTGGTAATCGAACCGGTGGCGGCACATCCCGCGCCCGTCGATGCTGTACGCAAACTCGTGGCTGCCGGTGTCGACGGCATGATCCTGCCTCCGCCTTTATGCGACAGCCTGGAGGCATTGGATCTGCTTTGGCAGGCGGATATCGCCGCGCTGAGCTTCGCCACTGCGGACCCTCGTTCCCATTCCAGTGCTGTGCTGGTGGATGATTTTGAGGGCGCGCGTGCCATTGTCCGCCATCTGCTGACGCTGGGGCACCGTGACATCGCCTTTGTGCGGGGCAATCCCAGCCATTCCCCCGCGTTGCGGCGGGAGGAAGGGTTCCGCGCCGCCATGGCGCAGGCGGGACAGGTCATCCGTCCGGACTGGGTGGTGCAAGGCGATTTCAGCTATCGTTCCGGCCTGGAGGTAGGGCGCCGCCTGCTGGCAAGTGATAGCCCGCGCCCCACGGCCATCTTCTCCAGCAATGATGATATGGCGGCGGCCATCATGGCCATCGCCCTGGGCATGGGGCTGCGTGTGCCGGCGGATGTTTCCATCGCTGGCTTTGACGACACGCCCATCGCTTCCTTGATGTGGCCGCAATTGACGACGGTGCATCAACCCATTGCCGACATGGCGTCCAAGGCAGTGGAGATCCTGACCGATTTCATCAAGGAACGGCGAACCGGCTCTGTGCCCGCCGTGCGTCACCATGTGGCCCCCTTTGCCCTGCGCGAACGCGAAAGTACCGGGCCGGCGCCGGCCCGGTGATGCGTCAGGGTCATCGCGGATAAAGCGGCGTCAGTTCAAACGCGTCCAACCGGGACGGTTCAGCCGCTGCGGCGGGGACCCCTGTCCCCTATTCTGTTACCTGGAAAGCCCCGAATTCAGCATAGCCGACACGGGTGGCGGCAAAGGCCGGTGTGCCACCGGCGGCCTGTGCGAACAGGCCGATCTGTGTGCCGACCCAGCGGCCGGGCAGGGTTTGGAAGGGTTTGCCGATAGCGGTGAAGTTTACGCCGTCCAGGCTGTAGCTGAACTGTACCCGCGCATGGGTGGAGCGCAGCATGGACGGCCAGTAATGGGCAAAGCCGGGTGCCGGTTCGGCCACCGTTACCGGTTCAAACCGGGCGCGGACATGGACGGGTCCATCGACCTTAACCCCCGCTGTCAGAACCGTTTCAGAACTGGATAGAACCTGTCCTTCGCGGCCGCCATGATCGGCCTTCAGGCGGGTGACCTGTACCAGTTTCACCCCGTCGGCAGTGCTTTCCAGGCCGATCCAGGCGTAATCATATCCCAGAACCAGCAGGCCGGCCCGTTCGCCGATCTGCGCCGGCGACAGGGTCAGGCTGGTGGTTGCGGCAAACCGCATGCCCGGCAGTTTCTGTGTCAGCAGATTGCTGGCCTCCCACAGGTTGGCCGACGATGAGGCGGATTTCAGACGCAGCTTGTCCTTCACCGACCGGTCGATCCAGTCGTCGGCGGGATTGGCGCTCCATTGCCAGCCCAGGTGATAGCCATCGGCGAAATCATCATTCACCAGCGGCGCTGACGCCGGCTGTGCGGGCAGGTTCGGTTTGGTATGGCGGGTTACGGGCTGACCGAAATTCCGGCCCTTCTGCCGTTCTCCAATGAGGGGCCAGCCATCGGCACCCCAGCGCATCGGCTGCAGCAGGACGCGGCGGCCATAGCTATCGGTGTCCTGGAAATGCAGGAACCAGTCTTCACCCGTCGGTGTGTCCACCCAGGCCCCCTGGTGCGGGCCGTTCCAGGGTGTGTCGCCCTGATCCATCACGGAGCGGCCTTCATAAGGGCCGGTGATGCCACGGGCGCGGAACACACCCTGCCAGCCGCCCTTCACACTGCCGGACGGGGCGAAAATGTAATACCAGCCCTTGCGCTTGTAGAGCTTCGGCCCCTCTGTCGTGAACCAGGGCTTGGGACCTTGTGACGTCATGACCGGGGGCAGTGTATTGCCGTCAACGATCACTACACCGTCATCCAGGGTGCGCTGCCCATCAGGGGACAGGCGTTTCAGGACAACGCGGTTCTTCTTCTCCACCCCCGCCCGTGAAGCGGCATAGGAATGAACCAGCCAGCCCTGCCCATCTTCATCCCAGAAGGGGGCGGGGTCGATGGCACCTTTGCTGCCATCCACCAACACTGGTGCCGTCCAGGGGCCGGCGGGGTTGGTGGTGGTCACCACATAGATGCCGAAATCCGGATCGGGATAGTAAATCCAGAACCTGCCTGCATGGTGGCGGATGGCGGGCGCCCAGACGCCGCCGCCGCGTCGCGGCGTGCCATGATGGGCATCGGGCACCAGCCGGGGCAGCGCGTGGCCGATCAGAGTCCAGTTCACCAGATCCTTCGAATGCAGCACAGGCAGGCCCGGCACATTGGTGAAACTGGATGCCGTCATATAATAATCGTCACCGACACGCACGACATCGGGGTCGGAATAATCCCCGTTCAGGACGGGGTTGATATAGGTGCCATCACCCTGATCGGGGACCCAGATGCCGGGCTTCATGCTGCTGTCGGCGGTGACCAGGGGCGTCTCCGCGATTGCAAATGATAGCGGTAACAAGGCCAAAAGTGCGCCTGTCAGGATGCCGTTGCGTACCGACATGTTTCCTCCAACTGCTGGCTTATTATTGTTCGGGTAGCCGTGACTATCCATCGGGGTACCGGTTGCCGCAAGGAAATCCTCTGCCGCCAGGGGTCGTAACCCCTGGCGGCGCAAGCATCATACCCGTTGAAAGATCATGGCCTGACCACCATGGGGCGACAGGACCATTTCCAGCTTGCCCCCAGCCCTCACCTTTTCCGTGGTGATGGTGACGGGGGTACGGTTGACGGGTGCCGATGGCGCGCCATCGGCAAAACGCCGGACGGTCCAGTGGCCATCGCCCAGGAAGGACAGGTCGATGGTCAGGGTCCTGCCCATCTCGCTGGTGATGGCGCCCAGGAACCAGCGACCGTCCCGTGCCTTGCGCGCCACAACCACATGTTCGCCGATCTTGCCCGACAGGGCCTTTGTATCGGTCCAGGCCGTGGGGCATTCATCGAAAAAGGCCAGGTCGGGCCAGTCGCGCCCGGCATATTTATTGGGCTTGTCATACCAGTAGAGGAAGGTCTGCGGGTTATAGTAGATGGCGGCCATCGCCAACTGGTGCGCGTTGGTCGTCTGGTTTCTGGGGTTGGCGTAACATATCGTGTAATCGATCGGCCCCGACAGGGCGCGGGTGAAGGGCAGGGTGCAGTTGTTTCGCGATGTCGGGAACTGTTCATTCCCCCGAACCCCTTCCAGCGCCACATAGTTGGGCAGGGTACGTTCCAGCCCGGCGGGGCGCAGATTGTCATGTAGATTGACCAGCAGCCTATGCTCCCCGCAGACCTTCACCAGATTATGGATGAAGTCCACGTCCGACTGCCGCCCTTCCCAGATGAAGCCGAACTTGATGCCGGCCACGCCCCAGGATTGATAGGTCTTCACAATCGCGTCCAGCTGCCGCATGGCGGGCACCCGGTCCACATACAGGATCATGCCCAGCCCCTTGGAGCGGGCGTATTCGATGACGCGGCGGATATCGATTGCCGGAATGGCATAGGTGGCGTCGCTGGGATCGGTGCCGTCACCGTACCAGTGAGCATCCCATTCCACGAAATCCAGCTTGCGCGCCGCCGCGAAATCCACGGTGTCCAGGCCCGCCTGGGTCGTGTATTCGCGGATGCGTACGGCCCGCCCCGGCTTGATCCAACTGACATCACCCAGAATGTTGGGTGTGGCCAGAGTCGGGATCAGGTCCTGGGTCTCAATCAGGCTTTTTTCATCCGGTCCCGTCATGATGACGCGCCAGGGCGTGTCGAACGGCACGGGCACGGTGAAGCTGTCTTCCGGCGGCGTGGTGCCCGGCCCGGAATAGCCCGTGGCCCGCCCCGGAAACCGCATCAGATGCGTGACTAGGCCCGACGGCCCGCTGCGCAGCATGACGCGCGGATAATGGATACGGTCGCTTTCGCTGATCAGCAGGGTGGTGCCGTCGGACAGCTGTGCCGTCACCGGCGTATCGGCCAGGACTTCTTGATCACAGCTTTCCGTCAGGTCGGGGTGCGGTACGGGCGTGACATTGGTCTGAACCGTGCGTTGATACTCCCCCTCGTCCCGGCTGACATACAGTACCGCCTCCGAGGGCAGACGGAATTCGGTGACCTCGCCTGTTAAAGTCAGGGTCGGCGACGGGGCCGACAGCAGGCGGAAACGGATGGCGACACCGGCATCATAGGCCCGCGCCAACAGAGCGAAGCTGATGTTCCTGGCAGCATCGGTGAAGGTGACGGTCAGTTCCCCGCAATTTTCCGTGGCCGTGGTGCGGATGCCATAGGGCGGGGTCCAGGTGCCGGTGATGGTCCGGCGGCTGGTGCCCGTCAGGCTTGCCCTCGGACCCAGCAGGCCGCCGTCGGCCAGTTTCAGGGCCAGCGGCGACGGGGCCATCACCTCCCGCCCGCGATAGATCACCGACCAGCGGGGGCCGTTGGCATCCACGCGCAGGGTCAGCTTGCCATCGGGGGAGGTGACGTCATGGATGTTGGGATTGGTCTGGGCCAAAACCTTGGTTCCGGTGGCCAAGGGCAGTGCAGCCGCACTGACCAGAAGGCCGCGACGTGATGGACCGCTCACCAGTAAGGCCTCCAGACATGGCGCAGGCGGACCAGCGCTTCGAGATAGAAATAGTCACCCCAGATACAGCACTCATTCACCCCGATGCGTTTGGGCATGTGATAGACCCCATGGGCAAGTACGCCGTTTGATCCGTCAATGGGGGCCAGGTGGTCGGCATCCAGCCGCTGCACCATGCCCCAGGCGGCGCGGGTGTAAAGGTCACGGTCAGGATTGCTGGCCGGCAGGTGCCGGATCAGTTCCAGAAGACCGCAGGCGGCAATGGCGGCGGCGGACGTATCGGCCGGCGCGTCGCTATCGGTAAAGACCAGGTCCCAGCGGCAGACGAGATTCGCCGGCAACCGGTTCAAAAAGTAATTGGCCAGCGAGGCCGACAGATCGATCAGCCCCTTGCGCCCTGAATGGGCATAGCCCAGGGCGAAGCCATAGATGCCCCAGGCCTGACCGCGTGCCCAGCAACTGTCATCGGCATGCCCCTGATGGGTGGTGCCGCGCAGGGGTGCGCCGGTACGCGTATCCATATGGAACGTATGGAAGGTAGAGGCATCGGGCCGGACCAGATGCCTTGCCGCTTGCGTCAGGTGCCGCTCGGCGGCATGGCGGTATTTATCGTCACCCGTTTCCGCCGTCGCCCAATACAGCAAGGGCAGGTTCAGGTTGCAGTCGATGATCATGCGCCCGGCCTCTGCCGGGTCATTCAGATCACCCCAGGCCTGGATCACACCGGAAACCGGATCAAACCGTTCCAGCAGCAGATCAGCGGCCAGAAGCCCGGCCCGCCGTGCATCGGCATTGCCGGTCAGCCGGTAAGCGGCGCAGGCTGACGGGGTATAGAGGAAACCCAGGTCATGGTGCGCCACGACGATGCGCCGTTCGGTCCGATCCAGGAAGGAACGCACCTGGATTTCCGCCGCCTCCCGATAATGCGGGCGCCCTGTCACCTCATGCGCCAGCCACAGCATCCCGGTCCAGAAACCGTTGGTCCATTCGACATTGTCGATGGCGGGATAAATCAGGTTCTCGCTGGACGGCGCCGGAAACCGTTCGATGAATTCCGGCAGGGCACGGTTGATGCGGGCAAGGACACGGGCGATGGCCGCGTCCAGTTCGTCAACCGTCGGCAGGGGGATGGCGACCAGCCGGGATGGGTCCCGGATGGGTTCATGATGAATGCGTGTCATCGTCACTCGCTCAGTTGGCGGCGGCGGGGCGGGGGTCGGCGCTGGGTTCCGTCTCCGCCTCATCCAATGGCCGGCCCCGCGCATCGGTGCGCGGTGTGATGGACAGCGCGAAACAGGAAGCGACCCAGAAGGCCAAGGCCCCCGCAGCGATCAGCAGATAGGTGGTCTTGAACCCGAATTGGTCATAGCCGGCCCCGACAATCGGCGACAGGATGGCAAGACCCAGCGAATGGCCGAAACTGACGCCCACAAGATAGATGGTGGAGGCAAACCGGCTGTCGAAATGATAGGCGATATAGCGGAAGATGGAGACGGCCAGGATCGGCAGCTCAATCGAATGCAGCATCTTCATGGAGGAGATGCCCAGCGGCGTGCTGACCAGGGCCGACCCTGCGATCCGCACGATCATGATGGCGGCAGCGATCAGTAGGCCGTTCTTGGCCCCTGTGCGCATCACGATCCAGGGCGCGATCAGCAGCATCCCCGCCTCCACAAAGATCTGCGCGGAGTTCAGGTAGCCGAACATCACATTGCCCTCGGCGGGCGTCGGGAACATGGAGGCGAAATAGACCGGGAACTGCTGATCATAGACCAGATACAGGTTGGTCACGCCCAGGATCAGCACCATGAAGCCCCAGAATTTCCGGTCGGCCAGAACGGTCAGCGATTCCCGGGGCGTCAAAGCCTGCGCCTTGGCCTGCTCTTGCGGATCGGGTTCGATGCGGGCGGCCAGGATGACGGGGATCAGAAGCAGTCCCGCCACCGACGCCATCCAGAAATTGATACCGGGATCGATATTGTAGAGGCGGCCCGTGAAGACGGCGGCGCTGGCATAGCCCAGCGACCCCCATAGCCGCGCCCGGCTATATTCAAAGCCATAACGGCGGCCCACCCGGTCGACAAAGCTTTCCAGCGCGAAGGAGCCAGCCACGAAAGTCAGGCCCAGATATAGCCCGCCGACCGCAGCACCCGCCACGACATTGGTTTGCAGCAAGGGCGCATAGACGAAAGGGAAGAACAGGCCAGACAAGGCCACCATCCCGGCGATGAACAGCGGTACGCGCGGCTTCAGTCCGATACGATCCGACACATAGCCATAAAGCGGCTGACACAGCATCGCGGCGATAAAATTGGCTGAAAAGACGGTCCCCGCCTCCGCCCCCGTCAGGCCCATCGGCCCCTTCAGCCAGATGGCCAGAAAGGACATGGATGCCGCCTGTGCGAAGAAAAACAGGAACATGAACGCACTGAGCAGCGCGTAGTTCCGCCTAGCTCCAGGAGTGCCAGTGGGCATCTTAATCCTCCCCGGATTTTTTGATGTGCCTTATTGAGGGATATCGTTATCCGATATGCGGCGTGGGCTCAAGGGCTAATCATTGTCATATGTTCCGGCGTCTTTCAGGAAATATCGATTCTGAATGGGATCGTGCAAGTTGATATTGACTGTTATCGTAATCAGGCGCATCACGCAGCTTATGGAATATCCGCCGACAGGTGCGGCCCGCCATTCCGACTTGCCGGGAATGGCTTCAGGAAGATCGTGAGGGGAAGGGTGACGACCACAGAAAAGGGCGCTCCCCCGGCTGTGACAGACGCGCAGGGGCGCCGGAAGGCCGCGGTGACAGTGCATGATGTTGCGCGGCGGGCAGGCGTTTCGCCCATGACCGTGTCGCGCGTCGTGAATGGTACGAAGGTGAGTGACCCACTGCGCCAGAAGGTGGAAGCGGCGATCCGCGATCTGCATTACACGCCAAACGTGGCGGCGCGCATGGCGCGGGCGGGGAGCCTGCGCATCGGTGTGCTGTTCAACAATCCCCGCTCCTCCAATCTGGGGGAGTTCCTGATGGGGGCGTTTCAGCAGGGGGGGCGTGACGGATGCCAGCTGGTTGTGGAACCGGTGGCCGCCCATCCCGACGCCATGGATGCCGTGCGTAAACTGGTGGCCGCCGGTGTCGATGGCATGATCCTGCCGCCACCGCTTTGCGACAGTCTTGAGGCGCTGGATCTGCTGTGGCAAGCGGATATCCCCGCACTCAGCTTTGCCACTGCTGATCCTCGGTCGCATTCCTCCGCCGTGCTGATCGATGATTTCGAAGGTGCGCGGGCCATGACCCGGCATCTGTTGACGCTGGGGCATCGCGACATTGCCTTTGTGCGGGGTGATCCCCGCCATTCTCCTGCCCTGCGCCGGGAGGAGGGCTTCCGCGCCGCCATGGCCCAGGCAGGACAGCCGGTGCGGGCGGATCGTGTGGTGGCAGGTGATTTCAGCTATCGTTCGGGATTGGATGCCGGTCGCCGCTTGCTGGTTGATGCCGGTCCCCGGCCTACCGCCGTATTTGCCAGCAATGATGACATGGCGGCGGCGGTCGCGGCGATTGCATTCGGGCTGGGTCTGCGGGTACCAGCGGACCTGTCCATCGCCGGATTTGATGACACGCCCATCGCGTCCCTTCTATGGCCTCAACTGACAACGGTGCATCAACCGATTGCGGAGATGGCTGGTATGGCCATGGAAACGTTGAATGAATTCATCCGTGAAGGACGTGGTGGCGGGGCACCTGCCATCCGCCACCACGTCGTTCCCTTCACCCTGCGGGAGCGGGAATCGACGGGACCGGTGCCGGCACCCATTGCACGACAGGAGATGTCATGAAGCGAACCATGGCTTGCGCGCTGGGTGTGCTTGGTCTCACGCTTACCAGCCAGGCCGGTGAGCCGCTGATCCACCCACCACCGCCCGGCAAGGCCTTCTGGTCCAGCGCCAATGATGATTACACCGTCCGCGTGCGGCAACCGGGCGGCTCCTGGCGCGATCTCTATGAATATCGTGTTCGGGTTGATAATGATCAGAAGCGCGATGCCAGCATGGTGCTGTTCGATATGGACGGGCCGGTGGAGGTTTCCGTCCGCCGCAACAACGGCGATGTCCGGCGGGTGCAAATCCGCCCCGCATCGGCAGGTGTGGAGCCGACCTTTCAGGGGGACTCGGCCATTTTCCGGTTGGAACAGCCCCGTAAGCTGTCAGTGGAATTCGATGGCGACCGGTTGGGCAATCTGCACCTGTTCGCCGGTACCATGCGGCCCTCGGTCCCGGCGGAGGATGGCCCCGGCATCAAGATTTTCGGGGCCGGCATCCACGTGCCGCCGGAAGGGGCTGACCGCTTTGTCATTCCGTCCGACACGCGGGTCTATTTTGCCCCCGGCGCCATTCTGGAGGGCGGTATCGACCTGCGCGGAGCGCGCAATGTGCAACTGACCGGTCCCGGCCTGATCACGAAGGCAAAGGATGAGGGCATCCTGGTTGCCCATGCCCGGAATATCGGGATCGACGGATTGGTTATCGTCAATCCTGGCCATTATTCAGTTCAGTGTGGACAATCAACGGGCATCACAATCACGGATTTCAAAGCGATCAGCATGGGCAACTGGACCGACGGCCTGGATTTCATGAGCTGTTCGGATGTGCGCGTGGATGATGTCTTCCTGCGGAATTCCGATGATAATATCGCGATCTATGGTGGCCGCTGGGATTATCGGGGCGACGCACGCAATTACCTCATAACCCGTGCCATCTTGTGGGCTGACATTGCGCATCCCGTTAATATCGGCCTGCATGGCACGCCGGGTGCCGCCGAAACCATCGCCAACCTGACATTCCGCGATATCGACATCCTGGAACATGATGAGGATGATCCCGAATATCAGGGCGCGCTGGCCATCTCCAACAGCGATGGCAACCTGGTGCGTGATGTTCTGTTCGAGGATGTGCGCGTGGAGCGGATTGAGGAGGGGATGCCCTTCAATTTCCGCACTGTTTTCAACAAAAGTTATAGCCACGCCCACGGGCGTGGCGTGCAGAATGTCACCCTCCGCAATGTCCATTTTCGCGAAGCGGGAACCCATCGTCCCGTCATCGCCGGGCATCCTGACGGCGGCCCGGTTCAGAACATCCTGATTGAGGACGTTTCCATCGCGGGCCGGTCATTGACCGCTGCCGATATCGATATTGGCAGGGGGGTAACTGGTGTGCGTATCCGGTAATCCAAATTATCGTTATCAGACGTGTCCGGGGCCTGCTGCCGGGGAGCATATTGCGTAATCACGGTCTATTACATGGATGTTTTATCCATGTTTTTCAGCATGATATGTCGCTTTCTAGCCATGCTGTGCCTGCTGTCGCTTCGGCTTGATTTCCACCCTGATCGCAGGTCCGCAACAAAAGTGCAGCGGGATGGCGAATTGAGGTTGACAGGCTATTCTGATAACGATACCTAATTTATCAGACAAATAGAAACAACGACCGCCGCGCATGGCGTCGACGGTCCTGGGGAGGAGTAAAATGAAGAATTTTCTGCAGGATAGCCTTGTCCGGCTGCTGGCGACGGTTTCCGTGGCTGCATTGGCTCACTCCGCCTACGCGCAGACGGCTGCCGGCGATCAGCAGCTGGAAGAAATTATTGTGACGGGCATGCGTGCCAGCCTGCAAACCAATGCCATGCTGAAGAAGAACGCCATCGAAGTGGTGGACAGCATCACTGCGAACGATATCGGCAAGCTGCCGGACCCGAGTGTGGCGGAGACGCTGACCCGTGTACCGGGGGTGCAGGCCTATCGCTTCGGGGGCGAGGCTGCGTCGCCGGTTGGTGTCGGTTCCGGCATCACGGTGCGTGGCCTGACCGGTCAGACGGCATCCCGCGTCAACGGCCGTGCCTATTTCACCGCTGGTCAGCGCGAGTTTAATATCGAGGGCATGGTGCCGGCCATCGTGGCGGGCGTCGATGTCTTCAAGAACCCGACCGCTGAGCATATTGAGGGCGGCATCGGCGGCGTGGTCAATGTCCGCACCCGCCGCCCGCTGGAGATGAAAGGCACGACTGCAACCCTGTCCGTCGGTGGCCGCTATAACGATCTGTCCGAGGATGCTGAGCCGGAAATGTTCGGCCTGGTGTCGCAGACCTGGGACGTGGGTGATGGGGAGATCGGCGTCATGCTGGCCGGTGGCTACATGCGGACGGTCAATCGCGGCGACAATACGCCGGGTGCCGGTGGCATCTCCTATCGCCGTGCGATCAATGCCGCCAGCGCCGAGTATGCGGCGGGTGCCGCGTCCGGTCTGTACAATTCCGCCTATGTTGGCCGTTCGGATGTCAATTATCTGGCGAATGTCACGCCGTCCAGCGTGACGGGCGACCGGTCCGGCCTGATCGCCGTGCTGGGTGAAAACCCGACCATCGGCTGGGAAAGCTATGTCCGTACCCGCAAGGGCGTGAACGGCATGGTGCAGTACAAGCCCAATCCCGATCTGGAACTCTATGCCGAGGGTCTCTACAATTTCTATCGCTATGACCAGGAATATGGGTTCCTGGGATCCAGCAACAGCCGTTATGTCCGCAATCTGACGACAACGCCGTTCCAGGCGACCGAGGGCCTGACCAACCGCAATATCAATGGTGGCGCTGACGAGTTGCTGGCCGGCCGGTTGCTGACGGGCGGCACCTTCCTGGGCTCCGGCCTGTCCATCACGGAAGGCGGCAACCATGTGGATTATGAGACCACGGTCGTCGCCGGCGGCGGCAAGTGGCAGGCCGCCGACAATCTGGAGGTTGCGTTCGACCTCACCTATGTCAAGGCTGACCGCAACAATGATGGTCGCGGCCTTACATTCGCGTCAGCGCCTGGGTTGAGCTGGGATCTGACCCGTGATCTGTCGACCCGTCCGACCAGCGTGACCATCGGCGGGCCCGATGTTGCCGCTGCCACCACCTGGAACTATAACCAGTACGGGACCTATCCCAACACCTGGCGCGACAATGGTATCGCCGCCAAGGCCGACATCACCCGCTCTTTTGATGATGGCTTCCTGGAAAATGTGAAGTTCGGCGTCCGCTATGCCACGCAGAACGACACGTTCCGTGACTTCACGCTGGCCGGCAAGAACCTGACCACTAATGGTCTGGCCCTGGCCGCTAACGGGTCGAATGCCATCAGCATGGGCAGCGTCGGAACCATTATCGCCACGCCGAACAATTTCATGGACGGTAAGATGGGCTATGCTGGCGGTTACCTGATTTTTGATCCGCATGCGCTGTATGGCGACACGATCAAGAACCTGTTCCCGCAGGCCGGCATCCTGACGGCGGGCACGGAGCCTGAAATTGCGGTCAATAACCGCCGGTTCGAGGAAAAATCCTATGCCGGCTATGGTATGGCCAGTTTCCGTCTGATGGATGATGCCATAAAGGGCAATGCCGGCGTGCGTATCGTCAAGACCGATACCTATGCCCGTGCGCAGGTCAGCACCTCCACCGGCATCGTGCCGAATGAGGCAACCAGTTCCTACACCGACGTTCTGCCCACGCTGAACATCATCGGCAATGTTTCTGAAGATACGTTGATCCGCTTCGGTTACGGCAAGGGGATCACCCGGCCTGATCCGCAGTCGCTCAACCCGTCTATCGTTGTCAATGCGGGCAGCGGTACGGCATCTGTCGGTAACCCCGATCTGAAGCCGCAGAAGGGTGACAGCTTCGATCTGTCCTTCGAACATTATATCTCTGGTGCCAACTATGCCTCCATCGGCTTCTTCTACAAGAAGGTTGATGGCTTCTTCAGCCAGATCGCGACCTGTGAAGCCGTGTCGGGCTTCACATATACCGGCGCCATTCTGAATGGCTGCTCCGGTGGTCAGTATCTGGTGACCCGGACGGTCAATGCGCAGCAGGGCTGGGCGAAGGGTGTGGAAGTTGCGGCGCAGAGCTTCCTGGATTATGACTTCGTCCCGGAATACCTGCATAATTTCGGCGCATCGGCCAGCTTCACCTATGTCGATACCAAGAACCCCGTGCTGCTGTCATCGGGCGTCCTGGTGAACTCGGTCCAGCCCTTCACATCGAAGTATAATTACTCCCTGACCGGCATGTATGAGGACGAAGTCATGTCGGCCCGTATCGTCTACACCTACCGGTCGCGGGCGCAGTTCACGGCCATCGGTCTGAACCCGGTGGATAGCCGTTACATCCAGGCCTTTGGTCTGCTGGACGCGTCGTTGAACTTCAATCTGCCCGAAGGTTTCCAGATTTCGCTGACGGCATCAAACCTCACCAATGCCGCACCGAACCGCTTCTATGGTGAGCCCGGCTATTACACGGGCGTGGAACGCCAGCACTATGTCAATGGCCGCGTCTTTGGTGCGGCGTTGCGCTGGAAGTTCGGGGGCTGACCGGCCTCTGAACATCCTCTATTTCCCTCCACTGGGAGCGGTCGTCTGGCCGCTCCCAATTTTTTATCCGCGATAAAAGTAATACAAATCAGATAATTTATGTCATTCCCGCTGCTGCATTCGTTTATCATCTGGCTTCCATGATCGAAGGGTGATCCATGACGAGGTCTGGCCGTCTGCTTCTCTGCACCTGTGCTCTGGCGCTGGTGCTGCCTGCCGCTGCCCAGGAGGCCGTGGTGCCCAACATGGACCCCGTACAGGTCGATCCGCGCCGACCGGACTGGGAAAATCCGGCGGTGAATGAGCGGGGACGCCTGCCGGCCAGTGCCACCATGTTCGGCTATGAAAGCCGCGATCTGGCCTTGGGCGGTAACCGCACGAAATCGGACCGCCATCTTTCACTGGACGGGCAGTGGCATTTCCATTTCACCCCATCAGCCAACAGCCTGCCCGACGGTTTTGAACGGTCGGATTATGATGTATCCACCTGGCCCCTGATCAAGGTGCCGTCCATGTGGCAGGCGGAGGGCTATGATCAGGCCCGATACAACAACGCGACATATCCGTTTCCGGCCAACCGGCCCCTGATCCCGCATGAGACGAACCCGGTCGGTTCCTACCGCCGGGATTTCGACCTGCCGGCGCATTGGTCGGGACAGAATGTCATCCTGCATATCGGTGCGGCGGGTGCCGCCTATTATGTCTGGATCAATGGACAGAAGGTCGGATACGCCGAAGACAGCAAGCTTCCCAGCGATTTCGACGTCACCCCCTATCTGAAGCCGGGCCGCAACATGGTGGCCATCCAGGTTTTCCGCTGGGCCGACGGCTCATACATGGAGGATCAGGATTTCTGGCGCGTGTCGGGGATCGAACGGTCGGTCCGGCTCTATGCCGTGCCGCAGGTGCGGGTGCGCGACCTGTTCGTGCGCGCAGGTCTGGACAAGGATTACCGTGACGGCACCCTGTCCACCGACATTGCCATCACGCCGGGATCAAAGGCGGCCAGCGTCCGCCTGACCCTGCTGGATGGCGCGCTGGAAGTGCTGGTCCGGGAAGCGAAGGTACGGGCGGGCAAGGCAGAGCGTCTTGTGACCCTGACCGCGACCATACCGGGTGTGCAGCCATGGAGTGCTGAGACGCCGAAGCTTTACACCGCCCTGGTCGAACTGCGTGATGCCGACGGCAACCTGTTGCAGGCGGTGCCGCAGCGCATCGGCTTCCGTACTGTGGAGATGAAGGGCGGGCAGGTACGGGTGAATGGCAAGCCCATCACCATCCGGGGCATCAATCGTCACGAACATGACCCGGAGACATTCCATGTCATCTCCGAAGCCAGCATGCGACGTGATATCGAGCTGATGAAGCTCAATAATTTCAACGCGGTGCGGACATCCCACTATCCCAACGATCCGCGCTGGTACGAGTTGGCGGATGAGTATGGCCTTTATGTCATGGACGAGGCTAACAATGAGAGCCATGCCTATCTGGGCCTGTCCACCCGCTACCCCGAATTCCGCGAAAAGCTGGCCATGGGTTTCGATCCGGCCTGGGAAGAGGCCCATATCAGCCGGGTCATGAACATGGTGGAGCGGGACAAGAACCACCCCTCCATCATCTTCTGGTCTCTGGGCAATGAAACGGCCATCGGACCCAGTTTCGAGAAAGCCGCCGCCGCCGCCCGCAAGCGCGATCCGGGCCGGCTGCTGTCCTTCCTGGGTTGGGGCACGATCGCCTGGGAACACCGGCCCAATGCCTATGTCGATATCTATGCCCCCATGTATGACGATATCGAGAAGATGGTGGATTGGGCCACCGATCCCAGCCGCACCCAGCCCATGATCCAATGCGAGTATGCCCATATGCAGGGCAATGGCGGCGGCAATTTCAAGGATTACTGGGACACGATCTATCGCTATCCCGATAAGCTGCAGGGCGGCTTCATATGGGATTGGGTGGATCAGTCCATGTACCGTTATACCAAGGATGGCCGGCGCTACTGGGGCGATGGGGGCGAATATGGGCCCAATCCCGGCGGCGACATCGAATTCGGCGACGGCCTGATTCAGCCTGACCGAACGCCGAACCCGCACCTGTATGAAGTGCAGAAGGTGCAGTCCCCTATCCAGTTCGACGGGTTCGACCCGGCGACTGGCCGGGTGACCGTGCGCAACCGGCACGATTTCCTGGACCTGTCGGGCTTTGCCTTTGGCTGGGTGGTGGAAGAGGATGGTGTTGCGGTGGCGCGGGGTGATCTCCCGCCCCTGAATACGGCAGCCCGCGCTGCCACGGATGTCGTCATCCCGATACCGTCATTGCCCCGCAAACCGGGGGCGGAATATCTGATCACCTTTCGTGTCATCGCGAAGGAGGGAACCGTGCCTCTGGTCCCTGCCGGTCACGTTGTTGGCTGGGAACAGTTCACGCTGGCCGCCCCCACCGCAGCCACCCCGCGTAACGCCCCCCAAGGGACCGTGAAGGTGGATGAGCGGGAAGGCCATGTCCGGCTTACGGCAGCCGGCGCAGTCCTTGATATTGATGCCAAGACAGGTCTGCTGACGGGATACAGCCGGGATGGCAAGCATCTGCTGGCCGGTGGCACACCCAATTTTTACCGTGCGGAGACGGACAACGATCTGGCGACGGGTACCTTGTCCGTGGTGCTGGTCGGGCGGGAATATGCCTGGAAGACGATGACGGAGCGCCGGCAGCTTCGCAATCTCGCTGTCGAACGTGGCACGGCGGGTGGCACCGTGACGGTGGAGCACATGCTGGGTGGCGGTGCCGCCCGCTTCACCACCCGCTATCAGATGCAGGGAGATGGCACGGTCCAGGTGACCGGTGAGATGGTCCCGTTGAAGGATGACCTGCCGCCGCCGACCCGTATCGGCCTGTGGTTCACCACCAATCCGGGCCTCTCCACGGTGCAGTGGTACGGGCGTGGGCCGCACGAAAGCTATGTCGACCGCAAGACATCGGCGGCCATCGGCCTGTGGCGCGGCCCTGTCGCCGACCAGAACCATGACTATATGCGGCCACAGGATACGGGGAATAAGGTCGATGTGCGGTGGCTGGAACTGATCGGTGGTCAGGGAGCGGGCGTACGGGTCATCGGTGATACGCCGCTGATGATGAACGCCCTGGCCTTTCCCTATACCGATCTCTATCGGCGCCCGCCCGGCACCTGGAAGTCCACGGATATCGTTCCGCATGGTGACGGCACTTTGCTGATCGATGCTGCGCAGTCCGGTGTGGGGGGCGACACAAGCTGGGATGCCGTGGGGCAGCCGCATATGCAGTACCGCACCAAGCTTGCGGTCACACGTTTCAGCTTCCGGATTGAGACTTTTACGGGGGCAGGCACCCAGGCGGACAAGGCCAAGCCGGCGGTGCGCGATGCAGCCCACTGAGACCTGACGGGGCAGGGATGATGATGGGGTCGCCGCCGGCGGCCCCATCATCCCTAACCTGGGTGGGTTAAGACAGTTCTTCCGGCCAGTAGAGCCGCATCGGGTTGGTGACCAGCAGCTTTTCCTGTAAGGCCGCCGTTGGTGCGATGCGGGGGATCATGTCGGTGATCAGGCCGTCATCCGGGATGGATTTCTCCATGTTCGGATGCGGCCAGTCGGTCCCCCACAGCACCCGATCCTGATAATCCGCAACCAGCGGTGTCACCGCACCGGCGAAATCGTCCCAGCCTGGCGCGGTCGATAAACGGTCGGGGCAGGTGACCTTGGTCCAGATGTCAGGGCGGCTGTCCAGCAGCCGGCGGAAGGCCCGCATGTCCGGTCCGTCCGGCCCCTGGGTCACATCGGGGCGTCCCATATGATCGATGACTATGGGGGTGGGGATGGCGTCCAGGAAGGGCCGCATTTCTTCAAGGATATCGGCCTCGAAATAGACAACCACATGCCAGCCCAGATGCTGGATGCGGCGCGCCACCTCCAGGAACTTGTCCTTTGGCGCGTCATCCACCAGCCGCTTCAGGAAATTGAAGCGCACGCCGCGAATGCCGCCTTCATGCAGCCGTTCCAGTTCCGCATCATCGATGGCGGGATCGACAACCGCAACACCACGGCAGGTGCCGTCAGAGACTGCGATCCCGTGCAGCGTGGCGGCATTGTCCGTGCCGTGGCAACTGGCCTGGACGATGACATTGCGGCTCAGCCCCAGATGGCGACGCAGGGCGAACAGCATCTCCGGCCCGGCATCCTGGGGCAGGTACTTGGCCTTCGGGCTGAACGGGAACTGCGCCATCGGTCCGAAGACATGGCAATGGGCATCCACGGCCCCCGGCGGCGGCGTGAAGCGGGGACGGGACGGGGCGTCGGCCCAGCTGCGGATACGGTCGGTCATGGGAATACAACTCCATCCATCAGCTTGCGGGCGGTGCGCAACAGGGCGGCGGTCCGCACCTGACCCTGATCATCCAGTTCCAGTACGCAACTCATCTCCCCCGTCGGATGTTCAACCGACAGGGTCTTGCGATCACCAGGGGGCAGCACCGCCACCTCCGCTGCCGGCGATCCGGGAACCAGACAGGCGGTGGCGACGCTGACGGCACCCAGCACGCCGATGGTTGCATGGGCGCGGTGGGGGATGAAGCTGCGCACGCAGACGGCACCCCTGTCACGCGGCGGGGCAACCAGCATTATCTTGGGCACCGACTTGGCCGAAACATCGCCCAGGTTCATCAACGGCCCGGCCAGCAGGCGGATCGCTTCGATCCGGGCCTTCAACGCGCTGTCCGCGTCCAGGCTGTCCCGGTCCTCATACCCGGTGGCGCCGACATCGCTGGCCTTCATCACGATGCAGGGCATGCCATTGTCGATGAGGGTCACAGGCACGCCATTGATGTTATCGACAGCATTGCCCGTGGGCAGCAGGGCGCCGCAGCTGGAACCCGCCGTATCGCGGAACTCCAAAGGCACCGGGGCATGACTGCCCGGGACCCCATCAATGCGGGCCTCACCGCGATAGCTGACCCGGCCACCGGGCGTGCTGACCGTGGCCACCGCCGCCTGCCCGGTATTCTCCATGAAGATGGCGACCCTGGTTTCGTCACCGGTCGCCGCGACCAGACCGCGTTCGATGGCGAAGGGGCCGACACCGGCCAGGATGTTGCCGCAGTTCTGGGCGTCGGTAACGATGGCCTGATCGACGAAGACCTGCAGGAACAGGTAATCGACATCGATGCCCGGTCGCTGCGACCGGCTGATGACGGCGACCTTGCTGGTCAGCGGATCAGCCCCGCCCATGCCGTCGATCTGCCGCGCGTCGGGCGACCCCATGACCCGCAGCAGCAGCGCATCGCGTTCCGCCGTGTCGGCGGGCAGATCCTCTTTCACGAAATACCCGCCCTTGGAGGTACCGCCGCGCATCCACATGCAGCGCACACCGTCCGCCCCTGCCGCCTCAGACATATTTCAGCCCCATGGCGGCCAGCTTGCCGCGCATGTCGTAGATATCCAGGCCCAGTTCACCTGCGGCCAGGCGCGTGCGCTTGGCGGTTTCTGCTGCCTCGCGCGCCTGCGCTTTCTCTAGAACGGCGGCGGCGTTGGCGCGGGGGACCACGCACACGCCGTCATCATCGGCGATGATCACGTCGCCCGGCTGGATCGCGGCACCCGCGCACACCACCGGGACATTTACCGAACCCAGCGTGGCCTTCACCGTGCCTTGCGCGAACACGGCCTTGGACCAGACGGGGAAGCTCATCTCCGTCAGGTCGCGGACATCGCGCACACCGGCATCAATGACCAGCCCCCGGCAGCCGCGCGCGATGGCGGATGTCGCCAGCAGGTCGCCGAAATAACCATCCTCGCATGGGCTGGTCGGGGCCAGGACCAGGATGTCGCCTTCCTTCAGCTGCTCGATGGCCACATGCACCATCCAGTTATCGCCCGGCGGGGCAGAGATGGTGACAGCCGACCCGGCGATGCGCGCGCCGGCATAGATGGGGCGCATGTGGCTGGCCAGAAGGCCGGTACGGCCCTGCGCCTCATGCACCGTGGCTACGCCACAGCGGGCCAGCCCATCGATGACGGACGCCTCGGCGCGTTGGATGTTCTGGACGACGATGCCGGACATGGAAACTCTCCTGGGGAAGATCACTATAACTGTCTTGACCCCCAGGTGACGCTGGGGCAATTCAGAAGCACGCCCGCGCCATAAGTTTTTGCTAATCGTGTTGCAATGCATATATGGAATCTCAATCTCCGACATTTGCGTGCCGCCCTTGAGGTGATGCGTCGCGGCAGCATCAGTGCCGCTGCCCAGGCCGTTGCCCTGACCCAGCCGGCCGTGACCCAGGGGCTGGCACGGCTGGAGCGTGAACTGGGCCGGCCCCTGTTCGAGCGGCGGGCCGATGGCATGGAAATGACGGGAGCAGCCAGGCTATTGCAGCCCCGGCTGGAGGCGGCCCTTGGCCATATCGGGTCGCCGCGCGTGACCATGGCGCAGGTCCGCGCGCTGATCCTGGTCGGCGGGGCCGGCAGTCTGGTGGAGGCGGGGCAGGCGGGGGGGCTGTCACAGCCCACCCTGCACCGGGCCGTGAAGGATCTGTCGCTGGCATTGCGCCGCAACATGATCGAACGGCGGGGACGCGGCATCGCCCTGACAGAGGCGGGGCATCGGACCCTGCGCGCCTTTCGTCTGGCGCGTGCGGAACTGGTCGCCGCCCTTACGGAGTTGCGCGCGCTTGACGGGGTGGAGGTCGGTCGGGTGGCGGTGGGTGCCATGCCGCTGTCGCGGGCCCGGCTGCTGCCCGGTGCGGTTGCCACCTTCCACCGCGCCCATCCCGATATCACCATCACCATCGCGGAAGGATCACATGCGGAGTTGATCGAGCCCCTGCGCGATGGCGAGCTGGACCTGCTGATCGGCGCGCTGCGTCTGGATAACCCGCCTGTCGATGTCGATCAGCGTCCGCTGTTCGACGATCAGCCGATGATCTTCGCCCGGCCCGGCCATCCCATCATGGACCGGCCCGACCCCTGGGCCGCTCTTGCCGACTACCCCTGGGTGGTGCCGCCGACCGGCACACCCTTGCGTACACAGTGGGAGGCGATGTTCAGGGCCGGTGCCCTGTGCGTGCCCGTGGTGCCTATCGAATGCGGATCGGTCATGACGGTGCGTCAGCTGATCCGCGACAGTGATTTCCTGACCCTGCTGTCGCCCGACCAATTGTCTGTGGAATTGCAGGCCGGCGTGGTGGCACAGGTCGGTGCGGCCCCTGGCGATCTGCGCCGGACCATCGGCATAACGACCCGCACCGGTTGGCGCCCCACCCCGATCCAGGCCGACTTCATCATGGCGTTGATCACCGCCGCCCGTGGCATTGGCAGGACTGTTAGCTAAAACTTATAGCGTGGCGCGCGAACTGATTGGCCCTCTCCGCCGGTTGCGGCCAGGGTTGCGCCATGCAGAACGAACCCAACCCTATATCGGGCCTTGCCCTGATCGGCTTCGGTGAGGCGGGCCGCACCTTCGCCACCGCCGGCGCCTGGAGCGCCGCTACCGTCTTCGACCTGAAGACTGACCGGGCGGAAGCGCGCGAGGCCAAGCGTGCCGAGTACGTCGCCAGTGGCGTTCAGGGGCGGGAGAATGCGGCGGCGGCATTGGCTGGCCGGTCCCTGGTCCTGTGTCTGGTGACCGCCGATCAGGCGCTGGCCGCAGCACAGGCTTACGCCCCGCTGCTGTCGCCGGGTGCGCTGTGGTACGACATGAATTCCGTGGCGCCGGATACCAAGCGCGCGGCGGCGGCAGTGATCGAGGCGGCGGGCGGTCGCTATGTCGATGTGGCGGTGATGGCCCCGGTTGATCCGGCCTGGCTGTCGGTTCCCCTGCTGGTCAGCGGCCCGCATGCCGATGCGGCGGTCACCGGTCTCCTTGCGTTAGGTTTTGCCAAGGTACGCGCCGTGGGCGATGCCGTTGGGCGCGCCTCCTCTATCAAGATGGTGCGGTCGGTGATGGTGAAGGGCATTGAGGCGCTGACCGCCGAAATGGTTCTGGCCGCCGCGCGCGCCGGGGTAGTTGGTGAGGTTTTATCCTCGCTGGGTCCCGAATGGGAAGCTCGCGCCGATTACAATCTGGATCGCATGCTGGTCCATGGCCTGCGCCGCGCCGCCGAGATGGAGGAAGTGGCCAAGACCCTGGAATCACTGGGCGTGGAACCAGCCATGACCCAAGGCACCATCGCCCGCCAACGCCGACTTGGAACCCTTTCCGCCGGTTCGCCGGACGGTCTGAACCATAAGCTGAACCTTCTCACCCGCGACGGGACGGAGATGACATGACTCTTGTGATCGATTGCCACGGCCACTACACCACGGCGCCCGAAGCCCATACCGCATGGCGGGAGGCGCAGGTCGCCGCCTTCAAGAAGGGTGAGCCACCCCCGCCCTATCCTGAGATCTCCGATGCGGACATCATCGAGACCATCGAGAAGAACCAGCTTCGCCTGATCCGCGAGCGTGGGGCCGACCTGACCATTTTCAGCCCCCGCGCCTCCACCATGGCCCATCATGTCGGCGATCAGGCGGTCAGCCTGGAATGGTCACGGCGCTGCAACGACCTGATCGCCCGCGTGGTGAAGCTGTTCCCGGAAAGCTTCGTCGGCGTCTGCATGCTGCCGCAATCGCCGGCAGCGGGGCTGGAGGCGTCGATTGCGGAGCTGGAGCGCTGCATCAACGAGTTGGGCTTCATCGGCTGCAACCTGAATCCCGATCCCGGCGGCGGGCATTTCAAGCACCCGGCCCTGACTGACCGCTACTGGTATCCGCTTTATGAGAAGATGGTGGAACTGGACGTGCCGGCCATGATCCATGTGTCGGGATCGTGCAATGCCTGCATGCATGCCACGGGCGCCTTCTATATCGCTGCCGATACCATCGCCTTCATGCAGTTGATCGAGGGCGACCTGTTCAAGGATTTCCCCACCCTGCGCTTCATCATTCCCCATGGTGGCGGAGCGGTGCCCTTCCACTGGGGCCGTTATCGCGGCCTTGCCGACATGCTGAAGAAGCCGGCGCTGGATACGCATGTGATGAAGAACGTGTTCTTCGATACCTGCGTCTACCACCAGCCCGGCATCGACCTGATGGCCAAGGTCATCGACAACCGCAACATCCTTTTCGGTTCCGAAATGGTTGGCGCGGTGCGTGGCATCGATCCAACCACTGGCCATTATTTCGATGATACCAAGCGTTATGTTGATGCGTTGGACATTTCGGATGCGGAACGACACCAGATCTTTGAGGGCAATGCCCGCCGCGTGTTCCCGCGTCTGGATGCGATCCTGAAGGGGAGGGGGCTATGAGCCATCCGGACATCCATTCCTACCTTGCCGCGTTCGACGATATCCCCGGCACGCGGGTTTATACGGTCGCCCGCGCCCGCCAGGGATACTGGATCAACCAGTTCGCCATGAGCCTGATGAAGCCGGAGAACCGCGCCCGCTGGAAGGCGGACGAGAAGGCCTATCTGGAAGGCTGGAACCTGGACGAGAACCAGAAGGCGGCCATCCTGGCGCGCGATTACAACCGGCTGCTGGACCTGGGCGGCAATATCTATTTCCTGGCCAAGCTATTCTCCACCGACGGGCTGAGCTTCCTGCAGGCGGTCAGCACCATGACCGGCATGAGTGTGGAGGATTATCAAGCCATGATGCTGGCGGGCGGCCGTTCGCCGAATGGCGTCCGCTCAATCAAGGAGGGCAACTGACATGGCGCGCATCACCGCAGGGGTGGCGACCAGCCACGTTCCGGCCATCGGCGCCGCCATCGATCTGGGCAAGACGAAGGAGCCGTACTGGCAACCTCTCTTCGCCGGCTATGACTGGTCGAAGGCATGGATCGCGGGGGAGAAGCCCGACGTTGTCATCCTGGTCTATAATGACCACGCCTCTGCCTTCGACATGAAGATCATCCCCACCTTCGCCATCGGCTGTGCGGAGAGCTTCAAGCCGGCGGATGAAGGCTGGGGACCGCGTCCCGTGCCCACGGTGGAGGGGCACCCGGATCTGGCCTGGCACATCGCCCAGAGCTGTATCCTGGACGAATTCGATATGACCATCATCAATGAGATGGAGGTCGATCACGGCCTGACCGTGCCGCTGAGCCTGCTGTTTGGACAGCCCGAGGCCTGGCCTGTGAAGGTGATCCCGCTGGCGGTCAATGTCGTGACCTACCCGCCACCGTCGGGTAATCGCTGCTGGCTGTTGGGCGAGGCGATCCGCCGGGCGGTTGAGAGCTTCCCCGGCGATCTGAAGGTACAGGTCTGGGGTACGGGTGGCATGAGCCATCAGCTTCAGGGGCCGCGCGCCGGCCTGATCAATGCCGAGTGGGACAATCGCTTCCTGGATATGATGAGCCAGGACAGTCAGCGCCTCCGCTCCATTCCGCATATCGAATATCTGCGGGAGACGGGATCGGAAGGCATCGAGATGGTGATGTGGCTGATCATGCGCGGGGCCCTGGGCGCCGACGTCCGCCAGCTTCACCGTCATTACCATGTGCCGGCCAGCAACACGGCGGTCGGCCACCTTGTTCTGGAGCCTGTCGCATGAGGATCGCCCTGGTCGGTGCGGGTGCTTTCGGTGAAAAGCATCTCGACGCCCTTAAACTCATCCCCGGTGTCACCATCACCTCCGTGATCAGCCGTCGCCTGGATCAGGCGCAGGCCGTGGCGGAGAAGTATGGCGCCGTGCATGCTGGCACGGAACTGGACGAGGCGCTGGCCCGCCCGGACGTGGATGCCGTCATCCTGTGCACCCCCACCCAGATGCATGCCGCCCAGGCCATCGCCTGTATGAATGCCGGCAAGCATGTGCAGGTCGAAATCCCCCTGGCCGACAGCTGGGCCGATGCCCAGGCGGTGCTGGCGAAGCAGCAGGAAACCGGCCTGGTCTGCATGGTCGGCCATACGCGGCGCTTCAACCCGTCGCATCAGTGGCTGCATCGGCGCATCGCGTCCGGTGAACTGTCGCTCCAGCAGATGGATGTGCAGACCTATTTCTTCCGTCGCAAGAACATGAATGCCAAGGGTGAGGCACGTAGCTGGACCGACCACCTGCTCTGGCACCATGCCGCCCATACGGTGGATCTGTTCGCCTATCAGTCGGGCCGCATCGTCCAGGCCAATGTGGTGCAGGGGCCGATCCACCCGGAATTGGGCATCGCCATGGACATGTCGATCCAGCTGAAGGCGGAGACAGGCGCTATCTGCACCCTGTCGCTGTCCTTCAACAATGACGGGCCGTTGGGCACCTTCTTCCGCTACATCTGTGACAACGGCACCTACATCGCCCGCTATGACGATCTGGTCACGGGGCGTGAGGAAAAGATCGATGTGTCGCAGGTTGACGTGTCGATGAATGGCATCGAATTGCAGGACCGCGAATTTATCGCCGCCATCCGTGAAGGCCGTGAACCCAATGCCAGCGTGGCCAAGGTTCTGTCCTGTTACGAGGTCCTGCACAAGCTGGAGCAGCAGTTGAACGGCTGAACAGGTCCGTCTGCGTCGATGCTGTATTGTTGATTGTGTCGCGCGGCAGGCCGGTACTGCTGCGCGATGCATTTATGGACTTGTTCGGCGTGGGCGATCATTCCCCGTCATAGCGGATGGCCTTGGCCGCTTCCGCTGACAGGATGAAGCCGATCGGTCGCTCGCTTTCCTCCCGCAAATGGGCGATCAGACTGGCCGTACGGGCCAGCAGCGATATGCCTTTCAATGCCGGCAAAGGGAAGCCCGCATCCAGCATCACCGCCGGGATGGCACCGTTCACATTGATTGGCAAATCCCGTCCGAACGCCGTCGGCAGGGCGGCCTTCACCGCGCGCAAGGTGGCCACATGCGCCCCCGATATGCCGCGCTCGTCGGCCAGACCCAGAAGGCGATGCGCGCGCGGGTCGCCGCCACTATGCTGGGGATGGCCAAAGCCGGGAATGGCGCGCTTCACGGCCCGGTACTCGTTCAACTTCGCCGTTACCACCGGCTCCAGCGCAGTTGCCCCAGCAGCTTCCACCAGATCGGCCAGGAACCGGCCCGCCATTTCCGCACTGCCCAGAACCACACTGCCGCAACCGGACAGGCCCGCCGCGACAGCGCCCTGCATGGCCTCCGGGGCGGCGGCATAGGTCATGCGGGCGGCCACCACGCTGGGCACCAATCCATGTTCGGCAATGGCGGCCAGCACGGCATCGGCCATGAAACGCTGATCATCGCTGGGTGTGTTGCCGGTGACCAGCAGCCAGAAATAGCTGGTAAAGTCCATCCGACCGATGATCTGCCCGCAAAGATCCAACCCCCGGACCCGGATGCTCTCCGCGTCTGAGGTGCAGATGGCACTGAAAGGCTGGTCGGTCTTGCCGATACGCATGGGGATGCTCCGGTCTCTGCTGATCTGCCGCCAGCTAACGCCCGGTCCGGTCGCTTGGCAAGAAAATTCGATTATCGAAGTTGATTTCGATTGTCGAAATCGCTATACCGGGTAATGGATGTTGCGGCGATGGCCGCCTGGCCGGTGCGTTCCGCCCGCCTGTGACCCCCGCGCCTGCGGTCCTTCCCTGATCGGAGCATGAGATGGCAAAAGTCCTGAAGGATGTCAGGGTATTGGAAATGGGCACCTTCATAACGGGGCCGGCGGCGGGAATGCTGCTGGCTGATCTGGGTGCCGATGTCATCAAGATCGAACAGCCGGGAACCGGCGATCCGTTCCGGGCCTTCAATGGCGGCTTCTACAGCCCGCATTTCCAGACCTATAACCGCAACAAGCGCTCCATCACCCTGGATACCCGCGAAGCGGCAGGACGTGACCAACTGGACGCGCTTGTCGCCGACGCGGATATTTTCATCCAGAATTTCCGACCGGGTGCGGCGAACAAGCTGAATGTTGATGCCGACCGGCTGCGCGCGTTGAATCCGCGCCTGATCTACTGCGCCATTTCCGGCTTTGGCGCCACCGGCCCCGACAGCCAGCGGCCCGCCTTTGACACGGTAGCGCAGGCGGCTAGCGGTTTCCTGCGTCTGGTGCTGAACCCCGATAATCCACGCGTCGTGGGGCCGGCACTGGCCGATGCAATTACTGGATTCTATGCTGCCTATGGTATCCTGGGCGCCCTGCATGAACGCAACCGGACCGGCCAGGGGCGTCTGGTGGAACTTTCCATGCTGGAGGCCATGTGCCATTTCAACCTGGATGACTTCACCCATTATTTCGCTGCCGATCAGATCATGGGCCCTTACAGCCGGCCATCAGTATCGCAATCCTATGTGTTCGTTTGCGCGGACGGGAAATGGATCGCGCTGCACATGTCCTCGCCGCCGAAATTCTGGGAAGGGTTGGCCCAGGCCGTGGAATGGCCGGACATGTTGCAGCATCCCGAATTTGCCGACCGCCAGTCGCGGATCGCAAATTATGAAAAAGTGGTGGAGCGTCTGGCTCCCATTTTTCGCAGCCGCAACCTGTCGGACTGGTGCGAACGGTTGAGCCGCCTGGACGTCCCGCATTCGCCGGTACATGACGCGGCGGCGGCGCTGGCCACCGATCAGGCCCGTCATCTGGATCTGCGGGTGGAGGCGGAACATCCCAGCATGGGCCGGTTCCGCACCGTTCGCTGCCCGCTTTCCTTTGATGGGGAACGCGATCTGGCCATCACCCCGCCCCCTGTCCTGGGCCAGCATAATGCGGAGATTCTGGGCGATCAGGTTTAAGTTCTGGCAGCCGGCCTAGCCTCCGGTTATAGCTGGCCGGCGGGCAGGTCGGCGCACGGGACGGACGGAATGGCGGATAATGGGGTCAGGGGCGATGGCGCGGCGGAGCGGGAAAAGGACCCCGAATATCTGCTGACGCTGGAACGCGGCCTGACGGTCCTGCGCTCCTTCAATCAGCAGCGTCCCGAGATGCAATTGTCGGAAGTGGCCGCCGCCACCGGCCTCAGCCCGGCTGTAGCCCGCCGCTGCCTCAATACGCTGGTCGCATTGGGTTATGTCGGGCGGCATGGACGCCGTTTCCTGCTGCGGCCAGAGGTGCTGGTCTTCGGGTCGGCCTATCTGGCCTCGATGAACCTGGAGCAGGTGGTGACCCCGCACCTGCAGTCGCTGCGGGATGAAACGGGCGACAGTGCCTCCATGGCCACGCTGTCTGGACCGGATATCCTCTATCTCGTCCACGTATCAACCAACCGGCATATCCGTCTGGGCGCCAGTGTCGGCACACGCTATCCGGCCCATGCCACCTCGCTGGGCAAAGTGCTGCTGGCGTTTGAGCCGGAAAAGCTGCTGGAAGATTATCTGGTGACGGCAACGCTGAACCGCTTCACCGAACGTACGCTCACCAACCGCGAGGAACTGACGGCGCGGCTGCTGCGTGTGCGGGAACTGGGGTATGATTCAGCGCTGGATGAGTTGGATTACGGCATCGTCTCGGTCGCGGTGCCGGTGCGGGACAAGGATGGCAATGTCTGTGCCTCCATCAACTGTTCCACATCCACCACCCGCATCTCCCAGGATGAGTTGGTGCGCACCCGGTTGCCGCTGCTGCGCCGTGCCGCCCGTGATATCGAACTGTCGTTGCAGCAATGGCCCTTCCTGATGCATTCGCTGGCCCGCGGCTGATACCTGCCATCCATAGCGGTTTCTGAGCGACGCCCCGGTTCCTGACCGGGGCGTTTTTTGTTGCCTGCATCGGACTTCGATAAACGGAAAAAACTTCGAACATCGAACTTGACTTCGATAATCGAAACATAGATTGTCCATTGCACGGGCAACGACCCGTGTGGACGCGATATGTCGCGGACCCAGTTCGCACCGGCCGCCGCAAGAACGAACCGCGCCGTGCGCCATCAATGACAAATGACGAACGGGAGGTTTTGCATGGCACGTTCCTCTTGGCGCTTCGGCTCTCTGGCCGGTGTCTCGGCCCTGGCGCTGGCAGCCACAGGCCCCGCATCGGCCCAATCCACAGCCCAGGCCGGCGCCTCGACCATCGAGGAGGTGGTGGTGACCGGCCTGCGCCGCCCGCAGGCGCAGCAGGATGTGCCGGCGGCTGTCACGGCCTTCACCGCCGACGCGATCGAGATGGCAGGCATTGAGAAGCCAGCCGATTTCATCGACCTGACCTCCAACGTGACGCTGGTCGAAACTCAGAATGCCGGCAACGCCTTCATCATTATCCGCGGCATCACGCAGGCCCGTAACAGCGAGCCGTCGGTAGCCGTCATCGTCGATGGTGTGCAGCAGGTGAATGCTGCGCAGTTCAGCCAGGAACTGTTTGATATCGACCAGATCGAGGTGCTGAAAGGCCCACAGGGCGCGCTTTACGGCCGTAACGCCATCGGCGGCGCCATCGTGATCCGCACCAAGCAGCCAACCGACACGTTCGACACACGGGTCAAGGTGGGGGTGGAAAACGGCTTCGGCTATTCCGCCCGTGCCGGCATCAGCGGGCCTTTGTCAGACAAGGTGAAGTTCCGTCTGGCCGGGTCGTATGTGAACAGCGACGGCCTGATCCGCAACGCCTACCTGGATGAAAAGGCCGACCCGTATGAGGATCTGTCTCTGCGCGGGACCCTGCTGTTTCAGCCGACGGACAATCTGACGGTCGATCTACGCGGGTCCGTTTCACGGCTGCGCACGCAGGCGCTGTATTTCAACATCGTCAATGATGTGAACAATACCAGCCTGCCGGTGCGCGTGAACAATCCCGGTCAGAATGACCGCGACATGAACGGTACCTCGCTGCGCGTCGCCTATGAAACCGACGCCGGTACCCTGACGTCCGTCACCTCCTATGATCAGGTGAAGGAAATCCTGACTGGTGACGCGTTCGACTTCCTGCCCATCACGGAAAGCCTGTTCTATCAGATCCTGGGGTTCGACCTGAACCAGAGCCAGTATCTGAATGTGAAGGCCTGGAGCGAGGAGGTGCGCTTTGCATCGCCCACCGATCAGCCGTTTCAGTGGAGCGTGGGCGGCTACATGATCGGCACCAAGCGCTATATCTCTACCGGCAACATGATCGACCGGGGGCAGGGGGTGTTCCCCGTCTACCGCACGCCCAGCACCAATCCGCGTAACCCGCAATTCTCCTTCCTGGCCGACAGCCAGGATAATTTCGCCTGGGCCCTGTTCGGCAGCACGTCTTACGACCTGTCGGAGAAGCTGACTGCCGACCTGTCGCTGCGCTACGACAAAGACGAGCGCGAGAATACAACCCTGACCCCGACGGCCTATCTGCCCAATGTTGCCGGGTTCCCGGCGGGGCGCAGCGGGGAGGTACGCAACGAAACCTTCACCTCCTGGCAGCCGAAGGCGACGCTGACCTACAAGGCCGATGAGGCGCTGACGCTTTATGCCGGCTATTCCAAGGGCTTCCGCAGCGGCGGGTTCAACCAGACCGGGGTGGGGGCCGTTGCGGCGGCCAATGGCATCCTGGGTGTGTCGGATGTGTTCAAGGCGGAAACGGCCAGCACGCTGGAGGCCGGGTTCAAGTCGCAGCTGTTGGACCGGAAGCTGCGCCTCAATGGCTCCGTCTACAACACCATCTCTGACAATTCCTATTTCTTCGTCTTCCTGGCGGCCAATTCCACGCAGAACCTGGGCAATGTGCCCGAAACCCGCCTGCGCGGGTTTGAACTGGATGCAACGGCCTTCCTGACGACGGGTCTTCAGCTCAATCTGGGCTTCGGTTTTACCGATAGCAAGATCAAGGAATTCGCTGACCCGACCGTGCTGGGCAACGAAGCGCCACTGATCTCCCGCTACACATTCAACATGGGTGTGCAGTACAGCACCGAACTGGGCGACAGCGGCCTGACGGGTACGGCGCGGGCCGATTACCGGCGCCTCGGCAAGACCTGGTTCGATATCCAGAACAGCACCGTGCGCGACCCGCTGGACCTTGTCGATATCCGGCTGGGTATTGAGGGGGAGGGCTGGAACCTGTCCGCTTATTCCGACAATCTGTTCAACAAAAAGTATAATGCCGAATTCTCGCCCGGCGGTTTCGTCTTCAAGGGACGGCCCCGCCGCTATGGTCTTGAAGCTGGCGTGAAGTTCTGACCCACGGCCTTGGGAAGGGGATGATCCATGGCGAAGGTACTTGTGCTTTACTATTCCAGTTACGGCCATATCGAAACCATGGCCGCCGCGATGGCCGACGGTGCGCGGTCGGTGGCTGGAGCCGATGTCACGGTTAAACGCGTGCCGGAACTGGTACCGGATGAGGTGGCAAGGGCTGCCGGTATCCGCCTGGATCAGGCGGCCCCCATCGCCAGCCCTGGTGAACTGGGCGATTATGATGCCGTTATCTTCGGCACGCCGACGCGATTTGGCAATATGGCGGCGCAGATGCGCAACTTCCTGGACCAGACGGGCGGGCTTTGGGCCAAGGGCGCGCTGGTCGGCAAGGTGGGCAGCGTCTTCGTCTCCACCGCCAGTCAGCATGGCGGCCAGGAAACTACCATCACCTCCTTCCACACCACGCTGTTGCATCATGGCATGATCATTGTCGGCCTTCCCTATAGCTGGGCCGGCGCGACGCGGATGGATGAGATCAGCGGCGGCACTCCCTATGGCGCCAGCACCCTGGCCGGCGCCGATGGGTCTCGCCAGCCCAGCGCCAACGAGTTGGAAGGGGCCCGGTTCCAGGGGCGCCATGTCACGGAAATCGCCACACGGCTGTTCGGCTGAAAGACTTGAGAGAGGATGCGACCATGAGTGCGAAACTTCCCAATCGTCTGCACCACACTGCCTATGTCACACGCGACCTGGAGGCGACGCGCCATTTCTATGAAGATGTGCTGGGGATCCCGCTGATCGCCACCTGGTGCGAAAAGGACATGCTGTTCGGTGCCGAGCGCACCTATTGCCATTGCTTCTTTGGGTTGGCGGATGGCAGTGCGCTGGCCTTTTTCCAGTTTGCCGAACCGGAGGATCAGGCGCTGTTCGGACCGCCCATGCCGGAATCCCCCTTCCACCATATCGCCCTGCATGTCGACGCCGACACCCAGGCGCAGATCGAAAGCCGCATCCGCGCGGCAGGCTTTACCGAGCCCGACACCTACACGCTGGAACATGGCTATTGCCGGTCAGTCTATATCAAGGACCCGAACGGCATGATCCTGGAATTTACCCATGACGCGCCGTCGGCGGCGGCCCTGGAGCAGGCAAAGCGCGAAACGGCGCGGGCCGATCTGGCCCGCTGGCTGGGGGGTGACCGCAGCGTCAATAACACCTATCGTCATTGATGATGCAGACCCAGGTTGCCGTCGACGGTGGAAGCCTGTCCGTGGAGATTGCCGGGGCCGGGAAGCCGGCCCTGGTCATGCTCCATGGCTGGACTCTGGACCGGCGCATGTGGCGGCCCCAGGTTCGGGGACTGTCGGATTGCGCCACCCTGATACTGCCCGACCGGCGCGGTTTCGGAAGGTCGCAGGCGCCACCTGGATTGTTGCAGGAACCAGATGATATCCCTGCCTTGCTGGACCATTTCGGTTTGGCTTCAGCCATTCTCGTTGCGCATTCACAGGCCGGACGGGTGGCGCTGATGGCGGCGGCCCGGCATCACGATCGGGTTGCCGGCCTTGTCCTGCTGGCGGCGGCGCATGATGCGGCCCCGCCGGACCCTGTGACGGAACCCGCACTTCCCCTTGCGCAATTGGTGGAACATGTCCGGGCGGGCAACCTGCTCGAAGCGGTGGCACTTTGGCGGGCCCATCCGATGCTGCGGACCGATGACGCGGAAACGTCGCGGCTGCTGGATGAGATGCTGGCCGATTACCAGGGCAGGGATCTGCTGTCGCCGCCCGCGGTCCTGCCGGTGACGGATGAACTGCTGGCGACCATCACTTGCCCTAGTTTGGTGATGGTCGGCGATCTGGATACGCCGTCACGGTTGGTGGCGGCACATCGGCTGTGTCAGGGGTTGTGGCAATCTGCGATGCAGTTTTTTACGCAGGCTGGCCACATGGCGAACATAAGCCATGCCACTGCCGTCAATCAGGCAATCAGGGATTATGTGACCCGCAATTTTCCCTGACATTTCCTCCCCTTCGGAGATTGGGATCGGCGCCCACTCCTACTGAAGCCTGCACTTCTTTCTTGAAGTTCATGATAACGTGGCTCCTATTCCGCAATCCGAAATGCGCGAAGACGCTTGGAGCCTGTGCATGGACTTTGTCCTTACTCTGAATGATTTCGTGCAGACATTCATCGGCCTTGCGGCATCGGAGGGTCAGAAGGCCCGGTTCATCCAGATCGGGGCAGGCCCGCATTTCAGTCCGTTTGCACCTTTCCTGGATCGTCTTGCCGGCTATGTCGTCGATCCGTTGCTGGAAGAAGGGCATGACAGCCGCTATGTCGGGGTGAGGGCCGGTATCGGGCGGGGTATTGGGGTTATCCGTCTGCGCCACCTGGACGAAACGGCGATCAATAATGGCCTGCTGCCAGCCCGTTTCAGGGAACTTCGTTCCTTCGGACTGATCTCCATGCTGGACAGTGGCGGTTGGCTGGCGGGCATGTGCCCGAATGAGGAGACACGGGCAGCCATCCGTATGCTGGTCCGTGAAACGCTGGTTGCCTGCATGCCGCTGCGATATCTCGTCGGTCGCTACGGTATCGGGGCCACGGACATGCTGGCCATCAGCACCGCCGGCACCGAACTGGAAATTCTGGAGCAGTTGAGCGATCTGCCGTCGCCGCCGCGTGGTCTGCTGGTTGATGTTGAGAATCTGACGCTGATCCAACGTCAGAAGGTGATGGATATCTTTGTTGCCCGCAATTATCGCCCTGCCTGGATCAGCCAGGATCTGTTGGCGGGCTTCCATGACCCGATACGGGAAATGCGTCGACATGTGCCTGCTTTGCGGCGGGCGGCTGGCCTGCGTGGACAGACGGAAACCGCCCTGGTCACGCTGCTGGCGGATTGTGCCGACGATCTGGGCCGACCGACCGAACCGGAACGGTTAAATGCCATCATCGACCTTGTCGAGGCGGGGCGTATCGAGGATACCGCCCCCCTTGTCGAGGCGCTGGTCAGCAGCGCCCGCGACAGAGAAGTCCTGCAACAGCAACTGGGCCCCCTGATTGCCGAGGCTATTCGGCAGCGGGCAATGTATGCGGAGCAGGGTGACGAGGCCCGTATCGAGACGATGCAGCGCATCATCGCCTCTCTCTATGATAAATGCCCTGCCGCAAACCGTTGGGCGATGGGCAGAAGCACAGCACAGCTTCAGGAGCCGGCGGCGGCACGTTATGCCCATCTGGTGCTGGCGCACGAACCGGACGACGTCATGGCGCTGCATATGGCAGCACGGTTTGCCACCGCAACGGGCCTCAAGGATGAGGAACTTGCCCTGCGTCGACGCTTTATGGCGCAGCAGACCGACCGCCTGCTGCAAATGTATAATTGCCTGCGTCTCATTTGGTTTTATCTGCATGGCCCGCTGAATGAACAGACAAAGGCAGCGATCATGCATTGCCGCAACCTGCCTCTGCGGCAACCGCGGGCCCTCTATGGCGATCCGTCGTTACAGATTGCTCATGATCATTGCGAGCTGATGCTGGATTGCCTGGATCTTGATTTTCTGAACCATCCGCAGGATGTGGCCGTACAGCCATTGCTGATGCATGATCATCTTGGACGGCGCCTGGACCTTGATCAAGTCCGGCAGGAGGCGCTGCGCGAGGGCGTCCGGACTGTGCTGCTTGCGGCGGGGGATGACCTGTATCTTGACCGCTATGCCCGTTCCTTCGCCAAGTCGGCGCTGGCCAACAGCGATGAACCCATCATGGTCGTCCTGCACGCCATCGGTGGCCGGGACCGTATAGAAGACATCGCCGCACGGATTGGGGTTGTATCCGAACGGCTCTATTATTCGGCGGATGATTTCGACGATGCGCCCTACCGCTACACGACCGTCAATAATGAGTGCACGTTTGAAAAGCCGGTGGCCCATTATCAGTGTGTGCGGTTTGATGTAGCCGACAGCCTGCTGCAAGGGCTTGGTCTGCCCGTCATCGCGGCGGATATCGACACGCTGGTCCTGGGCGGGACGTCATCGCTGTCCGCGCGCACCGACGATGTCATCCTGAACTTCAACCCGCTGGCCACCGGGTTTGCCGCCTTGATAACGGCCAACCTCCTGCGGCTTCGCCCAACGCCGGGCGCCCGGCGTTTCATGGGGGCCGTGCGTGCCTATCTGCGGGGTGAACTGGCGAAGCCCAAGATTACCCGTTGGATTGATCAGGTGGCTTTGCTGATGGCCAAACTGCATTGCGAACAGAACCGCACGCCCGTGATCATCGGCGGATTTGAGGAAAAGGACATCAACAACACCATCTATCTGCGCTTTGACAATTACTCCATCCGCTTCCTGTCACTTTACAGCACGTTCGATCTGAACAGCATCCCAGCTGCCTATCGCTGACCGGGTCAAGGCAGGGATACCGCCGCCCGATCCGGCATGGTCCAGATGGGCACACCCGTCATGTCGGGCAGGCGGTGGGCAATGCCCTTGTGACAGTCGATGCAGGTCGCCTGACCCGTGAACAGGAAGCGCTGGTGTGCGTCGGCCCCGCGTGCGCCCTGTCGAGTGATGTCCATGCTGTCGGCGCTGTGGCAGTTGCGGCATTCCAGGGAATTGTTGGCCTTCAGCCGTGCCCATTCGTGGCCGGCCAGTTCCCGGCGCTTGGCCTCGAACTTTTCCGGTGTATCGATAGTGCCGAAAATCTTGCCCCAGACCTCCTTGGATGCCTGCATCTTGCGGGCGATCTTGTCGGTCCAGTTATGGGGGACGTGGCAATCGGGACAGGTGGCGCGCACGCCCGACCGGTTGGAATAATGGATGGTCTGTTTCAGGTCGGCATAGGGATTGTCCTTCATCTCGTGACAGCCGATGCAGAACGCCTCCTTGTTGGTCATCTCCAGCGCTGTATTGAACCCACCCCACCAGATGACGCCCGCCACGAAGCCGCCGATAGTCAGGAACCCGATGCCCAGATGGGCCGCGGGGCGGTTGAAGGCAGTCCAGGCGGCCCTGGCCAGAGACAGGACCCGTTGGATGATGATCATCATTTGCCCTCCCCGACCGGAGGACGATTTTCACGGATGACGCTGTCCACATCGCGGAAGGTGTTGACCACGCGCGGCTGTGCGTCCGTCTGCGGCACATGGCATTGCAGGCAGAAATAGCGGCGGGTGGAGACGGCACCCAGCACTTGCCCGTCGCGGTCCTGGAAATGCGTGACGGAGATCATGGGGGCCTGACTGTCGCCCGTGAATTCGCGGGCGTGGCAGGTCAGGCACTTGTTGGCACGCAGGTCGAGCTGATAGCCGGCGATGGCATGCGGGATGACAGGCGGCTGTTCAGGATAGTTGCGCTGCCGGCGCTGATCATCGCTTACATCCTTGGGCATGGAAGGTGCCTCCTGCACCAACAGCCCCTCGGCACCTGTGAAGGCGGGCCGTCCGCTGGCCTTCACGTCGCGGGTGCTGGCGGCAGGTGCCGGGTCGGTGGCAAAGGCCCGCTGCGCCATGGGTTGCAGCAGCAGGGGCAGGGCGGCTAGCAGGGCCAGCAGCACGGGGGTGTGGCGCTTGCTCATGGTTCAGGCCTCCCCGACCGGGGTGATACGTACGGCGCATTTCTTGAAATCGGTCTGTTTGGAGATGGGGTCGGTAGCGTCCAGCGTAACGCGGTTGATCAGGACATCGGCATCAAACCAAGGCACGAAGACCAGACCGCGCGGCGGTTTGTTCCGTCCCCGCGTCTCCACCCGCGCCCGCACCTGTCCCCGGCGCGAGGCCACCACGACCTCTTGCCCGCGCCGGACCTGCATCGCCTGGGCATCGTCCGGGTGCATGTAGCAGAGCGCCTGCGGCACCGCCTTGTGCAGTTCCGGCACGCGCCGGGTCATCGACCCGCTGTGCCAATGTTCCAGCACGCGGCCCGTGGACAGCCAGAACGGGTATTCCGTGTCCGGGCTTTCAGCGGGCGGTTCATAGGGCAGGGCGAATATGCGCGCCTTGCCATCCTTGTGCCCGTAGAAGCGCATGCCCTCGCCCGCGGGCACATAGGGATCGCTCCCCTCCCGGAAGCGCCAGCGGGTTTCCTTGCCATTCACCACCGGCCAGCGTAGGCCGCGTTCGGCGTGATAGGTGTCATAGGGAGCCAGATCATGGCCATGCCCCCGGCCAAAGCTGGCATATTCCTCAAACAGGCCCTTTTGCAGGTAGAAGCCGAATTCCTTGGCCTCCCGGTTCTCATACTCCTTGTCGCATTCGGTCACGGGGAACCTGTCCACCTGACCGTTGCGGTAGAGGATATCGTACAGGGTCTTGCCGCGATATTCCGGCGCCTTGGCCAGCAATTCCTCCGGCCATACCTCCTCCACCTTGAAGCGTTTGGAGAATTCTACCAGCTGCCACAGGTCGGATTTCGCCTCGCCCGGCGCATCGACCAACTGGTGCCAGACCTGGGTCCGGCGTTCGGCATTGCCATAGGCCCCTTCCTTCTCCACCCACATGGCGGCGGGCAGCACCAGATCGGCGGCCATGGTGGTGACGGTGGGATAGGCGTCTGACACGACGATGAAATTGTCGGGGTTGCGGTATCCGGGCCAGGTCTCGTTGGCGGTGTTAGGGGCGGCCTGCATATTGTTGTTCACCTGCACCCAATAGCAGTTCAGCTTGCCATCCTTCAGCATCCGGTCTTGTTGCACCGCGTGAAAGCCCGGCTTGGCCGGGATGGTGCCTTCCGGCAGTTTCCACAGATGTTCGGCATGGGCGCGGTGTTCGGGATTGGTCACCACCATGTCGGCGGGCAGCCGGTGCGAGAAGGTTCCCACCTCACGCGCTGTGCCACAGGCGCTGGGCTGTCCCGTCAGGGAGAAGGGGCTGTTGCCGGGTTCGGCAATTTTGCCCGTGAGCAGGTGGATGTTGTAGACAAGGTTGTTGGCCCAGACACCGCGCGTATGCTGGTTGAAACCCATGGTCCAGAAGCTGACCACCTTGACCTTTGGATCGGCGTACAGCTCGGCCAGCGCCTTCAGCCGGGCGGCGGGGACGCCCGACTGTGCCGCCACCTTTTCCAGCGTATAGGGGGCGATGAAGGCGGCGAATTCATCAAAGCTGATGGGATCGCTTTCATTGGCCTTGGCGGCGTTCTTGGCCGCCACCTCCAGCGGATGGGTGGGGCGCAGGCCATAGCCGATATCGTCCCGGCCCTTCACGAAGGTTGTGTATTTGCTGACGAAATCCTTGTTGACGCGCCCCGTCTTGATGATGTGGTTGGCGATGTAGTTCAGGATGGCCAGATCGGTCTGTGGCGTAAAGACCATCGGGATGTCGGCCAGCTCAAACGACCGATGTTCAAAGGTCGACAGCACCGCTACCTTCACATCCGGGTTGGACAGGCGGCGGTCGGTGACGCGGGTCCACAGGATGGGGTGCATCTCCGCCATGTTGCTGCCCCAGAGGACAAAGGCGTCGGCGGCCTCGATATCGTCGTAACAGCCCATCGGTTCATCAATGCCGAAGGTGCGCATGAAGCCGGCGACGGCGGATGCCATGCAATGGCGGGCATTGGGGTCGATATTGTTGGATCGGAAACCGGCCTTCATCAGCTTGGACGCGGCATAGCCCTCATGGACGGTCCATTGCCCGGACCCGAACATGCCGATGGCTTCCGGCCCCTTGGCCTTCAGCGTCACCTTCCATTTCTCCGCCATGATATCGAAGGCTTGGTCCCAGGTGACGGGCGTGAAGTCCCCGTCCTTGGCATATTTGCCATCCTTCATGCGCAGCATGGGCGTGGTCAGCCGGTCCTGGCCATAGATGATCTTGGACAGGAAATAGCCCTTTACGCAGTTCAGGCCGCGATTGACCTCTGATTTCTGGTCGCCATGGGTGGCGACGATGCGCCCCTCCTTCACGCCGACCATGACGCCGCAGCCTGTGCCGCAGAAACGACAGGGGGCCTTGGACCATTTCATCTTGGCATCCAGGCCGGTGGGCAGCTGCGTGGCAGCCGCTTCCAGGGTCAGGCCGGCGGTGGCTGCGGCGGTGGCTGCCGCCTGGGCCTTCAGGTAATCGCGTCGGGTCAGGGTCATGGCATCGGCTCCGCAAGGGCTGCCGCCGGTTCGGCATGGTGATAGACGGGCAGGGCGCTGTAGACGCCGGGCAAGGCATTGATGGCGTCCAGCGTGTCGGCCACGGCCCGGTCGCTGGCCCGTTCGACCAGCACGATCAGGCGGCTGGCATCACCCCGGGCCGGCACGATCTCGCAATCCATCGCCAGCAGGCGGGCGGTCAGGTCGGGCATGGCGCCGGGGGCCGCGTGGATGATGAAGCTGGAAATATGGATTTCACTGGCCATGGGTTTCCTCCACGGTACCGGAAAGCCTGATAGCATTGGCCGGGCAGGGCGGCAGACAGTCGCCACACCCGGTGCAGCGGTCGGCATCGACATCCGCCCGTGCCCGCCCGCGCGGCAGCAGATGGAACCGGATGGCCCCTTCCGGGCAGGCATCGGCACAGGTCCGGCAATAGGCGCCATTCTCGGCCAGGCAGCTGGCGCTGATGATGGCCAAGGCAGACTGTGCCGGTGTCTGGCGTGCGAACAGGGCGCGGCGGGAGAGACGGGTTTCCATGGGTTCCACCCTTCACAGGCCGGGCGGACCGGCGATCAACTGCACCATCCAGACTGCGAAGCCATAGGCGGCCACGACCCCCACCGACAGGACGGGGACCAGCACGAAGGCGAGGAACAGGAACTTCAGGAGTTCAGTCCGTCTTGTTTCGGTATGTGCGTGCATAACGTCCTGCCAACCGGATTGTTCGCCAGGGAAATCAATACACCGCAGGGAAAAGCATGATCATTGATCGAGATCAATTATATCAGCAGTCAGTTTTCATCAGTCAATAAAAATGAATTTGCGAAATATGCTCAAAAATCAAAGTATTGATAAATGTATAATTTAAACTTGATCTTTATCAAGATCATTAGAATCTATGCATTAGATTTCTCAGTTGTGAAAAGCCCAGCTCAGCCGACAAGGACACGTTCTGCCATCCAGTAAAGCCCGACAATGGCAATCAGGGCCGATGCCGGTATCGTGATGCGTGTCCTGAACCACGCCCTATCCTTTAACCAATGCAGAAGCAGGAAATAGGCGATTGCGATTACGGCCAGTTGCCCCGCCTCGATCCCGATATTGAAGCCTATAAGCGCTGCCGTTTGATCTTTGGCTGGCAAGCCCAGCTCTGTCAGGACACCTGCGAAGCCCAGGCCATGCAGCAACCCGAACCCGAAGACCAGCGCGGGGCGCCAGGGTGTCATCCGGCGGGCAAAGATATTCTCTACCGCGACATAGGCGATGGACAGCGCGATCAGCGGTTCAACGATACGGGCTGGCAGATCAATCACGCCGTTCAATGCCAGGGCCAGTGTCAGGCAATGGGCCAGGGTGAAGGCCGTGACTTGCACCAGCAATGGCCGCAGCCTTGTCGTGAGCAGGACCAGTCCCAGAACGAACAGCACATGGTCCGGACCGTCCGGCACGATGTGAATGAAGCCCAGATGCACATATTGTCCAACGACCTGCATCAATGTGGGCGGCGGTCCGGGCCGCAGGGGCAGGGGGCCTGTGGCCGCACTTCCCTCCACCCAATGAACCTGCCCACCCAGCAGCAGCGCATATTGTCCTTCCAGCAGGTCGAACTGCCAGGATACCGTTCTGGCTCCCAATGGCAAGGGTCCGTCTGCACGCAGAACCAGGAATGACGGCTGCGACTGATCCGCCGGCATCAGTAGTTGTTCGACGACCATGGTTGTGGCAACCGCTTCACCGTCGATCCGCACAAGTAGATGTCGCGGTAAGGCGGGTGAGAGTTCCGCCAGCTTGGCTGCGGCTGTGCCTTGGGTGAAATCCCTGCCCGGCTCCTGTTTCTCCGCATGTTCCAGCCTGTTTATGAAGGGTGTCGGGGCTGTAACGATGCGGGCGCTCCATGAACCTTCGCCAAGCTCGATCACGACCTGACTATCGCCGATTTCGTGCGTAGCCGCCGGCCTGACCATCACCAGCAACAGGGCCAGCAGTCCCAGCAGAAACAATCTCATGGCAGGTTCCTGGCCCATTGCGCTCCAATGTCATCGGGGCGTCACCGTGACCGGTTTAACCCCTTGACCGCAAGGGCAAAACATTGTCCCTGAACGGGGTGTGGGACATGATCCGGGGACTGTCGGCATGGGGCAGCCGGATATTGCGACATTGCGGATGATGCTGGGGTTCGGTGGCTTGTTGTCGCTGTTGGTGACCCTGGGCTTGTGGCGGGTAGAACGGGGGACGGCGGGGACGGGCGCCTGGTTGCTGGCGGCGATCCTTGGTCTGACGGCATGCCTGCTGCCGCCTGCCGTCGTCTGGCGTCAGCCCGACCTGGGCATCGTCGCCAATACCAGCCTCACCCTTTCGGCCATGTTGCTTATTCTGGAGGGGGCTCTCCGCTTTCGTGACATTGGTCGTGCGGGTCATCGCCGATTGCCGCTTGTCATGGCGCTCTTCGCAATCGTCGCCCTGATGTTGGCGGCGGCGGGGCGCCCCTGGATCCGGATTGTGCTGCATGACGGGCTGGCGGCCATTCTGCTCTGGGGCACGGCAGGGGCTTTGACCTGGAACGCCGCAAAGGGTCAGCGGGCGGTCAGCGGCGTTTTGGCGCTCGCCTTCATGGGGCTGGGACTTCTTTACACTTGGCGGGGAGCAGGTTTGCTGGCCCGTGGCGTGGATCTGGGCGGGGCGGATACACGCATGCCGCCCTGGCTGCTGGCGGCCAGTTTTGTCTGGCTCCTGGTCTGGACGGCGGGGATGCCGCTGCTGCTACTGCTCCGCAGCCAGGAACGGCAGCGTCGACTGCTTGATCGCGACAGTCTGACCGGCCTGTCCAGCCGTATGGCGTTTCTGCGCGACAGTGCGGATGCATTGATGCACCGGGGTGACCAGGGTCAGGGGGCGGGCGTCCTGCTCTTGTCGCTGGAAGGACTTCGTCCCATGAATGAAAGCCTTGGACATGAGGCCGGCGATCAGATGCTGCTGGTCTTTGCAGAGCGATTGCGTGCCGAAGCGGTGGCGGCAGGGGCGCTCGCTGGGCGCCTGACCGGCGCTCAGTTTGCCATCCTGCTGCCGGCCACGGTCGACCGTGCGGGCCTGATGCGGGCTATGGAGCGGGTGCGGCGGTCGCTAATACCGCCCCTTGTTCTCGGTGATCTGTCGCAGCCGGCCAGTTTCAGCATGGGCACGGCGCTTTATCCAGAGGATGGCCGTTCCATTGCTGCTCTGCTGGAAGCTGCGGAGCGGGCCATGTTCAAGGTGAAGGCGGTGGGTGCCGCCTGATTACCCTCAGCCCAGGATAGAGTCGGCGTCGAAAGGAACACGCCCTTCGATCTGCCCCAGCAGACGGTAATGGCTGAGGCCGCTGTCAAACTGTCCGAGAGCCACAGCTGCCGCAACATCCGGGTTCTTGGCCAGATAAAAAGCCTCATTGAAATGCTCAGTCGCTAACCGGCCTTCGAAGCGGCCATAGGACAGATAGTGATCGATTGCTGAACCGATCTGCCCCTCCTTGATGGCAGCGGCGACATCGGGATTGAGTTCCAGATAATCCGCCGTGTTGAAATAGGCGTTGGGATTACGCCCTTCAAACTGCCCATACAGGATATAATGCTCAAACGCACTGCGGATCGCGCCTGTGGAAACGGCCGCCGCAATATCTGGATTGTGGGCAAGATAATAGTCGGTATCGAAGAAGACGGCAGGATCGCGATCTTCCTTGGCGCCGAAAGCCCAGAAATGGTCTTCAAGCGAGGAGATGGCGCCACTGGTCACAGCGGCGGCGACATCAACATTGCGCAGGCCGTAATACGCGTCATCGAAGCGGACCTGGGTCAGGTTCTCGCCCCAGTTGCTGCTGTCGATGACACGGTCGGCAAACTGCACATACTCAACATTGTGAATGCTGATCTGTCCGTCGGCGCCGGTTATCACCGCCCAGGTGGCATTCCCTTCTGCCACGGCAGTAATGGTGTAGGATGCGGCATTACCGGACAGGACAACGCGGTCCAGACCGGTGCCGCCGTCAACACGGTCGCCATTGGTCAGCCCGGTGATGACATCATTGCCACCTGCTGCCGAGATGCTGTCCGCCCAGGCCGTGGACTGTATCGTGTCACCGGTGTTGGTCCCGACAATCGGCGCAACCTTGATGCCGCCCACCGCGTCGGCATATTTGCCGAACGTGACATAGGCCATGTCACCGGAGAAACCGATACCGACACTGTCCCAACTGGCCGAAAGAATGTTGCTGGCCGTTCCGGGATTTGACATCCACTCC
Organism: Niveispirillum sp.; assembly: GCF_052437035.1. Classification (NCBI taxonomy): domain Bacteria; kingdom Pseudomonadati; phylum Pseudomonadota; class Alphaproteobacteria; order Rhodospirillales; family Azospirillaceae; genus Niveispirillum; species Niveispirillum sp. The sequence continues at coordinate 148,084 of NZ_JBQVOH010000010.1, forward strand.
GTCAGCAGATTGCTGCGAACCGTTCCGGCGACAACCCCGTCCGCATTCTCGGCAATGCTCTGCGGCAAGGACAGTTTAAGTCCATCGGCCACAGCCAGCACACCGGCGACGAACCCCTGCCCATCACTCCAGTGGTGCAGGGTTGGTACCACACGGTTGGCCACGGCAATCTGCGACCAGGCCGTGTAGCCGACATTGCTGTCGAAATCGACCGCGTGCTGTCCGGCAAGGACAGACAGGTCCATGCTGGGCTTCAAAGGTGCCAGCCCTTTTTCAGCACGAAGAGCATTGATGGCGTGATAAAGGGCCAGTTCGGTCATCGACAGGCTGCTGCTGCCGGCGGCCAACGTGGTTGCTGCTGCGAAACTCATGATCTTCAGCCTCCAGCGACCAGCGGATCAGGCGTCGACGTCAGGTGGATTTCCACCGTCGCCTGCCCGATCACGGTCAGGTGTGATCCGCTATTGGCAACCAAAGCCCCCAAATCCGTGACAATGGCACTTGACGTGCCGCCATCCCCGGATTTTTCGATCACCAAACTATCCTGCCCCTTATCGAAGTTCTCCACTTTTGCGGTCAGATCCTTGCCGTGCCCATCAAGCACGATCAGGAACGTGTCCGTTTTCTTTTCGGTGCCGACAAAGGTCACCTTGCTATCAAAGCTCACCTGGATGTGATCGCCGCCGACCGTGAAGGACAAAGCCACCCCCTGGCTCTGTCCGGTGGGAACGGCGATCGCCTGTTTGGTACCGGTATCCACAACGTCCGACGTGTTGGATATGTCGATAACAGCCAGGGTTGGCACCGGCTTCTCAACCGGGGCCGAAGTCGGCGTGTCGCTGCTGGACACGGCAACCGTCTCGCTATGCTCAACCTTCACCGGTGTCGGCGTTTCTGCCGGTCCAGATGTGGCGGTATCCGTGACATCCGTATGCCGTGCATTCGGCAGGTTGCTATCAACGGCTGGCAAATCCAGGACCGAGTTGGTAGCATCAACGCCGTGGTCGCCAGCGTCAGGCGCGCCGGACGGTGGCAGGGGCGATGCAACCGCATCATGCGTGACGGCGTTGGCGATCACTTCCGTCGTCAGGGCGGCCATGACCGCGCTGACGATGCGCAGGAAGGCGTGCGTGCCATCCTTGTCGTCATCGCCATCCGTCGCGGTGGCGTCGTGATGCGCCGGCGCCTCAACCCCGGCCAACGGCGAGAAATCGATGCCGGACAGCGCCTGCCGCAGCGTATCGCCCGACCAAGTTTCACCATCCAGCACATGCACAACGAAGAAGCCGTCGATGCGGGCAATGTGAACCAGCGCATCACCGGTCGCCATATCCTCGATCGCGAACCAGGGATCACCCTCATCCGACAGGCCGGATGCCGCTTCCACGGTCAGGCCATGGCGGGAGAACTGATCCAGGCAACGATAAACATCGGCGATGTCCTGGTTGCTCCAGAAACCGCTATTGCCGTTTGCCGCAGGTCCGGGGAACCGGAATATTTCGGCCGACGCGCTCATGCCGGCCTCCCTTCTTCATGGCTTTGCCGCAGGGCGGCGAATGCATCGGGTTCAAAAGCGGCAAGGTAGCCGGCCGCAAAATCGGAAGGTTCCATACCCAGCGCCAGGGCCCAACCGGTCAGCACGCCCTCGGGAAGACGGCCACGACCGGACTCGATGGCGCTGACCAGCGTCGGTGTCGCGATGCCCACAGCATCCGCCAGGGTCCGGGTTGTGAACCCACACTCCACGCGCCGCTGCCGGATGGTACGTCCCCAGGCGGCCCGCCGCTCCCGCAGCGCCGACATCCGTTCACGTGCAGCATTATCCGCCGTTTCATGACGGGCGGCTTTCATCTGCGCGATGTGGATGGAGACGATTTCGCCCATGTGGCGGCTGCCTTAACCTTCAAGCCTTTTAAACGACGCGGAAACGCGGTGCCTGCTTGTCCCCATTCCCGTCGCCGGGCGCCGTTGTACCGGCTTCACCGAACAGAATGGAATGGGTAATGGGATCATAAAACTGCATAAGGGTCCGTACGAATTCAGCCGGCTGCATCTGCAGGGCGGCAGCCCAGGCGAGATAGCTGTCCGGCGGAATGCGACCGCGCCCCGCCTCAATCATCGATACCATTGTGTAATATTCAAGGCCGACAGCCTCCGCCAGCGCACGCTGGGTCAGCCCGACTTCCGTACGGCGGATTTTAAGCCAAGCACCGGCCTGTCGGCGCAGCTCCTTGACCTCTTCACCGCCACCATGTTGGGGATGCGAATACATCCGGCACTCCATGAACTCTGTCTAAGGCGAACATAAGCGACTTTATAACAGATTACCACTTTTCTCTCGCCTGAGATGCCGCAAGGCCCGCCCGTGCGTCCCGCATACGCTGAAATGCAGAGAATCCGCCTCGCGGATAAGGCGGTTGGTCATGGGCAGTGGGTGTTTCCACCACCATGGCGGCGCGACTCAGGGGCGAATCAAGCGGCCAGGGCAGAGGCTTAAAAATGGCAAGGCGCCCGCCGATATCGACGGGCGTCTCATCACTTGCCACTGTTAAGCCGGATCAGGCGTGCCCGTGACGGGCATTCCATGCGGCCTCCACCTCCGGCGGTCGCTGCAGGATCAAGCCGTACCAGCCAAGACCCCGGTAGGTTTCATAGCCGGGTGTCAGGGCGAAGGCGACCATCGTCCCATCCTCTGCCGTGTAATAGCCCATGTCCCGCCCGCCGGTGGTCAGCGGGTAGCGACCGATCAGCAGGTAACGCTGATCGCTGGCGGCAAGAACGCGGAAATTGCTGTCCACGATCAGGCATTTGGTCCGGCCTTCCAGCCGTTCCTCCTCCGTCAGGCGGACATTGCCGACCACGGCGCCAGCCTGCGGGGACCAATCAAAAAAGATGCCCAATACGCCCAGTGGGCGTCCATTCTCCGCCCCGCCCGCCCGGATGGCGGTGGCGTAGGTGGCAACAGGCTGCTGGTTCAGGCCTTCGTGCGGGGCCACATCGGCAACGGCGAATTCCGTGCCGTCGCGCGTGCCCATCGCGTCGCAGAACCATTTCTCATTAGCGACGGAACGGCCCGCGACGGGGTATTGGCCAGGTCGCCCGCTGGCAATGACCCGCCCCTGCGCATCCGCCACCCAGATATCCAGGTAAACGGTGTAGGATTTAAGGATGACGCCCAGGCGTTGGCTGGCATGGCTGGCGGTTGCCGCCCCCGGCTGTTCCAGCGCATCGACCACCGCACTGTCGGTCGCCCACCACCGCACATCGCATGATCGTTCATAGAGGTTGCGGTCAATGATATCGATCATGTTGAGTGCAAGGTCGGCGAGGCGTTGGCCCCGCATCGATCCGACCAATCCCTGGCCCAGTTGATGCAGCCGGTTGGCGCTGCCCACGATCTCGTCGCGCATCTGGCTGGCTGCCAGATCAATCTGGGAAGAGATGGTCTGCACCTCTGCGGCCACGACGCCAAAGCCGGCGCCGTGTACACCGGCGCGGGCCGCCTCGATCTTCGCGTTCAGGGCGAGTATTTTTGTGCGGCGGGTGATGTCACCGATGGCGCTGGTCCGCATGGCGGATACTTCGGCCACTTCACGCGCCAACTCAATGATGGTTTCAGGCGAGGCTTCCTGGTCACAGCGCACCCCGGATGCGGAAAAATCCGCCGTTAAGTCTTTCGGCATGTGTCTCACGGTTCTTTATTGGCTTTGAGAACACTTGATGGAGGTTTGCTTCCTTGCGCCTTGCATCCGTGCAGGGCGACGCGGCTTTGCGCCGTCTGGGTGGATACTTTAGCAATTGATTAAAATTTATCCACAATAAATATTGTCCAAAATATAGGCAATTCTTTCTTCTTGCTGATCACTTAAGGACATCATCGAGTTGCTGTTTATATCCCGTTAAAGCGCGATTGCTTACTGTTTAGTCATAATCGCTCAATAAACAGACAAATTCGCTCCGCGCTACCTACGCCCTCTTTCCAGGGGCCACGGCTTGGGTTACTTCCTGGGAACCGTTTTGCGATTTTTGAGCAGGGATTCCCGATCAATGGCCACCATCTTCGTCGCCCGCAGTGCCAATCTCAGCCAGTGGGGCTCCGATGTCGGGCTGGGCAAGAACCTGTTCAAGGTGGGCGTTTGCGATGGCGATCCTGCTGCGGTGCTGGCAGAGGGCTTTGCGGGTGAGAAGGACTGGACCCTGGTCAAGAAGCAGGCCGATGTCGAGGTGACGGAAGAGGAGGTGCGCGAGCGTCTGTCCAAGCGTCAGAAGCGCGTGGACCCCACCTATTATCCCCGTATCAAGGGGGAGGAGACGCTTTTCAAGGTGGTGGATGCCGATGTGCAGCGTCACATCGTTCTGGCGCGTGCCATGGAAGGCGAGAGTGAGCGGGCTGCCATCAAGTTGAAGGTCGCCGACTTCGCAACCTACCTGATCAGCAACGCTCTGCGCTGATGCCAGTCTGCCCCCGGCGTATCATTGAGAAAGCGTTGCTTCCGCTGTGTCCGTAAAGGTACTACTGCGCAAGGAGTGCCGCCACCGGGGGAATAAGGTGCACAGCAAAGGCATGTCGCAGAACGTGGCGGCGAAGCTGCGGTCCGCCAAGGAGAAGCACCTGGCCGGCAAGGTCGTGGAGGCGGAGCGGGGCTATCGGGAACTGCTGCAAGGAAATCCCGGACTGACCGAGGTCCTACATCCCTTGGGCATCGCGCTGCAGCAGCAGGGGCGTCACGCTGAGGCTGTGGAGTATATTTCCCGCTGGCTGAAGGTTGCGCCCAAGGATTACGAGGCGCTTGTCAACCTGGGCAACTCGCTGTTGAACCTGGGGCGTGGTGCAGAAGCCGGGGCCACCTACCGCCAAGCCTTGGCGCTGCGGCCCTCCGCACCCGACACGCACCTGATGAAAGCCATGGCCGATCAGTTGAGCGGCGATATGGCCGCAGCTGAAAGAAGTGTCCGGGCCACCTTGTCCCTGGTGCCCGATTCTCCGGAAGCCTTGTTTCTGCTTGGTAATATCCTGTGCGCCACGGGCCGCCGGGATGAGGGGATGCAGGCCTATCGTGATGCCTTGCGTCATCGCCCCACCATGGTGGAACCGATGATCAATCTGGCCAGTAACCTGCAGGGGCTTAACCAGCGGGAAGAGGCTGCGGCCCTCTATCGGGAGGCGCTTCGCCTGCGCCCCGGCACGCCCGAGGCGATGCTGAACCTCTCCACCATGGAGTATGAGGATGGCGCCGATCCGGAACAGACATGCCGAAGCTTCATGCAGGTGCTGTCGCAGCTGCCTGATCATCCCGACACGCTGAACAACATTGCCAACCTGCTGATGAACATGAACCGGCTGGAGGAGGCGCAGACCTATATGCGCCGCCGGCTGGCCGTGCCGCCCGATGCCTCTTCAAGCCATGGTACGGCGGCGGCCCTTTTCATGCTGATGGGACAGTGGGAGGAGGGGTGGCAGCATTTCGAATGGCGATGGTTGCGCGACAACCTCCCCGTCCCCCTGCGCGATTTCGGAAAGCCTGAATGGCGGGGCGAGGATATCAGCGACAAGACCATCCTGATCCATCATGAACAGGGGCTGGGCGATAGCATCCAGTTTGTTCGCTTTGCACTGGAGATGGTCAAGCGCGCGGCCCATGTCATTCTGGAGGTGCCGCGCAACCTGCTCGCCCTTTACCAGTGCATTCCGGGTGTCACCCTGGCCGTCTATGACGAACCGCTGCCGCCCTTTGATGTGCAGATCGCGGTCATGAGCCTGCCCTATGTGCTCGGCGTGACGGTGGATAGCCTGCCTGCAACGGTTCCCTATCTCCATGCCGATCCCGCGCGGGTGGAGATGTGGCGCGATCGTGTGCCAAAGGATGGCTTCCGCATCGGCATCGTCTGGCAGGGCAAACCCGGAACCGGCGTCGATAAGGGCCGTTCCTACACCCTGGATCAATTGGCGCCCATCGCCCGTGTCCCAGGCGTGACGCTTGTCAGCATTCAGAAGGGCTATGGTCTTGATCAGCTGGGGCGTCTGCCCGAGGGCATGAAGGTTGAAACCCTAGGGCCCGATTTCGACGAAGGGCCGGGTGCCTTTCTGGATACCGCTGCCGTCATGCAGCATATGGATCTGATCATCTCCTCCGATACATCGGTGGCGCACTTGGCCGGCGCCTTGGGTTGTCCGGTATGGGTGCCGCTGAAATTCTCGCCCGACTGGCGCTGGATGGTCGATCGCGGGGACAGCCCCTGGTATCCCACAAACATGCGTCTGTTCAGGCAGACAGAGCCGGGCGACTGGGCAGGCGTGTTCCAGCGTCTGGCCGCCGATGTCGCGGCGCTGAAGGATGGCGACCGGTCGAAACTGATACCGCCAGCTCCGCCACTGCGTCCGCCGGTCGTACCCTTCCCGCCGGTCGCGGCCCCGCCATTGCCGACCCCCATGCCGCCCGTCAAATTGCGGGACGCCCCTATGCCCATGGCTGGCATCGCTCCACCCGCTGCCGCCATATCCCAGCAACTGGGCCTTGGGATCACGGAAACCCTCACGCCGCTGGGCCGCATCCGGCATCTGGCCGAGGCGGCACCGACCAGCGAGGGGCTTGCCCTGCAAACGGCGCTATGTGCCGATCTGCTGGCCGAAGGCGATGTGGTTGTGGAGGCGGGTGCCGGTGCTGGGTCCTTCACCCTGGCCCTGGCGCGTGCGGTTGGGCCGCGGGGCCGGGTGCATTCCTTCGAACCGCAGCATGTTCAAAATGACTTGCTGCGCTGGAATGTGCAGGAGAACCAGCTTGCTCAGGTGCATGTACGGCAGGCCGCTGTCGGTGACGGCAAGGGACATATCCTTGTCCGCCCTGCCAATACGGATTCTATCTCCCTGTCTGGTGCGGTCGGGGATCCCGTTCCCCTGATCACCATCGACAGCCTTGATCTGCCATCCCTGCATTTGCTGAAGGTGGATGTGGAAGGGGCGGGGATGAATGTGGTCCAGGGTGCGCAGAATACGATCATGCGATGCCGCCCCGCCCTCTACATCAAAGTCAATGTGCCGGAACAGGCCCGTGCCCTCATCAACCGGATGACGGAGCTGGGTTATCGCCTGTGGTGGCATCATGAAAGCGCGGATACCGCCCCCAAGCACCTGCTGGCCTTACCTGGGGAAAAGAAGCCCGTGGTAATCGGGTTGCTCTCTGCGAACCGGCCCGGATGACAGGGCTTTTCTAGAGCTGCTTCCGGTCAATCGGAAATATGCGTCGGTAATCAAGGCAGGCGGTACAGGGGAGCCGTGGAGAATGGTTGATAGTCAGCAGCAAGCCCTGGCGGAACTGAACGCGACGAAGGCCGTGCATCTGGCGGGCAAGCTAGAGGAAGCTATCCGTCGGTATCAGGCCTTGCTGAAAGCCCATCCGACCTTCGCCGACGTGCTGCATCCGCTTGGCATCGCTTTTCAGCAAATGGGTCGTCACGCCGAGGCGGCGGAGGCGATCGGCCATTGGGTGACGTTGGTTCCTCAGGATTATGACGCGCTGATCAACCTCTCCAACTCGCTATTGGCATTGGGCCGCGCCGCCGATGCCGTGCAGGCCAGCCAGAGGGCAGCCGCGCTGCGGCCCGATGCTGCCGGGGCACATGCAATTCTGGCCCAGGCGCTGCATGCATCACGCGACCTTGCCGGCGCCCGGACCAGTTATGAGCGCGCCCTGGCACTGGAACCCAATTCTGCGGAATGCCTGTTCAATTTTGCCAATCTTCTGGTCGACGGGGGGCTGGTGGAAGAAGCGGTGCAGCGCTACCGCGACGCCCTTAAGGTTCGCGCTGATCTTCCGGAAGTGTATGTCAATCTTGCCAACAACCTTGTCCGCCTTGGCAAAGCCGACGAAGCTATCGGGTATTACCATATCGCGCTGCGCCTGCGTCCCGGTATGCCGGAAGCGCTGGTCAACCTTGGCAACGCGCTGTTCATCCATACCGGTGATCTGGATGGTGCCCGCCGCTGTTTCGAAGCGGTGATCGCGCAGGCTCCCACCTATCGCGATGCGTTGAACAACCTGACCAGCCTTGCCATGGAGGCCGGGGATATGGTCACGGCGGTGCGTCATGCCCGCCGCATGCTGGAGGTGCATCCCCACGATCAGTTGCTGCACACGACGGCAGCCGGACTGTTCATGTCCCTGGGGCAGTGGGAAGAAGGCTGGCAGCATTTCGAATGGCGCTGGCTGCGGCCCAACCTGCCCGTTCCCCTGCGTGATTTTGGCCGTCCAGAATGGCAGGGAGAGGATATCAGCGGCAAAACCATCCTGATCCATCATGAGCAGGGGTTGGGCGACAGTATCCAGTTTGTCCGCTTTGTGCAGCAGGTGGTGGCACGGGCCGCCCATGTCATCCTGGAGGTGCCCTCCAACCTTCTGGCCCTCTATCGTTTGGCGATGACCGGGGTGACTCTGGCGACCTTCGGTGAACCGTTGCCGCCCTTCGATGTGCATGTCCCGATCATGAGCCTGGCGCGCGTGCTGGGTGTGACTGTGGATCGTGTGCCGGCACCCATCCCCTATCTGAGGGCGGACCCGGATCGGGTTGATGCCTGGCGTAATCGACTGCCCAAGGGTGGTTTTCGTATCGGTGTCGTGTGGCAGGGCAAGCCAGGAACCGGTGTTGATCGTGGCCGTTCATTTGGCTTGGAACATCTGGCCCCGGTCGCCCGTGTGCCGTGTGTCACGCTGATCAGCCTGCAGAAGGGCTTTGGCCTGGATCAGCTTGACCGGTTGCCCGATGGGATGAAGGTTCAAACGCTGGGGCCTGATTTCGATGAAGGCCCGGATGCGTTCATGGACACGGCTGCGGTCATGCAGCATCTGGACCTTATCATTTCGTCCGACACATCGGTGGCCCATCTGGCTGGTGCTCTTGGCTGCCCTGTCTGGGTTCCATTGAAGTTTGCGCCCGATTGGCGGTGGATGCGCAATCGGGAAGACAGTCCCTGGTATCCGCGAACCATGCGGCTGTTCCGGCAGTCGACGGCTGGTGACTGGGCCAGCGTCTTCCAGCGTCTGGCCACCGAAGTCGCCTTGCTGAAGGATGGTGATGCGTCACGGTTGAGCCCGGCTTCCCCACCGCCACGTCGGCCGCCTTTGCCGTTCCCGCCCGTGCCGACCCCGCCGTTACCGGCACAGCGTCCCCCGGTCCTGTCGCAGCAGATGGTGACCATCGGCAATCAGGATGCCCTGGAAGCCGCAACGCGCCTGGGCGTTCTCCGCTATCCATCGTCCGACAGGATTCTGGGGCGTTGCCTGGAAGCCGATGGCGAATGGCTGGAAGGTGAGGTGGAAGCCTGCGCCCGCACCCTGGAACCCGGCGAGACCGTGGTGGAGGTCGGGGCCGGTATCGGCCTGCATGCCTTGGCCCTGTCAAAACAATTCAAGGTCCACGCGTTCGAGCCGGAGACGCATCTGCGGGAACTGATGCAGTGGAACATGGCCCATGTTCATCATGGTAGCGTGACGCCGCTGCAGGGGGATGGCACCGGCATCGATGCGCTGGGGCTGGACAGCCTGCATCTGATCAAGGTGAGTGTTGATGCACTGGTCCTGCGCGTGTTGAAAGGGGCAAGGAGCAGCATTCTGCAGCATCGCCCGTGTCTTTATCTGCGCTGCGATGCTGGTAAACCCGATCAGGCCACGCTCGATCTGCTGCGGGAAATGAACTACCGGGTGTGGCAGCATACCGTGCCGTTGCACGTTGTGCCCAATTTCAGGGGGAACAGCACCGATCCCTTCCCCGGTGTCATTGTTTGCAACCTGATCTGTGTACCCGCCGGACGGCAGGCCGTGATGCATATGCTGCCGCGTTTGTTGTGACGGGCGCAAGCGCAAGGCCGAAGGCCTATTCGACCGGATAGATGCGGCGGTGTCGTCGCGGATGCTATCAATACCCCGGTATGCGGGACATTTATCCTTGTGATGAATGTTCCATCGGGACAGTCGGGATATTGCACCATGCGCATCGGCATCAGCCAGAAGATCATGTTTTCCAACCTGCTGGTATTGCTGTTGCTGGCTGCGGCGACGGTGCTGATGCTGCTGGGTGCCGGGCGGCAGCAGAAGCAGATTGCGGAGGCGAACCGGGCCGCCGACATGGCGGCGGTGCAGTCGCTGGACCTCGTCTCTTCGGCGCGCCTGCTGTCGATCAATCTGGTGCAGATCCAGCAATGGCTTACCGATGTTTCAGCCACGCGCGGTCTGGACGGTTTGGATGACGGGTTTGCGGAAGCCGAAAAGGCCCGCGACCATGCGCGCGAAAACCTGCGCAAGTCCCGCGAACTGGCCAAGACCATGGGTCAATCCAAGCTGGTGGCAGAGTTGGACAAGGTCGGTGCCGCGCTGGACCCGTTCTATGATCTGGGCCTGAAGATGGCCCACGCCTATGTGAAGGACGGTCCCGCCCAGGGCAACAAGCTGATGGGTGAGCTGGATTCCAAGACCGAGGCCCTGACCGACGCCCTGGAAGCGGTGGTGAAGGAAGTGGATGTCATCGCCGGACAGGCTACCGACAGCATGCACCGTGAATTGGGCAGCGCTGTCGACATTGCCGATGATCTGGCCGATCTGTCCTTGATACTGCTGGTGGTTGGCGTGGCGGTGTCGGCGCTGGTGATGTTCGTCCTGAACCGTCATGTCGTGCGGCCCTTGATTACGCTGACCGATGTTCTGGCCGCCATTGGCGACGGCAATCTGTCGGTCAAGGTGCCTGCCGCCGGTGACCGTAAGGATGAGATCGCGGACATGTCCCGCGCACTGGCCATCCTGCATGAACGCACGGCGGATAATGTCCGCCTGCGTGAAGCCCAGGCGGAGGCAGAGGCCAAGGCGCGGGAGGAACGCGTGGCCGCCCTGACCGGCATGGCCGAAACGGTGGAAAGCGAAAGCCGCGTATCGGTGGACAATGTCGCCGCTGAAGCCGCCATCATGGACAAGACCGCCGCCGGCATGGAGCAGTCTGCGGCCCAGGTCAGCGACAATGCCCAGAACGTGGCTGCCGCCGCCGAACAGGCGCTGGCCAATGCCGAGGCAGTTGCCAGCGCCACTGAAGAACTGACCGCCTCCATCCAGGAGATCAGCGCCCAGGTCGCCCATGCCATGACCGTCAGCCGCAAGGCTGTGGAAGGGGGCGAGCGTACCCGCGAGACCATCGAAAGCCTGCGCGAGGTGGTGGGCCAGATCGGGGAGGTCGCCAACCTGATCGGTGACATTGCTGGCCAGACCAACCTTCTGGCATTGAACGCCACCATTGAGGCGGCACGCGCCGGCGAAGCCGGCAAGGGCTTTGCCGTCGTGGCGTCGGAGGTGAAGAACCTGGCGACCCAGACCAGCCGGTCGACCGAGGACATTACCCGCAAGATCAGCGAGATCCAGTCGGCCACCGCCGCCGCCGTGGAGGCCGTTACCTCCATCAGCGGGGCCATCAACGACATGGACCATATCTCCTCCACCATCGCTGCCGCGATGGAGGAACAGTCGGCGGCGACCAAGGAGATTGCCCGCAACGTATCGGAGACGGCCAACGCCAACCGCGAGGTGTCCCGCCGCATCGCCCTGGTGTCGGAGGAGGCCCACGGTACCGGGCAGAAGGCCCAGCTGCTGCGCGAGGTATCGACCCATGTCACCGATGGCGTGAACGCCCTGCGCCAGACCCTGGTCCGCGTCGTCCGCACCGCCATTTCCGATGTCGACCGCCGTGGGAGCCGCCGGTATCAGGTGGGGCAGACGGTCAGTGTGCAGATCGGGGGCCGGTCCCTGGAGGCCAGCCTGGACAATATTTCCAGCGGTGGTGCCCTGCTGTCCCTGGATGGCGTCAGCGTGGGGCAGAAGGGGCAACTGACCTGGCGCCAGTTGCCGACCCCCATCAGCTTTACCATCGTGGCCAGCGAACTGGGTACCTGTTCCCTCCGCTTCGACCATGACAATGAAGGCCAGCAGGCCCTGGCCAACCGCCTGGACGGTCTGCGCCTGCAGGCGGCGTAAGCGTCGAGTTCACAAAAGAAAAGCCCGGTGACCGTGAGGCCGCCGGGCTTTTTTCATGTCCCGCGCGATCAGATCTTGGCGATGCGCAGGTTGTTGGTGCTGCCCGACTGGCCGAAGGGGATGCCGGCGACGATGACGATCCGATCACCCGGACGGGCGAACTCTTCCTTCACGGCCAGGGTACGGGCGCGGTCCACCATCTCTTCATAGGTGCCGACATCAACGGAATGGATGGCGTGCGCCCCCCAGACCAGCGCCAGACGGCGGGCCACACTCTCATGCGGGGTGGTGGCCAGCACCGGCACGTCGGGCCGCTTGCGGGCGATACGGGCGACGGTATTGCCGCTGGACGTATAGGCGAAGATGGCGGCGGCATCGATGGTGCCGGCCAGATCGGCGGCCACACCGGCGACGGCATGCGACGGGGTGTGATCCACCTCCGGCTCCAGCGCCGTGATGATGGGGCGGTATGTCGGGTGATGCTCCGTGCTGGTGATGATGCGGTTCATCATCGACACGGCTTCCACCGGGTACTGGCCCGAGGCACTTTCAGCGGACAGCATGACGGCATCGGCACCATCATAGACGGCGGTGGCAACGTCGGACGCCTCGGCGCGGGTCGGGGTCGGGCTGGCCACCATGCTGTCCAGCATCTGGGTGGCCACGATCACCGGCTTGGCGGCCAGACGCGCGGCGCGGACCAGTTCCTTCTGGCGGCCGGGCACATCCTCATGCGGGATTTCCACGCCCAGGTCGCCGCGTGCCACCATGATGGCGTCGGACAGGCGGATGATATCCTCGATCTTTTCAAGCGCCTGCGGCTTTTCGATCTTGGAGACCAGACCAGCCTTGTCACCGATCAGGGCCTTGGCCTCGATCACGTCGGACGGGCGCTGCACGAAGGACAGGGCGATCCAATCCATGCCCAGCGACAGGCCAAAGGCCAGATCGGCGCGGTCCTTCTCCGTCAGGGGTGACAGGTCGAGCGCCGTGCCGGGCAGGTTCACGCCCTTGCGGTTGGAGATGACGCCGCCGACAATCACCTCTGCCGTGATCTTGTCATCGCTGACGCCGCGCACCCGCACCCGCACGCGGCCATCATCGATCAGCAGGTCCTGGCCCGGCATGATGGCCTTGAAAATCTCCGGATGGGGCAGGGGGATATTGTCCTTGCCCCCGGGCTCCTTGCCCAGCACGAAGGTCACCTTCTCCCCGTTCACCAGATCTTCCTTGCCGGCGGTCAGGGTGCCGATGCGGATCTTCGGCCCCTGCAAATCCTGCAGGATACCGATGGGACGGCCCACTTCCTTTTCCAGGGCGCGGATGGCGGCGTGGACCTTGGCATGGTCGTCATGGGTGCCGTGACTGAAATTCAGGCGGAACACGTCGGCACCGGCCAGGAACAGCTCCTTCAGCTTCTCCGGCGTATTGCTGGCCGGGCCGACGGTGGCGACGATCTTGGCGTGGCGGTGGCGGCGCATGGGCGATCCTTGATGCTCTGGTGGTGCGATAATCTTATCGGGGCGTGCGCGCCCCATCTTTCCCATGCCTTATAGCATGGTTCGCAGGGGATTTGATCCCCCCAGTTACAAGAATTCGATGTCAGTTTGGTAATTCAGTTACCAGAACGCCGGTTCCCGCGCGGTCGTGCAACAGGATGCAACAGAAAATGAAGGTGTGTTGCAGGGGGACCGGGTCTTTGGACAAAGTCCGACCGCCGTCTGGCGCAGTGTAGCATTGTGCGGTGGGGAAGTCAGCGGTTGGATGGGAGGGTGAGGGGACACCCTCCCCAAACAATCTTACCCGCGCGCGGGGCGGCGCAGGAAGTCAGGGGTCCAGTCACCACCCGAAGCCTCCGCCCCCTCACGGGCCGGACGCTGGGGCCGTTGCGGCTTGGCGGCACCGTCGCGGGCGGGGCGGTTGTCGGCGGTCTGCTTGGCGGCGGGGCGGGAGTGCTGCTGCGGCTTGCCCTGCTGGGCCGGGCGCTGCCCCTGGCCCTGGGGGCGTTGGCCCTGCCCCTGCGGGCGGGGGCCCTGGGGACGCGGCTGCTGCGGCCGGGTGGACGGGCTGGCGGACGGGTTGCCAGATGGGGTGCTCGTGCCCTCGGCGCGGGGGGCGCTGTTGCGGGGCGCGTCGGTGCGCGGGGCGTCGCCGCGTGCCGCCTCGGCGTTGCGCGGCTGACCGCGATGGCCACGGCCTTGGCTGCTGCGCTCACCCGGCTGGCCCGCCGGCTTGGGCCGGTTGCGTTTGGGTTGCGGCTGCGGCGGACGTTCGGGCTTCAACTGCGGCAGGACAGCGGCGGCAGCGGGTTCCATCGCGTGACGCGGGATCGACTGCCGCGTGACCTTCTCGATCTGCTTCAGCAGCGGGCGGTCGGCGGGCGTGACCAGGGAAACGGCGGTGCCGGCCCGACCCGCGCGGCCCGTGCGGCCAATGCGGTGGACATAGGCGTCGGGCACTTCCGGCAGGTCATAATTGAAGACGTGGGTGATCAGGTCCACATCAATGCCGCGCGCCGCAATGTCGGTGGCGACCAGGGCGCGGGTCTTGCCGGCGCGGAAGGCATCGAGCGCGCGTTCGCGGGCATTCTGTGACTTGTTGGCGTGATAGGCGTCAGCCTCCAGGCCAGCGCCCGCCAGCTGTGCCGCCAGTTTATTGGCGCCATGCTTGGTGCGGGTGAAGATGATGGCGGTCTCTACCGCCGGATCGGACAGCAGTTTCACCAGGGTCGGTGCCTTCTGCGCCATATCCAGATGGATCACCGACTGGTCGATGCGCTCCACCGTCGTGGCGGGCGGCGTCACCTCCACCCGGACATGATCATGCAGCAGGCTTTCGGCCAGACCGGAGACATCATTGGGCATGGTGGCAGAGAAGAACATGGTCTGGCGGCCCGTCTTGGGCAGCTTCGCCACGATCTTCTTCACCGCCGGCAGGAACCCCATGTCCAGCATGCGGTCCGCCTCGTCCAGAACGAACAGGGCGATATTGTCCAGCTTGCACTTGCCCTGATCCATCAGGTCGATCAGGCGGCCCGGCGTGGCGATCAGGATATCGACGCCAGCGGCCAGCGCCTTGATCTGCGGATTGATCGAGACACCACCATGCACCACGGCATTGGTGAAAGGCAGCTGCACGCCCAGCAGGTCGAACACGGTGCCGACCTGCAGCGCCAGTTCGCGGGTGGGCAGCATGATCAGGGCGCGGGGATAATGCGGCCGGGCACGCTTATCCGCCTTGGTCAGGGCCTGCAGCACCGGCAGGGCAAAGGCCGCCGTCTTGCCCGTGCCCGTCTGGGCCAGACCCAGCACGTCACGGCCCGCCAAGGCGGGGGGCAAGGCCTGAGCCTGGATCGGGGTGGGGGTGGTATAGCCCGCCGTGGCCAAGCCGGCGGAAAGCGGGGACAGCAGCCCCAGACCATTAAAATCGAGCATGTGAGGAAACGTAACCTTGAGGATCCGGCCCGGCGCAGGATGCAGCCGAACACCATAAGCACCACCGGAACGGTGGCGGCCCGATGGGGGCGGCGGTTCCAGAATGTTGCGTTATGGGTGCCTTATCGCATGGCTTTGTGCGCTGCGACAAGGGCGGTTGGCGGGGGGCAGGGGTGCGGTGGCGTTCTCGCCTAGCTTCTGGGCCAAGCCATCGACATCCCGGCGAATGCCGCGATTTAAGAAATCACGACAAAAACCTATTAAAGTCTAAGATCTCCGGCCTCAGATTTGGGTGAGGTGGCTATATATTTATAATAAATATCTATTTAAAGCTATTTACATTAGAGGTGGGCGGGCTAATTGAAGGATTTATCACCAGATCAACAATGGCATTGCCGCATCGAGCGATAAAATTAGTTATATCATCGCATTCTGCGCGACTTACTGGTGTCTTCTCATTTGTAAGCGGGTTCATATCAGACTCATGCACAATTGCATTTCTACGTGTTGAAATTAATACTAATTTTTTGGTCATATACTCTTCACTATAACCTGCCTTTTTAGAAATAATAGCCCACTTATGTTTCTCTGGCCATATTAAAGAGAGGCCATCGCTTATTTTATCTGGATGTTGAAAAGATAGAATTTTTAATTTTTCTACTACAGCATTCTCAAAGATATTTTCCTTAGGAGGCATTGTAGCGAGTGAGATCGATGTAAGAGTTTGAAGCGATACTGTCTCCCCATTAAACTTTTTGGTTGCAGGTCTTGTGCCAGCAAAAGTTTGGCACATGCCTATACGAATTACGTCGTGCATTAACTTGTCAAATGCTGCAACAGCGATCACTATTTGGGCGCGGAGCAAGTCATCAAAAGATGTTGGCACTCGTACTTGAGCCGAAATGTAATCAAACAAGGCTGTGTTCTGGCGGGCCTCAGCGATGTTACGATTGAAAACAGATTTCGCGTTAAGCATGGGAAATCATATCTCTTATGTTGTTGCTGATTACGTTAAATTGTGTGTAGAACGTATCGCGACGATCAATGAAGTTTGCAAGAACGGTGCCGGTTTCACCAATCTCTTCGTTGGTTAGTGCGAATATTGGAGCCCCTGCGTCATAAGATTTTGGTAAAAGCCCCTGGAAATCTGGTATTTCTCCAAGACAATATGTGTCATTCAAAACATACTCACCAGGCTCTAAAGTCATGCCAGCACGCCTAAGCGCTGCGACAACGTCCCCGTTTACCTTTGCATTTATTTCAGATATATTGTCTCTGTATGGGCGCGCAGCGCGACCATTTCGAATATTAAATCGTTGAATAAGGGTGCCGATGAATTTTGGCGTGCCTGCTGGGAGAGGGTATGCAGACTCCTCGAACAAAGGAAGTGCAGAGTTTTTCCAAGCAACCCAACGAGGAAGAACAGTCTTGAGGGTATCTAGTGCCATTAAAGAAAAAGGATCAGGGTTTGTTGGAATAATGAAGGCATTGGAAATCAAAAAAAGATTTTGATTTATTGCGCTCAATCCAGGGTTTAAATCTATAATTGTAACGTCAATATTGTAACGCTCCTCAGTTAATCGCAGAAGTTCTGCAAACGCACCGGGGAGATTTTGTAATGTAGCTAACGCATTATTTGAAGTTTGCGCAAATGTCAATGCGGCATCATATTCAGAAAGATTGGCGTGGCCTGGAAGCAAATAAAGCCCCGGCGCCCTGGCTACATTAACGCAGTCAACCGCAGTGATTGGTGAGGGTCTGCCAGTAAAGGTGGCAGCCACGCCATCTTTTAGATTGTTGAGTTTTGTCGCATCCTCTAAATAATGACGCTCAAAATCGTCCCTCAGGATTAATCCAGAAAGATTACACTGAGGATCAGCATCTACAAGCAAAACCCTCATCGTGGATGACAGCATCCACCCAATATTGTATGCTGAGGTGGTTTTGCTCACGCCACCTTTGTGATTAAATACGACAAGCCTCTTAGACATATGACCTCCTATTTAACGGACCCTACGTACACCGCCTACACGCCTAAAGCTAGAGGAAATTTGTCACCTTTCTTATCACCATAGTTCAATCCGTCGCCCTCGCGGAAAGGGGAGTGGTCTCATAGACGCACATCGGTGACTTTGTTAGCGTAATACCCCCCCCGTCCGAAATCCCGCACAAACCCCACTACCCCTGTCCGAACTTCCAGACAAAACCCGCCCCCACCCCGCGCCAACCCCTTGATTCTCCTGCATCCCTGCCCCTGGCACAGCACATGCCTAAAGGCCCCCCGAAGGCGGGACGGGGCCATGCGGCCTCCCAACCCGGCGGACACGGATCAATTGGGAGAAGCGACATGGCCCAGGGTGCCAGCATCGCCGCCAGCCCGGCGGCGCCGAAAAAGTTCTATCAGAGCCTTTATGTGCAGGTGCTGGTGGCCATCGCCGTCGGCATCGCGCTGGGGCATTTCTACCCGTCGGTGGGTGAAAGCATGAAGCCGTTGGGCGATGCCTTCATCAAGATGATCAAGATGTTGATCGCGCCCATCATCTTTCTGACCGTCGTGCATGGCATTGCCGGCATGGAGGATATGAAGAAGGTGGGGCGGGTTGGGTTCAAGGCCCTGATTTACTTTGAGGTTCTGACGACCATCGCCCTGGTTCTGGGCATGGTGATCGTCAATGTCTGGCAACCGGGGGCCGGCATGAATGTCGATCCCGCCACTCTGGACACCAAGTCCATCGCGTCTTATGCCGCCAAGGCGCAGGAGCAGGGGACCGTCGCCTTTCTGATGCACATCATCCCCACGACCGTCGTCGGCGCCTTTGCCGAGGGCGAGATTTTGCAGGTGCTGTTCATCGCCATCCTGTTCGCCTTCGGCCTGCAAAGCCTGGGCGACAAGGGCCGGCCCATGCTGCACCTGATCGATCAGGCCTCTGGCATCTTCTTCAAGATTGTCGGCATCCTGATGAAGGTGGCGCCCATCGGTGCCTTTGGCGCCATGGCCTTTACCATCGGCAAGTACGGGGTCGATACGCTGATCTCGCTGGGGCAGTTGATGGCGGCGTTTTATGCCACGTGCCTGATCTTCATCTTCGGCGTGCTGGGTGTGGTGGCGCGGGTCTGTGGTTTCTCCATCACCCGCTTCATCCGCTATATCCGTGAAGAACTGCTGATCGTGCTGGGCACGTCGTCATCGGAAAGCGCCCTGCCGCGCCTGATGGCGAAGCTGAACAAGCTGGGTGTGGAAAAGTCGGTCGTGGGGCTGGTCGTGCCCACCGGTTATTCCTTCAACCTGGATGGTACTTGCATTTACCTGACCATGGCCGCCATCTTCCTGGCCCAGGCCACCAATACCGACCTGACCATCTGGCAGGAACTGGGCATTCTGGCGGTGCTGCTGCTGACCTCCAAGGGTGCGGCGGGGGTCACCGGGTCGGGCTTCATCGTGCTGGCCGCCACGCTGGCCACGGTCGGCCATATCCCGGTGGCGTCCATCGCCCTGATCCTGGGTGTTGATCGGTTCATGTCGGAAGCGCGCGCCCTGACCAACCTGATCGGTAATGGTGTCGCCACGCTGGTGGTGGCCAAGTGGGAAGGCGCGCTGGATACGGCCAAGATGCAGGCCGAACTGGCTAACCCGACGGGGATTGAGGAAGCATTGGAGCGGCCGCGCCCCGTGCTGGCCCCGGCGGAGTAAGCGCTTCCGCAAAACCTGTTTCATCCTTTATCCTTTGCCGCCATGACCTCCCCCCTCCCCATGCGCGGCAGCCACAGGGTGAAGACCGGCCTGATTGGGCTGGGCTTCGCCCTGCTGGCGTTTGTCCTGGCCTGGGCCGGCGGGGAGTTGGCGGCGGGGATCAGCCGGGATGCGCTGCTGGATCAGGCGGGGCCGAAACGCGACCTCTATGTCGCGGGCCTGCGCAGTGAGCTGACGCGGCATGAGACGACGCCGGCCATCCTGGGCCTGTCGCGCACCCTGCGCGCCGCATTGCAAAGCCCGGATGATCCGGTGGCCATTGAGGCGGCGAATATCTATATGGAGCAGATCGCGGCGCGGACGGGGGCGGCGGCGCTTTACCTGATGGATACGGCCGGTACCACACTGGCGGCTAGCAATTGGCGACAGGCGGACAGTTTCGTGGGCCGCAACTTCGCCTATCGCCCTTATTTCCGCGAGGCGCTGGCCAGTGGGGCAGGGCGCTTTTATGGCGTCGGCACCACCAGCCGGGAACCGGGGCATTATTTCGCTCGCGCGCTGGAAGAAGGCGGCCTGACCCTGGGCATTACCGTCGTCAAGGTCTCGCTGGCCCCGGTGGAGAAAAGCTGGGCCGGGCTGTCGGACCGGATTCTGGTGGTGGATGGCAATGGGGTGGTGATCCTGTCATCGGTACCCGACTGGACCTTTCGTACCCTGGCCCCGCTGTCGGAGGCGGAGAAGGTGCGGCTGGCCGATACACGGCAATATGAGGGGGTGGCGCTGCGCGGGTTGGATTGGCGCGCGGGTGCAGACGGGACGGTGACGCTGGCCGGCGCGCCCGTGGCCTATCTGGCCAGCGACAGCGAAGTGGAGGGCACGCCATGGCGGCTTTACCTTCTGTCCAGCCTGGACGGGGTGCAGATGGCCCGCGATGTGGGCCGCGTCGGCGGGGTGGGGGTGGCAGCGTTGTGCCTGCTGGGCTGGCTTTACTGGCGGCAGCGGCGGCGGACAAGGCGGGCCTGGGAACGGTCGGCGGCAGCGCTGGAGCGGGAGGTGGCAGCGCGCACCGCAGAACTGGTCGCCGCGAATGAGGATTTGCGCCGGGCGCAGGATGATCTGGTGCAGGCAGCCAAGCTGGCGGCCCTGGGCCAACTGTCAGCGGGTATTACCCATGAACTGAACCAGCCGCTGGCCGCACTGCGCACCTTTTCCGACAATGCGGCGGCCTTTCTGGAACGCGGCAAGCTGGAACGGGTGGAGGAGAATTTGCGCCATATCGCGGGCCTTACGGAACGGATGGCGCGGATCACGGGGCAATTGCGCACCTTTGCCCGGCGGTCGGATAACCGGCCCGAGGATGTGGCCGTGGCACGCGCCACCGACAACGCCCTGACGCTTTTGGCCGAAAAGGTCCGGCGGGTGGGGGCGGAGATCGTGCTGGATCTGGCCGATGGGCTGATTGTGCGCTGTGACCCGCTGCGCCTGGAACAGGTGTTGGTCAACCTGATCGGCAATGCGCTGGACGCGGTCGCGGGTCAGGTGCAGCGGCGCGTGACGGTGTTGGGGGATGTGGCAGGGGGGCGGGTGCGGCTATGCGTGGCCGATACCGGGCCGGGGATTGCCGACGAACATATGCCGCATCTGTTCGAACCGTTTTTCACGACCAAGCCGCCCGGTGTCGGCCTTGGCCTGGGGCTGGTGATTTCGGCCAGCATCATCCGCGACCATGATGGTAGTCTGACCGCCGCGAACGGGCGGGATGGCGGTGCGGTTTTCAGCATCGACCTGCCGGCGGCAGAAGGGGTTTAGGGCATGGGCGCACCGCGCATCCTGCTGGTGGAGGATGATGATTCCGTCCGGTTGGGCGTGGAACAGGCGCTGGAACTGGCCGACCTGCCCGTGCGCGGCTTTGCGGCGGCGGAACCGACGCTGGACGCCTTGCAGCGGGATGGGGCGGATGTCCTGATCACCGATGTGCGCCTGCCGGGGATGGATGGGTTGGCGCTGCTGAAGGCGGCGGTGGCGGTGGATGCGGCGCTGCCGGTCATCCTGATGACGGGGCATGGCGATATTGCCATGGCGGTGGGCGCCATGCGCGACGGCGCCTATGATTTCATTGAAAAACCGTTCGCGTCCGACCGGCTGGTCA
The DNA here is from genome assembly GCF_052437035.1 of Niveispirillum sp. Taxonomy (NCBI): domain Bacteria; kingdom Pseudomonadati; phylum Pseudomonadota; class Alphaproteobacteria; order Rhodospirillales; family Azospirillaceae; genus Niveispirillum; species Niveispirillum sp. Next base: position 169,363 of record NZ_JBQVOH010000010.1, read on the forward strand.
GCACCGTCAACCGGGCGCTGGAAAAACGCCAGCTGGTGGCAGAGGTGGGGGCGCTGCGTCAGGCGCTGGTGCAGCAGGATGGGCTGGATGCCGCCCTTCTGGGCCGGTCGGCGGGCATGATGGCCGTCAAGAAGCTGATCAGGCAGGTGGCGGATACCGGCGCCGATGTCCTGATCCTGGGCGAGACGGGCAGCGGCAAGGAAATGGTGGCCCACGCCCTGCACCAGTTCTCCAAACGCGCGGCCAAACCATTCGTCGCCATCAATTGCGGGGCGATCCCCGACAGTATGGTGGAAAGCGAGCTGTTTGGGCATGAGGCAGGCGCCTTTACCGGGGCCGCCAAGACCCGCATCGGCAAGCTGGAATTCGCCGATGGCGGCACCGTCTTTCTGGACGAGATCGAAAGTATGCCGATGGCAGCGCAGGTGAAGTTGCTGCGCGTGCTGCAGGACCGGCGGGTGGAGCGGCTGGGCTCCAACCGGTCCATCGCGCTGAATATCCGGTTTGTCGCGGCGACCAAGGAGGATCTGGGTGCACTGTCGAAACAGGGGCGGTTCCGGGAGGATCTGTATTTCCGGTTGAATGTCGTGCCCCTGTCGATCCCGCCGCTGCGGCAACGGCGCGAGGATATTCCCATGCTGCTGGACCATTTCCTGCTGACGGCCAGCGACCGGCTGGGGACGCCACCACCACTGGTGCCGGCGGCGGATCGTCAGGCGCTGCTGGCCCATACCTGGCCCGGCAATGTCCGCGAATTGCGCAATGTCGCCGACCGTATGGCGCTTGGTCTGCCGGCCTTGTTGGGTGCGGGGGCAGAGGCGGTCGGGCTGGCGGCGCAGGTGGAGGCGTTTGAACGCCAGTTGATCATGGCCGCCCTGACCGACCAGAAGGGCGATGTGCCGGCGGCGGCGGAAGCATTGGCCGTTCCAAAGAAAACCCTTTATGACAAGTTGAAACGTTTCGGGATCGAAATAGAGGCTTTTCGGTAGGGAAAAGCCATTCCGGTACCAGAACAAACCCGGAAATATAACAAGTCATATCACCACGTTGACGCGATTGCGCATATGCCCTTATAAACCTAAGCGATAATATCCTTGGGGAGGGAATGATGCTGCGCAATATCGAGCCGTCTCGTCGCAATTTCCTGGTGGGGGCGGGCAAGTTCGCGGCGGTGGCGCCGTTGGCTGCCTCCATGCCCTGGGGTGCGGCGCGGGCGGCCACGCCGGTCAATGCCTGTCCGCCGGTATCGGCCTGGAGCGATCTGGCCAGCCGGGTCAGCGGTGGTGTGTTGCGCCCGCAGGACCCGTTCTTCAACGATGTCTGCCGGCCCAACAACCTGCGCTACAACACCCTGCCCATGGGCATTGCCCGCTGTCTGAAAACGGAGGATGTCCAAGGTGCCCTGAACTGGGTGCAGCAGCAGGGGCTGCCCTTTGCCGTGCGGTCGGGCGGGCACAATTACGCGGGCTACTCCTCCACCAACGGTCTGCTGATCGACATGTCGCTGATGGCCGGGGTCGAGGTGGTGGACAAGAAGGAAGGCATTGTCCGCGTCAAGGGCGGCACCGGCAACGCCCTGGTCTATAAGGACCTGGAGCGTGCGGGCCTTACCATCACCCATGGCCGTTGCGATGCCGTGGGGGCAGCTGGCTTCCTGCTAGGTGGCGGCATCGGGTTCAGCATGCGGATGTACGGCATCGCGTCTGATCTGCTGACCGGCACCACTGTTGTGACGGCGGATGCCAATATCCACAAGGCCGACGCCAAGAATGACAGCGACCTTTACTGGGCTTGCCGGGGCGGGGCCGGTGGCAATTTCGGTATCAATACGGAATTCCTGCTGCGCACCTTCCCCGCAGAGACCGTGTCGGTCTGTCAGTTGAAATGGACGGACAAGCAGGCCGATGTTCTGCATGCGCTGCTGACCCGGTTGCCCAACATGCCCAATACGTTCGGCAGCAAGATCAATGTCACCCTGCCCAGCATCCAGCAGCGCTGCCAGGGCATCGGCAGCGAAGTGTCGATCCTGGCGCAATTGCACAAGACCAAGGGCAAGACCCTGAAGGACATGTTCGGCCCGCTATGGGAGACGGCCCAGAAGGTCTGGGTCCATGAGGACATCCCCTATTGGGTGGCGCAGGATTATCTGGCCGAGGAAACCTACCCCTACTATTACCAGGAGAAGTCCAGTTATGTGCAGGCATCGCGGATCAGCCGCGATGGGGTACAGACCCTGTTGGATGCCGGTCGCTTGCAGCCCGGCACCTCCATGCCCGTCGCCTACAAGTTCTTCCAGACGGGCGGGGCCTGCAACGACATGCGGGCCGACGCCACCGCCTATGTCCATCGCGGCAATGACTGGCTGTTCTCGGTGGAGATGAACTGGTGGCAGCCGACGGACCCGCAGGGCCTGATCAATGACAATCTCACCTGGCAGAAGGATTTCTATGCATTGACCAACCGGACATTCTCCGCTGTCGGTGCCTATCAGAACTTCCCCGACCCCACGCTGGATGATTGGGCCAAGGCTTACTATGGGGAGAACCTGACCCGGCTGCGGGAGGTGAAAACCAAGTATGACCGGGATTCGGTGTTCAATTACGGGCAGGGCATCAAGCCGCTGTAAGGGCTGTTGTGGGTAAAAAAATATGGCCTCCCCGACCCATGCCGGGGAGGCCATATAAAACACTTGAACCCGCGTGCTCGTTAAGAGCCGATGCGGAAATGGTGGCGTTAAGCCCTTTTCATCAATCCGACAGTTCGCCGGTTGCAATCGCGTTCTCGATCAAGGTCATGGCTTCCACGATCAGGTGGCGCATGGCGATTGCTGCTTCGTCGGCGTTACCGGCATTGATGGCGTCAGCTACCTTCTGGTGGTCGGCGACGCTGGCCAACCGCACGCCCTTGCGGCGATTGGTCAGGCGGATGGAGGTGCGCAGGGCCGCGTCGATGACGTCACGCAGCTGTGCATAGAACCGGTTTCCCGTCGCCTCCAGCACCGCCACATGGAAGGCGATGTCGGAGGTCAGGGGGTCATCATCGCCCAGTTCGGCTGCCTGCATGCGGGCCATTGCCGCCCGGATTGCAGCCTTTGCCTTTTCATCGGCATGACGGGCGGCCAGCGATGCCGCCACCGGTTCGATGGCCAAACGCACCTGGGTGAATTCCAGAAGCAGGGCGGGCGAAAATTTCCGCTCCAGCAGCCAGCGCAGCACATCAGGGTCCAGCAGGTTCCAGTTGCGCTCCGGCTCGATCCAGGTGCCCTGACGTGGCCGGGCCTTGAGCAGGCCCTTGGCCGTCAGCATCTTTACCGCTTCGCGCAGCACCGACCGGCTGGCGCCCAGCCGCTTGCATAGTTCCGCCTCCGTCGGGAACGGATTGGAATGGCCGTAGGTACCGGTAACAATATCGACGCCAAGCTGCTGAAGAATGCCATAGGTGAAGTTACGGCCGGATTCCGCGCGCAAGCCCCGTTCATTCACGCTCATGCGTTTCCGCTCCCCCTTCGGTCAACCGCCACCCCGGCGGCGACCCCTGATCATTCGTGCCCAATAGCATATTCAGCAGGCGGCAGATAAAGGCAAGACAACGATATCAATCATCCGCCGCACGCCAAGCCGAAATAATCTGCTGTGCCTTGCCGCCGACTTGTTCCGCCGTGAAACCGGGCTTGAAGATTTCGCTGCCCACACCGATGCCGGCCACGCCCGCCGTGCGCCAGACAGAAAGGTTGTCCGCTCCGACACCGCCAACGGCATACAGCTTCACATCCGCCGGCATCACCGCCGACAGAGCCTTGATATGGCCATGGCCATAGGTGGCGGCGGGGAACAGCTTCAGGTGCCGCGCGCCGGCCTTGATGGCGGCGAAGGCCTCCGTCGCGGTGGCGAATCCGGGCATGGGTAGCAGGCCCAGTTCCACCGCGCGGGTGATGACGGCGGGATCGGTGTTGGGCGTGACAATCAGCCGGCCACCCGCCGCTGCCACCTTTTCCACCGCTTCCGGTGTCAGAACGGTGCCTGCGCCGACCAGACAGGTGTCACCGAAATGCCGGGCCAGGATGGCGATGCTGTCGAACGGGTCTGGGCTATTCAACGGCACCTCGATGGCGCGGAAGCCGGCATCGAACAGCGCCTGTCCGATGGCCAGCACCGTATCAGGCGTGACGCCGCGCAGGATGGCCACCAGGGGGCTTTCGGTCAGGAAATGGGCGAGCGGATGGGTCATCACAGGTTTCCGGCAAGGGTTGCGGCGCGGATAGAAAGCAGGCCCGCCAGGGCAAGGTCACCGCCATCAAGGCCGATGCCGCCCCGCCCCGCGACGGACAGGGCGGCCTGATAGGATTGGATCAGGGCCGGGCTGGCCACCAGGATCACCGGCGCGTCGGTCAGGCCGGCCATCATGGCAAGCCCGCCCGCGATATCGCCCCCGATGACCAGACCGGACAGGAAGGACAGGGCATCCTGTGCATTCATGCCATCCAGCAATTGCCGCGACCGCGCCTGGAACAGCAGATGCGACAGGCTGACGCCCGACAGGGCGCGTTCAACGCCCAGGGTGAAGGCCGTTCCCACCTGCGGCTGCAAGCTGTCGGTGCCCCGGCCCAGCACACTGTGCTGCCGAAGCAGGGCGAACAGTTCGCCGGTGAAGCCGGTCTGGAAATTCTCTACCCGTCCATCATTCAGCAGTGCCCATTTGGCGTGGGTGCCGGGCAGGCAGAGCAGATGGTAGCCTTGGGTCAACTCCGGTCTGGTCGCCAGTACGCCCAGGATCTGCGTCTCCTCCCCGCGCATCACATCGGGCGCGTCCAGGGCGGTGCGCGTCGACAGGCCCGGCACGACGGCGATCTCCGCCCCGGCGGCGGAGAACCGGGTCAGGCCGGTGGCCAGCGATCGCACATCGGCGGGACAGGGATGATATGCCGCTTCCACCCAGCCGATGGTGGAGCCGACCATGCCGCACAGCAGGGCGGGCAGGGGGCCATGGGCCGCGTGCCAAGCCGCTGTCGCGTCAAGAAACACGGTTTCCAGCCGGCCCGTGGCGGCGGCCACACCCGGCCCTTCCGCCCGGTCCAGCACAGTGCCATCGTCCGCGCACAGCCACAGGCGCAGATTGCTGGTACCCCAGTCGCCGGCAATGAATGGCCCGCGTCGCATATGGTTTCCCCCTTGGAAGGGTCGTTGAGCCGATCCCTGAGCTTGCTTGGGATATATATGATAATTTTCGCGACTGCAAAGACCGTAGGCTTGACTGATCAGATTTATCGTATAAATAAAGGATCAGTGTGGTGCCGATACCGCTTTCCCCTTCCTCGGGCGCGGATCTCTGTTGGACCACCCTCCCATAAGACTTGATCCTGATGGACCCGGCCCCCGAACAGGGGCCGGGCTTTTTTCATGGCCGCCCATCCAGCCGCCGTTCGGTCAGGTCCAGGCGGGCCCGCAGTGGATCGGTGGTCACGACCGGCCCGTCATTGCTGAAATCGATCAGTTTTTCCTCCCCCGCCGTGAACAATGGGGCCGCGGGATCACCGGCGGGGGCGGGGACACCCGTCCTGGCGAAGCGGGTCCAGTAGGCACGCAGGCGGGGCGCCATGGCCAGATCTGCCGATGTCGTCCGGCTGCCATAGCGTGGCAAGACATGGTCGAATACGAAGGGCAGTTCCTTGGCATGCGGCGTGCCGGGCCAGCGGTCACGCATGCGCTCGGCGACATAGGAGAAGCGGTAGTGATAGACGGGCACGCCCAATGCCACCATGGCGCGGGCCGTGGCGCGGGCGGGTTCGATGAAGATGGCATCGCCCGATACGCGGTGGCCCACCTTCTCCGCCGTATCGGTACCGGTGGGATCGTAAATCCGCGCCGCCTCGTCCCGCAGGGGACCGAAGCGGGACAGCACCTCCTCCTTGCTGCCGCCCTCATGCCAGCCATCATCGCTGGTGGCACCCACCATGTAGGGGACGCGCGCCGCCTTGCCAACCCGCATCAGGGCCAGCGGTTCGTCGGGCATCGACGGCACCCCCATCACGGGGCCGGAATAATCCTTTGTACCGCCCAGGGTGGCCAGGTTTAGATTGCCCACCAGCCGTTCCGTCGGCAGGGCGCGTAGGGCGGCCAGTGCGTCCGGTCCGCTGCCCTCAATCCCCTGGTTGCGGGCGAACAGGGTGCCGATTGCCTCCCCTTCCTTGAAACCGGGGGAGGGCAGCAGCGTGTTCCGCCCCCCGCCCGACATGGCGATGGCCTTGTGGAACAGGCCGGTGGCCAGCGGCGTGGTCAGCAGGACATTGACCGATTCCCCACCGGCACTTTCCCCGAAGATGGTGACATTGGACGGGTCCCCACCGAAGGCGGCGATATTGGCCGCGACCCAGCGCAGGGCCGCGATCTGGTCCATGAAGCCGAAATTGGCGGTGGGGCCGCCTGCCGCCTCCGCCGTCAGGGCGGGATGGGCGAAGAAGCCGAAGCGACCCAGCCGATGATTGGCACTGACCACCACCACCCCATCGCGCGCCATGCGCGACCCGTCATAGATGGCGGGGGAGGTACCGCCATTCACGAAGCCGCCGCCATGGATCCAGACCATAACCGGCAGCCGCTTTCCCGCCATCCCCGCCGGGCGCCAGACATTCAGGAACAGGCAATCTTCCGCCGGAATGGTCGCCAGCGGGGCGTCATCGCCGATAAAGGGCTTTTGCGCACAGTCGGCGCCATAGGTGGTGGCCGGGCGTTCGCCATTCCACGCGGCGGCCGGGGCCGGGGGGCGCCAGCGCAGGTCGCCCACGGGTGGGGCCGCGAAGGGGATGCCCAGGAACCTGTCCACACCCTCGGCGGACAGGCCGCGCACCGCCCCTGCCTCTGTCCGGGCCAGGGGGGCATCGGCGGCGACGGCGTTCGGTACCGCTAACAATACGAAAAGGATCAAGGCCCTGATGTTCATCCCTGCGTTTCCCCGTTTGTTATATCGGCAGGGTAGCAAGGGTGGGGCAGTCCCGCTACCCGTTCAGCAGTGGATTGGCGCGCAGCCGGTCGACCGCCATGTCGACAAAGGCGCGGACCTTGGCGGGCGCGTGCCTTCCCTCCGGATGCAGGACATGCACGGGCACCGGCTCCTCCTCATGCTCTGCCAGCATGATGCGCAGCGTGCCAGCGGCCAGGGCCGGGCCGACCTGATAATGCAGCACCCGCGTCAGGCCCCAGCCGGCCAGTGCCGCACTGATCACCGCCTCGTTGGTGTTGCATTGCAGGGTGGGGCGAACCGTCAGACGCTGGTCCCCCTTGAACCGCCATTCATTGATGGCCCAGGCGCTGGTAGGGGCGGCGATACGGTGGCGGTTCAGGTCGGCAGGGCTTTCCGGTTCGCCATGTTCTGCGAGATAGCTGGGAGAGGCGCAGATGACGCGCCGCACACGACCGACGCGGATGGCGGTAAAGGCGCTGTCGGGCAGATGGCCGATGCGCACGGCGACATCGATGCCTTCATCAATGATGTTCACAGAGCGGTCGATGAACAGGGTGCGCACCGCCATGGACGGATAGGCGTCCAGATAATCCATCAGGATGGGCAGCACATGCATCTGTCCGAACAGCAGCGGGGCCGTGACCGACAGGGTGCCCGTGGGCGTGGCATAGGAACCACCGGCGGCGGCCTCCGCCTCCACAATGTCGGACAGGATGCGGCGGCAATCCTCCAGATACCGGCACCCACCCTCCGTCAGCTTGACCGAGCGGGTGGTGCGCACGAACAGGCGCGCACCGATGGTCTCCTCCAGTGCTGCGATGGCGCGGGTGACGGCGGGTGCGCTCAGGTTCAACTGGCGCGCAGCTTCGGCAAAACTGGCCGTCTCCGCGACCTTCACGAAGATGCGCATGGACTGCCAGCGATCCATCCTTGTCCCTTTCGTGGGGGGTTGGGGGAGGGATAGCATAGCAGAGTTTGGGAGGGTGAGGGGGTAAGCCCCCTCAGAACCCGAAATGGCTCAACCCCGGATGGTCGTCGGGCCGGCGGCCCTGGGGCCAGTGGAACTTGCGGTCGGCCACGGTGATCGGGTGTTCGTTGATGCTGGCATGGCGGGCGCGCATCAGGCCGTCTTCGGCAAACTCCCAATTCTCGTTGCCATAGGCACGGTACCATTGGCCGCTATCGTCACGGTACTCATAGGCGTAGCGGACGGCGATGCGGTTGCCGGTAAAGGCCCATAGTTCCTTGATCAGGCGGTATTCCAGCTCCCGGTTCCATTTGCGGGTCAGGAAGGCCTCTGCTTCCGCCCGGCTGTTTACGAACTCGGCACGATTGCGCCAGCGTGTGTCGGTGGTATAGGCCAGCGCCACCTTTGCCGGATCGCGGCTGTTCCAGCCATCTTCGGCCAGACGCACCTTTTCGATGGCGGATTGTTCGGTGAAGGGGGGCAGGGGGGGACGGGACATTGTCTTTCTCCTTGGTTAGATGTCGAGTTGCAAAGGCTGATCCCCGCTGGGTACAGCGCAGCAGATCAGCACTTCATCGGCGCCGCGCGGGGCGGTGGGTTCCTTGACATAGCTGACGGCACCGGCCAACAGCCTGGTCTTGCAACTGCCGCAGGTGCCGCCACGGCAGCTGAATTCCGGGGATAGGCCGCGTGCCTCTGCCAGTTCCAGCAGGGTGCCGGAACCGGGGTTCCAGCGCGCCTCCTTGGCAGAGGCGGTGAAGGCCACGGGGACCGGGGCGGTGGCGGGCGGGGGCTGCGGTGCTGCTGGCTTGGTGCTGTCGGTGGTGCGGGTCAGGGAGGAGGGGCCGAAGGCTTCGGCATGGATGCGGTGGTCAGCGATGGTCAGTGCGCGCAGACCGTCATATTGCGCCTGGGTGAAGGCGGGCGGGCCGCAGAGGTAGAAATCGTAATCGTTGAAGGAAAGGTGTTGCTTCAGCAGGGCTGTGTCGATGCGGCCCGCGACGTCATAATCGCGGCCCTGCATGGCATCGTCGGGATCGCTCAACACCCGGATGACCCGCACGGCGCCACCCGCTGCCGCGACCAGATCGGCCAGTTCGCGGTCGAAGGCCCGTTCGGCCCTGGTGCGGGCGGCCTGGAACAGGATGGTGGGGCGAATGGATCGGGTCCGCAGCCCCTCGTAAACGATGTGGCGCAGCATGGCCAGCATGGGCGTGATGCCAACCCCGGCGGCCAGCAGCACGGCGGGTCGCTTCTCACCCGCGTTGATGGTGAAGGTACCGGCGGGGGCGCGCGCCTCAATCCGGTCGCCCCGGTGGACATGGTCGTGCAGATACTGGGAGACCAGTCCGTCCCGCTTCACACTGATCCGGTAATAGCCATCGGAGGGCGCCACCGACAGGGTGTAGGTGCGCATCACCGGCTTGTCGCTGCCGGGCAGGGTCAGGCGGATGGGCAGATGCTGTCCCGCCAGATGCGGCAGAAGGCCGGCACCGTCGGCGGGGGCGAGGTGGAAGGAACGGATGCTGGACGATTCCTCCACGATGCGGGCAACCGTGAAGGGCCGCCATTGCGTGGAGAGATCGGCGGCGCGCAGCCGGTCCGCCGCCTGTTCCCAATCACCCGTCATCAGGGAATTGGGTGACCAGCCCTGCGGCTGAAAAGACCAACGCAGGGGCAGGGCCGCCGGGCGATGCACCACGCGGCGGGCGCGGAAGGTCCATAACCGTTCCGCCCCCTGAAAGGCCGCAACCTCCGGCCCGTCCAGAATCAGGGCGGCATCGCCCGTCAAGTGCAGCATGTCGCCGGTGGCGAAATCGACAAAGACCAGCCCGGCCTTGCCGTTCAGCAGGATGTTGCCCAGCGTCGCGAAGAACAGGTTGCCGGCGAAATCCGGGATGGTCAGGGTGCCGTCATCGCCGACGCGCACAAACCCCGCCTTGCCGCCGCGATGGGACACATCGACCTGACGGCGTCCCTCCCGGTCGGCATAGGAGGCGACGAAGAATGTGTCCGCCGCCTGGATGATGGCGCGGGCATTGGCGTCGATCTGGTCGCTCTCTCGCACGTCACCCGTGAAGGGTTCGGCGGGGTCGCGGGCCAGGGCGACGTCGCGCAGCTGGATATATTGCGGACAATTGCCGAAGCTCTGATCCACCTCAAACCGAAGCAGGCCGGGATGGGCGGCACGGATGATGCCGTTGACGCGGTTGCGGCGGCGGGTGTGTAGCTCGATACCCAGCAGGCCGATGGCGTCGCCGGTATTCATGCCGGCACCGGCCGGGTCCTGCGGGTTCAGCGGGACCTGGATGTCCAGCCGCGTGGCGGTGGGGGAGGCGATGAACCCCGCCCCACCGGCAAGCAGCGTGGCCCAGGCATCGCCGGCACCATCCACCGACCCCGCCACGATAAAGGGGACCTGGGCATAGAAGTCGCGATGCTGCTGGGGCATGAAATCGCGGATGACCCGTGCCCCCACATCCTGCATCCGCGCGGCCACGCCCAGCTTTTCCTGAAGCGCCGTTTCACCTTCATGCCAGACGGGCAGCTTGCTGCTCATCATCCCCTCCATCGGGTTGCCGGGTGTGTGTTCAGGCGAACAGTCCGACCTTGTTGCGGGCGAAAGGCACGAAGCCGGGCAGCCCCTCAATCCGGGCCAGGAAGGCCTTCACATGGCGATAGGCGGTGAGATCGACATTCCCTTCCGGCGCGCTGGACAGGTAGGAATAGAGCGCGACATCGGCGATGGTGGGGCGTGTGCCGACCAGCCAGTCACGGCCCTCCAGATGCGCCTCCAGCCGGCCCAGCAGCGTGTGGGCGCGGGTGATGACCTCTTCCGCGTTAAGCTTGGCGCCCAGCAGATTGATCAGGCGGGCCGCGGCCGGGCCAAAGGCCAGATCGCCCGTGGTGACGGACAACCAGCGTTGGACCGCAGCGGCGCCTTCCGCATCTTCGGGCAGCCAGCCGCCACCCTGCTTCTTGGCCAGATAGACCAGGATGGCGACGCTGTCCGGGATCACGACCCCGTCATCCTCCAGCACCGGCACCTGACCGAACGGGTTCAAGGCCAGGAATTCCGGCCGCTTATGCGCGCCGGCCATCAGATCGACCTCCACCAGCTCATGCGGCAGGGCCAGCAGCGACAAGAACAGGCGGGCGCGGTGGGCATTGCCCGACAGGGGGTGATAATGGAGCTTCATGGTTCTGATCCCTGGTATCGAGGGGCCGGGGCGTTCCCGGCCTTCCAGGGCAGAATGGGTCATGGGGGTGTTGGCGTTAATTCGTTGGTTGGGCAGTTCATTATTTCATTGGATGGAATAATCTATCAGCAAGAAGGGCGGGACCTTTCGGACCCGCCCCTGAATTATCAGCTTAGTTGGCCGGCCCCGGCGTCACATGCGCCTTGGTCCAGCGTTCGACCTCGCTGTACCAGAAGACGCTGTTCTGCGGCTTCAGGACCCAGTGGTTCTCATCGGGGAAATAGACAAGACGGCTTTCCACACCCCGGCGCTGCAACGTGTTGAACAGTTCGATCCCGTGGTTGATCGGCACGCGCAGATCCTGTTCACCATGCAGGATCAGGGACGGGGTCTTGAAGTTGCCAGCCTGCATATGCGGGGAATTGCGGGCGATATTGGCCTGATCATCCCAGAATTCCTTGAACCGCGCCTGACTGCCGCTGAAATCGGCGGCATACTGGGTATAGAGGTTATAGACCGGTGCATGGATCACCAGGGTCTTGAACGGGTGTTCACGGCCCAGGATGAAGCTGTTCAGGTAACCGCCATAAGACGCACCGGCCGCCAGCATACGGTCCTTGTCGATGAAGGGCTTGGCGGCCAGCCACTCGGCGGCCTTCATCGTGTCCTGGTACGGCACCTCACCCCATTCCGGGTTGATGCTGTCGGTGAAGGCCTGACCAAAGCCGCTGGACCCGTGGAAATTATGCCAGGTGACGACATAGCCCCAGCCGGCAAACACCTGCGCGTTCCAGCGATAGCTGAACGCATCGGTGATGGCATTGTGCGGGCCGCCATGGACCAGCATCATGGCCGGGTATTTCTTCGCCGGGTCGAAATTGGGCGGATAGACCACCCACATCTGGATGTCAGCGTTGTTCGCCCCCTTGTAGGTAACGCTTTCAACCTTGCCCATCTGGAACCCGGACAGGGTCTGGGCATTGGCGGCTGAGATGTCGCGGACCTTGCCGGACTTTGCGTCGACGGCGACCAGTTCGGCGGGCGCGCTGATCGACTGGCGCAGGGCCACCAGCGACTTGCCAGCCACCTCCACATCCGTCACGTCGCCGGTGGAACCATCGGTGATGCGGCGGGGCTTTTCCTTACCCTTGGGGTCATAGCGATAAACACGCTGGACCGAGGCGTCATCAACGGCGCCATACAGGGCAGAGCTGTCATCGGTCCAGGAGAAGTCGCTGGCCGAGCGGTCGAAACCATCGGTGATGTTGCGCGTGGCACCCGTGGTCCGGTCGCGCACCATCAGCTTCGCATTCTCGCCATAGAAGCCGAAAATGGTGCGCTGGTTATAGGCCAGCGACTTGCCATCGGGGGCGTAGACGGGGTTGCTGTCCGGCCCGGTCTTGTTGTCGGGCGTGATGTTGGTGGCCGTACCGCCGGCCACGGCGATGGTGAACAGGTCGATATTGGGACGGTTGCCCACCTTGTCGACATTGACGGGGAAGGCGATTTCCTTGCCGTCGGGCGAGATATCGAACGGCGCGCCGCCTTCGTTATATTGCACCGACACGCCGGAGCCGAGCGTGATGGCGCGCGGGGCGGCACCATCAATATCGGTGGCATAGAGATGGTTTTCGCGGTCGTCCAGATAATGGTCGAAATAGGCGATGGGGGCCTTGTCCCAGACCTTGGCCGACATCTTCGTCTCTTCCCGGTCCTTCAGGCGCTTGGCCTGATCATCCCAGGTCGACAGGTCGGTCCAGACACGGGACATGAAGACCAGCCCCTTGCCATCGGCCAGCCATTTCGGCGTGCGGGCACCGGTGGGGACACTGGTCACCCGCTTCGCCTCACCCCCGCCCACGGGCAGGACATAAATCTGCGGGGCCTTGTCATCGTCGCGTTTGGCGGTGAAGGCAATGTATTTGCCATCCGGGCTCCACACCGCGTCGGCTTCCGCCGCCGGATCAGTGGTCAACTGCCGGGCCGGGCCGCCATCGACGGGAAACAACCACAGATCGGCGGCGCGCTTGTCCGTCTTCAGGTCGAACACGGAAACCGAGACGGCGGCCGACCTGCCATCGGGCGACAGGGCGGGTGAGGCCACCCGCTTCAGCCCCCACATGTCGGTGGCACTCATCACCTTTTTCTGCTGTGCCAGGGCCGGGGCGGCAAACGCCACCGACGCCGCCCCCAGCAGCAGACCCACACGCGCGAAAGACCCCAAACGCATTTCTTATCCTCCGTCCGACAGGATTTTGGGGCGAGAGGATGCCAGCGATGGGGGTAGCCCGATAGGGCTGTAACAAGCCTGTTACGAAGTGGTGACAATTGTGTCGGGGTGTGCAGCCGCTTGACGCAGTGACCAACGACGGCACAGATAAGGGCCAAGAGATTGAAGGGGGCATGATGTCCGTCGCGATTACCCTGACCGTCAATGGCGACAAGGTTAGCCGGGAAGTGGACCCGCGCCTGCTGCTGTCGCAGTTGCTGCGCGATGAGCTGGGCCTGACTGGCACTCATGTCGGGTGTGATACCAGCCAGTGCGGGGCCTGTACGGTGCATCTGGACGGTGCATCGGTGAAAAGCTGTGCCGTGCTGGCGGTGCAGGCCGATGGGTCGGATGTGCTGACCATCGAAGGGATTGCGGGGCCGGACGGGGCATTGCACCCGATGCAGGCGGCGTTTCGGGAGCATCATGGCCTGCAATGCGGCTTCTGCACGCCGGGCATGGTGATGGGGGCCATCGAGCTGGCCCGGACGGCGCCGGACCTGGAGGAGGCGACGATCCGCGAGGGGCTGGAAGGCAATCTTTGCCGCTGCACCGGTTACCAGAATATCGTGAAGGCCGTGCGCGCGGGCGCCCAGGCCATGCGGGAAGGGTGAGGCCATGTACGGGTTCGACTATCACCGTCCTGCCGCTCTGTCCGACATTGTCGACCTTCTGACCGCGGACGAAGACGCCAAGCTTCTGGCCGGTGGCCAGACCCTGATCCCGACGCTGAAACAGCGTCTGGCCATGCCGACATCCCTGGTTGACCTTTCGGCGGTGCCGGGGTTGCGGGAGATTGTGGCGGAGGGTGACGGGGTGCGCATCGGTGCCATGGCGACCCATGCGGCCGTGGCGGGCAGCGAAGTGGTTCGCGCGATGCTGCCGGGGCTGGCCGATTTGGCCGCCCATATCGGTGATCCACAGGTGCGCAACCGGGGCACTATCGGCGGGTCCATCGCCAATGCCGACCCGGCGGCGGATTATCCGGCGGCATTGGTGGCGCTGGACGCCGTTATCCGCACCGACCGGCGGGATATTGCGGGGGCGGAATTCTTTACCGGCCTGTTTGAGACGGCGCTGCTACTCGGTGAAGTCGTGACATCCGTGTTCTTCCCGGCCGCGTCCCATGCCCGCTATGCCAAGTTTCCCAATCCGGCCAGCCGGTACGCCATGGCGGGTGTGTTCGTCGCCAAGCAGGGGGATGTGGTGCGGGTGGCGGTGACGGGTGCCGGGCCTTCCGTCTTCCGCTGGGACGCGGCGGAGGCGGCTCTGAGCGCACGGTTCAGTGCGGATGCGCTGGTTGGCTTGGTGCTGGATGACGACGGCCTGAACAGCGATATGCATGCGGATGCGGCATACCGCGCGCATATTGTGGGCGTTCTGGCCCGGCGTGCTATCGCCTGAACTTGTCCGACAGGACCAGGGACGACATGGTGCGTTCGACACCCTGCACCTGACCCAGCAGGTCCAGCACGCGGTCGATATCCTGCACCGACTGTGCCGCGATGACGGCCATCATGTCGTAGGTGCCGGAGATGGCGGACAGGCTTTCCACCTCGGTGATGCGCTTCACCTCCGCCACGATGCGCGACAGCATCTTGGGGTTGGTGGACAGCAGTACATAGGCGCGGATCAGGCGGCTGCTGCCCGGATCCTGACGCAGTGTATAGCCCTGAATGATGCCCAGCCGTTCCAGCCGTGCGATGCGGGCCTGCACCGACGACCGCGCCAGTCCCAGTTTACGCGCCAGCGATGCCGCCGGTTCACGGGCATTGGCCTTCAGAAGGGCGAGCAGGGCCGTATCAACGGCATCCTGTTGAGCGTCGGTGGCGTCCATCGGGGGCCTTGGCAAAACAAAAATAAAGGGCGGGGCGGATGGGCAACCATCCGCCCCGGCACCCTATCACAGCTCGGGGAACTCAATCCCCTGGGCCAGCGGCAGGGAGGTGCCGTAATTGATGGCCGATGTCTGGCGGCGCATATACTGCCTCCAACTGTCGGAACCGCTTTCGCGGCCACCGCCCGTTTCCTTCTCGCCACCGAAGGCCCCGCCGATTTCAGCACCGCTGGGGCCCATATTGACATTGGCGATGCCGCAGTCGGAGCCATCGGGGGCCAGGAAGCGCTCGGCCTCCAGCAGGTCGCGGGTGATGATGCTGGAAGACAGGCCCTGCGGCACGTCGTTCTGCAGGGCCACAGCCTCTTCAAAGTCGCTGTAGCGAAGGATGTACAGGATGGGGCCGAACGTCTCGTGTTTCACGATCTCCGTCTGGGCCGGCATTTCCACGAGCGCGGGGTAGGCGTAATACGCATCCGGGAACATATCGGCCAGGGCACGGCCACCGCCATGGACGGTGCCGCCCTGCGCCTTGGCGGCGTCCAGAGCCTTGGCCACGGCGTCAAAGGCGGCCTTGTCGACCAGCGGACCCATCAGAGTGCCGGCATTGCGCGGATCGCCCGGCTGAATGGCGGCAAAGGCAGTCTTCACCGCCGACACCACCTTGTCATAGCAATCGGTGTGGACGATCAGGCGGCGCAACGTGGTGCAGCGCTGACCGGCCGTACCCACGGCGGCGAACAGGATGGCGCGCACGGCCAGTTTCAGGTCGGCCGACGGCGTAACGATCATGGCATTGTTGCCGCCCAGTTCCAGGATGGAACGGCCAAAGCGCTTGGCGACCACCGGGGCCACTTCGCGGCCCATACGGGTGGAGCCGGTGGCGCTGACCAGTGGCACGCGGGTGTCGGCCGCAATCTGTTCGCCAACCTCACGCAGGCCGAACAGCAGCTGCGAAAGGCCGGACGGCGCGTCGCCGAAACGGGCCAGGGCCTTTTCGAACAGGGCCTGGGTGGCCAGTGCCGTCAGCGGCGTCTTTTCCGACGGCTTCCAGATCACCGGGTCGCCGCAGACCAATGCCAGGGCGGCGTTCCAGGCCCAGACGGCGACGGGGAAGTTGAAGGCGGTGATGATGGCGACGGGGCCCAGCGGCTGCCAGGTTTCCACCATGCGGTGGCGGGGACGTTCGGACGCGATGGTCAAACCGTGCAACTGCCGCGACAGACCCACGGCGAAGTCGCAGATATCGATCATCTCCTGCACCTCGCCCAGGCCTTCCTGGACGATCTTACCGGCTTCCAGCGTGACCAGCGCCCCCAGGTCGGCCTTATGTTCGCGCAGCACCTCACCGAACAGGCGGATCAGCTCCCCCCGGCGGGGGGCGGGGACGGTGCGCCAGGACTTGAACGCGTTGGCGGACCGGGCCAAGGCGGCATCCACCTCGGCGCCGCTGTGCGCCTTAACGGCCCCCAGACGGGCGCCATCAATGGGGGAGCGGGAGACGATATCCCCGTCGGCGACGAGATGGGCGATGCCCAGGCGGTCCAGAAGGGCGGCGGTTGCGGACATGGGGCGGAACTCCGGTATGGAATGGATGCTGCTTGATTATGCTTTATGGAAATGGGAACGGCGTGGCACCCGTCCCCGGTTCGCCTCACGCATAAACCTTTCCGAAACGGTTGGAAAGGAACAGGTCCAGCGGCATCTGCTCCTGGCGGACGAAGCCTTTGGAGGGCAAGTGGCCGGTTGCCTGCAGGTCCAGCATGGCGCAGATGCCGGCAGCCGTGCTCATCTGGATGGCCGACAGGAACTGGCCTTCGACCTCTTCACCATGAATGTGGCGGACGATGCTTTCCTGTTCCAGGCGGCCATGGCGCTTGCCGCTGACGGTGCAGAAGACCAGGACCACATCCTGCATGGTGATGGGCAGGGCTTCTTCCAGCACTTCCTTCAACAGGTCGCGGCGGCGGGCCAGACGCAGGTCTTCGACCAGCAGCTTGATGATGGCGCAGTGACCGGGATAACGGACGGACTTGTAGGTCAGGTTCTCCACCTTGCCGGCCAGCGTCTCGGTCAGCGAGCCCAGGCCGCCCGAGGTATTGAACGCCTCATAGGCGACACCTTCCAGAACGAATTCTTCCAGGTCTTCCAGGGGCGGCAGCTCGACATTCTTGCCGTCCTGCACCGCCTCGCACGGGTTCAGATATTCGTTGATCAGGCCGTCGGTGGACCAGGTCAGATTGTATTTCAGGGCGTTGGTGGGATAGCGGGGCAGGGCGCCGACGCGCAGCTGCACATCGCGCAAGCTGTCAAAGCCGGCGGCCAGACCATGGGCGGCGATGGACACGAAACCAGGGGCCAGCCCGCATTGCGGGATAAAGGCGCTGCCAGCCTTGGCAGCCACTTCCTTCACCACGCGCGTGCTGGCCACATCCTCGGTCAGGTCGAAATAATGGATGCCGGCATCATAGGCGCCGTAGGCGACGGTGGAGGTGGTGTGGAAGGGCAGGGCGTTCAGCACCGCGTACTTGCCGGCCATGGTCTTGCGCAGGGCGGCACCGTCATTGATGTCCAGTTGCACCGTGTCCACGCCCAGGTCTGTGAACCGCTTCAGGGCATCGGCGCTGTGGTCCGCGACGGTGACGGTGTAATCGCCGCTGCGGCGCAGCAGCAGGGTGATGGCGATGCCGATCTTGCCGGCGCCCAGCAGCAGGATGTTCTTCATTTTGCTCCCCATTTCCCGAAAGGTATTTACGGGGAATGGTGCCGCCCGCCGCCGCCGATCGGAAGGCGGCGATCTGTCGATATGCAGGGTAATTGACGGCGTTTCGCAGGATATGCCGGCGTAACGCAGATCAGCCCGTCGCCATCTGCCGCAGCTTGGCCAGCAGCGCATCAATGCTGGTCGGCTTTGTCAGCATCTGGGTGCCGGGGGGCAGACGGGAGGTGTCGGCCCGGTCGATATAGCCGGTCAGGAACAATACTTTCAGCCCCGGCCAGCGGCCCAGCGCCAACTCCGCCAATTGCCGTCCATTGGTGCCGGGCAGGCCGACATCGGTGACCAGGAACTGAATGTCCGGATGGTCCGACAGGATGTCCAAGGCCGCATCGGCATTGCCCGCCTGATGCACCACAAGCCCCTGTTCCTCCAGCGCCTCGGCCAGGACAAGGCGGATCAGCACCTCATCCTCCACCAGCAGCAGGCGGTAGATCGATGACGGGGTTTCGGGCGGCACTGCCGGACCTTGCTCCCCCGCCGGTTCGGCAGCGGAAAAGATGTGGCAGGGCAGGTGCAGCGTTACCTTCGTTCCCCGTCCCTCCCGGCTGTCCAGGGTCAGGAAGCCACCCGATTGCCGCGCAAACCCATATAGTTGCGACAAGCCCAGGCCGGTGCCATGGCCGACCGGCTTAGTGGTGAAGAAGGGTTCGACGGCGCGGGTCAGCACCTCCGCTGACATGCCGATACCGGTATCGGCCACGGAGAGGGTGGCATAATCGCCATCCTCTACCTCGTTCGCGGCGGCGGCAGCGCGGTCGATATGGCGCATGCGGGTGGCGATGGTCAGGGTGCCGCCGTCGGGCATGGCATCGCGGGCATTGACGGCGAGGTTGAGGATACCGCTTTCCACCTGATGCGGGTCGGCCCAGGCGGAACAGATATCCTCTGTCAGATCAAGGCGCAGCAGTACATCCTCCCCCACCGACCGGCGGACCAGTTCGGCCATGCCACGGGCAAGGGCGTTCAGATCGACCGCTTCGGGCTGCAATGGCTGACGCCGGGCAAAGGCCAGAAGCCGCTGTGTGACGGCCCCAGCGGTTTCCAGCGCCGACAGCGCCGTCGCCATATGGCGCTGCACATCCGGCAGGTCCGGGGGCAGGCGGGCGGAAACCAGTTCCAGGCTGTTGCCGATCACCTGCAGAAGATTGTTGAAATCATGCGCCACACTGCCGGTCAGCCGACCCACGGTTTCCAGCTTCTGTGCCTGGAACAGGGCCTCGCGCGCTTCCTCCAACGCCTGCTGCGCCTGACGGCGTTCGGTGATATCGCGGGTGACCTTGGCGAAACCGATCAGGGTCCCGTCATCGTCACGCACCGGTTCGACCACCACGCTGGCCCAGAAATGGCCGCCATCCTTGCGCACGCGCCAGCCCTCAGCCTCGAACCGGCCCTCGACCAGCGCGGTGGCGAGCACGCGGGCGGGAAGCCCGTCACGCACATCCTCCGCCCGGAAGAAGCGGGAGAAATGCTGACCGATGATTTCACTGGCGCGGTAACCCTTGAAGCGCTGCGCTCCACCATTCCAACTGACCACGATGCCGTTGGGGTCCACCATATAAATGGCGTAGTCATGCACGCTTTCGATCAGCACGCGCAGGTGCCGTTCCCCCGCCAGACTATCGGCGGTCAGATGCTGCATGGTGCCGGTCAAGTCGGGTTTCCCGCGGAAAATGGGGATAAGACGTGCCATCATCAGCGACCGGACTTTTCCGTCAATCCTGCCGATGGTCCTAGGACTCTGTTTCTACTATTATATTAGACCATGTTTTATCAAGAATGGCTGAGTTTTGGGTGATCTTCCCTGTAGATGTCACAGCCGACCGACATGGGATTTCAGGTAATCCACCAGCAACGAAACCTTGGGCGACAGGTGGCGGCGATGGGGATAAACCGCCCAGATCCCCTCGTCCGGCGGGCGGTGATGGTCCAGAAGGCTGACCAATGTTCCGGCTGCCAGCTCCGTTTCCACATAGAAATCCGGCAGTTGGCACAGACCCAGCCCCTGGCGTGCGGCGTCCAGCACGGCAAAGCCGCTGTTGCATCGCCAGCTGCCGACAGGCCGGAAGGAGACCTGCCGGCCCTGATCCTCGAAATGCCAGAGATCGGCGGTGCCCATCAGGCACTGGTGTCGGGTCAGATCATCCAGGCTGGCCGGTGCGCCATGCCGTTCCAGATAGGCGGGTGCGGCACAGAGATAGCGGCGGCGTGATGCCAGACGCACGGCGATCAGGCGGCTGTCATCCAGGCTGGTGCCAGTCCGCACAGCCAGATCGAACCCTTCACCTACCAGATCGGTCAGCCGGTTGGTCAGATCGATACTGACCGACAGCTGCGGATGGGTCAGCAGGAAGCGGTTGACCAGGGGCACGATGAAGCGTTCGCCATAGGCGATGGAGCAGGTGAGGCGCAGATGGCCACGCGGGGCACCGTCGCTTTCGCTGACGGTGGCGAACGCCTCCTCCCGTTCCTCCACCAGCCGGCGGCAGCGTTCCAGAAAGGTGCGCCCGGCATCGGTGACGCTGACCCGCCGCGTGGTGCGGTAAAGCAGGCGGACCTGCAGCCGATCCTCCAGTCGCGCCACCTCCCGGCTGACATGGGAGGTTGAGACGCCCAGACGGGCTGCGGCGCCGGAGAAGCTTTCCGTCTCACAGACAGCGATGAAACTGTCGATCCCGTCCCAGGAGCCCATGATTGTTCCCACACAGCAATAATCATTTGCCAAAATGCATGATCGTTGCCAGAGCTTTCAAGCTATTGTCGCCCCCGACCTGTCCGTGCGACCCTCGCCGGGCGAACCCTTTCACGACCCCTGACCGGATAAGACCGCCATGAAGACCCGCGCCGCCGTCGCTTTCGAGGCCAAGAAGCCGCTGGAAATCGTCGAACTGGACCTGGAAGGGCCGAAGCCGGGCGAGGTGTTGATCGAGATCATGGCGACGGGCATCTGCCACACCGATGCCTATACGCTGGACGGGTTCGATAGCGAAGGCATCTTCCCCTCCATCCTGGGCCATGAAGGGGCCGGGATCGTGCGCGAAGTGGGGGCAGGGGTCACCAGCCTGAAGCCGGGTGACCATGTCATCCCGCTCTACACCCCGGAATGCCGGCAGTGCAAAAGCTGTCTGTCGCGCAAGACCAACCTGTGCACCGCCATCCGCGCCACCCAGGGCAAGGGGTTGATGCCCGACGGCACCACGCGGTTCAGCTATAAGGGCCAGCCCATCTATCACTATATGGGTTGCTCCACCTTCTCCAACTTCACGGTCCTGCCGGAAATCGCGGTCGCCAAGATCCGGGAGGACGCGCCGTTCCAGTCCTCCTGCTATATCGGCTGCGGCGTGACCACGGGCGTGGGTGCCGTGACCAACACGGCCAAGGTGGAGCCGGGTTCCAATGTCGTGGTGTTCGGCCTGGGTGGTATCGGCCTGAATGTCATCCAGGCGGCCCGCATGGTGGGTGCCGACAAGATCATCGGCGTCGATATCAATGACCGCAAGGCCGAATGGGGCCAGCGCTTCGGCATGACCCATTTCGTGAACCCGCAGAAGATCGAGGGCGATATCGTCCAGCATCTGGTGGCATTGACCGAGGGTGGTGCCGACTACACGTTCGACTGCACCGGCAATACCATTGTGATGCGTCAGGCGCTGGAGGCCTGTCATCGCGGCTGGGGCGTGTCGGTGGTGATCGGTGTTGCGGAGGCCGGCAAGGAGATTTCGACCCGTCCGTTCCAGCTGGTCACGGGCCGCGTCTGGAAGGGGTCGGCCTTTGGCGGTGCGCGTGGCCGCACCGATGTGCCGAAGATCGTTGACTGGTACATGCAGGGCAAGATCGAGATCGACCCGATGATCACCCATGTCCTGACCCTGGAAGAGATCAATAAGGGCTTTGACCTGATGCATGCGGGGGAGAGCATCCGCAGCGTTGTGGTTTATTAATTCTTGTCGTTGTTCCCTCACCCTCCCACCCGCTGACGCGGGCGGGCCCCTCCCTCTCCCGCCAAGCGGGCGAGGGGCTAAATCTTCACCCCTCGCCCACGAAGGTGGGAGAGGGAGGGGCCCAAGCCGGAAGGCTTGGGAGGGTGAGGGTAAGCCCGTTCCCTCAATATCGGCGCCCCATCATGACCCTTGAAACCGTCTCCACCACCCGGTCCCATGGCGGTGTACAGGGTGTGTATCGCCACACCTCCACCGCCACCGGCACGCAAATGCTGTTCAGCGTCTTCACCCCGCCACAGGCGGTTGGCGGGGCCAAATGCCCTGTCGTCTGGTACCTGTCGGGCTTGACCTGCACCCATGCCAATGTGACGGAAAAGGGGGAGTTCCGGCGCTGGGCGGCGGAACTGGGCCTGATCATCGTCTGTCCCGATACCAGCCCGCGTGGCGAGGGCGTGGCCGACGATACCGGCTGGGATTTAGGCCAGGGGGCGGGCTTCTATGTTGATGCGACGGAGGCCCCCTGGGCGCCGCATTTCAGGATGTGGACCTACGTGACGGCGGAGCTGCCAGCCCTGGTGGCGGAACATTTCCCCGCCGACATGGACCGGCAGGGTATCACCGGTCATTCCATGGGCGGGCACGGTGCGCTGACCGTGGCCCTGCGTCATCCGGGCCGGTTCAAATCGGTTTCCGCCTTCGCGCCCATCGTGGCAACGGCGCAGGTGCCGTGGGGGCAGAAGGCCTTTCCGGCCTATCTGGGCGGCGACCAAGCGTCCTGGCGCAGGCACGATGCAGTGGCGCTGATCGAGGGTGGGGCGCGGGTGCCGGAAATCCTGGTTGATCAGGGAACGGCGGACGGTTTCCTGGAAAACCAGCTGCGCCCGCAACTGCTGGCCGATGCTTGCGCCAAGGCCGGGATTGCCCTGACCCTGCGCCTGCAGGAAGGCTACGACCATTCCTACTATTTCATCTCGAGCTTCATGGAAGACCATCTGCGCTGGCACGCCGCCCGGCTGTAATTGGATAGGCCATAATGCCTATGCCCATTGAAGGGTAGCTGTCCTGAGCCAGTTATCAGCACGCCTGATTTTCCAGGCAGGCAATGATCGGACAGGACAGAAACCATGTTGAATGATTTCCAACTCGTCGAGTTCGGCAAGGCTGACATTGAGAATGTCATGTCGAAAATGTCGTCCACAGAGATCGATGGCTTGGCCTTCGGCGCTGTGCAGTTGGATTCGGAAGGCCGCATCCTTCAGTATAATGCAGCTGAAGGGGCCATCACCGGGCGCGACCCCAAGGCCGTGATCGGCAAGAGCTTTTTTACAGAAGTGGCCCCCTGCACCAATACCGCCGCCTTCAAGGGTGCCTTTGATGCCGGCGTAAAGTCCGGCAATCTGAACACCATGATCGAATACACGTTCGACTATAATATGAAGCCCACCAAGGTGAAGGTGCACATGAAGAAGGCCCTGGTCGGCGACAGCTACTGGGTCTTCGTGAAGCGGCTCTGAGCCGTCTTCCACCGGGAGTGGTTTCCATGACATCGACGCCTGCGACACCGCGCACCGATGCGGAAACCGCCCCCTGGTGGCAGGCTGCGGACAGCCTGTCGCGCTTCATCGCCGATAAGGTCGCAGGTGATCTTGCCCGCCTTCGCCCTGGCGAGCGCCTGCCGCCGCCCGCCAGCTGGCAGCAGGATATGGAACTCGGTCACGGTGGCCTTGGCATGGACAGCCTGGAACTGGTGACGGTGGCCACCGGTCTGACGGAGGCGCTGCACCTCCACCGGTCGGGGATTGAGGATTATCTGCTGATGCATCGCCGTCTGGGCGACTGGACGCAGATCGCGGCCCGTGGCCTGTCGGTCTTCGATGCGGAGCTGACCTTTCACACGTCCGGCAGCACGGGCACGCCAAAGCCCTGCCGTCACACGCTGGCCGGGCTTGAGGCCGAAATCCGGGCGCAGGCACGGCACCTGGGGCCGGTGCGGCGGTTGATCGGGATGGTGCCGTGCCATCATATATACGGCTTTCTGTTCACCATTCTGCTGCCCCGTTTTCTGGACATATCCTTCGTGGAAGCGCGCGGGCGCATGCCGGGCCGGGTGGCGGCGGAGATGGAAGCGGGTGACCTGCTGGTGGCGGTGCCCGAACAATGGGCCTTGATCGCACGCACCGGCCCCGCCGACCTGACGGGCCGGGCCGGACTATGTTCCACCGGGCCGCTTGCGCCCGACCTTTTCGCGGAACTGATCGGACGGGGCCTGTCGCTGACAGAGATCTACGGCTCCAGTGAGACGGCGGGCATCGGCTGGCGCTGCGGCCCCGATGAGCCGTTCACTCTACTGGAGGGATTGTCCCTGTCGGCGGACGGCAGCCGGCTTGACCGGGATTGGCAAGGGCAGGGGCAAGACCTGCTTGACCGGGTGACGCTATCGGGAAACGGACAGTTCCGCCTGCGGGGCCGTCGCGATAGCGCGGTACAGGTGGGGGGCGTCAATGTTTTTCCTGAACAGGTGGCAGCCCGCCTGCGTCAGCATCCCGATGTGACCGGGGCGGCCGTGCGGCCCATGACGATCAGCGACGGTCTGCGCCTGAAGGCCTTTATCGTACCGGCGAGCGCCATGGACGCCGAAAGCCTGCGAACCCGCCTTACTGATTGGGCACAGATGAATTTGAAACCTGAGGAACGGCCCAAAAGCTGGACCTTCGGGCCGGCTTTGCCGACATCAGCGCTTGGCAAGCTGTGCGATTGGTAAAAGAACGGATTGGTGACGGTTAGCCAAAGCTTATCGGCGAGGGGCAAAAGCGATTGGCGGCGGGCGGTTCTGGTGTGTCATTACTGACGGTGTAAACCCGCAAAGGATTGCCAATGTCTGCCCCTGCCGCCTGTGACGCGCCGTTGGTCATCCTGCCCGGATTGATGTGCGACAGCCGGATGTTCGGCCATCAGATCCGTGCCTTCGAAGGACAATGCATCGACGGCTTTTATGGCGGGGCCGACACTATTGCGGCCATGGTTGACTATGTCCTGGCCCGCATGCCTGCACGGTGTGCGCTGTTGGGCCATTCAATGGGCGCGCGGGTGGCATTGGAACTTTACCGGCGCGCACCGGAACGGGTGGCACGCCTGGCCCTGGCCGATACAGGCGTGCATCCGGTCCGCCCCGGAGAGGCCGAAAAGCGCTTTGCCCTGCGTCACCTGGGCCGTAGTGCCGGGGCGGGGGCGATGATTGATCAGTGGCTGCCGCCGATGATCGGGCCGGCCCATGCCGATGACTTGGAACTCTACACCAGCTTGCGGGCCATGTGCGTCGATGCCGGCGTGGCCATCTATGAGGCCCAGATCAACGCCCTGCTGAACCGTCCCGATGCGGCACCGGTATTGTCCACAATCACCAGTCCCACCGCCGTGATCGTCGGTCGTGACGACCGCTGGTCACCGGTTGATCAGCATCAGGACATCGCAGCGGCGATTACGGGTTCGCGTTTGTCGATTATCGAGCAGGCCGGCCACATGGCACCCGCAGAAGAACCCGCTGCTTTCAACGAGGCGCTGAGGATGTGGCTGTCATAAGGGGGCGGCGACTTTGGCGGATTCACGCTGAAGTGCGACTGGGTTGCAGTGCATTGTAGTCGGTTCGCCTGATAGCTGCCAGCTTGCTGCTG
>NZ_JBQVOH010000011.1:0-155130 GCF_052437035.1 Niveispirillum sp.
GGGGGGGGGATATTGTGTTCGTGGTTCCCTCACCCTCCCAAGCCTTCAGGCTTGGGCCCCTCCCTCTCCCACGTTCGCGGGCGAGGGGTGAAATTTAAGCCCCTCGCCCGCTTGGCGGGAGAGGGAGGGGCCCGAACGCGTCAGCGTTTGGGAGGGTGAGGGAGCAACACCCCCCGCAAACTCACTTCCCCAACCCCCGGCTGGCCACCACTGCCCCACCGACGATCAGCAGGCAGGCCCCCACCACGGGCCAGGTAAACCCCGCCCGTCCCGCCGCGATCAGCAGGCCGGTCGACAGCAACGGCGTGGTGTAGGACAGCGCCCCCAGGGTCTGGATATCCCCGCGCTTCACCCCGTGATCCCAGACGAAGAAGGCCAGTCCAACGGGGCCGATGCCCATGGCGGCAATGATGGACCAGCCCCAGACGCCTTGCGGCCACACCGTCTGCTCAAACAGCAGATGGCAGGGCACGGCCAGCAGCGCTGTGGCCAGACAGAAGAAGGCCACGATCTCCGTCGGGACCGACCCGAACCGCCGCGACAGCACCGAATAGCCGGCCCAGGTCACGGACGCGGCCAGTGCGGCCAGATATCCGGGCAGATAATCCGCCTCGATCGCCACACCCTTGCCGCCCGTGACCAGCAGCAGGGTCCCCGCCAGCCCTGCTGCCGTTCCCGCCAGCTGCGCCCGGCCCAGCTTTTCCCCCGGTAGCAGGCCGGCAAACAGCACGATCAGCAACGGCCACAGATAATTGATCAGGTTGGCTTCCGCCGCCGGTGCCGTCTGCAGGGCCAGGAAATACAGGAAATGGTAGCCGAACAGCCCCCCGATCCCCAGCAGCCAGACCGGCAGCGGTTGCCGCACCACGGCCAGCAGGGGCCGGCCCGTCGCCGCGATGATGCCAAGGCTGACCAGCCCGCCCAGGCCGAAGGACAGGGCGACCAGCAGGAAGGGCGGCACCGGCCCTGCCAGGGCCGTCAGCAGGGCAAGCGTCGACCACATCAGGATGGCGGTGCCCCCCACCAGGGTGGCGCGGCGGATGGCACCGGGCGTGGCGGCGGCGGCAACATTACTCATGCAAACGGCTCCAGCACGCGGGACGCTATCTTGGTGGTCAGGACCATGGTGGAATGGGTGGCACCAAACCCGGAAATGGTGGTCAGCAGCCGGTCCAGATGCTGCACATCGGTGGCCGCCACCTTCAGCAGATAGCTTTCCTCCCCCGCCACCTCATGGCATTCCAGAACCTCGCGCTGTTCGGCGGCGAACCGTTCCAGGTCGCCGTCGCGGCCAGGGTGGGTGCGCAGACGGATGAAGGCGGTCAGTTTCAGGCCCAGGGCGGCGCGGTTGACCTCGGCCCGGTAGCCCTGTATCAGGCCCATGGCTTCCATCCGGCGCACGCGCTCGGCGACGGCGGGGGGTGTCAGCCCGACCTGTCGGGCCAGATCGGCGAAGGAAAGCCGC
The DNA here is from genome assembly GCF_052437035.1 of Niveispirillum sp. Classification (NCBI taxonomy): domain Bacteria; kingdom Pseudomonadati; phylum Pseudomonadota; class Alphaproteobacteria; order Rhodospirillales; family Azospirillaceae; genus Niveispirillum; species Niveispirillum sp. The sequence goes on from NZ_JBQVOH010000011.1 coordinate 1,466, forward strand.
GCATCGCGCTGCAATTCACGCAGCAGATGCAGGCCGATATCGTCAAGCAGGTCGAGGGGGGAGGGGGCGCGGTCGGGCATGATGACGCCATCCTAAACGGATGTCGGCGCCCGCGCCAACGGGTTCACGCTGGAAGGTACTGGATTTGCTGGACGATATCGGGATTTTCTGGCGCGGTGTGGTGCTGGGCGTGATCATCGCCGCACCGGTGGGCCCCATCGGCCTGCTCTGTATCCGCCGCTCGCTGGAACGCGGGCTGGCCACGGGTCTGGCCACCGGCCTGGGCGCGGCCCTGGCCGACGCGTTTTTCAGCGGCATCGCCGCCTTCGGCATCACCGCCATTTTGAATGTGATCACCCAGAATATGCCATTGCTGCAGGTGGTGGGTGGCCTGTTCCTGCTGGTCGTCGCGGGTCACAGTCTGACACGTGAACCCAAGCCCCTGGCCGCTGAACCCGTGGCCGGCAATCTGCCGGCGGCGGTCTTCTCCGGCCTGTTCCTGACCGCCACCAACCCCGTCACCATTTTGGGGATGAGCACGCTGGTCGTGGGCTTCAGCAATACCAGGGGACCGGTGGAGGATGGCACGCTGGTGGCGGGTATCTTCGTTGGTTCCCTGCTGTGGTGGATGTTCCTGTGCGGCGGCGTCACCCTGCTGCGCAGCCGCGTCACGGGCCGGACCGTCCACTGGATCAATATCGGCACCGGCCTGATCCTGGGCGCGCTGGGGCTTTATACGCTGGGCAGTGCGCTGCTGTAGCTCACCCCTTTGCCAGCTCCGTGATCGGTGCGAACAGCCGTTCGATATCATCCTCGGTCAGCGCCCCCGGACTGTCGCCGCCGCCATCGTGCAATGCTTCGGCAAGCTGGCGTTTGCGGGCTTGCAGGTCCAGCATGCGGTCTTCGACCGTGCCATCGGCGACCAGGCGATAGACGAAGACGGGCTTGTCCTGGCCGATGCGGTGGGCGCGGTCAGTGGCCTGGTCCTCCACGGCGGGGTTCCACCAGGGATCGTAATGGATCACGGTATCCGCCGCTGTCAGGGTCAGGCCCGTACCGCCGGCCTTCAGGCTGATCAGGAAGACATCCGCCTCGCCCGCCTGGAACCGGTCCACGGGCGTGGTGCGGTCCTTGGTGTCGCCGGTCAGGCTTACATGGCGCAGGCCTGCTGCGTCCAGATCGGCGCGGATCAGGTCCAGCATGGAGGTGAATTGCGAGAATAGCAGGATGCGCCGCCCCTCCTGCACCAGTTCGGGCAGCATCTGCATCAGATGCGCACGCTTGGCGCTGGACACCGCCTTGGTCAGTGCCGTGGCGGGCAGCAGGGCGGGATCACAGCAGGCCTGACGCAGGCGCAGCAGCGCTTCCAGGATCAGGATATGTGAGCGGCCCAGGCCCATATCGGCAATGGCCTTGCGCACCTTGGCATCCATGGCCAGACGCAGCGTCTCATACAGGTCGCGCTGATCATCGGGCAGGGTGATGCGCTCAACGATCTCCGTTTTGGGTGGCAGGTCGGCCGCCACCTCCGCCTTGTTCCGGCGCAGGATGAAGGGGCGCAACCGGCCCGTCAGAAGCTGCTGACGCTCCCCGTCGCCGCGCTTCTCGATGGGGCTGCGGAACAGGCGGGTGAAGCTGCGGCTGTCGGACAGCAGGCCCGGCATGGCAAAATCCATCTGCGTCCACAACTCGCCCAGATGGTTTTCCAGCGGCGTGCCCGTGACGCACAGCCGGTGTTCGGCGGGCAGGTCGCGGACCAGCGCCGCCAGCTTGCCCGCCTGGTTCTTCACCATTTGCGCCTCGTCCAGGATCAGGACGGACCAGGGTTTCTGCTTCAGGAGATCATGGTCGCGGTGCAGCAGCGGGTAGGAGGTGACGACGATATCCGCCTTCTGCGCCGCCGCCCAGCCATCGGCCCGGTCCGGCCCGTGATGCAGATGTACCGTCAGGCCCGGTGCGTGCCGCGCCGCCTCACGCGGCCAGTTGGGCGCCACACTGGTCGGCGCCACCACCAGGGCGGGGCGCAGCAGCCTTCCCTGTTGTTTCAGGGCCAGGATGAAGGCGATGACCTGCAACGTCTTGCCCAGGCCCATATCGTCGGCCAGGATGCCGCCGGCCCCCGCCTCTGCCAGGGCCAGCAGCCAGCCCAGCCCCTGGCGCTGATAGGGGCGCAGCGTGGTGGACAGGCCCGCCGGCTCCGCCACCTCCGCCGCCGGTTCCAAAAGCCGGCGCAGCTTGTCCCGTTGTCCGGGGCGCAGCAGGTCGGGCATGCCGCGCATGCCGTCCAGCAGGGCCGCCCGCCCCAGGTCGATCCGCACGCGCCCGGCCCCGTCCAGCCCGCCCGCCCCCTCGAACAGGTCCAGCAGCACCTTTGTCAGCGGTGCGACCCGCGCCACCGGCAGGGCCACATGCCCGCCGCCGGGCAGTGGGGCATAGAGCATGGCGTCAGGATCTGCGGCCAGCAGCGCTTGCGGATCGCCATTCTTGCCCAACCGTTTCAGCACGGCCAGCAGCAGCGGCAGCAACGGCACGCGCCGCCCATCGATACGGATGCCCAGATCCAGGTCGAACCAGCCGCCGCCCGCCGCCTCCACCGCCCCTTCCCATTCCTCGATCCGGGTCAGGTGCCAGCGGAAATCCGGGCTGATCTCCACCTGCCAGCCATCGGCGCGCAGGCCCGGCACCACCCGGTCCAGGAAGGTCAGCCACGCCGCCTCGGGCGGGCCATGCAGGGTGAAGGCGGTGCCTGGCGGCACGGGTGGGGCCTTCTTGCCCCCGAACGATCCCGACAGGGCATAGGCGGGCAGCAGGTTGGCATCGGCCAGCCGCTGCCGCGCCAGCCGTTCCACATCGCGGCGGCGCTGGCGGATGGTGACCTTGGCCCCATGCACCTGCCGGAACTCGTCCGGCCCGCTCTGGTCGGTCACGATGGTGCCGCCATAATCGAAGGTCAGATAGGCCCGGTCTGTCGGTTCCATCACGGGTTGCCAGCGGCTGGCCTGCACCGTGGGCTGATGGGTGGCCAGGACCAGACGGACCAGGGGCGGGCTGTCATCACCCGCCACAGTGGCGGTCGATTGCGGCAGGGCTACCGCACCACCGGCCAGGGCGGTCGGCGGCAACAGGGCCGGCAATTGCCGCGCCACCTTCGTGGCGGCCATGGGGTCCAGCGGCGGCGCGCGCAGCAATTGCAGCATGAGGGGTCGTGCAGCGGGAAGCTCCAGCGGACCCAGCAGCCATTGATCGGTGTCCAGATACCAGAGCGCCGCCGCCGCAGGACCCAGCGCCTCACCCCCACCCTTTGGCCGTGTCACGGGCACCTGCCGCCCATGTGCGTCCAGCGCCCAGTCGATGCTGGCGGCCCGTGTCGGCCCCAGTCGCAGGGGTGGGGTGTCGAACGACAGGAAATGCAGCCGCTCCGTCGCCAGGAAACGTGGCAGCAGTTCGGCCAGCAATCCATCATCATCCGGCAGGTTGTTATCAACCCCCATGACGGTGCCGAACATATGGGCCAGCCGCCTGTCCTCCTCCGTCGCACCCGCCGCCGTGGGTGATTGCAGCCCGAAGAAGGCCAGCGTGCGGCCCTTGCCCGGCACGCCCTTCTGCGTCAGGCGCGACAGATGCGGCGTCAGGGTGGGCGGTTGCTGTCCATCCCTGGAGAGGGCCAGCAGATAGCGGACATGGTCGGACTTTGCCGCCGTCCCGGACGCTTTCGGCCCGTCGCGCAGCCCGATCAGGCTGGATATCCAGGCATCCAGATTGCGTTGATCGGTCGGCGGGATGGCGGGCTTTAGCGAAAGCGACGGCTGTCCCGCCGCTGCCTTGTGCCCCTGCTGGTCGCGCACGGCGTAAAGGACGGCGGCGACATGCTTGCAGTCATGGCCGACGGGGCAGGTGCAATCGCTTTCCAGCCTGTACCCAAAACGATTCCGGCTGAAGGTGATACAGACATCGTAGGGGTCCGCCTCCGATCCCTGCACCTGCCCGTAGATGGACTCCAGCTCGGGTTCCAGCTCCACCCCGCTCACGCGGCCATTGCGGAAATAGGCCGCCCCCCGCTGTACGTACTGGTCATCGAGTTGTTCGATACCGACCGCCGCCAGCTCGATCAGGTCCTTTTCCCGCATGCCGCCCGTGGTCCCCGCCCTTTATCCTTGGCGCACCATGGACCAGCCGGGGCAGGGGATGCAACCTGTTACCCCATGCCTAGGGCCGCCCGTACCTTGGCCAGAAGGGCTGCGCGGGCGGCGTCATCCTTCTCGCCCCGCACCTTTTCCGACAGGGCCAGCATGGTGGCGGCGTAATCATTGTGCCAGTCCTTGGCCACGGTGACGGCGCGCGGGGCCGTTGTGGCCTTCACCTCCCGCGCGCCCAGGCCCGTCAGGGTCCATTGGCTGTCCAGGGCGGGGATATGGATCTTGCCCCCGTCGATCCCCGCCTCCGTCAGCCCACCTTTCATTGTCTGGCGCTCCTGCTCCTCCCCATGCACGACAAAGATACCGCCCGATACCGGCAGCCGGTCCAGCGTCCAGCGCAGCAGGTGGGAACGGTCGGCATGGCCGGAATAGGTGTCCAGCGTGCGGATCTGTGCGCGGACCTCCACCTCCTCCCCATGGATACGCACGCGTTTGACCCCTTCCTGCAACAGACGGCCCATGGTGGCCGGTGCCTGATATCCCACCAGCAGCACCGTGGCCGATTGCCGCCAGAGATTGTTCTTCAGGTGGTGGCGGATGCGCCCGGCCTCGCACATGCCGCTTGCGGCGATGATGATGGCATCGCCATTGACGCGGTTCAGGCGCTTGCTGGCCTCCGCATCCTCTGTCAGGTGCAGGTTGCGGCGGGTGAAGGGTGGGGGTGTGCCGGCCTGGTTGATGCCGGGCAGATGGCGGTCGAAGACCTGGGTGACATGGATGGCCAGCGGACTGTCCAGGAAGACATTGACGGGCGGTAGCGCCCCCTCATCGAACAGCCGGTCCAGGTCATAGAGCAGTTCCTGCGTGCGCTCCACGGCAAAGGCCGGGATCAGGACCGGCCCGCCCCGCGCCAACGCCGCCTTCAACTCTGCCCCCAGCACCGCACGCCGTTCATCCGCCGTCACCAGGGGCCGGTCCCGCCCGCCATATGTCGATTCCACCACCAGCCAGTCTGGCCGTTGCGGCCCGTGCGGATCGGGGTGGAACGGCTTGTCACCGGGACCCAGATCACCGGAGAACAGGATGCGCAGGGGGCCATCCTCGCCGGGCAGTTCCAGCTCGATCGAGGATGATCCCAAGATATGGCCCGCATCCCAGAACCGGGCACGCACACCCGGTTCGATATCGATCCAGACATCGCGGTCCACGGGATGGATGCGGGACAGCACGCGTTGCGCGTCGGCCTGGGTATAAATCGGTTCCACCTCCTTACCCCCGCGCTGCCGGTTTCGGCGGTTCAGGCGGCGCACCTCGCTTTCCTGAATAAAGCCGCTGTCGGGCAGCATGAAGGTCAGAAGGTCGGCGGTGCCATGGGTGGTGATGATCCGTCCGCCAAACCCATGCCGGTACAGTTTGGGGATCAGGCCGCTATGGTCGATATGGGCATGGGTCAGCAGCAGGACCGACGGCTCCGTCACATCAAACGGAAAGTCGCGGTAATTCAGTTCCTGGACACTCTTGGACCCCTGGAACATGCCGCAATCGACCAGCAGCGCCCCGCCGGCATGGCGGACCAGGAAGCAGGAGCCGGTGACACCGCCGGCGGCCCCGTGAAAGGTGATGGTGGGGTTCATGCTCATCAGATGCAGTCCTTCCCGTTACCGTTGATGGCGTATCCCGACGCTTCCGCCGCCAGACCGCAGGCAAAGCGGAACTCCACCTCGCGCTCGGCATGGATACGGTAGAGCGGTTCGCCCGCCTGTACCCCATCGCCCACCTTCTTCAGAAGGTCGATACCGGCACCGGGATCAAAGGGTGCGCCGGCCAGCCGCGCAATGCGGGCGATGCGGTAGCAATCGATGCTGATCACCCGCCCGTCATGATCGGCCACAACCTCCCGCGACAGGGTGCCCAGCCGGGCGACACGCGGCGGCTTGCCTTGCAGTTCCATGATCCGGTGCATCTGGCGCAGCGCCGCCCCGCTGTCCAACAACTCCTGCGCCCGCGCCATCCCGGCACCGCCGCGCAAGGTCGGGTCGAATTCCAGGATACGGCCCGCCAGTGCCAGGGAACGTTCGCGCAGGTCGGGCGGCGCGTCCGGCTGGTTTTCCAGCACGGCCATGACGTCGCGCGCCTCCAGCACGGGGCCGATGCCCCGGCCCACGGGCTGCGACCCGTCACTGATGGTGACACGCAGGGTCAGGCCGATGGCGTCGCCCACATATTCGAACAGCTTGCGCAGACGCGCCGCATCCTCGGCACTGCGCACCTTGGCGCTGGGTCCGACGGGCATGTCGATGACCAGATGCGTGGACCCCGCCGCCTTCTTCTTGGACAGGATGGAGGCGACCATCTGTTCGCGCGTGTCGAGGTTCAATGGCCGTTCGACGGAGATCAGGACGTCATCGGCGGGCGACAATTTCACATGCCCGCCCCAGACCAGACAGCCCTTGGCCTCTGCCACGATCTCCCGCATGCGGTCCAGATCGACCTCGACATTGGCCAGCACCTCCATCGTATCGGCGGTACCGGCGGGCGACGTGATGGCGCGCGATGATGTCTTGGGCATGGGCAGGCCATGGGCCGCCACGATGGGCACCACGATCATGGAGGTGCGGTTGCCCGGAATGCCGCCGATACAATGCTTGTCCACCACCAGCGGCGCGTCTGGCCAGTGCAGCGCTTCGCCCGCCGCCGCCATGGCGCGGGTCAGGGCCAGCGTCTCTGCCGTCGTCATGAAGGACCCGCAGGCCACCAGAAAGGCCGCGACCTCCACCTTGGCGTATCGGTGATGGGCGATATCGTCGATGATGGCGCGAAAACAGGCCTCGTCCAGTTCGCGCCCCGCGATCTTGGCATGCAGGGCGTCGCGGCTTTTCGGCGGGTGGGGATGGTCCAGGCGGGTTTCGCTGCCGTCAAGCTGTCCGAAACGGTCGAACGTTTCCTCCGACAGGCCCAGACAGTCCGGCGGCAGGATGGCCGGATCATCGACAATATCCAGCGTCGCCACCAGCCGTTTGGCCCCGGCCAGCACCTCCACCTTGCCCTGCCCCTCGAACGCAGCGGCGCGATAGGTGGGGCAGGCCCGCGACAGGAAGGCCACATTCTCACGGCCCGTCGAAATGCCGATCCGTTTCAACCGCAGCATGGGTTTCCTCGATACCGGGCCCGTTTGCCGGGTCCGCGTTGTTTGCCTGGAAAACCATGATAGGGCCGCACCAAACCGACACCATGACATGGATCAAGAAACAGGCCCCTGCCGGGGACAACCGTTAGGAGGCGCCGGCGGGTGTGGCGACTGATTGTTATTCTGCATCCGAAACATTTGCGCCGCCCTGAATGACGGCGCGAACCATTATTGCAGATACGGCATTCAACCTGTCCTTGAGAACTACCCCGGCAGTTGTGATACGATCATATGTCATGTGATCTCGGGAGGCATGGACGCGTGCGGAACAGCCGTCGCGGCAGGGGGCCGATGGCCGGTTTGACTTCCCTTTTCCTGGTGGCGGGCCACCGGGCGGGGTTGCTTCTGCTTGCGCTGATCTTCGTGGTAACTGCCGTTCCTGCCGGGGCCGGTGGTCCATCCGTCACTCTGATGGACCGGGCGGAGGTGGGGTTCGAGTCGCTGTCCAACATCAACGGCCTCTCGAACAACACGGTTATGACCCTGGCCCAGGATGCCACGGGCTTTATCTGGATCGGCACGCTTGGCGGCTTGAACCGGTTCGACGGCTATACGGTTCGCACCTTCGAACATGATCCCCACGATCCCGGCTCCCTGCCCAACGGTTTTGTGCGCGCCCTGCATCCGGCGCGCGATGGCGGCATGTGGTTGGGCACGCACACGGCTGGTGTCGCCTATTATGACCCGCGCTTTGACCGGTTCACGACCCTGGGGGCCGGTCCCGACGGGTTGGGCCATGTGCAGGTCTATGGTCTGGCCGATGATGGCGGTGACGGCATCTGGGTGGCCACATTGGCGGGCCTGGACCATGTCAGCCGCGATCTGAAGGTGATGGAGCGGGTGCGGGCCGGACCGGGTGGGTTTCCCGATGGGCACGTCTTTGCCGTCTTTCGCGACAGTATGGGCACCCTCTGGGCCGGCACGGAAACAGCGGTGGCCCGTCGTGCGGCAGGCGCATCGGAATGGCAGACCCTGGCTGGGGCCGATGCCGACAGCGCCTATGCCCTGTCCACAGGCACCTGGAGCTTTTTTGAAGATGCGCAGGGCCGCGTCTGGATCGGCAGCAATGGTGGCGGCATCGTCTCCGTCGGCAAGGGCGAGGCGACGGCCGTGTCGCATCCACGCCTGACGGGCCGCGACACCTCCCTGGGCCGCGCCACCGTCCGTGGCATTGTGGAGGAACGGCCCGGCGTGCTGTGGATCGCGCTGTTTGGCGGTGGGGTGGTCGAATATGACATCGGTCAGGACCGGCTGCGCCTGTTCCGGGCCGACCCCAATGTGCCGGGCGCCCTGAAAGGCAATTTCACGCGCGGTATCCTGAAGGATCGCGGCGGTGTCGTCTGGGTGGCCACCAATATGGGTCTGGCCTGGCATGACAGCGTGCCGTCGGGTGTCGCCAGCATCGCCCTGGGTCAATCGCGCGGCTTTTCGGGCCGCGACGCGTGGAGCCTGTGGACCGATCCGCAGGAAGGGTTGTGGATCGGGCTGGATGATGGCGGCCTGGACCGGCTGGACCTGTCCAACGGCCATATCGCCCCCTTCGGACGCAGCATTGGCGGCGGCGCGTTGGAGGGTACGCCCGTTTATGCCATCCGGGGCGACACGAAAGGCAGCATCTGGATCGGTTCCGCCGGTCTGTCCCGCCTGCGCCCCGGCATGGGGGAGCGTACACCCCTGGCCACCCCCATTCAGACGACCCAGGGCCGTGACGTCACCACCCTGCGCGTGACCGATACCGACCTGTGGATCGCTTCTTATTATGGTCTGGTGCGGCAATCGCTGGCCGATGGCACATCCACCCTCTACATCGCCGATCCGGGACAGCCGGGCAGCCTGTCCAATAATGAGGTCTGGGCCATCCTGCCGCGTCCAGACGGGCTTGTCTGGGTGGGTACGGCCAATGGCCTGAACCTGCTGGGTCCTGATGGGCGCTTCCGGCACTTCCACCGCGATGCCGACCGGCCCGACACCCTGCCGCATGATTATGTTTCCGCCCTGGTCTATGACCGGCAGGGGCGGTTATGGCTGGGCACGGTTGGTGGCGGGGTTGCCATGATGCGCGACGGTGCCGACCCGGACGGACAGCCCACCTTCCATACGGTGTCGCGCCAGCATGGCATGCCGTCCAATACCATCGCCAGCCTGACACTGGGGTCCGACGGGCGTATCTGGGCCTCCACCGACAATGGGCTGGCGGCCATTGATCCCGCTGATTTCAGCGTGTCGCGGGTTGAACGCGCGGTGGCGGGCAGCGTTTCCTCCTATCTGCCGGGGGCGGTGACGACATTGCCCGATGGCGGGCTGGTGTTTGGCGGTACCAATGGCATGACCCTGGTACAGCCCTCGCAGATCCGGCCCCATGCCTATCTGGATGCGCTGGCGGTGACGCGGGTTCTGGCCGGTGGGCAGGATGGGATTGCCAGTGCCTTGAACCTGCCGGGCGGTACCCGCACCATCCGGTTGCCGCCCGGCAACCGCCGCCTGACCGTGGAATTCGCCCTGCTGGATTATGCGGTCACGGCGGGCGTGAATTATGCCTATCGCCTGGATGGGTTCGATACGGATTGGGTGGAGGCGGGGAATGGCCGCCGTGCCGCCGCCTATACCAACCTGCCGCCGGGTCAATATACGCTGCGTCTGCGCGCCCTTGATCCTAATGGCACGGTGGTCGCCGAACGTGGTCTGATCGTGGCCGTTCCCCATATCTGGTATGAATGGGCCTGGGTCCGTTTCCTGGCCGTCGTTCTGGCCCTGTCGGCAGGGGCCGGCATCGTCATGATGATGGAACGCGCGCGCATCGATAAGCTGAGCATGGCCAAGCGCGAGCTGGAGGCCAAGGTGGTGGAGCGTACCGCCAGCCTGCGTGAGGCGAATGACCGGCTGGCCGAACTGGCGACGCGCGACCCGCTGACCGGCATCCATAACCGCCGCGCCTTCATGGACCGGCTGGATCAGGAATGGACGGCGGCCCTTCGCCATGGCCATCCATTCTGCGTCCTGATGATGGATCTGGACCATTTCAAGGAGGTGAACGACACCTACGGCCATCTGGTCGGCGACACCGTCCTGCGCGAGGTGGCGCGCCGTGCCGCCGAGGCGCTGCGCGAGGTGGATTTCCTGGCCCGCTATGGCGGGGAGGAATTCGTGGTCCTGACCTCCCACACCGAGGCGCCGCAGGCCCTGATCGCCGCCGACCGTATCCGTCAGGCCGTGGGCGGCTCACCCATCGCCCTGGAAGGCGTGTCGATCCGCGTCACCCTATCCATCGGTCTGGCCCAGGCCGAGCCGCAGCGCGAAACCCAGACCAGCCTGTTCAACCGCACCGACGCCGCGCTCTACGCCGCCAAGGCCGGCGGGCGCAACAAGGTGGTGGTGGCGGGGTAATATCAATGGTCATATTTATGACCGTTGATACGGCGGCGACTGCCGCCGCGCCGCACGTGCGGCGTAGCCAAGCCAGCGGATGCTGGCGCCGGCGATTGAGGGGCAGGAAAGATTGACCAAAGGTCAAGATTTCATGCCGCTTGCATAAGGCAAGCCCGCAACCATTCCTTTATCGTCGCGATTTTGATAGAGTGATCGTCTTCAACGCCCAACCCACGCCTGCCCCAATTCGCAGCCTTCGGCTGTCGAACGGGGAAAGGCGTGGATGGTGAAACACCCCCTTATTTTATGTTTCATCTGGTTGCATATGGCCGGAGGGGGCCGTATGTCCCCTCCGAATTCACGCCGCTCTGGCGACGCCGTTGCTGTCCCACCCCGCACCGGGGCGCCAGCGGGATTTCACACGGCCCTGGTCCAGCGTGAACAGTGACAGCCAGCCATTGTCGAACAGGGCCTTCACGCCGGGATGGCGGTCCAGGATGTCGGCAATGGCCTGCTCCGGCGCTTCCACCATCACCGACAGGCGCAGGGGGGCATGGGCCAGCCCCTCGCCATCATGCACCGCCTGCCAGGGCAGGCCGGCGCGCAGCCGCCCGCCATTGCCCTCCACCACGCCGATCCCGGACGTGACATTGTGGATCAGCTTGTCGCCGCCGCCAAACAGGGTCGGTGCGACGGCGGACCCGTAATACTGAAGGCTGATCCAACTGGCCACGACGACCGGGGCCGTCAGGATCAGTTCCAGCGTCCCGAAACCAGCATCATCCTGCCAGTCATAGGAATGCAGGAAGGCGCGGCCCTTCAGGTCGCTCTGCGCTGTGACGGCGCGGGGGGCGGCGATGAAGGCGGCACAGCCGGCCAGACCCCATTCGGGCCGCACCTCGGCCCAGTTGCGCGCACGGGCGGCCAGATTGGCCCCCGTGGCACCGGGCAGGCGGGCCGCCCGCTCGATCCGGTTCTGGCGGGCGGCGCGGTCCAGCATGTCGCGCGCCTTGGCGATATCCGCGTCATGGCTGCGGCGGGGTGCGTCATTATACAGGGTCACATTGTCGGTGACGGTATCATGCAGGCCCGCCAGGAACAGCGTATCGGCGGGCAGATCAATGCCATGGTCGGCCAGCCCGGCCCGCGCCTCGGCATCGTTCAGCAAGGCCGCCAGCAGCCGGGCTGAGACATCGCCCTTATGCCCGCCGCAGGCCCCGCAATGATAGGCACTTTCATGCGGGTTGTTGGTGACATTGGCGCCATGACCCAGCAGCAGCACCAGCCGCCCATGCCCCCTGGTCAGTGACATGGCCTTCAGGACGGTGGCCGCCGTCGCCACCTTATCCGCCGCCGACAGGCCCGGCGTCAGGACGGGGGCGGCATCGGGGCTATCGGTGCGGCCCAGACCCAGGGCATCGCGCAGCAGCTTGGCGCCATAGAAGGGGCCGGCGGCCTCCACAAACGCAAAGGACGAGACGGCGGCCTGCCGGAACCGGCCAAAGGCGCGCACGGCGCGTGCCGCGATGCGCTGCTTCGTGTCCTTATGCGGGGCGGTGCAGCTATGGGAATGGACGCGCGGCGACAGCAGGACCGGCAACCGCGCCTCGATAAGGTCGGATGCCGTGCACTTATGCGCCACGGGCAGGCCGAAAAAGCCGGCAAAGCCCAGGGTGGCGATGCCGGGGTCCAGGCTTTCCAGTGCGCGGCGGAACGGTTCGGAGCGTACATCGATGCAGAAGGCCGCCTGCAGCCGGGGTCGCGCGGCCTCCGCCCTGGGCTGGATGCCGGGCAGCAGGGCTGCCAGCCGCCGCTGATGCGCCCGCTCGGCGGCCTGCTGCAGGATGCTGTCGATCACCATGTCGGCATCGGGTTCCACGGGCCGGGCATGGTCGGCGACCACCGCCTCCCATTCCGCCTTCACCTCTGGCACATGGGCCAGCAGCGCCTCTTCCCAGATCAGGCGGACGGCCAGAAGGTCGGTTACGGTGCCGTCGCTATTGCCCGCCAATTCGGCCTGCCACAACAGCCAGCGCGCATGCTGGGCCCAGCCGCCCAGGTCAATCAGCAGCCGGTGGAACGCGGTTCCGGCGGCTGCGCCATCCAGGCCCAGATTGCTGGCGGCCCGAAGCAGGGCGCGTTCGGGCGTGTCCGGGCTGGCCGCGACATGCCGGCAGAAGCCGGACAGGCCCGCCAGTTCCGGCGTCAGGTCATGCGTCGCCCATTCCCGCCAGGCCGTGAAGGCCGTGGCACCGGGCGCCGGCGTCCACAGCGCCAGACCCCGATCGAAATAGCCGGCAGCCCACAGGCCGATACAGCGGGCGATGATGGCGGGCCAGTCGATGCCCGTGGCTCGCGCCGCCAGATCGGCCACCGTGGAGGCCGCAGACGGAACCGGCGCCGGCTGATAAAGGGCAACAGTCAGAGCCGCCAGACTGGCCGGCTTGGCCGGGTGGGCGCACTCCTCCAGGGCGGCCAGAAGATCGGCCTCAATGATCTCGCCTCTCTCCACCATATCGGCATAGGCGTCCCGTTCCTGGGTCACCCTCACGCCGCCGACGCGGGCCAGCCGGGCGCCAGCATGGGCCAGATCCTCCCCCGTCTGGCCCAGGAAGGGATTGACGGCGACAGTGGCATCCAGGGGGAAGGAAGGCGGGATGGCGCGCACCGCCCCATTGGCCGCCGCAAACAGCGCCTTAGCGGGCGCGGGGGAGATGTCGGGCAGGTTCTGGAACATGGCTCTTCTCCGGGGTCAGGCGCGGAACCCGCCGATCAGGCGGTCAAAGGCGGCATTGAGGTAGAAGCCATTGGCGACATGTACGCGCAGGCCAGCGGCGGCCGGGTGGTGGGCCCAGTGCGGGAACAGGGCCTGCGCCACCGCCACCACGCCGAAGGACAGTACCGTCAGGGCGATCAGCGCCCATTCCAGGGGGCCGGCGTCGGGCACGCCGGGCAGGGCACCATTGACCACCAGGATGGCCAGCGACTGGAACCCGAAATAGGCCAGTGTGGCGGCGGCCGATGCCGTCATGGTGCGCCGGGTCAGGGCGCGCGGGGCGGCATCGGCCAGCCCCTGCGCCACCAGATAGGCCACGCCGAACACTAGGATCGCGCCCAAAGCCAGGGCCTGCGGCGACTTCGGACCCCAGATCAGGGTGAAGCCAACAGCAACCACGGCATAAAGCGCCAACGCCAGCAGGAAGGCCCGCGCCACCGCCGCCAGGCCGGGCGTGGCGACGGCACCGGGCCGCCGGACAGCCTTCACCGCCGCCACCGCCCCACCCGACGACAGGAAGGCATGTGCTTTGTAAAGGGAGTGGGCCACGATATGCAGCAGGGCCAGCGGCCACAGGCCCAACCCGCATTGCAGCAGCATGAAGCCCATCTGCGCCACTGTGGACCAGGCCAGCGCCGTCTTCACCGCACTCTGCGTCAGCATGACCAGTGCACCGAACAGCGCGGTCAGGCCACCCAGCAGCACCAGGGCCGCCATAGATGCCGTGCTGCCCTGCACCACCCAGGCAAAGGTGATCAGCAAGAACCCGCCCGAATTGATGATGCCGGCATGCAGCAGGGCCGACACCGGCGTCGGCGCCTCCATCACCTCTGTCAGCCAGCCATGCAGCGGGAAGGCCGCCGTCTTCAGCAGGGCCGCCAGCACCAGAAAGCCGACGGCGACACCGGCCAGGGCCGGGGCGCTACCTGCCTTCGCTGCTGCATTGATGGCCGTGATGTCAGCGGTCCCGAACGCGGTCCACAGCAGGCTCGCCGCTACGACCAGGGCCACATCACCCGCCGCCCACACCCGCGTGAACTTCGTCGCCGCCCGCTGTGCCGGGGCGCGGTCGGGATAGAACAGGAGGAGTTGGCGCAGGACCAGACCGATGGCAATCATGCTGCCGGCCAGCAGCCAAAGGCTTCCCGCCTGCACCAGTAGCAGCACCAGTGCCAGGACCAGCAGCATCAAACCATGGAAACGCCCCTCGCGCTCGGCCCCGTCCAGGTACGTGCGGCTGTAGCGCAGGACGATCCAGCCGATGAAACCCACCAGCGGCGCCATCACCGCCCCGATCATCGACAGGCGCAGCGGCCCCTCGCTGACCGGGCCGTCCAGGGCGAATTGCACCGTGCCCCCAATGGTCAGGGCAAATGCCAGCAAGGAAGTGATCTCGGCCAGGGCGGGGATGGGTTTCGGGCGGCGGCCAGGGCGCAACAAGGCAGCAGCCGCCACGACCGCCAACGCAGCCGGGGCAAGGCTCGACAGGATCATCGACCTCTCCAGGGGGTATGTGAATTTCCCGATGGTGATAGCCGCTTCGTAACTTCCAGAAAATTACATCTTTTGACAGTTAACGTTCGATTTTATAGAAATACCTCATGGCTATCCTGAACCTTCATCACCTGCGCCTGTTCCGGGCGGTGGCGCGCGACGGCACCCTGACGGGGGCAGCGCGGCAGTTGAACCTGTCGCCATCGGCCCTGTCGACACAGCTGCGCACGCTGGAGGAACAGCTGGGTCATGACCTGTTCGAACGGCAGGGGCGGGGCCTGATCCTGACAGAGGCGGGGCGCATCGCGCTGGACCATGCCGAGGCGATTTTCCGCACGGCGGAGGATTTGAGCGCAACCCTGCGCAATGCCGCCGGCGGCCGCCGCGCCCTGCGCATCGGGGCGCTGGCCACGCTGTCCCGAAACTTCCAGATCGGGTTCCTGCGCCCGCTCCTGACCCGCCCGGATGTGGAGATTGTCCTGCGGTCGGGATCGCAGGGGGAGTTGCTGCGCGGTCTGGACGCGCTGGCGCTGGATGTGGTGCTGACCAACCTTGCCCCGCCGCGCGATGCCGCCAGCCCCTATCTGATCCATCCGCTGGATGAACAGCCGGTCAGCCTGATCGGCACGCCGGCCCGGCTGGGTCCGGGGCGGGTGGCGCTGGCCGATCTGTTGACCAGCCACCCGCTGATCCTGCCCACGCCGGAAACGGCATTGCGGGCCGCCTTTGACGGGCTGGTGGCGCGGCTGGGTGTGTCGGTGCGCATCGCGGCGGAGGTGGATGATATGGCCATGATCCGTCTGATGGTGCGTGAAGATGCCGGCATCGCCGTCATTCCCGCCATCGTTGTGCAGGATGAGCTGAGCAGCGGCCTGCTGCGCGAGGCGGCGACCCTGTCCGGCATGGCCGAAAGCTTCCTGGCCGTCACACTCGACCGCCGCTTCCCCAACCCGCTGCTGCGGGAACTGCTGGCGCAGCGACGTTAATCCAGCGTCTGCCGATACCGCTTCACCGCCAGCACCGATACCGCCAGCAGGAACACCAGCATGGGCCACAGGTCGGGCCAGACCTGGGGGAAGCCGCTGGCCTTCAGCATCACGCCGCGCACCACGCGCAGGAAATGCGTCAGGGGCAGTATCTCCCCGATCACCTGCGCCCAGGTGGGCATGCCCCGGAAGGGGAACATGAAGCCCGACATCAGGATCGATGGCAGGAAGAAGAAGAAACTCATCTGCATGGCCTGCAATTGATTGCGGGCGAGCGTGGAGAACAGGAAGCCAACAGCCAGATTGGCGGTGATGAAGATGATCATGCCGCAGATCAGGGCCAGCGGATTGCCCAGCATGGGCACCCCGAACAGCAGGCGCGCCGCCCCCATGATCACGATCACCTGCACCGCCCCAACCAGGATAAAGGGGGCCAGCTTGCCCAGCATCACCTCTGTCGGGCGCACGGGCATGGCCAGCAGGTTCTCCATGGTCCCGCGCTCCCGCTCCCGCGTCACGGCCAGGGCGGTCATGATGATCATGGTCATGGTCAGAATGGTGCCCATCAGGCCCGGCACGATATTATGCTGCGTCAACCCCTCCGGGTTGTAGCGGCGATGCACGCGCAGTTCCACCGGCCCCGGTGTGGGGGCCAGGGCCGCCAGCGGCCCCGTCAGGGTGCCAGCCATCACGCTGTCCAGGATGCGCTGAAGCGCACCGACGGCATTGCCCGTGGCGGCGGGGTCGGTGGCGTCGGCCATGACCAGCAGGGCCGGGCGCTCGCCGCGCATCAGGTCGGTGCCAAAGCCCGTAGGGATTTCCACCGCGAACTGCACCCTGCCCTGATCCAGCATCAGGTCCAGCTGTTCGGGGCTGTCGGCGGTCAGGGCCAGTTCGAAGTAGTTGCTGGTTTGCAGGGCGCTGACGATGGCGCGGCTGAACTCGCTATTGTCATGGCTCAGCACGGCGGTGGGCAGATGCTTGGGATCGGCATTGATAGCAAAGCCGAACAGCATCAGCTGGATCAAGGGAATGCCGACCATCATGGCGAAGGTCAGGCGGTCGCGCTTCATCTGGATAAATTCCTTGATGATGATCGCGACCAGCCGGGCGGGGGAGAAGCGGGGGGCGTGTGTGGTCATGCCGCACGCCCTCCCGCACCCGCCGGCTTCTGGAAATTGTCGGGCACCGATCCCATCAGATGGATGAAGGCATCCTCCAGCGTCGGATCACCGCGCCGCCAGTCGAGCCCCGCCTGACCCTGGAACCCCGCCACGCTGGCATCCAGGGTGGCAGCGTTCGGCCCGCTGACATGCAGGGTATTGCCGAATGGGGCGATCATGCTGACGCCCTTCTGTCCGCGCAGCGCCCGGTCCAGGGTGGCGATGCGGTCGGGCGGGCCGGAGACATGCCAAGTGGACAGGCCGGATCCGGCCACCACCTCCTCCACGGTGCCATCGGCCAGCAGGCGGCCATAGGCCAGATAGGCGATGCGGTGGCACCGCTCCGCTTCGTCCATGTAATGGGTGCTGACCAGGACGGTCATGCCATCGGCGGCCAGCGCATGAATCTCGTCCCAGAATTCGCGCCGCGCCTTGGGGTCCACGCCCGCCGTCGGTTCATCCAGCAGCAGCAGCGATGGTTCGTGCAGGATGCAGGCGGCCAGGGCCAGCCGCTGTTTCCAGCCACCTGACAGGGTGCCCGCCAACTGATCCCTGCGGTGCGACAGGCCCAGCCGGTCCAATGCTGCCCCCACCCGCCGGGGCCGGTCGGCCAGGGCGTAGAGGCGGGCCACGAATTCCAGATTCTCCTTGATGGTCAGGTCTTCATAGAGGCTGAATTTCTGGGTCATGTAGCCGACCCGCTGCTTGATGGCCCAGGCATCGCGGCGGATATCGAACCCCAGACATGTGCCTTCCCCGGCATCGGGCACTAGCAGGCCGCACAGCATGCGGATGGTGGTGGTCTTGCCGCTGCCATTGGGTCCCAGGAAGCCGTGGATGCGGCCCCTGCCCACGCGCAGATCGACATTATCGACCACCGCCCTGTCGCCAAACCGCTTGGTCAGGCCGCGCACATCAATGGCAATGGCGGGATCGCTTCCGGTCATGGCGCCGGCTCCGCCGAAACCGGCTGTCCGGGCGACAGGGCGGCGGGATCGGGGGTCAGCGCTGCCTCAACCCGATAGACCAGCTTGGCGCGGGTTTCACGGCTGTAGATGACGGGCGGGGTATATTCCGCCTCCGTGGCGATACGGGTGATGCGCGCCGACAGGCCGGGCTTGCAGCCATCGCAGCTGACGGAGAGCGTGCCGCCTGGCGTCAGGGCGGATCGTCGCTTTTCAGGCACGAACAGCACCAGCTTCACCTGGCCCGGTGGCAGCAGGCTGACCACGACACCGCCGGCGGGGGCCCATTCGCCGGGCCGGCGCACGATATCGTCGACCAAGGCGTCGGCAGGGCTGTCGATATGGCGCTGCGACAGACGCCATTCGGCTTGCGTCAGGGCGGCGCGCGCGGCGGCCACGGCGGCCTCTGCCGCTGCCACCTGATCGGGCCGGGCGGGCAGACGGGCCGTGGCAAGGGCGGCACTGGCCTGTTCCAGGCGGGCGGCGGCTTGGGTCGCCGTCGATTGCGCCTGCTCCAGCCGGGCCTTCGCCGCGACATTGTCGGCGGCCAGGGATTTCTGTCGTTCCAGGTCCTGACGCGCCAGTTTAAGGGCGGCATCGGCCTGCCGCCGCTGCGCCTCCAGGCCCGCAATCTCCTCCGCCCGCGCGCCCAGGCGCCGGTCGGCCAGGGCTGCTTCGACCTGGGCCAGCCCGGCCTTCGCCTCGGCCAACGCGGCCTGTGCGGCGGTATCGTCCAGGATGAACAGGGGCTGGCCCTTCCTGACCATCGTCCCCTCCGTCACCGGCACCGTGCCGATCCAGGCGGCCTCCGGTGCGGCGATGCGCAGGTAGTCACCCTCGACATAGCCCTGCAACGGTCCCGTGTCGGCGGAAGGGCCGCAGGCGGTGAGGGGAAGCAGGACGGCGAAGGCAAGCAGGCGGCGGATCATGGGGCACCTCCGGTGCGCAGTCCCGTGGCACCTCTGGTGCCGGTTGGGGCCTTGATGGCGTTCAAGAACAGGTCGGCATGGGTGGAGAGCACGCGGTCGATGGGCATCGGCGTCTCTTCCACAGGTGCAAAGGTGGTCTGCCACAGGGCGGTCAGCACTATGGGCCCCATGAACAGTCGTGCCATGATGTCCAGGTCTGGCAGGGGCCGGAACTCCCCCTTTTCCACCCCCTCGCGGAACAGGCCGGTCAGCAGCGCCTGGCCGCGCGCAATCACCTCCCGCTGGTAAAAGCGGGCCATGTCGGGGAAATTCCCGGCCTCCGCCAGCACCAGTTTCGGGATGGCCACCAGCTTGGGATCGGCCAGCACCTGGCCCAGCATGGACAGGATGGCCCGCAGCTTTGCCTCCGCCCCTAGGTCGGCCATGTTGGCGGACAGCTCAAGCGTGGAGATGCGGGGCAGCAGCGTTTCGCGCACCAGCGCCTCAAACACGGCTTCCTTGGAGGGGAAGTACAGATAGAAGGTGCCCTTCGCCACGCCGGCACGGCGTGCAATATCTTCCATCCGCGTGGCGGCGAACCCCTTTTCCACGAAGCAATCAAGTGCCGCGCCCAGCAATTCTGCGGGCCGTGCCTGTTTGCGCCGGGTGCGGGGCGGGGGGGAATCGTTCATTCACAAACCTAATTACTGACCGGTCAGTCAGTATTGTGAGCCAATCTGGCCCCGAGTCAACCCCGTCCGCTGGCTGGATATGGGTTTTGAACCTGCGGCATGCGGGCGCACGGATGTGATTGAATGCTATCGATAACGCCGAAAAATCACACTTGAATGTTCCGGTATGGCCCGTGTATGCCACAATTCGTTGACGCAATGATTTGCATTTAAAGTATTTACAGCGTCTTCTTAAGTTTCGCCTGGTGAACGAATAACACATCAACCAATGGGGCGCCCGATGCAGAACACGACCACCGAACGCGAGGAACGCCTGGCTTTTGTGGGTATCGATGCCGATGTGCGTGCCGCCCTGGCCGATGCCCGGCCCCGGATCGCGGCGGCACTGCCGGGTATCATCGACGCCTTCTATGCCGATCTGCGGCGCTGGCCGGAGATGATGAAGATGTTCCGCAATGACGGGGTCATGCGCCATGCGCGCGACCGGCAGCTGGAACATTGGCTGAACCTGTTCACGGGCCGCTTTGACGAGGCTTATTTCAGCAGCGTCAAGGCCATTGGGCGCGTGCATTCAGTGCTCGGGCTGGAGCCGCGCTGGTATCTGGGCGCCTATGCCACCACCCTGTCGCGCCTGTACAAGGCGCTGGTGACGGGGTCCAGCAGCCGCTGGCAGCCGGCACGGGCGGAGGCGAAGCTGGCCGAGACCATGCGCGCCATCAATCTGGCGGTCATGCTTGACATGGATATGGTCATCTCCGTCTATCTTGATGAGAACGCGGCCCGCCACGCCCGGCAGTTGGATGAAATCTCCGGCCGTCTGGATGCCCATGTCCGACACATGGTGGATGGGGTGGCGCAGGCCGCCACGCAGCTGGATGGCAGCGCCCGGCAGATGCGGCAATCGGTGGCGGAAACTACCGATCTCGCCCATTCCGCGCAGAAGGCCGCCGACCGCGCCACCGACAATGTCAGCACGGTCGCCTCGGCCTCCGAAGAACTGTCCGCCTCCATCGGGGAGATCGTTACCCAGGTCTCGCGGTCCACCAACGTGGCGCGCGAGGCGGTGGTGGAGGTCGGCAATGCCGATACCACCATCAGCGCCCTGGCCGAAGCGGCGGGCCGTATCAATCAGGTCGTGGACCTGATCGCCGACATCGCCGAACAGACCAACCTGCTGGCCCTCAATGCCACGATTGAGGCGGCGCGCGCCGGAGAGGCCGGCAAGGGCTTTGCCGTCGTCGCGGGCGAGGTCAAGCAGTTGGCCAGTCAGACGGCCCGTGCCACGGAAGATATCGCGCGGCAGGTGGCGGAGATGCAGGGCCGCATGGGCAAGGCGGTGGATGCCATCGCCACCATCGATCGTACCATCCGCGAAATGGACCAGATTTCCGGCGCCATCGCCGCTGCCATGGAACAGCAGGGTGCCGCCACCAAGGAAATCGCCCGCAATGTGCAGATGGCCGCCATGGCCACCGCCGAGGTGGGGGAGAATGTGTCCGGCGTATCGGGTGCCGCCGACGCCGTCAGCACGGCTGTGGGCGATGTCGGCCACGCATCGGCGGCCCTGTCGAAGGAAGCTGAGGGGCTGCGCCATGGCTTCGACAGTTTCATCGCGGAACTGCGCGCTGCAAAATAAGAGAAATCTGATATTCTAACCCCCTGTCAGAAACGGATAATATCCCATAGCCAGCGCGATGCCGCTTCTGGATTCTCACCTCCAGCTGTATAGTCGGACGCAGAAGCGGTTGCCGGATATGGCAACAGGAGGATCGGATGGAGCGGCAGGCCCGTACCGGCTATGGCGTGGCGGCTTTGCTGCTGCTGTCGGGCTGTGCCCTGCTGGCCGGTGGCATCTTCAAGGTTGTTCCGGAGCCGGAACGGCCCCTTCTGGTCGGCACCAACCTTTGGCTGGGCTATGAGCCGTTCCATCTGGCCCGCGCCGCCGGCCATCTGCCGGAGGATGTGACGCTGGTAGAGGCGCGGTCATCACCCGCCCTGATGGAGGCCGTATCCGCCGGCAGCCTGGATGGCGCCGCCCTGACCATGGATGAGGTGATGCGGCTGGAGGCGGCGGGGCGTCCCATGGCGGTGCTGGCTGTCCTGGATATCTCCCACGGGGCCGATGCCGTGCTGGCCCGCTCCCCCGATGTGACACGGGCCCCGCTGATCGGAAAGCGCATCGGCGTGGAAATGGAAGGCGTCGGTGCCTTTGTCCTGCACCGTTTTCTGGAACGGCAGGGTGTGCTGCCGTCTCAGGTGCAGGTGGTGCCTGTCGCGGCGGGCGACCATCAGGACGCCTTTGCCAAACATGATCTGGACTATCTGGTCAGTTATGAACCGCTGGTCGGGCGGCTGGAAGGGCAGGGGGCCGTGCGCGTGTTCGACAGCGCGGCCATGGCGCGCGAGGTTGTCGATGTGCTGGCCGTGCGCCGTGACCGTCTGCCGGGGCGCGACGATACGCTGCGCCGCCTGTTGTCCGCCTGGTACCATGGTGTGGGCCTGTTGAAGGAAGGCAGCCCGGATGCGTGGGACCGGGTGACGCGGCGTCAGGGCATCACCCCGGAACAACTGGCCCGCGTCCTGTCCGGTCTGGAATTCCCCAACAGTGCGGGCAGCAGGGATATGCTGGTTCCTGGCACGCCGGCCCTGGAACCGGTGCGGCGCTGGCTGCACGCGACGGGGGAGGTGGCGGGCCCTGTCGATCCCCTGCTCGACCCCTCCTATCTGCCGCGATAAGGGGGACGGGATGATACAGCCCACCTTGTTGCGCCTGATGCTGTTCCCGCCGCTGCTGGGCGTGGTCATGATCGGCTTCGCCGTCTGGCTGCTGGCCTATCCCGCCATGATCCATGATGTGGTGGAACGGGAATGGCAGGCCTTTGCCCAGGCCGGGGCCGCCGCTGCGTCGGAAATGTCCCATCATATCGATGGGCCGGACGGGTTCGATGTCGATGCCGTTGACCGCATCGCCCTGCGAACCCATGCCGATCATGTCTTCCTGGCCGGCAGGGCGGACCGTCTGGACTTTGCCAACGACATCCTGTTTCAGGGCACCACACTGTCCTCGCTGGATATCGTGCCGGCCCCGCTGCGCAAGGCGGTGGCGGAGCGGGCCTGCGGGCGCGGTCTGGTGGTGGGTGACGGGGAGAAATGGGTGGCCGGCTGCTGGCCCATCACGGATGGGGTGCGCCTGTCCGGCGCGTCCAGCCCCCTGGCCGGGCATCTGGTGCTGGTGCGGCGCATCGACTGGGTCATGGCGCAGGCCCGTTCCGACCTGCTGAACCAGAGCATGCGGCTGGGCGGTGTGCTGCTGGTGCTGGTCGGGCTGCTGCTGTTCTTGTCGGTGCGGCTGATCATCGTGCCGGTGGCCAGCATGGCCACCCGTCTGGCGCGTGTGGGGGATGAGGATGAACCGGTCCGCCTCGCCACATCCCGCACCGGCATCCGGGAGTTGCGTGATTTCACGTTGGTGCTGAACCATGCCCTGTCCGCCCTGCGCCGGCGGGAGCGGGAATTGCAGTCGATCCTGGACACGGCGGTCGATGGGATCATCACCATCGACGGATCGGGCACCATCCTGCAGGCCAACCGCGCCGTGGCACAGCTGTTCGGTCATCCGGTCGAGACGCTGGTGGGCCGCAACATCACCGTGCTGATGACGGATAATGACGTTGACCGGCACGACAATTATATCCGCTCCTACATGGATACCGGCCATGCCCGTGTCATCGGCAAGGGGCGGGAGGTGGTGGCAAAGCGGGCCGATGGCTCCACCTTCCTGGCCTGGCTGTCGGTGGGGCGGCTGGAACTGGCCAGCGGTCTGCATTTCACCGCCGTGATGCGCGACGTGACGGCAGAGCGGCAGGCGGAGATCGCCATGCACCGGCTGGCACATCGCGATCTGGATCTGGATATCCTGAACCGCCGTTCCTGGACCAACGAACTGTCAGGCCTGCTGGAACAGGGGGCGGCTGGCGAGGGGTTCTGGGTGTTGCTGGCCCATGTCCGCAATCTTGACGATCTGGTGGTGACCTTCGGTCCGCAGGTGGAAACGTCCGTGATGGGCGCCATCAACCGCCGCATCCTGGAACTGCTCAGCCATTGCGAATTATCGGCGCGCCTGACCCGGACCCAGCTGGCCTATGCCGTGGCGGCATCAGGGGGAGAGGCCGATCCCTATCTGACGGCGGCCCTGTCGGCGGCCTTCCGCGACGGGGTGGATCTGGGCGGCCTTTCCATGCTGCCCGACGTGCATTTCGTCGTCCTGCCCCGTGCCCAGGCCTATGAAAACCGCGAAGCCCTGCTGCTGGCCCAGGATGCGGGCGCCAGCTGGGCGGCGCAGACGGCGGATCAGCGCGCCAGCCCCGTCGTCACCTATGATGATCAGGTGGCAGGCGCCATCCGCGAACGCACCGCCGTGGCCGCCGACCTGCCCGCCGCCATGGCCGCCGGCCTGCTCTATCCCGTGTTCCAGCCGCAGGTGCGCCTGCGCGATGGCAGCGTGCGCGGGGTGGAGACGCTGGTGCGCTGGCGCCGCGCGGATGGCAAGCCGGGACCCGGCCCCGCCTTGTTTATTCCGGTTGCCGAACGGATCGGGCTGGTGGGGGATATCGACCGGCTGGTGGCCAAGCGGACCCTGGAACATCTGTCGTCGGGCCGGTTGGGCCTGCCGCGCGATGCCGTGATCTCCATCAACGCATCGGTCAAGGAACTGGCTGATCCCATATGGCTGGACGGGTTGATGGACATCGTGCATCAGGCCGGTGTGTTCCCAGGCCGGCTGGAGATTGAGGTTACCGAAACGGCGGTGATGGAGAATCTGGACCGGACGGCGGGCGTGCTGGCCCGCCTGCGTGCGGCGGGGGTGAAGGTGGCGATCGATGATTTCGGCGCCGGCTACGCCTCGCTCTCCTACCTGAAGCATCTGCCCGCCGACCTGATCAAGATCGATCAGGGCTTCATCCGCGATCTGGCCGACAGCCGCCGGTCGCGCCACATCGTGGGCTCCGTCATCACGCTGGCCCATGATCTGGGCATGGAGGTGGTGGCCGAAGGCGTGGAGAATGCGGAGACGGCGGCGATATTGACCGAACTTGGCTGCGACATCGGCCAGGGCTGGCATTTCGGTCGCCCGATGGAGGCCGAGGCGCTGGCGGGGTTTGTGGCGGGACGGGTTTGATCCGGTTTTATTCGACCGGGATCGTGCTTTCCCGCTTCACCAGCTTGTAAGCCAGCAGCTTCTGTTCCGGCCCGTCGCCACTGCGGCCCGGCTGCCATTTGTTGCGCATGGCATTGGCCAGGGCGGCCACGGCGGCCTTGCCCATGGCGGCGATGGGCTGGCGGATGGTGGTCAGCGGCGGCCAGACGGTGGTGGCGATCAGCGTATCGTCGAAACCGGCCACCGACAGATCGTTCGGCACATCCAGATGCAGCCGGTGCGCGACAGAGATGGTCGCGGCGGCCATGTCATCATTGGCCGCGAAGATGGCGGTCGGTCGCGGGTCGGCGGCCAGCAGCTTTTCCGCCGCCTCCAGGCCCGATGCGTAATCATACTGGCCCTGTTCGACCAGGATGTCGGCGGGTTTCAGCCCCGCCTCGGTGCAGGCATCCATGAAACCATGATAGCGCATGTCCGACGCCGACTGGTTCTTGTTGCCTTTGATATAGCCGATGCGGGTATGGCCAAGACCGATCAGATGCTCCGTCATCTGCTTGGAGGCCGCGTAATTGTCGATGCGGATGGTGGGCAGATGCGGGTTGGGCCGGCCCGTGGCCACGGCCACCGCCAGCACATTCGCCTCTTCCAGCATGGTCAGGATCGGCTTGGACTCACACAGCGGCGGCGGCAGGATGAAGGCATTGACGCCACCGGCCAGCAGACGCGTCACCGACGCCGTCGCCTTGGCCGTGCCGGCGCATTTTTCCACCACCAGCTGATGGCCTTCCCGGCTGCTTTCATCCAGGGCGCCCACCAGGAATTCCGACAGATAGGCGCTGGACGGGTTGGAATAAAGCAGGCCGATGCGCAGCACCTCAGAGCCTGCCAGACGGCGGGCGGCAGGGTTGGGGGTGTAGTTCAGTTCCTTGATCGCCACTTCGACCAGGGCGCGGGTATTCTCGTTGACCTTGTCATCCTTGTTGATGACGCGGGACACCGTCATGGATGAAACACCGGCACGGGCCGCCACCTCACGGATGGTCACCGCCTGGGTACCGCGCCGCCGTTGTCTTTCCATGATCACCCCTGGATTTGAAACCGCCCCTTTATTGGCCTTGTCGGCCTCGCGCGCAACCGTTTCCGGTATGCGTCGCTCCCTCACCCTCCCATCGGCTGGTGCCGACGGGCCCCTCCCTGTCCCGCAGACGGGCGAGGGGCGAAATTTCCACCCCTCGCCCACGTAGGTGGGAGAGGGAGGGGCCCAAGTCGGAAGGCTTGGGAGGGTGAGGGAGCCACGCCTGCAATCAGCCTTCCATCTTCTCCAGCTCCCGACCCTTCGTCTCATGCACCATGGCGCGCACGAAGAAGAAGGAGATGAGCGCGAAGAAGGCGTAGAAGCCATAGGCACCCGTCAGGCCGATGGTCGTCAGCATGATGGGGAAGGTCATGGTGATGCCGAAATTGGCCGTCCACTGGGCAAAGCCCGACACGGCCAGACCGGAGCCACGGATCTGGTTGGGGAACATCTCACCCAGCATGACCCACATGACGGGGCCCCAGGAGAAATTGAACAGCACCGCATAGGCATTGGCGCTGATCAGGGCGATCACACCGACATTGTCGGACAGATGCAGCTTGCCATCGACGATGGAGCCGGACGCAAAGCAGGCGACCATGATGCCCAGCGTGATGGCCATGCCCGCCGACCCGATGGCCAGCAGCGGCTTGCGCCCCAGCTTGTCCACCAGCGCCATGGAGGCAAGGCAGCCCAGGATGGACAGTGCGCCCGACAGGATGTTGATGCGCAGCGCGTCGGCCTCGGAGAAACCCACCGCCTGCCACAGGACGGCGCCGTAATAGAACACGACATTGATGCCGACTAGCTGCTGGAACACGGCCAGACCGATACCGACCCAGACGATGGGACGGACCTTGCCCGTGGCCTTGTCCAGAAGGTCGGACAGCTTGGGCTTGTGCTGATCCTGGGCCAGGCTTTCGCGGATTTCCACGACCTTGGCGGCACCGGCAACGGGGCCGAACAGGCGGGTCAGGACGGCCTTCGCCTCTTCATCCCGGCCCTTCACCACCAGATAGCGCGGGCTTTCCGGGATGATCAGCAGGGCGCCTAGGAACAGGCTGGCCGGGATGATCTGCGCCCAGAACATCCAGCGCCAGGCCTCATAGCCCAGCCAGAACGGCTCCGTCGAGCCGCCGGCATAATGGGCGATCAGGTAATTGCCCAGGAAGGCGCCGGTCAGGCCGGAGATGATCATGATCTGCTGCACCGAGGACAGGCGGCCACGGATGGAGGCCGGCGTCACTTCGGAGATGTAGGCAGGCGACAGGACCGAGGCCGCGCCCACCGCCAGACCGCCGATCAGGCGGGCAATGACGAACACGGTGGAGCTGTGGGCTGCACCCGTGCCGATGGCGGACAGGATGAACAGCAGGGCTGCGATCATCATCACATTGCGGCGGCCCATGATATCGGCCAGCCGCGCTGCGCTGAACGCGCCAGCGGCACAGCCCAGCAGGATCGACGCGACATTGAAGCCGGTATCGATGCTGTTCGAATTGAAGGCCTTCTTCAGGCCTTCCACGGTGCCGTTGATGACGCCGCTGTCATAGCCGAACATGAAGCCGCCGATGGTCGCCACCGCCACGATGGCGGCGACATAGCCCATATTGACCTGTTCCTCCTGGGAACCGCTCATCACTGTCTCCTTGTTGTTGTTCGGCCGCGGTTGACCCCGGCCATCCCCCCGAAACGCACTCTCCGGATGTCGTTCCCTCACCCTCCCAAGCCTTTCGGCTTGGGCCCCTCCCTCTCCCACGTTCGTGGGCGAGGGGTTTTAATTTCGCCCCTCGCCCGCTTGGGCGGGAGAGGGAGGGGCCCGTTGGCGTCAGCCAATGGGAGGGTGAGGGAACAACGAAACCACCAGCCTCAATGATTGTGGCGCGGTGTTTCGTCCGCCACGCCACGGTACTTCAAGGCCATTTCCAGACAGCCGCCGCTGTCCAGCTGGCCCACATGATCGCGGTAAAGCTCCTGCCACGGCGTCTTGGAGGCCGGGATGGGCGGGGCGGGGTCTTCGGCCCGGCGCCGCGCCAGTTCCCCATCCTCGACCAGCATGTCGCAGGTGCCTTTGTTGATATCCAGGCGAATGATGTCGCCTGTGCGCAGCAGCGCCAGACCGCCGCCCGCCGCCGATTCCGGGCTGGCATTCAGGATGGACGGGCTGTCGGAGGTGCCCGACTGCCGCCCGTCGCCGATGGTGGGCAGGCTCTTGATGCCGCGCTTCAGCAGGGCATCGGGCGGCTGCATGTTCACCACCTCCGCCGAGCCGGGGAAGCCCAACGGGCCGGCCCCGCGCACCACCAGGATACAGTTCTCATCAATCCCCAGCGCCTCATCATTGATGCGCTCGTGATAATCGTCCGGCCCGTCAAAGACGATGGCCCGGCCTTCATAAACACCCTCATGACCGGGGCGCGACAAGTAGCGCTGACGGAAATCGTCAGAGATCACGCTGGTTTTCATGATGGCGAAATCGAACAGATTGCCCTTCAGCACCAGGAAGCCCGCCCGCGTCATCAGCGGCTTGTCATAGGCGAAGATGACCTCGCGGTCGTTCGTCTCCCGGCCCTGGATATTCTCGGCAACCGACTTGCCCGACACGGTCAGGCAGGTGGTGTCGATCTTGCCCGCGCCCGCCAGCTCGCACAGTACGGCGGGCACGCCACCGGCGCGGTGGAACCGTTCGCCCAGATATTTGCCAGCGGGCTGCAAATTCACCAGCAGCGGCACATCGTACCCGTACTGGCGCCAGTCATCATGGGTGATCTCGATGCCGGCATGGCGGGCCATGGCCACGATATGCGGCTGGGCATTGGTTGATCCGCCGATGGCGGCATTGGCGACGATGGCGTTGATGAAGGACTGGCGCGTCAGGATCTTGGACGGGCGCAGATCCTCATAGGCCATTTCCACGATGCGCCGGCCCGTCTCATACGCCATCTGCCCGCGTTCGCGGTAGGGTGCGGGGATGGCGGCACAGCCGGGCAGGGACAGGCCCAGCACCTCGGCAATGGCGTTCATGGTGCTGGCCGTGCCCATGGTGTTGCAGTGTCCGGCGGACGGCGCGCTGGCGGCGGCCAGTTCCAGGAATTCCTCTTCCGTGATCTCCCCGGCGGCCAGACGGCGGCGCCCGCGCCAGATGACGGTGCCGGACCCGACCAGATCGCCCTCGAACCAGCCATCCAGCATCGGCCCGCCCGACAGCACGATGGCCGGTATGTCCACCGTGCTGGCCGCCATCACGCCCGACGGCGTTGTCTTGTCGCAGCCCGTGGTCAGGACCACGGCATCAATGGGATAGCCGTGCAGAACCTCCACCAGACCCAGATAGGCCAGGTTGCGGTCCAGTGCCGCCGTCGGACGGCGGCAATTCTCAAAGATCGGATGGACGGGAAATTCGAACGGGATGCCGCCCGCATCGCGGATGCCGTCGCGCGTACGCTTAGCCAGTTCCACATGGATACGGTTGCAAGGGGACAGGTCGCTGCCCGTCTGCGCAATACCGATGATCGGCTTGCCGGAACGCAATTCCTTGGGCGTCAGGCCGTAATTCATGAAGCGTTCAAGATACAGCGCTGTCATGTCGGCGCGGCCCGGCGCATCGAACCATTCGCGCGACCGGAAACGGCGGGGGGCGTTGTTATCGCTGCTCATGCGCGCACCTTTGCGGGCGGAAGTCCGGCCACGGGGCTTTTGAATGTGAAAAGGCCGCCGGCCAGGGGCTGTGCCGCGCGCTGTTCATCATTGAGGTTCAAGGTGGCGGTGGTGGCATAGACCGTCTTCAGGTCCGGGCCGCCAAAGGCCAGCTTGGTGATATTGGAAACAGGGAAACGCACAAAGCCCAGCAGCGTACCATCGGGCGCATAGCGGCGGATACCCCAGCCGAAGAACAGCCCGACCCAGACGCAGCCCTCGCTGTCCACCGCCATCCCGTCGGGATAGCCTTCATCCTTGCCGATTCTGGCAAAGACACGGCGGTTAGCCAGGGAGCCGTCGGCCTGGATATCGGCGGCATAGATGGTCTGACCCAGCGTGTCGGTATGGTACAGAACCTTGCCATCCGGGCTGGTCGCGGGGCCGTTGGTGATGCAGATACCGTCCAGCACCCGCACCGGCTCCCCACCGGTCCAGTGATAGAAGGCACCGCTGTCGGCGCATTCACCATCGCTCATGCTGCCGAACCAGACGCGGCCCGTGGCATCGGTGAAACCGTCATTCAGGCGGTTGCCCACACGGTCGGCCTCAACACTGGTCAGCTTGGCAAAGCTGCCCGCCGCCGGATCGAAATGATACAGGCCGAAGGGCATGCCCACCACCAGCCCGCCGGACGCGCGGGGCAGGACAAAGCCCGGCTGGTCCGGGGCGGTCCAGCTGTCGCGCTTTCCCGTGGCCGGGTCCAGACGGTGGATCAGCCGCTTCTTGATATCGACGAACCAGAGCACGGATTTCTCCGCGTCCCAGCAGGCGCCTTCCAGAAGAATACCACCCAGTTCCCACAGAGGATCGGGCTTGATGGAGGAAAGATCGGTCATCGCCACCCCGCATCGACGAAGTAGTTGTGCGCCGTGCACAGCCGCGCATCGTCGGAGGCCAGGAATAGCACCATTGCCGCGATATCGCGCGGTTCAACACGCTGTTTCAGGCACTGCAGGCCCAGCATGCGGGCCTCTTCCTCCGGATTGTGCCAGAGGCGCATCTGGCGCGGGGTCTTCACCCCGCCCGGCACGACACAGGTGACGCGGATATTATCCTCACCCAGATCGCGGGCCAGCGCGCGGGTCATGCCCTCGATCGCGGCCTTGGCCGTCTGGTACAGGGCGATTTCCGGCAGGGCCAGATGCCAGGAGATGGAGCCGAGATTGATGATGGCCCCGCCGCCATTGGCCTTCATCGACTGGGCAACCGCCTGGGCCGCGAAGAACAGGTGGCGCAGGTTCACCGCCATGCGGTTGTCCCAGTATTCGGGCGTCACCTCTTCGACCTTGTGGCGGTCATCATTGGCGGCATTATTCACCAGGACATCGATACCACCCTCGGCCGCGATAATGCCGTTGATGGTGGATTTGACCGCGTCCAGATCGGTCAGGTCACAGCGCTGGAAGTGCGGCGGCACCTCCGCGACCGACAGGCTGGCCAGCAATTCCTCGCTGTCCTGGACCGCCACATCGACGAAATGGACGCGGGCCCCCTGTCGGACAAAGGCCTCCACCAGGCCGGCGCCGATGCCGGAACCGCCGCCGGTGATCAGCACCCGCTTTCCGCGCAGGCTGGGGTAAATCGCATGGGTCATGATGGGTAATCCAGGGTGGGGCGTTGCATTGACAGATTGGGGAAGGAGACAGATCAGGAAAGGGCGAAGGCGATCAGGCGCGCAGCAGGCCGCGGCGGGCCAGATTGCGCATCAGATCACCGATGCCGAAGTTCCATTCCGGCGCCTCATGGCAGCCGACAACCTTGTTGGACAAACTGCCAAGACGGGGGCTGGCGATCGTGACGATGTCGCCTCTCTTATGGGTGAAACCCTTGCCGGGCGCGTCGCGGTCATCGATGGGCGCGAACAGGGTGCCCATGAACAACACGAAACCGTCCGGGTACTGATGGTTCTTGGAAATGGTCTGGCCCACCAGATCCAGCGGATCGCGGCTGATGAAGGCCATGTTGGACTTGCCGTTCAGGACAAACCCATCCTCGCCCGTCACGCTCACCGTCACCTCGGCATTGCGGACATCATCGATGGTGAAATTGCCGTCGAACAGGCGGATGAAGGGTCCCAGCGCGCAGGACGCGTTATTGTCCTTGGCCTTGGACAGAAGCAGGGCCGACCGCCCCTCAAAATCCCGCAGGTTCACGTCATTGCCCAGTGTCGCGCCATGGACACGGCCCTTACCATCGACGGCCAGCGCCAGTTCCGGCTCCGGATTGTTCCAGTCGCTGTCCGACCGCACACCGATATGGGTACCCCAGCCGACGGACGACAGGGTCGGGCCTTTGGTGAAAATCTCCGCATCCGGGCCGATGGCAACTTCCAGATATTGCGACCACAGGCCATCAGCGATCAGCGCCTGCTTCAGCGAGGCGGCTTCGGGCGAACCCGGTTTGACCGCGCGCAGGTCGGTGCCGATGCGGGCCGACAGGTCGGCGCGGATTTCATTGGCCTTGGCATAATCGCCCCGTGCCCGCTCCTCGATCACGCGTTCCAGGGCGGATACGGCAAAGGTGACGCCGGCGGCCTTGATGCAGTGCAGGTCGATGGGGGGCAGCAAGGCCGGCGCGCCGGGAAGCGGTTCCCCCCAGGCGAGCGCCACCTTGATACCGCCGGCATCGCCCAGATCCTTGCCACCATCGGGCAGGGCACCGTCCGGCAGGCCGTTCAGCAGGTCCGCCACCGTCGGCGCCTGTTCGGACAGGTCATAAAGCCGCCCGCCCTTGATCAGCACCGGCGATGGCCCCTGTCCGAAATCCATGCGGCCCAGCAATTGCGCATCGCGCCAATCGGCGGGCAGGAAATCGGTCAGCAGGGCGGGGGCGGGGCAGGCGGACATCGTCAAGAAACTCCCTGGATGGGGCGTAGAGTTTAGCGGTTACGCGAAGGAATTGATAGCGGTAACAGAGAGATCGTAGGTCAGGTCGGGGGCAAAGCCCTCGCCCTGACAGAAAAGGCTGAAATTTTTGCTGTCAGGGCGAGCCTCCGGCTCGACCTGACCTACGCCGTCTCTTTCTCAAACCACTTTCAACTGCACCGACTTCAACTCAACGGAGTCGAATCCGGCGCTGATGGTGAAGACACCCGGTTCCACCACCCGCTTCATGTCGATATTCCAGATCGACAGATCTTCGGGCGTCAGGGTGAAGCGGACCGTCGTGCTGGCCCCGGCGGCGAGGGTCACGCGCTGGAACCGCTTCAGCTCTTTGATGGGCCTTGTGACCGACGCCTCTTCATCGCGCAGATAGATCTGCACTACCTGATCGGCGGTGCGCGCCCCGGTATTGCGGATGGTCACGGAGATATCGACGCTGTCGGCCACCCCGATCTGGCCGCGCGACAGGGTCGGCGCATCCATTTCAAAGGTCGAATAGGTGAGGCCGAACCCGAACGGGAACAAAGGCGTCACATCATCGAACAAGTAACCACGGCGCGCCGACGGCTTGGCGTTGTAATAGACGGGCAGCTGCCCGACGCTGCGCGGAATGGTGATGGGCAACTTGCCGCCCGGCGACACCTTGCCGAACACGACATCAGCCACGCCGTTGCCTGTCTCCTGGCCCAGATACCAGCCTTCGATCAGGGCATCGGCTTTTTCCACCAGCCGGTTGACGGTCAGCGGACGGCCATTCAGCAGCAGGATGATGACCTTCTTGCCGGTCTTGAACATGGCCTCGGCCAGATCGGACTGACGGCCATAGAGTTCCAGGCTGGCGCGGTCGCCCAGATGGGTCTTGGCCCAGGCCTCGCGGCTCAACTGCTCATTCTCGCCCAGCACCATCAGGATCGTGTCGGCCTTGGCCGCCTTGGCCACGGCCTCGGCGATCAGGGCGTCGTTTTCGGCATCGGGGATCGGCTCGACCTTGTCCTCTTCCCAGACACGCTGACGCGTCAGGCGCACGCCTTCAGCGTACTCGACCTTCAGACCCTTGCCGGCGGCGGCGGTCAGACCCTCGACCACCGACACGACCTTGCGCGGCACTTCGGAATAGCCGCCGATGGGCGTGTCCTTAGCGTGGGTGCCGACCACCAGCAATGTGCCGGCGGCGTTGGGGTTCAGCGGCAGGGCGTTGTTGGCATTCTTCAGCAGCACCATGGACCGGGCCGCCGCCTCACGCGCCAGGGCAATGGCATCGGGTGTCGCCGTCAGCTTGTCCGCCACCTTGGCATCGACATAGGGGTTTTCGAACAGGCCCGCCTCGAACTTCATGCGCAGGACGCGGCGCACGGCGGTATCGATCTTGTCGACCGAAACCTTGCCCTCCTTCACCAGACCGGGCAGCAGGGGATAGGCCTCGCCATCCGGCAGTTCGATATCCACACCGGCATTCAGCGCGCGCACCGCGCCGTCGGCCAGATCGCGGGTCATGTGATGCACGGTGTTCAATTCGCGCACCGCGAAATAATCGCTGACTAGCGCACCCTTATAGCCCCACTCCTTGCGCAGGACCGTGTCCAGCAGCCAATGGTTGGCATGGCTGGGAACTCCGTCCACCTCGTTATAGGAGGGCATGATGGAACGGATGGGCAGGTTCTTGACGGCCCGTTCGAACGGCACCAGGAAATTCTCGCGCAGGGTGCGCTCAGAAATCGGGGCCGGACCGACATTGGTGCCGCTTTCCGGCTGGCCATGGCCCGTCATGTGCTTCAGCGTGACGAGGACCTTGTCCTTGGCCAGCGGCAGGGTCGTGCCCTGGAAACCCTTCATGGCGGCCAAGCCCATTTCGGAGACCAGCCACGGGTCTTCGCCATAGGTTTCCTCCGTCCGGCCCCAGCGCGGGTCGCGGACGATATCGACCACAGGGGCCAGCGCCAGATGCACGCCGCGCAGGCGCATTTCGCGCGCGGCCACGCCGAAGATACGCTCCACGAGGCCCGTATCCCAGGAACTGGCCAGCGCCATGGATTGCGGGAAGCTGGTGGCCCCGCGCGCCACGAAGCCATGCAGCGCTTCTTCGTGGAAAATCAGCGGGATGCCCAGGCGCGTCTGTTCAACGGCCCATTTCTGGGCATCGTTGACGTAAGTTGCGGCCTCCAGCCCCTCCCGGTTGATGATATTGGCCTTGGCGCCGGCGGCGATGGGCGCGCCATCCTTGTCCACGGCACCCACCCGGTCACCGGGGCGGGAGATTTGGCCCAGCCCGTTGGGGAAGGCCTTGGCGGCGCGCTTGGCGTCGAAACCGCCCTTGTCATTATTGACCAGCTTCTTGTCCTGCCAGATGCCGATCATCTGGGCCACCTTCTCTTCCAGCGTCATGCGCGAAAGAAGGTCCTCGATCCGCTGATCGATGGGCAGGGCGGGATTGCGATAGGGTTCCTTGCCAGCGGCAAAGGCGATGGTGGCGGGTACGGCCGCGGCGGAGGTAAGCGCCAGCAGGCTGGCGCCGAACAGTCGGCGTGACAGCTTGGGTGTCGTCACTGAATTTTCCTCCCGGTGTCTTTGCTCTATCGTCGCCCTCTGTCGGGGCGATGGTAGCGCTATCATTGGGTACATTGGCGGTGATGTCAATGCGGGTGTTGGGGTGGCGTCGCTCCCTCACCCTCCCAAGCCTTGGCAGGCTTGGGCCCCTCCCTCTCCCGCAGGCGGGCGAGGGAGGAACTTTTCGCCCCTCGCCCACGAAAGTGGGAGAGGGAGGGGGCCGTTGGCGCCAGCCAATGGGAGGGTGAGGGAACCACGCTCCCTCATTTCACTACCGCCTCAAACGGCCCCGGCGGCTGCCGGGCGCTGTCCTGCAGGTTGCAGATGGGGCTCTCGGCCCAGCAATAGCGCACGCGAACCGCCGGTCCGCCGCCCACAGGCAACACAACAGTATCGCCCTTCAGGTCGGCATCGACGAAGCGGCAGGTGCCCGGCCCCTCGCCACACAGCTCAAACCCCAGCGGGCGGTGATAGGACAGGGCCTTCAGGCTGCCATCGATATCGGTGAAGCGCACCGATACGGTGTCGCCGGTCCGGGTAACGGCGGCGGGCAGCGGGCCGGAGGGGGCAATATTCTCCCCTCGCACCACCTTGCGCGCCGCACGGACCAGGCGTTTGGCCACGATCTGCTTGTTGGCGGGGTGGATGTCGTACCAGTCGCCCACGCCCAACGCCACGGCCAGCCCCGCCTTGGCATCGGCGGCCACCGCCGCCCGCTGGCTTTCGCGCAAACTGGCCCAGCCGCTTTCCATGGGCTTTTCCTGCGGATAGCCCCATTCCGGCAGTTGCACCACCAGGAACGGCAGGTCGGCGCCCAATTGCCGCCGCCAGCCCGCCATCAGGCCGGCCAGCAGGGATTTATACTGCGTCGGCTTAGCCGTGTTGCTTTCCCCCTGGTACCAGAGAGCGGCACGCACGCCATAGGGGCCAATGGGGGCCAGCATAGCATTGTGGATGGTGGACAGGCCGTCCACCGTGCCCCAGGGCGCATGCGGCGTGTTGCTGGTATCCACGGGCGCTGGCCGGTACTGCCAGGGTGTGGGCAGGGTCAGCAGGCTGCCGTCGGCCAGCTCGATGGCCTGCGCTTCTGCCGAACCGTATAGCCCGCCATCGCCATAGCCATCCAGGATGGCCACCGTGATGGTGTTGACCCCGGGTTTCAGCGTGCCGGGCTGAAGCGGGTAGCGGCGGGGATCGCCGGGGCCGTACAGGCTGCCGACCGGGGTGCCGTTCACCCAGGTGACATCCAGATCATCGACGGGACCCAGGTGCAGCGCCACGCCGGCCTTCGCCTGTTCCGCCGTCAGGGTGATGCTGGCGCGCATCCAGACAAGGCCGTTATAGGCGGCCAGTTCCGGTACACCCCAGGTTTCCCAGGCGCGGAAGCTGGCGGGCGCATCGCGCCAGCCCTCGCCCTGGCCCGGCGCCTCGGTCCAGGGCGTGCCCTTGCCCACCCCTTTCCACCAGTTCTGCCAGCTGTCGGTGAAGCCGCGCACGCCCTCTGTCCGGTTGCTGTCATATTTGGCCAGGAAGGTCAGGTCGTCCTGATATTCCGTCTGCAGGCGCAGGTCCTCTGCCGGCATCCAGGCCTCGATGGTGGACCCGCCCCAGGCGGTGTTGATCAGGCCGACGGGCACATCCTCCAGCTTGCGCATCTCGCGTCCGAAGAAATAGCAGACGGCCGACATGTCGCCGACGCTTTGCGGGGAAATCACTTGCCAGCGCACGGGCTTGGCAAAGTCGCGCTTGGGTGCCGTGGCGGTGTCGCGCTCCACATTCAGATAGCGCATCAACGGCTGGTTGGCGCGCTGCCCCGTCTCGTTATAGGCGTCGAGCGAGCGGCGGACCTGCATCTCCATGTTCGACTGGCCGGAACAGAGATAGACATCGCCGACCAGCACATCATTTGCCGCCTGTTCGGCGCTGGGGCTCTTGGCCTTC
This sequence comes from Niveispirillum sp., assembly GCF_052437035.1. NCBI lineage: Bacteria > Pseudomonadati > Pseudomonadota > Alphaproteobacteria > Rhodospirillales > Azospirillaceae > Niveispirillum > Niveispirillum sp. Next base: position 38,438 of record NZ_JBQVOH010000011.1, read on the forward strand.
AAGGTGAAAGGCCCGCCGGCCTGCAGCGCCGGCAAGGTTGCCTGCCATCGCCCATCCTTGCCGGCCTTCGCGGTGATCTGCGCATTGCCCAGGGTGACGGTCACCGGTTCCCCCGGCTTGGCCGTCCCCCAGACGGCAATCGGCTTGTCCCGTTGCAGCACACCATGATCCTGAAACATCGGGTGCAGCAGGGGCGCATCGGCAGCCAGCGCGGGCAGGGGGGAAAGCGTCAGAAGCGCCGCCCCCAGCAACAGGGATCGTTTGGTCATTTGCCATCTCCCGGCGCGAAGGGGAAGGACAGGGACTGGTAAGTAGACAGGCTTTCCGGCGGTGCCTTCTCGCCCGGCGGCAGGGGCAGGCCGTTGATCGATTGCCAATAGGCGACGCTGGCATCGCGCCACCATTGGGCTTCCTTCTGCTGGATCGACAGGAAGGCGGCGGTCTGCTGCCAGCGTGCGTCATCGACCTTGCCACGCAAACCCTCCCAGGTGCGGCGCATGGTGGCGACGCTGCCGATACCCTGACCATAGCGGTACAGAAGCTCGGCCCACAGCGTGCGGCCCGTGGACAGCTTCTCCTGCCAGCCGACATGGTGGAACCAGAGCAGGAATTCCGGCGGCGTAGTCTTCACCTTGTCGAACCGGTCGGCCCAGTATTTCGCGTACTGATCCACGGCCCCCGTGCCCCGGCGGGTGCGGTCGAAGCCGATCCCGTCCTTGGTGGCGCGGTGATAATAGACGGAGGTCCAGTCGGCGCGCGGGCCGCCTTCGACCCAGGGAGCGGGGCCATAATGATGCCCGCGTCCCATCAAATGGTGCAGGCCGATGGGCGTCATGTAATCCACCACGGCCTGATGCGACGGCATCATCATGGACAGGATCGGGTTGATAATGGCCGGATCGGGGCCAAAGGTGGCGGCGGCCCATTCGCGCGCGATGGCGTCGGACGTCAGGTCATGGTTCCAGGCCAGACGGCCATAGGCGTACCAGTTGGCCTGATCGAAGGTGGAACCGGACCAGTTGCGGTCGCTGCCGATATTGGCCACGCCGGCCATGGCCGACAGTCTGTGCCCGTCCAGGCTACCATCCACCACCTTGGCAACCGTCGAGCCCTTTTTCGGGCGGAACGTGTCGGCGTCCAGCACCTCCTTCCACATCGGCGCCAGATAGGCCAGATGGGTGGCAAAGCCCAGATATTCCTTGGTGATCTGGAATTCCATCATCAGCGGCGTCTTCGGCATGGCGCCGAACAGCGGATGGAATGGCTCACGCGGCTGGAAATCGATGGCGCCGTTCTTCACCTGCACCAGGACATTGTCGCGGAATTTGCCGTCCAGCGGCACAAACTCCGTATAGGCCTGTTTGGCGCGGTCGTCGGGCGTCTCGTGGCTGTAGACGAAGGCCCGCCACATGACGATGCCACCATGGGGGCTGACCGCATCGGCCAGCATGTTGGCCCCGTCGGCATGGGTGCGGCCATAATCCTGCGGCCCCGGCTGACCTTCCGAATTGGCCTTCACCAGGAAGCCACCGAAATCGGGGATGATGGAATAGATCTCATCCGCCTTGGCCTTCCACCAGGCCGCCACGGCGGGGTCGGCCGGGTCGGCATGGGGCAGGCCGCCGATTTCCTTGGGCGCGGAGAATCTGGCCGTCAGGTAGATCTTGATGCCATAGGGCCGGAACACCGCCGCCAGGGCCGCGACCTTTTCCAGATAGGGCCGGGTCAGGATGGTGGCATTGGCATTCACATTGTTCAGCACGGTGCCATTGATGCCGACCGACGCATTGGCGCGGGCATAGTCGGTATAGCGCGGGTCCTTCCAGTCCGGCAGCTTGTGCCAGTCCCAGATCGATTCGCCCGCGTACCCCCGCTCCACATACCGGTCCATATTGTCCCAGTGGTTCAGGATGCGGCGGTCGATCTTCGGCACTTCCCGCACATTCAGCGCGGCCAGTGGGGCCGTTTCCTGCGCCAGACGCAGCAGGTGGAAAACGCCATAGAGCAGGCCCGTGCGCGACCCGCCGGCAATCACGGTGCGGTCGCCGACACTGCGGATGATGTAGCCGTCGGGGCCAAGCCCGCCCATGTCCAGGCCCAGTGCCTTAATGGCGGGATCATTGACGGTGCCCAGCAGCACCTTGCCCCCCATGGCGACCGGCACAGGCTTGCCCAGCAGGCCTGACAGGCCGCGCGACAGCTCCATCACAGCGGTGTCGTTGGCATCCGCCGCTTCGATGCTGCCCAGGCGGGTTTCCGTCTGGGAGAGGGCGGCACCGGTCAGCGGCCGGAATCGCAGCCACAGATCATAGCCGTCTTCCGCATGGGCGGAACCCAGCAAGCCGGCGGCCAGCAGCAGTCCTGCCAGCAGGCGTGCAATCACTCGCATTTTTCCTCCCTGCCGCCGGCCCCGTTTGAGGGGTGGGACCGGTCGTTTTCTCTGTTCTGCGGGGTGGTTCACTCACTCTCCCAAGCCTTTGCAGGCTTGGCCCCTCTCTCCCGCCCAACGGGCGAGGAAGGGGGCCACTGGCGCCAGCCGATGGCAGGGGGAGGGAACCGCGCCGTCTTTCACGAGACTATGGTAGCGCTATCAAAATTCCGCAAGAGAGCGCCCCGATCAGCTGGTATGGTAGTATGGATGTCGAAGAACGGCAACGGCCTTGTCGGCCATGGATCGCGATATTCGACGGATCATTGTCTCCCATGGTCCGGGTCGGACGCGAACTGCCGGCGCAGCGGCGGAATCATTTTACCGCTAACATTCGCGCTTGACCCTTTCTGGTATGGTAGTATACATGAATGGTAACGGCAACGACGACGCTATGATTGCCGCCGACGCTCTACCCGGTGACGGGTGCAGAGTTCGGGAATGAATGACAGGGAGTGGAACGGGTGGAACGGGACCAGGAAAGGCCCGGCCTGTGGCCGATCGACATGGACAGCAATGAGCCGGTGGCGCGCCGCGTCTTCCGGGAGTTGCGCCGTGCCATTGTCCGCATGGTGTTCCTGCCGGGACAGGCCCTTTCGGAACAGGAAATCGCTGACCAGCTGGGCGTTAGCCGTCAGCCGGTGCGGGAGGCCTTCATCAAGCTGGCGGATGCCGGCCTGTTGCAGATCAAGCCGCAGCGCGGTTCTTTCATCGTGAAGATCTCCGTCAAACAGGTCTTCGATGCCCGGTTCGTGCGCGAGGCGGTGGAAGTGGCGGTTGCGGCCCGTGCCGCGGCAGAGGCCAGCCCCCGCCATATCGAGGAATTTCGCGCCAACCTGAAGCAGCAGGCGATTGCCATCGAGGATCGTGACAATGGCCGCTTCATGGAGTTGGACGAGGCATTGCACCGGTCCATCGCCATGTCCGTCGGCTGTGACTATGCCTGGCGCGTGGTGGAGGAAACCAAGGCACAGATGGACCGCGTGCGGTACCTGTCCATGCCTGACGCGACACCGCTGCCGCGCCTGATCGCGCAGCATGCATCCATTGTGGATGCCATTGCCGCCCATGATTCCGACGCGGCGCAGGCGGCCATGCGTCTGCACCTGCGGGAAATCCTGGCCTCTCTGCCGGAGCTGGAGAAGCGGTTCCCCGCCCTGTTCAACCATGACATTCCGGACGCGCCATAGGGCGTTTCGTCCGCCGGAGCCGCTGATGCGCATTACCAACGCCTATTGCATCGTCACCTCGCCGGGACGCAACTTCGTGACGCTGAAGATCGTCACGGATGAGGGTGTGTACGGTATCGGTGACGCGACCCTGAACGGGCGCGAGCTGGCGGTGGAATCCTATCTGACCAATCATGTCATTCCCTGCCTGATCGGTCGTGACCCGCACCAGATCGAGGATATCTGGCAGTATCTCTATAAGGGCGCCTATTGGCGGCGCGGGCCGGTCACCATGTCGGCCATCGCGGCGGTCGATACCGCGCTGTGGGACATCAAGGCCAAGGCGGCGGGCATGCCGCTCTATCAGCTTCTGGGCGGGAAAAGCCGTGACGGCGTCATGGTCTACAGCCATGCCAATGGCCGCGACATCGAAGAGGCGATGGACCGTGTGGCCCAGTACAAGGAGAAGGGCTTCAAGGCCATCCGCGTACAGGCCGGCGTACCGGGCCTGGACAAGGTCTATGGCGTGCCCAAGGGCGGTTCGTACGAACCCGCCATCCGCGCCACCGTGCCGGACGAAAGCCTGTGGGCCACCGAACCCTATCTGGATTTCGCGCCCAAGCTGTTCGCAGCGGCGCGCGACCGGTTCGGCTGGGATCTGCATCTGCTGCATGATGTGCATCACCGCCTGACCCCGATTGAGGCCGCAAGGCTGGGCAAGTCGCTGGAACCCTATCGCCTGTTCTGGATGGAGGACCCGACGCCGGCGGAAAACCAGGAGGCGTTCCGCCTGATACGCCAGCATACGGTGACACCGGTGGCCGTTGGGGAGGTGTTCAACTCCATCCATGATTGCCGTGACCTGATCCAGAATCAGCTGATCGACTATATCCGCGCCACCATCGTGCATGCTGGCGGCATCACGCATCTGCGCCGCATCGCGGCGCTGGCCGAACTGTATCAGGTGCGCACCGGCTTCCATGGCGCCACCGACCTGTCGCCCGTCTGCATGGGCACGGCCCTGCACTTTGATACCTGGGTCCCGAATTTCGGCATCCAGGAATACATGATCCACGCGCCGGAAACCGACGCGGTCTTCCCCCATGCCTACAGCTTCAAGGATGGCTACCTGCATCCCGGCGAAGCCCCCGGCCATGGGGTGGATATCGATGAGGAACTGGCGAAGAAGTACCCCTACACGCAAGCCTACCTGCCGGTCGCCAGACTGCGGGATGGCAGCATGTGGGATTGGTGAGTTAGGACCGCTCGTCCGCTTACTTTCCGTCATCCCGGCGAAAGTTAAGGAGAGGCGGGGATTTTTTGGCTGTTGCACCCGTTTCCCCACCGTCGCGTCCCCGCGTCGGTGAACGCTCTTGCTTTGCCTGAAGGAACCGACCATTCATGCCCACCACCACCCGCCTTGGCCGACGTTGGATTGTCGTGGCGCTGCTGTTCGCGGCCACGGTGATCAACTATGTCGACCGGCAGATGCTGGGCCTGCTGAAGCCGACCTTGTCGGTGGAGTTTGGGTGGACGGAGACGGATTACGCCGACATCGTCTTTGTGTTCCAGGCCGCCTACGCCGTCTGTTATCTGCTGTTCGGGCGGTTCATCGATGTGATCGGGGCCCGCTGGGGCTATGCGCTGGCCTTCACGGTCTGGAACCTGGCCCATATCGCCCATGCCGCCGCGACCACCCTGGCGCAGTTCATGGCGGCGCGCCTGTTTCTGGGCGCTGGTGAGGCGGGGAACTTCCCGGCCGGCCTGAAGGCTGTGGCCGACTGGTTCCCCAAGCAGGAACGGGCGCTGGCGGTTGGTGTGTTCAATGCCGGGGCCAATATCGGGGCCATCATTACGCCGCTGATCGTGCCGGTCATCACCATCACCTGGGGCTGGCAGGCGGCTTTTGTGGTGACGGGTCTGCTGTCCTTCGTCTGGCTTGCCGCCTGGCTCGCCTTCTACCGCACGCCCGATCAGCATAAGGGCGTGACGGCGGAAGAACTGGCCCATATCCGCTCCGACCCCGCCGATCCGTCGGGCAAGGTCGGCTGGGGCGTGCTGGTCACGCGGCGGGAGACCTGGGCCTATGCCTTGGCCAAGTTCCTGACCGATCCGGTCTGGTGGCTGTTTCTGTTCTGGCTGCCCGACTTCCTGCACCGCACCTATGGGCTGGACCTGAAAGGGTTCGGGCCACCGCTGGTCGCCATTTACATCCTGTCGGATGTGGGGTCGGTGGCGGGCGGCTGGCTGTCCTCACGCATGATGCGGGGCGGGGTGCCGCTGAACCGGGCGCGCAAAACGGCCATGCTGGTCTGTGCCGCCTGCGTCCTGCCGGTCGTCTTTGCCACATCGGCTGCCGAACTGTGGGTGGCGGTGCTGATCCTGGGGCTGGCGACCGCCGGGCACCAGGGCTTCTCCGCCAACCTGCTGACCCTGCCGTCCGACCTGTTTCCCCGTGCCGCCGTCGCGTCCGTGGTGGGGATCGGCGGCATGGCCGGGGCCGTGGGCGGCATGCTGATGTCCAAGTTCACGGGATGGGTGCTGGATAGCACGGGCAGCTACACGCCCATCCTGCTGGTGGCCGCAGGTGCCTATCCGCTGGCCTTGTTGTTCCTGCATCTGCTGTCGCCGCGCCTGACACCGGCGGTGATCGGCGACGGCAGCGGGCCGTAACCCGCCCGGCTTCACCGGATGCATGGCCACCCGAAGGGGGGACCTGCATCTAAAGATGGTAGCGGTATCAGTATCAAACCAAGGCCGCCTGTGAGCGGCCAACTCTGAGGGAGGGAGTGATCATGAGTTCGAAGAATGCGCGTCTCAACCAATTGTCCAACAAGGCCCTGCTGCTGATGGCAACCTGCCTGACGGCGGGTGCCTTCCTGCCGGCACAGGCGCAGACCGTCACCGGTGGCGGTGCCGGCGACACGCTGGAAGAGATTGTGGTGACCGGCTTCCGGTCCAGCCTTGCCAACTCCACCAATGACAAGCGCAACGCCACCGGCTTCCAGGACAGCATCTTTGCCGAGGATATCGGCAAGTTCCCGGACACCAACATCGCCGAAAGCTTCAACCGCGTTCCCGGCATCACCATCAACCGCGAAGTGTCGGGCGAAGGCATCTCCGTCGCCATTCGCGGTCTGGGTACCAATTTCACCAAGGTGCTGCTGAATGGCGCGCCCGTTGCCGTGGCCTCCACGGGCCGCACGGACGCGCAGAGCACCAACCGCGAGGTCGATCTGGACATGTTCCCCACGGAACTGTTCACGCAGCTGACCGTGTCGAAAAGCCCGAACGCCGGCATGGTTGAAGGCGGTGCCGCCGGCACCGTGAACATGCGCAGCGCCCGTCCCTTCGACAGCGACGGCCCGCGCGTCAGCTATTCCTTGCAGACCACCAAGAACAGCGAGGCCGACAAGTGGGGTGGCCGCGCCTCTGCCCTGGCCAGCAATACCTGGGGCAATTTCGGCGCCCTGATCGGTGTCGCCGGGGTGCGCAATCAGGTCAGCACGCCGGGCTTTGAGACCATCGGCTGGACCAATGCCAACCTGTCGGCGGCCCAGTGCGGCGCCACGACTGGCTGTAACAGCACGGGCGGCGGCAACTGGACCATTCCGGCCACCGTTCCGGCCAATGCTGGCAATGGCCTGGTCGCCGGCTCCACGCTGGACCGCGCCGCCCTGCTGGCACTCAACCCCGGCCTGACCATCCAACAGCTGGACAATGCCATCATCCCGCGGCTGGGCCGTCCGGCAGAGATTTTCGGTACCCGTGACCGCGTCAGCGCCGTCGCGGCGTTCGAACTGCACGCCACCGAGGATCTGCATTTCTATGTCGACAGCCTGTACGGCAAGAAGAAGAACGACCTGGAACGCGTGGATATGAACTGGGTCGGCCGTAACGGCGCGGCGATCCCGATCAACATGAAGGTTGACCGTACCGACTGCTCCGCCGGCTGCGTGGTGACCGAGGGCACCTTCGCCAACGCCCAGTTCTTCCTGGAATACCGTCCCTTCTTTGAGGACACGGAATTCTACGGCGTCAATCCCGGCTTCGATTATCAGATCACCGATAATCTGAAGTTCGACATGCAGGCGAACTACACCAAGTCCACCTTCCACCGTGAATCGCCCACCGTCGGCCCGCTGACGCCCGCCAGCTCCGGCGTGACCGTCACCTACAAGAACAATGGCGGTGTCCCCGACATCTCCAGCAATATCGACCTGAACGATCCCAAGCAGTTCGGCTGGCCCGGTGGCCGCGTCAACATGCAGGATGAACGCCGCACGACCGAAACCAAGGGCGCGCGCGCCAATGTCACCTGGGGTGATGAAAGCCTGAACCTGAAGGTCGGCGGCGCCTGGGACGATGTCTCCCGCCGCATCCGCGCCTATGACAACAGCCAGGCCTGGCAGAATGCCGTCTGCGGCAACAACCCGTCGGTCTTCCTGCCCAGCCCCAACACCCAGCCGCCCTGCAATGGCCTGAACCAGCCGGGTGCGGCGCCTGCCGGCTATCCCACTTATCCGGGCTATGGCACGGGTTATACGGCGGGCAAGACCGGTGGCGTCACCTATGCCGGCTCGCTGATCCCCAACGCGTCCTTCGCCAACTATCTGAAGCCGGGCAAGTTCGGCTTCCTGACGGTCGATTGGGACAAGTTCAAGACCGACAGCAAGTATGATCAGTTCCATGATGCAACGCCGGAGGCCGGTTCGTCGAACACCGGTGCATCGGGCGGCTTCATCGGTGAAGAGACGCTCGGCGCCTATGGCGAGGTCAACGGCATCCAGCAGATCGACGGCCAGGATCTGCGCTTCAATATCGGTATGCGTTGGGTTCAGACCGACCAGAAGGTGGGCGGTCGCGTCAGCCTGCCTGATCCGCGCAACACTACGGCAGCGGGCACCCAGATCGCCGACGGCTCGCGTTATCCCAACGTGACGAACTTCGTCTATATCAAGAACAAGTACGACAACTGGCTGCCCTCGGCGTCCGCCGCCTATAACGTGGCTGACAATGCCGTGGTCCGTGCCGCCCTGTCGCGCACCATGACCCGTCCGGACCCGAATGCACAGCTGCCGGGCCTGAACTTCTCCGGCCCGTCCGCCGATGTCGGCTCGGTCGGCAACTCCGCCCTGGCTCCGTACATCTCCGAGAATATCGACCTGGGCTTTGAATATTATACGGGCCGTGAGGGTTATGTCGGTGTCGCCGCCTTCCGCAAGGCGATCACCGGCTTCACCGTGAACGGGTCCAATACAGTGCCGTTCGCGGCCCTGGCGGCCTATGGCGTCACCTATGACACCCTGTCGCCGACGCAGCAGGCCGCCATCAATTCCCGTGGCGGTCCCGGCACGGCAACCGTCGTGTTGCAGCAGCAGGTGAATGCCGAAGGCCGCCTGACCGTCAATGGTCTGGAATTCAACTGGGTACAGCCGCTGGACTTCCTGCTGGAAGATGTGGTGCCCGGCCTTGGCTTCATCGCTAACGCCACCATCATCGACCAGAAAGGCAAGGGTGCCGCCCCGGCGGTCGCCATCGGCGTGGCCGAGTACACCTACAACGTCACCGGCTATTATGAGCATGGCGGCGTTTCGGCCCGCATCTCGCAGACCTTCACCAAGGGTTCGCAGACCAGCGGTCTGAACCAGAACGGCATCCCCGCCGCCGCCTTGTACAGCGACGATTACCGGCAGTGGGACTTCTCCTCCAGCCTGGATCTGAATGAGATCACGGGTTCCACCGGCCTGCCGCAGTTGACCTTTGACGTGACCAACCTGGCGAACGCGAAGCAGCGCAGCTACTTCCAGTTCGACAATGCCACCTTCACCTCCTACACGCCCGGTCGCACCTTCATGATCGGCCTGCGTGGTCGCCTGTAAGCTTCTTCTTCCCTAGTAAAAGGTCGGAAATCTCCCCGATGCCGACCCAACTGGCGGCCCGCTCCGGCGGGCCGCTTTCTTTTTGGGCGGGTGTCGCTCCCTCACCCTCCCAAACGCTGGCGCGTTCGGGCCCCTCCCTCTCCCGCCAGCGGGCGAGGGGCGAAAATTTCTTCCCTCGCTCACGAACGTGGGAGAGGGAGGGGGCCAAGCCTGCAAAGGCTTGGGGAGGGTGAGGGAACCACGCAGAAAAGCCCCAACAACCCCGTTTCCCCCCGCATCTCACCCTGCTATGATACCGCTAACAATAATCAAAGCCCTGGGAGATGACCGATGAACCCCCACCTGTCCCGGCGTCAGGTCCTGACGACCGCACTGGCCGCGTCCGCTGCGGCCGCATTGCCCGCCTTCGCCGCCGCCCCCGGCCCCTCTCTGAACGATCTGGCCATGGCGACGGGCCGGCGGTTCGGGTCCTGTGTGGGGACGGGGCGGCCCGGCACCCTGACCGGATCCTTCGCCGATCCTGCCTATCGCGATCTGCTGGTGGCCGAATGCGGGCTGCTGGTGCCGGAGAATGAGCTGAAATGGGGTGCACTGCGCCCGGCGGCGGATGTCTTCACCTTTGACCGGGCCGAGAAGCTGCTGGCCTTTGCCAAGGATAAGGGCCTGGCCTTCCGGGGCCATACCCTGCTCTGGCACCATGTGAAATGGCTGCCTGACTGGCTGAACAGCCATAATTTCGGGTCCGACCCTGTGAAGGGGGTGGAAAAGATGCTGACCGACCATGTCGCCATGGTGGCCGGGTCCTACAAGGATCGCATCACCTCCTGGGATGTGGTGAATGAGGCGGTGGACGCCGATACCGGCCTGATGCGCGAAACCGCCTTCACCCGCCATGTGCCGGCGGAAAAGGTGCTGGACATCACCTTCCACAAGGCGCGCGAGGTTCTTCCCAAGGGCCAGCTTGTCTATAATGACTACATGAGTTGGGAACCCGGCCATGCCAAGCACCGCGACGGCGTGCTGCGCCTGCTGGAAGGGTTCCGCAAGCGTGGCACGCCCGTCGATGCCCTGGGCGTGCAGTCGCATATCATGGTGGTCGATGGCGGCCCCAAATATGAGGAGGCGGCCTGGAAGCGCTTCATCGATGAGGTGGTGGGCATGGGCTATGATCTGCTGATCACCGAGTTCGACGTGAATGACAAGGGCCTGCCTGCGGACATCGCGGCCCGCGACAAGGGGGTGGCCGACTATGCCCGCGCCTATCTGGACATGATGCTGTCCTATAAACAGACGGGCGATATCCTGGCCTGGGGCATGGTCAATAAATATTCCTGGCTGCAGGGTTTCACCCCCCGCGCCGACAAGCAGAAGCAGCGCTGCTGCCCCTATGATGACGCGTTCCAGCCGACGCCCCTGCGTGAGGCGATTGCGGCGTCAATTCGGGGTGCGGTGAAACACGGGTAACCCTTACGCGGCTGCCGCCGCCAGCAACCATTCACGAAAGGCGACCAGGGGGCCATAGCCCTCGCGGTCGGCGGGGTAGACGAGGTGGTAACCGCCATCGGTTGCCATCTCCCCGCCCGGCAGACGCAGCAGTTCGCCCGCCGCCAGTTCATCGCGCACCAGGAAATCCGGCACCAACGCCGCCCCCAGTCCCGCCACGGCGGCGCGGATGACCAGCAGGAACTGTTCAAACACCAGCACAGGCTGATCGCCCTTGCGGCGGACCCCGTGCGAGGCGAACCAACAATCCCAGCCATCGGGCCGCGTTTCCTGCTGCAACAGCGGCAGGGTGGCGACATCCGCCGGCCCCGCCACGGCCCGCCCGCGCAGCAGGGCAGGGGACGCCACGGCCAGCAGCACCTCCCCCATGAAACGATGGCCCATCAGGCCGGGTGCCGTCGGTGGGCTGGCCAGGATGGCGGCGTCAATTCCTTCTGCCCGTGGATCAAAGGGCCGGACGCGGGTGGAGAAATTGATGGTTACATCGCGGTGCCGGGCGAAAAAATCACCCATGCGCGGGATCAGCCAGCGCGCGCCGAAGGTGGGCAGGATGGCTAGATCCAGGGTGCCGCCATCCCCGTCAAAGGCGATGGTGCGCGCCGCCGCATGGCCCAGCCGGCCCAGGATATCCCGCGCCTGATCCGCGAAATAACGTCCCGCCGGCGTCAGCACCACCCGTTGCCGCACCCGCGTGAACAGGGTGACGCCCAGCATCGCTTCCAACTGCGCCACCTGCCGGCTGACGGCACCCTGTGTCTGGTTGAGTTCCTGCGCCGCCGCCGTGAACCCGCCGAGGCGCGATGCAGCCTCAAACGCGATCAGGGCAGCGGTGCTGGGGATCAGGCGGCGGGCATACATGGGCGGGGCCGGTCATGCGTCATTCTATGGATATCATGCCCGCTTTATTGATTTGCCGCCACACTTGATGATGATTGCTCATCAACTTGGTGATGAAACATGGTTTGCGCAGGGTCCGGTTCCGGCGTATCGCTGTTGTCCTCCGACCTTTCGACAATGGGGTTCCGCCATGGCTGGCACGGCCGCGTTCCACTGGGATGACGCTTTCCTTCTGAATGAACAGCTGACGGAAGAGGAGCGGATGATCCGGGACAGCGCCCATGCCTATGCCCAGGAAAAGCTGCGCCCCCGTGTGCGTCAGGCGTTTGAGAAGGAACAGACCGACCCCGCCATCTTCAAGGAGATGGGCGATATGGGCCTGCTGGGCGTGACCGTTTCGCCCGAATATGGCGGTGCCGGTGTCGGCTATGTCGCCTATGGCCTTGTCGCGCGCGAGGTGGAGCGGGTGGATAGCGGCTACCGCTCTATGATGAGCGTGCAATCCTCGCTGGTCATGTACCCGATCGAGGCCTATGGCAGCGAGGCGCAGAAGCGCAAGTATCTGCCCAAGCTGGCGTCGGGCGAATGGATCGGCTGCTTCGGCCTGACCGAACCCGACGCCGGGTCCGACCCTGCCGGCATGCGCACCCGCGCGGAAAAGGTGGCCGATGGCTACCGTCTGACCGGGTCCAAGATGTGGATCACCAATTCGCCCTTCGCCGATGTCTTCGTGGTCTGGGCCAAGTCCGACGCCCATGACGGCGCCATCCGCGGCTTCATCCTGGAAAAGGGCATGAAAGGCCTGTCCGCGCCCAAGATTGAGGGCAAGCTGTCGCTGCGTGCCTCCCTGACGGGCGAGATCGTGATGGATGGGGTGGTGGTGCCGGAAGATGCCATCCTGCCCCATGTGTCGGGCCTGAAGGGTCCCTTCGGGTGCCTGAACCGCGCGCGGTACGGCATCTCATGGGGCGCGATGGGTGCGGCGGAGGCGTGCTTCCATGCCGCCCGCACCTACACGCTGGACCGCAAGCAGTTCGGCAAGCCGCTGGCCGCTACGCAGCTGGTACAGAAGAAGCTGGCCGACATGTTGACCGACATCACGCTGGGCCTGCAGGGGTCGTTGCGTCTGGGCCGTCTTTTCGAAGCCGGACAGATGGCGCCGGAAATGATTTCGATCATGAAACGAAACAATTGCGGCAAGGCCCTGGACATTGCCCGTCAGGCCCGCGACATGCATGGCGGCAACGGCATCTCCGGCGAGTTTGATGTGATCCGCCACATGGTGAACCTGGAAACCGTCAACACCTATGAAGGTACGCATGACGTCCACGCCCTGATCCTGGGCCGGGCGATCACTGGTATTCAGGCGTTTTTCTAATCGTTCCCTCAAGCGCCGGGCGGGCGCATCTGCGCCCTTGGCTTACGCGACCACGTGGTCGCGGGCCGGCGGTCGCCGGCCTGGGTGTCAATTCTGGAGCCTTGATCATGCTCGCCGCCCTTGACGGTATCCGCGTCCTTGACCTGTCCCGCATCCTGGCTGGTCCCTGGGCCACACAGATGTTGGGTGATTTTGGGGCCGAAATTATCAAGGTGGAACGACCGGGGGAGGGGGATGACACCCGCCGCTGGGGGCCCCCCTTCGTGGATGGCCCCGACAGCCCGTCCGCCTATTTCCTGACCGCCAACCGCAACAAGCGCTCCATCGCGGTGGATTTCACCACGCCCGACGGGCAGGCGATCATCCGCGATCTGGCCCGCAGCGCCGATGTGCTGGTGGAGAATTACAAGGTAGGGGGCTTGGCCAAGTATGGGTTGGATTATGAAAGCCTGTCGGTCCTCAACCCTCGTCTGATTTATTGCTCCATCACCGGCTTCGGTCAGGATGGCCCTTATGCGCAACGTCTGGGTTATGACTTCCTGATCCAGGGGATGAGCGGGCTGATGAGTGTCACCGGCAGCCCCGATGGCGGTCCGGCCAAGGCCGGCGTGGCGCTGGCCGATATCATCACCGGCCTTTATGCCGGCAATGCCATTCTGGCCGCCCTGCATCATCGCGACCGCACAGGCCAGGGGCAGCGGATCGACGTGGCCCTGCTGGATTGCATGCTGGCCGCCATGGCCAATCAGGCGCTGAACGTGCTGGTTTCGGGTCGCGATCCAAGGCGGATGGGCAATGGCCATCCCTCCATCGTGCCCTATGACATGTTCGCCGTGGCCGATGGCCATATCAATCTGGCCGTTGGCAATGACCGGCAGTTTCAGCGCCTGTGCGAGGTGCTGGGCGTGGCGGACCTGGGCACGGATGACCGGTTCGCCACAAACCGCGCCCGTGTCGCCAACCGTGTGGAACTGACAGCACTGCTCACCGGCCGCCTGACGACGCGACCGGGGGCGGAATGGCTGCTGGCACTGGAGGCGGCGGACGTGCCCGCTGGCCCCATCAACAGCCTGTCCACCGCCTTCGCCGACCCGCAGGTGCGCCATCGCGGTATGGCGCTGACCATGCAGCATCCCACCGCCGGCCCCGTGCCGGGCGTTGCCAGCCCCGTGAAGTTCGGCACCTCCCCCGTGGTGGAAAGCCAGGCGCCGCCGGACCTGGGCGCTGATACGGACCGGGTGCTGTCGGGCCTGCTGGGTCTGGATGCCGGTCGCATCACCCTGCTGCGGGCGGCGGGGGTTGTCGGTTAGGTCATATGATCCCTCGCCAGTCTGATCCGGAAATGTTACCCGTAATGGGTGCCGACATCCGGTAGACGACAACAGCAGGGTGCAAATGACTGACCAGTCCGCCTTTGCCGACCCGTTCCAGGGCATGGCCTCCTATCAGACTGACCTGTTCATTCCACGCTATACCTTGTCGTCCCAGGGGCGCTGGAGTTTGCGGACGGCGCCGTTCAGCATCAGCTCCGGCTACTGGACCCCCGCCATGCCGGTGCACGACATGGTGGCCCTTATCCGCGACGGCAACACCTGGATGTCGACGGCACCTCTGGAACTGGAAAGTCAGGAGATCGGCATCCGCCATGCCGGCGGCCATGTGCTGATCTATGGCATGGGCATGGGCTGGTGTGCCGTCAATTGCGCTCTGCTGCCGGCTGTCACGCGGGTGACGGTGGTGGAACTGGACCCCGACATTTTGGAACTGCACCGGGAACTCGATCTGGCCTCCCAATTGCCGGCGGATGCACGCGCCAAACTGCATATCGTGCAGGGTGATGCCTACAAATATGTGCCCGACCTGCCCGTCGATCTGTTGATGCCCGATATCTGGCTGCCGCTGATGAATGACACCAGGGTGGAAGAGGTGCAGCGGATGCAGGAAAAGGTGAAGGCTGCCCGCGTCTATTTCTGGGGGCAGGAACTGGAACTGGCCCGTCATGCGGTCGCGGCGGGACGGGCGCTGGATGATGCCGGCATTGCCGCCACGGCGGTCGATTTCGGCCTGCCCCTGCTGGGACCGGAACTGCCGGATTACACGGCCCGGCTGCGCTCCGCCGCGCGTCAGCATATGCGGGACCGCTGGCTGCCCGGCCCGCCGCCGCCCGCCGATCTTTAAGGGCGGCCTTACACCAGCCCCATTCCCGCCCAGCCGGCCATCTCTGCCCGGACATCCCGGTTTGCGGCCAGCAGGGTAGTCAGCAGCAGGCGGGCCTTGCGCCCGTCCAGGCTGCCGGCATCGATCAGACCGTTGGCGATCAGCCAGGCTGCCGTGCCTTCACCCTGATAGGTGCCATGGCCGTCCGTGTCACCCTGCGGGCAGCGGCTGACCAGCAGCACCGGCTTGGTGGCGGCGATGGCGGCCAGGGGGGCGGCCAGGGCCTGGGGCACATGGCCCGATCCCATCGCCTCCACCACCAGTCCGTCCCAGGCGGCATCGGCATAGGGCAGGACGGACAGCGGGTCGGCATCCATGGCAATTGTCAGCAGGCCGACACGGCCCCCCGCCTTTTCCACCGGCCAGTCATAAGGGCCTGGGGCGGGCAGCGGCGTCATGGCCAGACGCACGCGGCCGGTAATGATGCTGCCGACAGGGCCCCAACCGGGGCTGCCAAAGGCGGCGATACGCCCGCTATCCATCTTGCGCACCAGCCGCGCATCGTGCAGTTCACCGGCAATGGCAACCAGAACGCCGGGCCGTTTCCCGGCCAGGGCGCGGGCGGCGATCAGGGCGTCGCGCAGATTGCCCGGCCCCTCGGCCCCCGGCGCATCGGCGGTGCGCATCGATCCCGTCATGATGATGGTGGCATCGGCAGGCGCCAGCAGCGACAGCAGGAAGGAGGTTTCCTCCATCGTGTCCGTGCCCTGCGCCACCACAAAGGCATGCACGCCGTCGGCATGGCGGGCCTGGATTTCGCGGGCCAGCAGGCGGATATCGTCGATGCGCAGGTTTTGGCTGCCCACGCTCATCAGGGGGCGTACCGTCACGGGCCCGCCCGTGCTGATCCCGGCGGCGCGCAACAGGGCTGCGCTGTCGGCGGCATCGGACTTGCCGGCCAGGGCCAGGATGGTGCCGCCCAGCAGATAAAGGAAGGTCGTCTCTGAAAGCCCGGCCATGGTCGCGCCCGTTACAGGAGGGAATGCTGCCATATGGCGTGGGGCGCACCGTAACGCCAATGCCGATTTGGCGACCCCGTCCCGTCAGTCAGGCCGCATCATCGGCATGAAGCACCCGGTTGCGTCCGGCTGCCTTGGCCCGGTACAGGGCCTGATCGGCGGCCTCGATCAGCGCTGCCCCTTCACCTTGTTGTGCCGGACCCAGGGTGGCGGCCCCGGCGCTGATCGTGACATGGGCGCCGTCGGGACGGGCGGCATGGGCCAGACGCAGGCCCGCGATGCAGCTGCGCATCTTTTCCGCCAGGCCGATGGCGGCATTCATGTCGCTGCCGGGCAGCAGGATGGCGAATTCCTCTCCCCCGTACCGCGCCGCCAGTTCGCCGGCCCGTCGCACCGATCCGGCCAGGGCGGCGGCCACGGCGCGCAGACAATCATCGCCCGCCGGATGGCCGTAGAAATCATTATAGCGCTTGAAATGATCGACATCGATCAGCACCAGTGACAAGGGACCCGTCCCCCGGCCCAGCCGCCGCAGTTCCTGCGCCAGCGACTGATCAAAGGCGCGGCGGTTGGGAATCCCCGTCAGCCCGTCCATCGTGGCCAGCCGCGTCAGCGCGTCCGTACGCCGTTTCAGGGTCAGGTGCGTGCGGACCCTTGCCTGCACGATATGGGGATGGAACGGCTTGTTGATGAAATCCACCGCGCCGGCGGCCAGGGCCTTCAACTCGATCTCCACCCCGCGATGCGAGGTGATGAACAGGATGGGCACATTCTCCATTCCGGACATCGCGTGCAGGGCGGCACAGGTGGCAAACCCGTCCATCCCCTCCATCTCTGCATCCAGCAGCACCAGATCGGGCAGTTCCGTCCGCGCCATGGCGACGGCTTCCATACCGTTGGTGGCAAAGGTCACATCGCCCATCTCCCGCACCACCTGTGCCAGGATGCGGATCGTGCTGACATCATCATCGACGATCAGGATGCGCAGGGGCGGAAGGGCCGCACCAAGCGCGAGGGGCATGCTCACGGTCAACCGGTCAACTCCGCATCCAACAACGCCAGCGCCTCGTCATAGCGCAGGCTATCCACCAATCGCGACAGTTCCATGAACTTGGATTTGCCCAGCCGCCGGGTCAACCCGTCCGCCATGCTGGCCACCACATCGGGCGCCGTCATGCGTCGTGCCCGCAGCGCGTCGCGCAGGGTGTTCAGGTCCAACGGTGCGCCGGCGGTGCCAGTCGCGGTGCGGGTGTCGGGAACCGTTGCCCGGATGGCGGCGCAAAGACTGGTCACCATGCCGTCCAGCCGGTCGATCTCCGCCGTCTGATCCTGGGCGGGATCGTCGCGCAGACGCTCTTCCACCTGTGTGGCCAGTTCCATGGCCTCACGCGCAGCGACATTGCCGGCGGCCCCCCGGAATTCGTGCAGTTTGCGCATCGCGGTAAGGCTGTCGCCGGCGGCAATCATGCGGCGCAGGGCGCTGCCCATGCCATCGAACCGTTCCACGAACTGTTCCAGCACACTGTTCAGCAGGGCACGGTCGCCCATGACCCGGTTCATGGCATCCGCCATGTCGATACCGGGGATGCCATCGTTGCGGGCCGCCACCGGCACGAAAGCTGCGGGCACGATCGGTTCCGGTGGTGGTGCGGGCCGGTGCAGCGGGATGGCGACGATCAGGCAACTGGTGGCGCCGTCGCGGTTGGCCGGTGCGGTGATGGCGGTCAGCACGGGCTGGCGGCTGCCGTCCCGGCGGATGAAGGTCCATTCCCGTATATCGGGCTGCCCGGCCCCGGCATCCGCCGTCAGGATATCCAATGTGGACAGGGGCCTGTCCCCCTGTTCGGACGTGACGGCCTGGGCCCTCGCCGCCAGTTCTGCCGGGTCCAGGAACTTTGCCGGCGTGGCCTTGCCCACCATTTCATGCGGGCTGTGGCCCAGCACGGCCTCTGCCGCGGGGTTGAACAGGGTGATGGTGCCCGACGGGTCACAGGCGATGATGGCGGCACCGGTGCCATCCATGATGGCGTGGCGTTGTGCCGCCAGCGCCTCGATCTCCATGGTGCGCTCGCGCACCTGCTGTTCCAGCCGGGCCGTCATGCCGCGCAGGCTGATTTCTGCGGCCATCTGCTCTGTGATGTCGCGGATGACCAGGGCCGATCCGACGATGAGGTTGCCGGCCCGCACGGGCGTGGCCGTGATCGAGACATCCAGCAGGCGTCCATCGCGTCCCCGGCGGCGGGTGCGCATGTTCACGACGCTGTCGCCGTTGCTGACACGGCTCAACAGGTCCTGTTCCTGGATGTCCAGGCCCGGCGGTACGATCAGGGACAGGGTTGTGCGCCCGATGGCCTCTGCCGCATCCACACCGAAAAGCCGTGTGGCGGCTTCGTTCCAGCTGCTGACATGACCGTTGGGGTCCAGGCCGATGATGGCGTCGCGGGCGCTGTGGATCAGGGCGACCAGCCAGGCATCGCGCGACCGGATGGCCCGGTCCCGGCGCCGTGCCTGATGGCCCAGCAGCAGCAACAGCGCCACCAGACCCGTCAGGGGCAGACCCAGGCCCAGCACCCAGAACCGGACGCTGTCGGCATTGGCGGCGATGACACGATCACTGACCATGGTGGAGATGGTCAGCTGCCGCCCCGCTGTGCCGTCCAGCGCCACGCGCTGCCGCACGGCGTGGACACGGCCATTATTGCTGTCATATGCCTTGGACGACCCGCGCCCCTCCTGCGCCGGTACCAGCCTGAACTCATCCTGCCAGCGCCAGGGATGGTCATGTGTCATGCCAAAACTGCGGGTGGGATCGGGATGCATCAGGAAATTCTCCTGCGCATCGGTCAGATAGACGCGAAAGATCGGGTTCAGGTCCATGGCCAGATCGGACAGCAGCCCGCGCGCATCCACCGTAACCACCAGCACCCCGAACGGCACCCCGCCCGGCCCCGCCACGGGTGATGCCATGCGCAGCACGGGGCGGGCCATCACCTCCACCTGCGGCGTGCCGCGCACGATATCCAGGTCATCAACATGGATGGCACCCGGCTCCAGCCCCGCGACCTTGCCCATGGCGGCCAGATCGGCCTTCAGCCGTTCTTCGGCCTCCAACTGCCCATCATCATTATCGACGCTGGCCAGCACCTGCCCATCGGCAAGGGACAGGTAGCTGACCCGGATCACGCCCGGCCGCGCCTGGATGAAGCCGCTGAAGATCGCCTCCATGCGGCGGCGCCACAGCGTCGCCGTGGAGTTTTCGACCGTGTCAAATCCGCCCGCCGTCACAGCGCGGGCCAGACCGGATGCGGGCGGTGTCAGTGTCAGGAAGCGCACCTGGGCGCGCCAATCCTCCAGCGTGCGGGACAGGATATTGGCCCGCTGCACCGCCAGGGTCCGCAGCCGCACATCCATTTCCGCCTGATAGCGCGACCGCTGCTCACCCCCCGCCACAAAGGCGATGGCCAGGACAAGCAGCGCCAGCCCTGCGACCAGCAGCAGCATGGTCCTTGGCCGCAGCCCGCCTTCATCGCCCGGATCGGAAATCAGCACCCCGTCACCCCTTTGGTGCGATACAGACCTGTCGCCTGCACACTTTCACACGTATGCCAGTTGGACGGGTTTCCCGCACGGGGAATAGATATACGGGGGGCTAGAATCCCGGTGCAATGGGTTAGAAAAACAGAAAATCCGCCAGCGCCGTGACGCTTACATGCGTGAAGCACCCAGACGGCAGGCGTGGCAGGTGCAGGATAGGCGGCCCATCGCCCAGAAAGGGGCGTAGGGCGGCAATCGTGTCGGCAGGGGGCACGGTTCCCCCCGGCGTTTCCGACAGAACCAGGGCGGAAAGCGACAGCCCGCGCGCCCGCATGACCTCCACCGCCGTCAGGATATGGCTGATCGTGCCCAGATAGGTTCCGGCCACCAGGATGCCGGGCAGGCGCAGTTCGGCCATCCAGTCCAGGACGGTGGCCCCGTCATCCACCGGCGCCATCACCCCGCCAACCCCTTCGATCAGCAGCGGACCTTTCGCATCGGTGATCCGGCGGCGGCATGCGGCCAGCATGGCGCTGTAGGGCACCAGTCGCCCCTCCAGCCTTGCCGCCATGTTGGGGGCCAGCGGTGCCGCAAACCGCCAGGGCGACACCCGGTCCAGCGTTTCCGGCGTCATGTCCAGGCCCATGGCTTCAATCAGGGCGGCGGGATCGCTGCCTGTTGGGTCATCGGGATCAATGCCGCTGACCAGCGGCTTGAACGCATCCGGCGACAGTCCCGCCGCCCGCCAATGCCGCAGCAGGCAGGCGCTGACAAAGGTCTTGCCGATATCGGTGCCGGTGGCGGTGACAAAGTAAGCGCCCATGGTCAAATCCATCGTATCCTTGTGGAGCAGGTCGTTACCCTACCACCCCCCTTTCCCTCAACCCCCCCATGCATAACGGGGGATGCTGGCCTGCATTTGGGTCCTGACAGGCTCCGGTAACAGGTTTTATACCACTAGCCGGAACCCGCATGTCCTGTTGAAGGGATGAGAGATGAGCATCGCCGCCACTGCCCCGCACGCCGCCCTGGCCGGCAATCCGATCCGCAATGATTGGAGCCAGGCTGAGGTGGAGGCCCTGTTCAACCTGCCCTTCATGGACCTGCTCTACCGTGCGCAGACCCTGCACCGGCAGTTCTTCGACCCGAACGAGGTGCAAATCTCCACGCTGCTGTCGATCAAGACCGGCGGCTGCCCGGAAGATTGCAATTACTGCCCGCAATCGGCGCAGTTCGACACGGGCCTGAAGGCCTCCAAGCTGATGCAGGTCGAAAAGGTGCTGGCCGAGGCCCGCGCCGCCAAGGAGCAGGGGGCCTCGCGCTTCTGCATGGGTGCCGCCTGGCGCTCACCCAAGGATCAGGACCTGGACACGGTCTGCGCCATGGTGGAGGGCGTGAAAGCCATGGGCATGGAGACCTGCGTCACGCTCGGCATGCTGCGGCCTGATCAGGCGCTGAAGCTGAAGGATGCGGGTCTGGATTACTACAACCATAATCTGGACACGTCCGAAGAGCATTACGGCAACATCATCACCACCCGCACCTATCAGGACCGGCTGGACACGCTGGACGCCGTGCGCAGTGCGGGCATCAATGTCTGCTGCGGCGGCATCATGGGGTTGGGCGAGGGGCGGGAGGACCGCGCCAGCCTGATCCGAACGCTGGCCACCCTGCCGCAGCACCCTGACAGCGTGCCGATCAACCTGCTGGTCAAGGTGGAGGGCACGCCGCTCGATCAGGCCGATCAGGTCGATCCCATCGAGTTTGTCCGTACCATCGCCGTTGCTCGCATCACCATGCCGGCCAGCGTCGTCCGCCTGTCGGCCGGGCGTGAGGATATGAGCGATGAAATGCAGGCCCTGTGCTTTGCCGCCGGTGCCAATTCCATCTTCTACGGCGAACGCCTGCTGACCACGCTGAACCCGGCGCAGCAGCGCGACATGAAGCTGTTCCAGAAGCTGGGCCTGCGGTCGATGCAGGTCGAGGTGGAAGCGGACGCCTGCGAATGACGGGCAGCCCCGGCTGGCTGAACGACGGCATGCGGCATATCTGGCTGCCCTACAGCCAGATGAAGCATGCCGATCCGCCGCTGCCCGTGGTGGCAACCGATGGCACGCGCATCCATCTGGCCGATGGGCGCGTGCTGATCGACGGCATCGCCAGCTGGTGGACGGCTTGCCACGGCTATAACCACCCGCATCTGCGCGCAGCGCTGGAGGATCAGGCCGCGCGCATGCCGCATGTGATGTTCGGCGGCCTGTCCCATGAACCGGCGCTGACGCTCGCTACGCGGCTGGCGAAGCTGCTACCCGGTGATCTGGAACGGGTGTTCTTCGCAGAAAGCGGGTCGGTCGCGGTGGAGGTCGCCATGAAGATGGCGATCCAATACTGGCTGAACAAAGGGGAGCGGGGACGGTCCAAGATACTGTCCTTCACCGGCGGCTATCACGGCGACACCATCGCCACCATGGCCGTCTGCGACCCGGAGGAGGGGATGCATTCCCTGTTCACCGGGCTGCTGCCGGAACATTTCGTGAAGCCGCTGCCGCGTGACGGTGAAAGTCTGGCCGCCCTGGAAGGCTTCCTGGACCGCCATTCCGGGCAGATTGCCGCCATCCTGGTGGAACCGCTGGTGCAGGGGGCGGGCGGCATGGTCTTCCATGACGCCGCTGTCCTGCGCACCTTGCGCGATCTGGCCGACCGTTACGGCCTGCTGCTGATCTTTGATGAGATTTTTACGGGCTTCGGGCGCACGGGCCACATGTTCGCTTGCACGGCGGCGGGGGTGGTGCCCGATATTATCACCCTGTCCAAGGCGCTGACCGGCGGCACCCTGCCGCTGTCGGCCACCATCGCGCGGGCCCACGTGTTCGATGCCTTCTGGTCGGATGATCCGATGGCGGCCCTGATGCATGGGCCGACCTACATGGGTAATGCCCTGGCCTGTGCGGTGGCCAATGCCTCGCTCGATCTGTTCGACTCACACCCCCGTATGGCGCAGGTGGCGGTCATCAATGGTTGGCTGAAAACGGGTCTGGAACCCTGCCGGGGCCTGCCCGGCGTCATTGATGTCCGCACCCTGGGCGCCATTGGCGTGGTGCAAATGGATAGAATTGGCGATTTACGTGGTTTGAAGCGACTTTTGGTGGCTGAGGGGGTGTGGATCAGACCGTTCCGCGATATTCTCTATCTTACGCCGGCCTTCACGGCGACGGAGGAGGATGTGATGCGTCTGACGGGGGCGATCACCCGTGTTTTGGAACGGGGTCACCCATGAGCGGTGCTGCCGGCTGGCTGGACATGCTGGCGGCCCAGGCGCTGGACGCGCTGGAGATGACGGGCCGCCGCCGCAGCTTGCGCGCCTATGACCGCGACAGCATCCGCCTGCGCCTGCCCGACGGCAATGTGCTGGTCGATGTCGCGTCCAACGATTATTTGGGTCTGGCCCAGGACCCCGGCATCATCGACCGCGCCGCCGAATATGTGGCCCGCTTCGGGGCTGGCAGCGGCGCCTCGCGCTTGGTCTGCGGCACCCTTACCGCGCATCGGGAGGTGGAGGAAAAGCTGGCCGCCTTCTTAGGGACTGAAGCTGCCCTGCTGTTCGGCACGGGTTTCCAGGCCAACGCCACCTTGCTGCCGGCTCTGGCCGAACTGCTGGGCACCGACGCGGAACTGCTGGTCGACCGGCTGTCCCATGCCAGCATCCTGAACGGGGCCTTTACCCAAGGCGTGAAGGCCAAGCGCTTCCGGCACAATGACCTGAACCATCTGGAAGATATGCTGAAGGAAGCATCCGGTCCCCGCATGGTGGTGACCGAGTCCGTGTTCAGCATGGATGGCGACCGCGCCGACCTTGCCGCCATCGCCGATCTGGCCGACCGGTATGGCGCTCCCGTCTATCTGGACGAGGCGCATGCCATCGGCGTGCTGGGGCCGGAGGGGCGGGGACTGGCGGCGGAGATGCCGGGCCGCATCGCCATCACCATGGGCACCTTGGGCAAGGCGTTCGGCGGCTTTGGCGCCTATGTCGCCGGCTCACGTTTGCTGATCGATTATCTGATCAACCGCTGCGCCGGGTTCCTTTACACCACGGCCCCGCCGCCCGCCGTGCTGGGGGCGCTCGATGCCGCCCTGGATGTCATCCCGTCACTGGACATGGAACGCATGCGGCTGGCCAGCATGGCCGACGCGGTGCGCATGGCGGTGCAGGGTGTCGGCTATGATACAGGGGCCAGCAGCACGCAGATCATCCCCGTGATCGCCGGCACCGAACAGGCGGCACTGGGCCTGCAGCAGATAGTGGAGATGGCGGGCTTCCTGGCCGTCGCCATCCGCCCGCCGACGGTCCCCGCCGGCACGTCTCGCCTGCGCCTGTCGCTGTCGGCGGCGCTGGATGATCATACGGCGGGTCAGTTGCTGACCGTCCTGTCCTGCCTGCCGCCGCCGGGCATGGGTCTGCCCTGATGACCCGCCCCCTGTTCCTGTTCGTGCATGGCTGGGCCGGCACGCCCCGCCTGTGGGACGCTGTGCGCGCCGCGCTGTCGGCGCGGGGGGTGGAGGCGGGGAAGATGTTTGTGTCATCCCTCCCCCTCCCAAGCCCTGACGGTCTTGGGTCCCTCCCTCTACCGCAAGCGGGCGAGGGGCGAACCTTTCTCCCCTCGCCCACGAAGGTGGGAGAGGGAGGGGCCCATCGCGACAGCGATGGGAGGGTGAGGGAACCACGGCCTGAACCAAATCCACGCCCCCTCATCGCCATCGGCCATTCCCTGGGTGCCGCTTGGCTGCTGGCCCATGGCCCGGCTCTGTCCGGTTTCGTCGCCATCAACGGTTTCACCCGCTTCACCAGCGTCCCCGATTTTCCCGCCGGCACCCATCCGCGCATCCTGATGCAGATGCGCCGCCGGTTGCTGGCCGATCCATCTGCGGTGCTGGCTGATTTCCATGCCCGCGCCGGCCTGCCCCTGCCGGATGACCTGCCCGATACAGACGCGCTGGCGGCGGGCCTGGACCTGCTGGGCAGCATCGACGCGCGTGCGGCCTTTGCGGCCCTGTCCGTTCCCCATATTGCCCTGTGCGGCGGCGATGATCTGATCGTGCCGCCCGAACAATCGCGTGGCAGCTTCCCTGACCCGGTGATGGTGCCGGGTGCCGGCCATGCCCTGCCGGTGACGCATCCCGACCTGTGCGCCGATCACATCCTGTCCCTGGCGGCACGATGCTGAATGACGCGGACAAGCGTGCCGTGGCCCGCCGCTTTGCCGCCGCCGCCACGCGCTATGACGCGTCGGCGCGGGTGCAGGCGCGCATTGCCGCCGCCATGGCCGAAAGGCTGGCCGCGTTTGATCTGCCGGATGGGGCGCGGGTACTGGAAATCGGCTGCGGCACGGGCCTGCTGACGGCGGCTTCCCTGGCCCGCCTGCCCCATGTCGGGCACTGGCTGGCCACCGATATTGCGCCCGGCATGGTGGCGGCCTGCCGGGGCCGTCTGTCCAACGAACCCCGCCTGTCGGTGGCCGCCATGGATGGGGAGGGGCCGGCCACCACCGGCCTGTTCGACCTGATCTGTTCCACCCTGGCCCTGCAATGGTTCCCCGATGCGGGCGCGGCCCTGGCGCGGTGGCGCGGTCTGCTGCGGCCCGGTGGGCTTCTGTGCGTGGCGACCCTGGGTGTCGATACCTTTGCCGAATGGCGGGCAGCATTGGCGGCGGCGGGTGCGGCGGGTGCCGGGCCCGCCTATCCCGATGCCGCCACCCTGTCCCGCTGGCTGGGTCCCGGTGGCCGGGTGCAGCGGCAGGATTTCGTGGAACACCACCCCGATGCCCGCCATTTCCTTCTGTCCCTGCGCGGCATCGGCGCCGATTACGCACCGACCCGCCTGCCCGCATCCACCCTGCGCCGGGCCATGCGCGGGCTGGATGCAGCCAAGCCCGTGGACATCACCTATGATGTGCGCTGGCTGACCTTGCGGGCGCCTTAGCCATTCGTTTTCCTCAAGCGCCGGCGCTGTTTCCGCCAGCCCGAAAACAGCTCTAAAATTCCCATGGATGAAAATCCCGTCTCCCGCGTTTACGCTTCATTGGGACAGGATTTGGCCGGGATGAGTGACGATCTTTTCCATCAGCAACTGACGGGCCATCTGACGGCCCTTCGCCGCTATGCCTTCGTGCTGACCCGGTCTGCGGACGAGGCGGAGGATCTATTGCAGGATTGCCTGGCCAAGGCGGTGGCATCGGCGGCGCAATGGCGACCGGGCAGCGACCTGAAGGCCTGGTTGTTCCGCATCCTCTATACCTGCCATATCAGCCGGCGGCGGCGACAGCAGGTGCGCCTGCGGTCGGTCACCAGCCTGGAGGAGGAGATGGCCGAACCGGCCCAGCCGCCCGATCAGCTGGCGCGGCTGGAGGCGGCGCGGGTCGTCGCCCAACTGGAAGCCTTGCCGGAAGGACAGCGTCAGGCCATCCTGATGGTGGCCGTTGAAGATCTGAAATATGAGGACGCGGCCAAGCGTCTGGGCATTCCCATCGGTACCTTCATGTCGCGCATCGCACGGGGACGGGAAGCCCTGCGACGCGCGCTGGAGGGAGAGGAACGCCCGGCCCTGCGCGTGCTGGAGGGGGGCAAGAATGGTCGATGATGTGACCGCCGACGGGATCGAGGAAAGCGATCTGCACGCCTTCCTGGATGGCGAGCTGGACCCCGCTCGCGATGCCAAGGTTCGGGCCTATCTGATGGATCATCCCGACGCGCATGAACGGCTGGCCCGCTATGCCGAACAGCAGCTGGCGCTCGCCGCCACCGCGCAGGAACCCTCCTGGCCCGCCTTGCCGGCCCCGCTGGTGGAGGGGTTGGAACGCGGCCTGCGCCGGGGCCTGTGGCGGCAGCGCCTGTCACGCGTGGCGGCGACGGTGCTGCTGGTGGCCATGGGCTGGGGGGCCAATGATTTGCTGCGCCGGCCCGTCTTTGCCAGCCTGCCCGACTATGCGCAGCAGGCGCTCGACGCGCATGAGATTTTCGCCAACGATCCCACCCGGCCCGTGGAAATCCCCGGTACCAAGCCTGATGAGATCCGCCGCTGGCTGTCGGCCAAGCTGGGAGAGCGGGTGGCCATCCCCGATCTGCGGCGTCTGGGGTTGAGCCTGGTTGGCGCCCGCGTCCTGGGTACCGATGAGGGCGCGACGGGGCAGCTTCTTTATGAGGATGCGATCGGTCGTCGCATGACCCTGTCGCTGGCCCCGGACGAGGCGGCAGCCCCAGACAGCCCCGAGCTGGAGGAGTTCCAGGGCCTGGAGGTGGGCATGTGGCGGGGGGAGGATTTCGCGCTGGCCGTCATTTCCAATGACATGCCCGTGGAACTGGACCGGCTGATCCAGGCTGTGGACGTGGCCCTGCTGCCGGACGCCCAAAAAAATTAACTGAGGCATGGATGAAAGAGGAAACACCTGCGTTTCCTCTTCATGACCCGCACTGTGTCCCGCCCCGCCCCTGCATCGACGCCGCCATCCTGCCTTGCGCGGGATGCGCGTATCGACCTGTTCCGGGGGGCGGCCCTGCTGGCCATTTTTGTCAACCACATCCCAGGCAATCCCGCCCGTTTCCTCACCTGGAACTGGCTGGGTTTCTCCGATGCGGCGGAACTGTTCATGCTGCTGGCGGGGCTGTCGCTGGCCCTGGCCTACTGGGGTTTTCATGCCCGCCATGGCTGGCTGCGGCTGGCCCTGCGTCTGGGGTCCCGTTCCTTCCGGCTGTACCGTACCTATCTGCTGCTGGCCCTGGCGCTGGCGGCGGGCGGGGCGGCGGCCTTTGCGGCCACAGGCGACCGGGCCATCGTCTGGCATCTGGGTATCGAACCCTTGCTGGATGATACGGTCGCGGCCCTGCCAGCCCTGTTCGCGCTGCAATACCTGCCCGGCTATGCCGATATCCTGGCAACCTATGTGCCGCTGATGCTGGCCAGCGCCTTTCTGCTGCCGCTGGCGGCGCGGGGCACGTGGCTGGTGCTGCTGCCGTCGGGTCTGCTCTGGGCCTATGTGCAGGTGACGGGCGCCAACCTGTCGGCGGGGTTCCAGGGTGAGCGCTGGATGTTCAATCCGCTGGCCTGGCAGTTCCTGTTCTGCATCGGCCTGTGTATCGGGGTGGGCGCGAAGCGCGGCCTGTCCTGGCCCCGTCACCGGCTGCTGGACATGGCTTCCATCGCCTGGGTCCTGGCCGGCATGGTCGCGGTGGAACCGTGGCGGCACCTGGGGTTCGACCATCCGCTGCCCGCCTTCCTGACCCTGCCGCTGGGGCCCAAGGAAGGGCTGGGCTGGCCCCGGCTTCTGCATATCCTGGCGCTGACGCATCTGGTGGTGCGATTCCTGCCGGCGGGTGCCGATGTGTTGCGCGCCGCCTGGCTGGCACCGCTGCGCCTGCTGGGCCGGCAGCCGCTGCCCGTCTTCGCGCTTGGCGCCGTCCTCAGTTTCGCAGGGCATTATGCACTGATCGCCTGGCCCGATCCCGGCTGGGCGCGGATCCTATTCATCAATGCCGGTGGGGCTACTGCCCTGCTTCTCCTGGCTGCCCTCCTGGAGTGGCAGGCCGCCGGCATGCCACGGCCCGACATGCCCCTTCGCGGGCCGTGGCACCCTTTCCACAGCGCTTTGACGCGCGCAACCGACCCCTGACCAGTGACCATTATGATGATCCCCCCGCTCGATCCTGTGCGTCCCGGTGTTGGGGAGCTTGCTCCCTGGTTCTTGGCGCGCTCCGGCGATGTGCCACAGTTCCACCTGTCCAGCCTGGGCGGGCGCAACATCGTGCTGTGCTTTCCCGGCAATGATACGCATACCGCCTTCAGCGCACTGGACCTGCTGGCGACGGCAGGCAACGAACTGAAGGAAGTGCATGCCGTCTGTTTTGGGGTGGTGCCCGATGCGGACGCGCCATTCTTGCAGCAGCGCTGGCCCCGGCTGCGGTTCTTCCACGACGACGCCACCTATCGCCTCCGGCAGCTCTACAATATTCCGCCGGCGGGTGGATGGATCGTTATCGACACCATGATGCGCATCCTCATCCGGGCTCCCTTGGAAGCGGGGGTGTCGGTGCTCCAGCAGGTGGCATCCCTGCCGGCAAGCGGACTGGCCGGTTCCGTGCATCGCCCCGCCCCCGTCCTGACGGTGCCCGGCATTTTCGAACCGGAATTCTGCCGGTATCTGGTGTCCCTCTATCAGCAGCAGGGCGGCACGGAATCCGGCTTCATGCGTGATGTGAACGGTCAGACGGTGGGCGTCGTTGATCATAGTTTCAAGCGGCGCCAGGATCTGGAGATCCAGGAGGAAGCCGTTCGTATCGCCGCCCGGCAGCGTATCGAACGCCGTCTGATCCCCATGATCACCCGTGCCCTGAATTTCCGGACAACCCGGATGGAGCGCTATATCGTCGCCTGCTATGACGGATCGGAGGGCGGGTTCTTCCGTCCCCATCGCGACAATACCACCCGGGGCACGGCCCATCGCCGCTTCGCTGTCACCATCAATCTGAATGAGGAAGAGTTCGAGGGCGGGGAACTGCGGTTCCCTGAATTCGGCCCCCGTACCTATCGCGCGCCCACAGGGGGTGCCGTCGTCTTCTGCTGCACCCTGCTGCATGAGGCGACGCCGGTAACCGCCGGCACGCGCTACGCCTTCCTGCCCTTCCTCTATGATGAAGAGGCTGCGAGGCAGCGGGAGGCCAATATCCGCTTCCTGGGCGATGGTACGGCGCAGTACAAGGCACAGGCCAGTTAGGGGCAGTCGTCACAAAACTGTCGCCGTCCGCATGTTACCCCGCTGCCTGTCCAGGAATGCCGGATGGGGCGGATATGGCGGGCGCAGAGGCAGAACGGGTGCTGGGGGTGGAGATGCTGGAAACGGCTCTACCCCGGCACCGCGACCTGTTGCAGGCCTATTTCCGCAACCGGCTGCCCTGTCCGCAGGATGCGGAGGATCATGTGCAGGAGGTTTATTCCCGCGTCATCGCGGCCACGGCCCCGCGCACCGGCATCGCCAACTGGAAGGGCTTCCTGCTGCGCGCCGCTGCCAATCTGCTGACCGATAATTTCCGGCGCGATCAGGCCCGCGCCGGGGGGCGGCATGTGCCGCTGGACGATGATCTTGATGCCGGCAGCGATGATGTCGCCACCCCCGAACGGGTCGTCGCGGCGCGTCAGCGCCTGGGCCATGTCCAGGCCGCCCTGGCCGAACTGGAACCCGTCTGCCGCGACGCCTTTCTTCTGTGCCGGGTGGAAGGGTTGAGCCATCGCGACATTGCCGCCAGGCTAGGGATCGAGGTCGGGACCGTAACCCGGCATGTCGAACGCGCCCTGATCCATCTGGCGCGGCGCACCGGCGGGCGGGGTGCGGCATGAGCCTGCCTGCCGATCATGATCTGGAACAGGCGGCCCGCTGGATGGCGCGGCTGCGTGCCGGGCAGGATGCCGCCACCCGCCGTGATTTCCGTCGCTGGCTGGAACAGGACCCCGCCCATGCCAACGCCATGGAACGGGTGGCCAGCGCCTGGGAACAGGCGGGCCCCCGCGCGCCGGTGCCGGCGGCGCGTCATCAGCCACGGCCCTTCATGGCGGGCTTTGCGGCGATGGCGGCGTGCCTCGCCCTCCTGTTGGCCGTGCCGCCGCACTGGCTGGCCTGGGCGCGGGAAAGCCATGTGACGGCGAAGGGGGAGATACGGGCGGTCCAGCTTTGGGATGGCAGTGAGATCCGCCTGGATGCCGACAGCGCCGTGGAGGTGGCTTATGGCCCATTCAGCCGGGATATCCGCCTGACAAGGGGGGAGGCGTCGTTCAAGGTCGCGAAAAGCCGCCTGCGCCCCTTCGCGGTAACCGCCGACCACCTGACCGTGGTGGCGACCGGCACGGAATTCATTGTCGAGGATGCCGCCGATACGCGCGTCACCCTGCTGGAAGGCGGGGTGGATCTCCGCGACCCGGTCAGCGACCGGGTGACAGGCCGCCTTGCCCCCGGCCAGATGGCGGTGGCCGACGGCACCACGCCGCCCCGCATCGCCAGCGCCGATATCGAACAGGCCGGCGCCTGGCGGCAGGGTCGCCTGATCTTCAACCAGACCAGCCTGGGCGAGGCGCTGACCCGCTTCGCCCGCTATGGCGGCCCTCGCGTCACCCTGTCGGAAAACGCGGCGGCGCTGCAGGTCAGCGGCGTCTTCGCCACGGGCGATGTCGAAAAATTCGTGGCCGTGGCCGCCAAACTGCATGGGCTCGCCATCACACGCGGCGGTGACGGCGGCATGACGCTGACGGTGGAGCGGGGGAAAAGGCGGGGGTAGGGCGGCTATTCAAACAGCTCGGCATGGGTGCCGCAGGTGACGAGATACAGAACATCCCCGTCAATCTAGTACATCAGCAGGAAATCGCCGCCGATATGGCACTCCCGGTACTGCCGCAGGTCGCCTTCAAGTTGGTGATCCTTGTATTCTGCTGGTAACGGACCGTCATTGGCCGCCAGCATCAGGATTGCCTTCTTCAGAGCGACCATATCGGAACGACCGGCCCGGCTATGCCGGTCCCAGCTTTTGATGAAGCGTTTGGTCTGTTCGATATCGTGTGGACGGCTGGTCCGCTTACCCATGCCGGGCCTTCCGCGCCGCCTTCAACGCTTGGACCTCATTCATGGCTTCCTGGGTTTCCAGCGTAGGCTTGCGGGGGCGGCCATTCTTTTTAGCAATGATCTCGCTTCCGATCTCCTGGATCATATCGACATCGGTTGGCGGAACCTTTGTCAGATCCACCGCGCCATGCTGCATGATCACCTTCAGGGCGTGATAGGCCCGGCGCTGCTGGCGCTGCAGGTTGGCGACACTGCTCCTGGGCATGTCCATCATTCTCTCCTGGTGGCGGCACGATCCGCTGAATAACTATAAGCATGGTTTTTGATAGGGAAAAGCCCCAAAGCCGCCCCCACCCGATGACACTTCCATGACGCCGGGATGAAAGTTCCGCATCGGCCCGGAAACAGCCTTTCGCCTGCGTCTATCCCGTTGTCCATGCCGGCATTGCCCGGCTGTCCCACGGGAGAGTTCCGATCATGCGTATGCGTTCCCTGGCCCTTGGCGTTTCCGCCCTGGCGATCCTGTCCTTTGTGCCCGGCCATGCGGTGGCACAGGGCCAGCCGGTGGCGGCCTCACCCGCTGCCTTCACCCTGGCCCCGCGTGATCTGGGCGATGCGCTGGTGGCGCTTGGCCGGCATTACGGGCGCAATATCCTGTTCACCCCGGCACAGGTGGCGGGCAAGCGGTCGGCCCCCGTCACGTCCGCCGCCGGCTTTGATGCCGCGCTGAAGGCGCTGCTGGCCGGTACGGGCCTGTCGGCGGAGGTAGGGGCCGATGGGTCAGTGACGCTGGCCACCCGCAGCGCCGCCGCCACGCCGGCCCCCGCTGCCCGCCCCGCGCCCACCCGCGCGCCTGCCGCCGTCGCCAGTGCCGCCCCAGAACAGGCGGAGCCGCAGAAGGTGGAGGAGATCATCGTCACCGGCCAGATCTTCTACCGCAACCGCACCGCCGACCCGAACCCGGTCCTGTCCTACGACCTGGAATATTTCCAGCGGTTTGAGCCGGTGTCGGTGGGCGAGATGATGAAGCGCGTGCCGGGCGTCACCTTCGCTGCCGACGTCCTGGAATATGACGCGGTGCAGATGCGCGGCCTGCCGCCCGGTTATACCCAGGTCCTGATCAATGGCCGCCGCCCGCCGGGCGGGGAGGCCGACCGGTCCTTCTTCGTTGACCGTATCCCCGCCGAACTGGTGGAGCGGGTGGAGATCGTCCGCGCGCCCCGCGCCGACCAGCCGTCCGAGGGCGTGGCCGGCACCCTGAATGTCGTGACCAAGGAAAGCGAGGCGTTCGAAGGCGGCTTCGCCAAGGCCGGAGCCCTGATCAACGAGGATGGCAAGGTCCGCCCCTCCTTCGCCGTCGCCTATGCCGACAGCCTGGAGGACATGTCGTACTGGGCCGCCATCAACTATCAGGGCCGCCGCAATCCGAAAAAGAAGGTCACCGATTTTTATGATGGTTCGTTCAGCGAATATACAGGCAGGGAATTGCAGGATGACACCCGTGACGGCGTTGATATCTCCGCCAACGGGGAACTGGTCACGCGGCTGGGCGAAGGCTCGCTGCGCCTGACCGGCTTGGTGGTCGATACCAACCGCGATGAGGATGAAACCTCCGTCACGTTCGAGGGCGACAGCCCGGCAGCGCTGGAACAGGACGAGATGGAAGTGCAGCGTGAACGCATCGGTCAGCAGACCTACGCCCTGTCGGCAGCCTTTACCCACCCGCTGTCCATCGGCGAACTGGGCCTGGATGCCGGCTGGTCCGGCTATCGTGAGGACAGCAAGACAGAGGTGGATGAGGGCGACACGGTCGAAGAGGCTGAGTTGGTGGAGCGCGAAACGCTGGACACCACCGACGATGAACTGTCGGGCACCATCTATTACAAGTTCACGCAAGGCATGGTGGAAACCAAGGCCGGCATCGACCTTCTGCACAAGAAGCGCGACACCGCCAACCGCACCTTTGAGCTGGATGATGGCGAGTGGGAGGAGGAGACGGCCCCCGGCGCCATCTTCACCATCAAGGAACAGCGCTATGACCCCTATGTCCGTTTCTCGCTGGACCTGACCGACCATCTGACGCTCGATGCCGGTGCCCGCTATGAGATCACCCGCCGCGATGTCAGCAGCGAGGATGGCAAGGCCGATTATGACAGCGAGGCCTTCAACCCGTCCGCCCATCTGCGCTTTCAGGCGACCGAGGCCGACCGCTTCCTGTTTTCCGTCGCGCGCACCGTCCGCCGCCCCGACTATGACCT
The DNA here is from genome assembly GCF_052437035.1 of Niveispirillum sp. NCBI lineage: Bacteria > Pseudomonadati > Pseudomonadota > Alphaproteobacteria > Rhodospirillales > Azospirillaceae > Niveispirillum > Niveispirillum sp. The sequence continues at coordinate 72,197 of NZ_JBQVOH010000011.1, forward strand.
GATCAGCCCCTATCGTCAGGAGGAGGAGCCGGCGGACGAGGATGAGCTGATCGGCAATCCGCTGCTGGCCAACGAACGTGCCTGGGGCGTCGATGTGGGCTATGAGCGGCAGCTGGGCCGGCGCGGCATCATCGGTGCCAACTTCTTCTACCGCGACATCACCAATCTGATTGAGCTGTTCAATACCGGTGAAGATGCCGAGGCCGGCGGCAATGTCTATGAGGCGCGCAACGCCGGCAAGGGGCAGAGCTGGGGCATGGAGATCGACTTCTCCACCCCGCTGGACTTTGCCGGCCTGCCCGATACGGGCCTGTTCGCCAACTATACCTGGCTGGACAGCGAGATGCGCGACCCCACCCTGGGCACCAAGCGCCGTTTCAACAACCAGCCCCGGCATATCTACAATCTGGGCTTCATCCAGACGATCCAGAGCCTGGATGCCAGCCTGGGCGCGTCCCTGTCGGGCCGGTCGAAGGCCAAGGAAGTTTCCTTGGATGAAGAGGTCGATCTTTCCTACGGCAAGGACCTGGAAGCCTTTGTCGAAAAGCGCTTTGCCGATCGGTTCGTCCTGCGTCTGTCTGCCTCCAACCTGCTGAACCGCAAGAAGAAGGAAGGCTTCGTCACCTTCGATGGCGACAGCGTGGCCGACATCATCGACGCCCACCGCGCCGGTGAGGTGGAGGAAAGCGAGCGCGAAAGCGAACAGTCCGGCCGCCTGTTCCAGGTAACCCTGCGCGCCACGTTCTGAGTTGTTTGATCTGTCGTTCCCTCACTGTCCCATCGGCTGGCGCCAATGGGCCCCTCCCTCTCCCACTTTCGTGGGCGAGGGGTGGAAATTAAGCCCCTCGCCCGCTTGCGGGAGAGGGAGGGGCCCAGGCCTGCCAGGGTCTGGGAGGGTGAGGGAACTACGCCCCATGAAAGGACCCCCATGCGCCCCCTGATCCCGCTCGCCCTGATCCTGACGCTTGCCGCCTGTGGCAAAGAGCCTGCCGCCCCCGTAACGGCCTCCCTTCCCCTGGTGAAACCAGTGGCGGAAACCGCACCCGGACTGCCCGATGGTGGGGTGAAGGGCGATGCCGATGACCCGTCCTTCTGGCTGCACCCGGACGACCCGGCCCGCAGTCTGGTGATCACGGCGGCCAAGGGGGCGGGTTTGCGGGTCTACGACCTCCAGGGCAAGCTGGTGCAGCGCATCGATGCCGTTACGGATGGCCGCTACAACAATGTCGACGTCGCCTATGGGATCAAACGCCCCGATGGATCGACCATCGACATTGCGGTGGCCAGCGACCGGGGGCGTGACCGTCTGATGGTCTGGGCCATTGACCCGGCCAACCCGGCTTCCCCCCTGACCGACATTACCGACCCCAACCAGGGTCAGGTCTTCCCCACCCGCCTGTCGCCTGACGGCACCGCAGAGATGGCGAACCCCGTGGCCGATCAGGCCAGCGCCTATGGAATGACCCTTTGGAAGGACAAGGCGACGGGGGAGGTGCGGGCCGTGGTGGCGCAGCGCAATGCGGCGCGTCTGGCCGAACAAAGGCTGGTGCTGCGCCCCGACGGCACGGTCGGCCATGAACGCACCCGCCACTGGGACTTCCCCACCACCCATAAGGGCCAGAACCTCACCATCGAGAATGACAATGACCCGGCACTCGACTGGCAGCCGCAGTTCGAGGGGCTGGTGGTGGATGAAGAAGTCGGCATCCTGTTCGCAGGGCAGGAGGATGTGGGTCTGTGGCGCGTCAACCTGACGACCGGCAAGGCCGACGATCAGCCCTTCTATGAAACACGCGGATCGGCGAAAAGCCCCTTCAACAACCCCGACAGCAAAGTCGCCCGCGATGTCGAAGGTCTGGCGCTCTATCGCGGCGCGGACGGCACCGGCTACCTGATCGCCTCCAGCCAGGGCGACGCCCATGGCGATGAAAAGGCACCGGACGCCGCCGGCCTGGATGACAGTTTCGCCCTGTTCGAACGCGGCGGCCAGAACCGCTATCTGGGCAGCTTCAAGCTGACGGCCAATGGCGCCATCGATGCCGGCCAGGAATGCGACGGCGCCGAACTGATCTCCATCCCCCTGCCCGGATATCCGGCGGGCCTGCTGATGGTGCAGGATGGGTATAATGACGATCTGAACGGCATGAGCGGGGAGCCGGAGGCCACCAACTTCAAATACGTCTCCTGGGCCGACGTGGTTACGGCCCTGCCGCAGTTGACGGTGAAGCCGGGCGGGTGGTCGCCGCGGTGAGGGGGTGTTGTCGCATGCGCTTTGCCTATGCGACCTACGCACCTGTTGTAGGTCGCATAAGGGCGCACGCCGGCATGCGACAACCCGTCAGCCCCCCACCAAAGCCTTGAAATACACCAGCGTCTCCGCCTCCAGCGCCTTGACCCAGGCGGTGGGCCAATGGCTCAACTTCACGATCACGGTGCGGCTGGCGGGGTCGATATAAATATACTGGCCATGCACGCCCTTGGCCATGAAGGCGTCGCTGTCGGGCAGGGTCCACCAGAAATACTGGTAGCCCTGATCCCGGCCCGGCGCTGCCGGCTCTGTCCCGTCGGGCACGGTGGATTGCCGGACCCAGTCGGCGGGCACCACCTGCCGGCCATTGGCCCGACCGCCCTCCAGCATCATCAGGCCCAGGCGGCCATAATCGCGAAGCGTAGCGTTGAAACCCGCGCCAGCCCAGGCGCGGCCCGTGCCCGGCGGCCCATCCAGCAGCCAGGTCCCCGCCCGTTCCATCCCCGCCGGCCGCCACAGCTTTTCCGCCATGTAATCGGCAAGCGTCCGGCCCGTGGCGCGTTCCAGGGCCCAGCCGACAACCCCCGTTTCCAGCGTTGAATAGTTGAAATGGCTGCCCGGCGCATGGTCGCTGCCGATGCGGGTAGCAAGGTCGGTGAACCGCTCCCGCTCCGTCACGAAGCTGCTTTCATACAGCTCTGCCATCTGGCTTTTGGTGCCGGTGCCATAGGTTTCGGCAAAGGCCGCCCCCGACCGCATCAGCAGCGCCTGACGCAGAGTCACCCCCGCGTACCCACTGCCCGCCAGTTCCGGGACATAGCGGGTCAGGGGGTCATCGACACTGCCGATGGCCCCATCCCGGATCGCAATGCCGACCAGGATGGAGGTGATGGATTTCGCCATGGAGAAGGAGATGAACCGGCTCTCCGGCCCACTGTGATTGCGGTAGATCTCATGCACGATCCGCCCGTCGCGGATGACCAGCATGGCATTGGTCCGCGTGCGTTCCAGAAAGGCGGCGGTATCGTATTGCTGCCCCTCGAAACTATAGGTGAGATCCAGGGGCCGGACTGCCGCCGGCAGTTTCCAGACCTTGGGCCCTGCCGGCACGGGGGCCGTCTCGAACATCTCATCCATATGCCGGAAGGTCAGGCTGTTCAGCCCCTCCCCATACAGCACGCGTCGCATCTGCTGCTGCGACGGCGTCACCTCCGCCTGAACGGAACCGGCCAGCAGCAGGGACAGCAGCAGGAAGGGCAGGGGGCGGAACATGGGCGGCAGCCTCGGGTAGGGATACTTCTCCGCTCTACTAAGCCGCCTGTTCAGCGTCAATCACCGCCTTCAGTTCCACCGCCGGGTCGGCGGCGCGTGCGCTGTCGATCTGCCTGCCGCCGGTGATCAGGGCCTTGGCCTGGATGAAATCACGGGCATTGTTCAGGCAGTCAATCGCGATCAACCGCCCGCCGCGCAGATACAGGACGGAAAAGCCGGCGGCGGCGGCATCGCCGCGCACCAGCACGTGATCATACTCCATGGCCAGACCCACGGCCTGCATCTTCACATCATACTGGTCGGACCAGAACCAGGGCAGGGCGGCATAGGGCTTTTCCAGGCCCAGCAGCGTGTCCGCCGCCACCTTGCCCTGATCGACCGCGTTCTGCACCGATTCCAGACGGATGGCCCGGCCCGCAAAGCCATTGGGATGCAGGGCGCAATCGCCGATGGCAAGGATATGCGGGTCTGGCGTCCGGCACAGCGCATCCACCACCACCCCGTTGGGGCAGGGCAGGCCGGCCAGCGCCAGCGGTTCGACATTGGGGATGATGCCGATACCGACAATCACGATATCGGCGGGAATCGTGGTGCCATCGGACAGTTCCACCGCCGTCACCCGGCCCTCATCCCGCAGGGCCGATACCTGGGCCGACAGGCGGATATCCACCCCGTGACGGCGATGCAGCCCGGCATAGAAGGCGGAGACGGGCGGAGAGGTGACACGGGCCAGCAGCCGTTCCTGCGCCTCCAGCACCGTCACCTCATGGCCGAGCGCGCGCAGCACCGCCGCCGTTTCCAGGCCTATATAGCCGCCGCCCACGATCACCACGCGCGCACCCGGCACAAGATCCGCCTTCAGCGCATCGATATCGGCGATGGTGCGGATGGCATGCACGCCGGCCAGATCGGCCCCCGCACAGGACAGGCGCCGGGGCCGTCCGCCCGTGGCCCAGACCAGCTTGCCATATCCGATGTTTGCGCCATCCTCCAAGCTCAGGGATTGTGCCGCCCGGTCCACCGCCGTAACGCGCCGACCGGTCAGCAGACTGACCTGTTTCTCCTGCCAATATTCCGGTTTGCGCAGGGCCAGACGTGCCGCGTCACGCTTGCCGGCCAGATATTCCTTGGACAGGGGCGGGCGTTCATAGGGGGCGGCGTCCTCATCCCCGATCAGGGCGATGGACCCGGCAAAGCCACCCTGGCGCAGCGACTGCGCGCATTGCGCCGCCGCCTGTCCGGCCCCGGCGATGACGATATCGTAGTCGGTCTGGCCCATGGCAACGGTCCTTTGCAAGAAGGCGCAGCTGTCCCGTTCCCGACCACGAGGGGCGGCGGGATCAGGGGCCAGCGGTATAGGGAATGCGCGCGGGCCTTATTCCGCCGCGCGCTGCCCGGTCAGGGAGATATATTCAGCGAAGATATCGCCCTGGATCGTCGTATGCTGACGCAGACGGCGATAGGCGATTTCGGGATCGCCCTGCTGCACCGCCTCCATGATGGCGGCATGGTCACGCAGGTTTTCCTCTGCCCGGCCCGGGTAGTTCAGCTGATAGCGGCGGTAGGGAACAAGCTGCAGGGCCAGCTTGTCGGTCATTTCCACCAGCACGTCATTATGGCTGCCCCAGACCAGCAGCTGATGGAACTTGCGGCTGGCCGCGTAATACTCGTCCTGGCGGCCGGCATTATAATGGTCTTCGGACTGCTTATGCACCTCAGCCAGCTTGGCCTTCTCTTCCGGCGACATGCGGCGGGCCGACAGCTTGGCGCACAGGCCCTCCAGCTCCGACATGACCTCGAACATATGGATCATGCGGCGGATATCCATGCTGGCCACCACGGCCCCCTGGCGCGGCCGCTTTTCCACCAGCCCGGATTCCACCAGTTGCAGCACCGCCTCGCGCACGGGCGTGCGGGAAACGCCGAACCGGGTGGCGATGGCTTCCTCGTCCAGGCGTGAGCCGGGACGCAGGCGTCCCATGAAAATGTCCTGTTCCAGGGACACACGCACATGTTCGGCATGCGTTACGTGTGTGGGCTTGTTCATCCATCCTCCGCCGCGCGGCACCCGCGCTTGGCCATTCCGCCTCTGCCGATGCCGCCGCCATCGCAACCCGTACAGGGCGCCATCCCTGTCATGTATCGGTCATGGACGACGACAAGTCAAGCCGTCGCAGCGGTTCTTGAATACGGATAAGCCACTCTGTGCATACTTTGTCGACGTGCCGACCGTGGGATACCAACGCGGGGCGACGGGAGGGGGCGGACAAAACAGGCGGATTTCCAGGGCCTTCGGCGTGGCCGTCAGCGGAACGCCAAACTTCCTGCACCGTCGCACAATTTCTCACTTCGTATACATTGCGCGGCGTTAAAAAATATTATACAGTCCGAACCGTATTCAGAAAATGCCCGCCCCGAACGTCTGTGGCGGGACCTTGTATCCGGCGATGCCGCCGGAATTCCCAGAATGATCCGCCGTGAATGCGGGTGACAGGAAAAGAGCCGCCGAAGCGCGGCGATCAGGGAGGATAAGTCGATGTCACGGAGATACCGTGTGGCAGGGCTGGGCGTGTGCGCCAGCGCGTTCGCCATGCTTGCAACCATGCCCGCCGCTATCGCGCAGCAGGCCCCCGCTTCCAACACGGAGGTGGCACAGGCCGCCCCGGCGCAGGCCATCGGTCTGGATGAGATCGTGGTGACGGCCAACCGCCGGCAGAGCAACCTGCAGGAAACGCCGGTGGCCGTTTCGGCCTTCACCCCGGCCATGTTCGACGCGGCCCCGCCGAAGGATCTGGGCGATATCGCGGCCTATGTGCCCAACTTCTCCGCCGCGCGCGTCACCGGCTTCAACGCTGCCTCCTTCGCCATGCGCGGCGTGGGGCAGGTGGACATCATCGTCTATTCAGAGGCGCCCGTGGGCGTGATGCTGGATGATTTCGTGATGCCCAGTGTGCAGAGCCAGCTTCTGGATACGTTCGACGTGGAACGGGTGGAAGTGCTGCGCGGGCCCCAGGGCACGCTGTTCGGCAAGAACACCACCGGCGGTGTCGTCACCGTATACACAAAGAAGCCGTCCCTGACCGATCAGGCGGGCGAGGTACAGTTCACCGCCGGCAGCTTCGGCACGCGGGCGGCCAAGGCATCCGTGAACCTGCCGCTGGTGGAGGACAAGCTGGGCGTGCGTCTGGTCGCCGCCTATAACAAGTCTGACGGCTATTACAAGAACGGCGCCTGCTATGGCCCCGTGCCCGGCAGCAATGCGCGCGGCTGCGGCGATGGGTCAAAGCTGGGTGGCGAAGATATTTTCAATGGCCGCGCCAAGGTACTGTGGAAGCCGGCGGAAAATGTCGAGGCCTTGTTCCAGGTGGAACGCGTGCGCGACAATTCCGACAGCGTGCCCGTTGTCAACACCACGCCCTCGGACAGCCGCTGGGCCTTCTATAATCTGGGCTTCAGCCAGGATGCCGGCGACCCGCTGGACCATGCCGGCATCACCAACCGCGATGACAGCCTGCTGAACATGTCGGACGGGCATCAGGTCGATGTCGACGGCTATTACAGCACCATCAACTGGGACGCCGACAAGGTCACGCTGACCTCCGTCACCGGCTGGCGCAAGCAATATTCACAGCTGCCCAGCACCTATACGGGTGAGGTCGGCCCCATCTCCCTGTTCGATGCCAACCGCACCGACCTGCGCAAGACGTTCCAACAGGAATTTCGCATGGCGTCCAACTGGGACGGCCCGGTGCAGATGGTGGCCGGCGGCTTCTATCAAAAGAATGATGTGAATTTCTGCGTGGCGCAGATCCTGGGCTTCCTGGATCTGTTCGGGACCACATTGCCCTTCGGCACCTTCAACAACAACCCGCAGGTCCTGTGCAACCAAGAACGTCAGAAGGCCTATGCCGCCTATGGCGACGTCACCTGGGCGGTCAATGACAAGCTGACCTTGATCGGTGGTGCCCGCTGGACCAAGGAGAAGAAGGCCTGGGCCGGGCGCAATCAGGTGTTCGTGCAGGCCCTGTCCGGCACCTTCGACCCGAATTTCACCTGGAATAAGCTGGGCAAGCTTCTGAACGCCGGTGATTTCAACAAGTATCCGACCGGCGTAGTGCGCGACAGCGAGACCTGGTCGGAACCCACCTGGCGGGCCAGTGCGTCCTACAAGGTCACCGACGATCTGATGGCCTATGCCACCTATTCGCGCGGCTTCCGCTCGGGCGCTTATAATGACCAGACGGGCACTACCGGCGTGGCTATCCCGGCCCTGGCCGCCCGCCCGACCAATCCGGAACTGGCCGACAGCTATGAAGCCGGTATCAAGACCGACTTCCTGGACAACCGCGCCCGCCTGAACGCCACGGCGTTCTACGTGAATTATAAGGACATGCAGCGCGGCCTGGTCGCCACCCTGACCAACTCCTTTGGTCAGCAGGTGCAGGAAACCCGCTTCTTCAACGCCGGTGAGGCGACCGTGAAGGGGCTGGAGCTGGAAGGCAGCATCCTGCCGACCGAAGGTTTGGAAATCCGCGGCGTGCTTGGCTATCTCGACGCCAAGTATGACAAGTTCGAAGCCGATACCGATTTCGACGGCGACATCGATATCGACTTCTCCAACCGCCCCTTGAACCGTGCGCCGAAATGGCAATGGACGCTGGACGCTACCTACACGATGGATCTGGCCGACAAGGGCGAGATCCTGTTCAACGGCGCCATCCAGTTCGAGGATGAAAACGGCTATGTCTATTCCGATGTCAGCCCGGAATTTGACAGCAAGCTGGTCAAGAAGACCCTGCTGAATGCCGCCATCACCTGGCACGATGCCGACGGCCGCTACACGGTCCAGGCTGTGGGCCGCAACCTGACCGACAAGCGCTACAACACCGCCACCAACGTGGTCGGCTCGCTCTGGACCTTCTCCACCTACGGCCCGCCCCGCTATTACGGCCTGACCCTGGGGGCGAAGTTCTAAGGTTTCCCCCCTCGAAGCGTGAACTCCCGAGAGGCGACCTGGGGGCCGGTGCAAACCGGCCCCCTTTTTCTTTTGGCATGGATGACCCATAATGACCAATGTAGTCATGATGGAGGGGGCCATGCGGGAGGTACAGCTGCGCGACGCCAAGGCTGGGCTGTCGGCGTTGGTTGACGCGGATCAGCGCGACCATACCCCCTCATTTGCGCGGATGTTGATGTCCTGTTCGATAGATGCCGACGACCTGCCGTCACGCCAACCAGGGCCAGTGCGTGAAATCATTTTTTGAAGTAGGTAGAACGATTTTTCGCAAGCACCAATGTTGCCGCTGGGTGCTGTCGAGAATAATCTCAGTTTGAGAATATTCGCCTCCCCGGCGCAGGCCGGGGCCCAGGGGCCACAAGCTGCGCCCCTTCCACCTGCCTCTTTTTCGGCAGTACCACCGTCGAGCCTTTGGCCCCTGGGCCCCGGCCTGCGCCGGGGAGGCAGTTTATTGGTCGCGGGCCGCCGATTCAGATAGCTTACGGAACAGCTATAGCCGCCGCTGACCTCACACCACGTTGAAATGCTCCGGCACGCCGCCGGGCCAGACGGTGCCCCACATCTGCATGCCGCCATCAATGGTCAGCATCTCGCCGGTAATGAACTTGCCCGACGGGGCGACCAGATAAACGACACCCTCGGCCACGTCCCAGGCATTGCCCATGCGGCGCATCGGGTTGGTATCGGCAAAGCGCGCCGTGGCTTCTGGCGGATAGACGTTGAAGCCTTCGGTGGCCACCGTGCCCGGCGCGACGCAGTTCACGCGGATATTCAGCGGCGCCCATTCAGTGGCCACCGTCTTGGACAGATAGATTACGCCGGCCCGTGCGGCACAGGTATGGGCCGCCTGCGGCATGCCGCGTTCGACATAGGCCACGATATTGACGATGGACCCCGCCTCGCCCCGGTCGCGCCAACGCTTTGCGGCGGCCTGCATCATGTGCCAGGTGCCGTTCAGGTTGGTGTCGATTACGGCGTTCCAGCCCTTCTTGGAAAAGTCGATGGCCGCCTGCGGGAACTGCCCGCCGCCATTATTCACCACATGGTCGATACGCCCAAATTCGGCGATGGTCCGGTCCATCAGCGCATCCACCTGTTCGGGGTCGCGGATGGTCATGGGCATGATGGCGATGTCGCGGCCCAGATGCCGGCGGATGCCGTCACGCGTCTCGGCCAGCTTCTCCTCCCGCCGGCCACAGATCATGACCTTGGCCCCTAAGCGGGTGAACAGATAGGCCATGGCCCGGCCCATGCCGCTGCCGCCACCCGACAGCACCACCACCTGATCCTGCAAAAGATCGCTGCGATAGACGGTGGGCAGGGCGGCAAGCTGCTCGTCGCTGAAACCCCATTGTCTGGTTTCGGTCATGGCTTACCCCTCCAGCCGCCCGATGATGGCGACCGATGTGATGTTGCGGTTGGGAAGGCCGCCCAGATTGTGGGTCAGGCCCAGGCGCGGGTCCGGTAGTTGCCGTTCGCCCGCGCGCCCTTGAAGCTGCAAGTAAATCTCGTAAACCATGCGCAGGCCTGTGGCCCCGATCGGGTGGCCGAAACATTTCAGGCCGCCATCGATCTGACAGGGGATCTTGCCATCGCGGTCAAAGAACCCGTCCATCACGTCGCGCACGGCCCCGCCTTCGGGCGACAGGCCCAGATCCTCCATCACCACCAGTTCGGTGACGGAGAAACAATCATGCACCTCGATCAGCGACAGCTCGGCGCGCGGGTCCCTGATCCCCGCCTCCTCATAGGCACGCTTGGCCGCGATGCGGGTGGTCAGGGTATAGGACCCGTCCCAGGACCCGTGCGCCAGCTCCACGCCGTTGCTGGGCGCCAGCTGCAGCGCCTTCACCGTCACCGGATTATGCTTGCCCAGCGAGCGGGCAATCTCCGGCGTGGTGACGATGGCACAGGCCGCCCCGTCCGACACGCCGGCACAGTCAAACAGGCCCAGCGGATAGGCCACCATGCGGGCATCCAGCACCTGTTGCTCGGTGATGGGATTGCGCAGATGCGCCTTGGGGTTCAGCGCGCCATTGGCGTGGCTTTTGACGGAGATATGGGCCATGGCGCGTTTCAGGTCGGCCATGTCCGTGCGCGTGCGCGCCGCATAGGCGGCCCCCAACTGGGCAAAGCCGCCGGGCGCCGTATTCTGCGGCAGCCAGAGATCCTCAAACGTGCCCTTGGTCCGCTCCGGCAGGCCACCGAAGCCGGTATCCTTCAGCTTTTCCACGCCCATGGCGATGGCGATATCGCAGGCCCCTGCCGCCACCGCATAGACGGCTCCGCGCAGCGCCTCCGTCCCCGTGGCGCACAAATTCTCCACCCGCGTCACGGGGATGTTGGGCAGGCGCAAAGCCATGGACAAAGGCAGGGCCGATTTGCCCACGCTCTGTTCATCAAAGAACACGCCCATCCATCCGGCCTGGATATCGGATTTATCGATGCCGGCATCGTGCAAGCACTCCTGGAACGCCTCCAGCATCAGATCGTCGGGCCCGGCATCCCAGCGTTCGCCGAAGCGCGAACAGCCCATGCCGATGATCGCCACCTTGTCGCGGATACCCTTGGCCATGATCAGGCCCCTCCCTGCGGTGTGGCTTTCCAGAAATACCGGCGGAAGCCGCGCTTCTCGTCATCATCCTTCAGGCGGAAGACAAGGCGGACGGGCAGGCCGACCGACAGCTGTCCCGCCTGGATATCGGTGAATTCCATCATGACATTGGCGCCATTGGCGAACTGCACATTGCCATAGGCCAGCGGCGGGCAGGGGGTGAAGCCCAGCCAATCCTCGGTAAATGTCTTCACCACCGCCGCTTCATCGGCCAGCCGGACGGGTGTCTGCGTATCGATGGCCCCACAGGCCGGGTTCACACAGGCGCGGGTACGCGGGAACTGCACACAGCCGCACGAACCACAGCGCCCGCCCGTCAATCCATTGACCATGTCGCGCTTGCGATAGGCCACTGTATGGGCCGTGCGCTTGTCATGTTCGGCCCGCATGCCGAAATGGATATCGACCATGCCAGAGAACGACATGTGCTTCAGATACCGATCCTCCGCCTGCCGCCGCGACAGCCAACCCGCAACCCCCGTGGCAGGGATGAAATCGGCCAGCGCCTTGGTGGTGCGCAGAAGGATGGCATCCGCCCCCTGCCCATACCCGACCAGCAGGATGACCCGCCCCGGCTGCGTGCGGCCCAGGATATCGGCCAGCATCAACAGCGCATGCGCCGCACCCGTATCGCCCACGGTGCCGGCCAGCGGATCAACCACGCTGTCGGGCCGCATTCCCAGCTTGGCGGCAAGGGTCGCCTGTATCTTGGCCATGGTGCCGGGCAGGATGAAATGGTCCACCTGATCGGCGCTAATCCCCGCCTTGGATAGTGCGCCTTTCACGGCAACGGGCACGATCTTCAGATAGCCCTCATCGCGCGCCCACCGTTCCTCCAGAACGTAATCGGCGGCTTCCCCCGCGGCCCGGTAATGGTCCACCAGATCGCGGAAGATGCTGTGCCCGCCCAGGAATTCGGCGATGACCCCCGGCCCGGACCCGACGGTCACGGCGGCGGCACCATGGCCATAGGTAAAATCCTGCACCGAACCCGGCCGCGCCAGCCGCCGGTCGGCGGCGGTCAGCAAACTGGTGCCCGTCTGTTCCAGTGCGGACAGAAGCGCGCTGGTCCCGGCCCGCAAACTGCCCGTGGCATCCGCAGGGCGCGTGCCCCCATCAAGACCCAACGCGTCGATGATCAGGCCCGCATTCGACCTGTCCTGAAAGGGCAGGGTAGTGGAGGCAAAGACCAGCCGGTCGGGCGACAACGCACGGGCGGCCAGCAGATCGCGCGCCGCCTCCACCGCCATGGTCAGGCTGTCCTCATCCCAATTGGCGACGGCGCGTTCGCCCTTGCCCTGGGCCGCCAGATTGGGGTCCAGCCAGTCAAGGGCCGCCGCCATCGCCTTGCGCGACAGTCGCAGCCGGGGGATGTAGGCGCCGAAGCCGGTGATGCCGGTGGGGGATTGGGTCACTTGGATGGACCTTTCTGAAATGACAAGCGGTGCTCCCTCACCCTCCCGGGCCTTACGGCCCAGGCCCCTCCCTCTCCCGCGAAGCGGGCGAGGGGCTTGAATTTCACTCCTCGCCCACGAAGGTGGGAGAGGGAGGGGCCCATCGCTGCCAAGCGATGGGAGGGTGAGGGCCCAACGCCTCAGAAAAACTAAGCCGCCTTCACAGCCTCAATAAACTTGCCCAGCACCTGCGCCACCCGCAGATGCTCTGGCACCGCATCACCGATGCGGCGGTCCAGTTCTTCATGCCAATGGTAGATCCGGCGTTCCTGATAGTTCAGGGAAATGCCCGTAAAGCCGCCGCTTTCAACCGATTTCTGGATGCTGTCCGCGAACTGCGTATCCTCTTCCAGGATACGGTCGAAGTTTGAAATCCGGGTTTCCCAGATTTCGGGGCGCGGACCATCGCCCCAGTCGGGGGAGAACCAGCAGACCTCAATATACATGCGGCGGATATCGATGGGCCAGAACACGATAAAGGGCATGCCCGTGGGCGCCGGCGGCACCACGATATTGGGATAGACATTGATCGACACATTGGCCGTACGCGGGATTTCGCCCACGGTCGGAATGTCGGGCAGACCCTTGGTGCCGGGGTCCTGCCAGCCGGGACGGCGGTTGGGCGTGACCATGCGCGAATGGCCGCCGGGCCACAGCGTCATGAACGATCCGCGATGGTCCAGGAACCGGTCCACCGTATTCTGGTGGATGGATTTCAGATGATAGACCTCCAGGAATGCATCCAGCAAGACCTTCACATTGCATTCCACCACCACCCCATGCCGGTCGGCCAGGCGCAGATTCTGCGGCTGAAATTCCGACAGGTCGGGCACGACGGGGGCCAGATAATCCATCAACGGCCCGGCATCGGCATCCATATTGATGAAGTGCCAATTGCCGAAATTCTCGCACCGCACCTCGATCAGCGATTTGCATTTCAGGTCCAGCCCGACAAAGTCCCGCTTGTCACGCAGATTGATCAGGTCGCCCTTCAGATTATAGGTCCAGCCATGGTAACCGCAGACCATGCCACGGCCCTTGCCCTTTTCCTCCGTCACCACCGGCGCGCCACGGTGGCGGCAGGTATTATAAAAACAGCGGATCTTGTTGTCGTCGCCGCGCACGAAGAACAGCGGATCACCCAGCCGGTCCCATTTCAGGTACGACCCGATCTCCGGCACCTCGTCCGCATGGATCGCATAGACCCAGGTGCGCCGCCACAGGGCCTGACGCTCCAGCTCATAGAATTCCGGGTCGACATAGCGGCCGGCGGGGATTTCCGGCAGTTCCGGGAAGTCATCCGGCGGGCCTTGCCGCGTGGACTCATACTGCATGCCGGCCTTGATACGGTCGATCTCCAGGGCGTCCATGGTCCTTCCCTTTCCTTCTCTGTCTGCGCCCCTGATCCGCCACCGGGAGGACGGAATAAGCGCTTGTGCATTTTCCGCATACATAGCAGATCATCGTGCATACAGAAAGCACGTATTTTGTGTACGTCAAACGATCCTGGCCGAACGCAGCGCCGAAATGGCGGCGGCGTCATAGCCCAGTTCGGTCAGGATCGCGTCGGTATGTTCGCCCACGGTGGGCGGGCGTGAACGAATGCTGCCGGGGGTGGCGGACAGGGTCACGGGCGGCCCGGCAACCGGGGCAGGGCGGGGCAAGCCCGGATAATCCACCGGCTGCAACAGGCCCGTTGCCTGCACCTGGGCATGGTCCAGAACCTGCTGCGGTGACAGGACGGGACCGCCGGGAATACCGGCCACCGCCAGCGCCTCCACCGCCTGATCGGTGGTGCGGGTGCGGCACCATTCGGCCATGCGGGCGCAGAGTGCCCCATTATTATCGCCACGCGCCTGATCACTGCCAAAGCGGGGATCGGCCTTCCAGCCGGGTTCCCCCACCATGTCGCACCAACGCGCGAACAGGCCATCGCCCACCGTATGGATCAGGACATGGCCGTCCAGGGTGGCGAACACGTCCGACGGGGCCGATGTCTGTACCCGGTTGCCGGTGCCGACCCGGTTGATGCCCGTCACCGCCTGTTCCACCAGAAAAGCATTGAACAGGGTGACGCCAGTGACCAGAAGGCTGGCCTGCACGGACTGCCCCCGCCCCGTGGCGCGTTTCTCCATCAGGGCCGCCATGGCGCCCAGGGCCGCGAACATGCCGGTCCCGAAATCCACATAGGGCGCGCCGGCCTTCATCGGCTGTTCGGGCGTGCCGGAAAAATACATGGCGCCCGACATGGCCTGTCCCACCCCGTCGAACCCGCCGCGCGCCGCCCAGGGGCCGGTAGCACCGAAGCTGGAGATCAGGACGGGGATGATGTCGGGCTTGATGGCACGCAGGCTGTCCTCATCCAGCCCCATGGCGGACAGGGTCGGCGGCGGCAGGTTGGCAACCACGACATCGGCGGTGGCGACCAGACGGCGCACCACCTCCCGCCCTTCCGGCTTGGTTGGGTTCAGGGTCAGGGAGCGCTTATTGACGCCCATCTGCAGCCATCCCGCGCCCTCGCCACCGTCGGTCACCGGCGTGATGAACCGATCCTCACCCCCGCCCAGCCGTTCGACGCGGATAATTTCGGCCCCGAAATAGCCCAGCAGGGTGGCGCAATAGGGTCCGGCGACATAGCGCCCGAAATCCAGCACCCGTACCCCGCTCAGAACCTGTGACACGTCCCACCCTCCTCGCCGGGCCTTCCCGGTCTGTTGCTTTGCATACAGGATATAGCCATTTTACGTAAATATTCAAGCACGCATAAAGTTAGGATTTCTGCGGCTTACGGACGCCACTGCATTATATCGTATGCCGCACCGCAGCAAAAATCGGCGGTTTCGACTTTTTAATTTTACACAGAAACGGCATTGTGTGTATATTTTTCGAAACCAAACGGGATCGGTATGGGCCGCGCCCCTTTGCATGGCTCGTCGCAATCTGCGCGCCCCACCGCCCCGACAAGAAGTTCCAGGGAACCAGCGATCTGGGAGGATCATCCATGGACGGGATCAGTTCGTCTTTCGACTATCGCAAGGGCTGGTCGATCAATCCGGCGGCCAAGCCGGGCGATGTCGACGCCAAGGCACCCTTCATCGACAATGGCACGGAGAAGTTCGACCCCGCCCAATATTACGACAAGGGCTGGATGGCGCAGGAATGGGAGAAGCTGTGGACCAAGGCCTGGCTGATCGCCTGCCCGTCCAGCGATGTGCGCGAGGAAGGGGATTTCGCGACGTTCGAGATCGGTGCCGAGAATATCGTCGTGGTCCGGGGCGATGATGGCAAGGTCCGCGCCTTCTATAATGTCTGTCCGCACCGGGGTAACCGGTTGGTGCATACAGCACTCGGCAGTCTGGCGAACGGCTTTGCCTGTTCCTTCCATAGCTGGAAATTCAACCTGGATGGCAGCCTGAAGAACATCACCGACCGGGAGACGTTCCGTCCCGAGGTGGTGTGCCATAATCCGGGGATGAGTGGGGTTCGGTGCGAGGAACTGGCCGGTCTGGTCTTCGTCTCCATGAACCCGGACGCACCCGACCTGCGCGGCTGGCTGGGGCCGGTGGCGGACCATCTGGAGAGCTACCAGATCGACAAGATGCATGTGGTCCGGCAGGTGCGCAGCGAATGGGCCGCCAACTGGAAGATCGGTGTCGATGCCTTCTATGAGGTTTACCACCTGCATGCGGTGCATCCGGAAACCCAGGGCGTGATGGAGGATTACTTCGTCCAGTACGACCTGTTCCCCAACGGGATGAGCCGGATGTGCATCCCCTTCTACCGGCCCAGCCCGCGCGTGCCGGACCAGTTGGGCGTGAATGAGGGGCTGAAAATGATGATGCCCGACGCGGCCCTGGACCCGACCGGCTTCACCGGTACGGCACAGGAGGTGCGGGCGGCGGCCCAGAAGGCCAAGCGTGAACGCGCCGAACGGCTGGGCCTGGGCTATGAAAAGCTGACGGATGCGCAGCTGACCGACAGTTTCGCCTATGGCCTGTTCCCGAATGTGCAGATCGGCTGCCATCCGGAGGGTGTGTTCCTGATGCGCTTCATCCCGCACCCGGAAAACCCCGAGCGTTTCTTCTACGACATCACCATCCTGTTCCGGCCCGTGGGTGCCGTGGCAGAGGCGGCGGGCAATTATGATGTGCCGGCCTGGATGGGCCTGCCCGAAGGCACCGACATTTCCGGCCGCGTGCGCCCGGATTGCGTACATGTGCCGCTGGGCGAACCGGCGAACCTGGGTCTGGTGCTGGATCAGGATAGCGAGCTTCTGCCCGTCGTGCAGAAGGGCCTGCGGTCGCGTGGGTTCAACGGCATGCTGTTCGGTGAACAAGAACAGCGCCTGCGCCATTTCCATGTCGAACTGAACCGCTACATGGCGGGGGCGCCGCGATGATCTTTTTCATCAGCCGCTTCACGGTCAAGCCGGAATGCGAGGCGGAATTCATCCGCCTCGCCACCGCTCTGACGGAGAAGGTCCGCGCGCATGAGCCCAAGACCCTCTACTACGCCTTCTACCGGGCCGATGGGCCGGGTCGCTTCGTGGTGGTGGAAAGCTTCCCCGACGAGGCGGCGGAACATGAGCATCAATCCACGCCCTGGTTCACACAGATCGTGCCGCAGATGATCCCGTGTTTCGACGGGCCCTATGTGCGGGAATATTTCCATCCGCTGAACGCATCCGTGAAAGGTTCGACGGCATGAGCAAGGCCGAACAGTTCATCCATGCCACCACGCTTGGCGACCTGCTGCTGTCGGCTGCCCATTCCTGGCCCGATACGGACGCGCTGATCTTTCCCGATGAAAGCCTGACCTACCGGGATCTGGCCGCCCGCGCCATGCGCCATGCCAAGGGGCTGATGGCGATGGGGATCAAGCCGGGCGACCATGTCGGCGTGCTGCTGCCGTCCTGCATCGAATTTGTCGATATCCTGTTCGGCGTAGCGCTCGCCGGCGGCGTGACGGTGCCGATCAATGCCCGTTACCGCGCGCATGAACTGGCCTATGTCACCGACAATGCCGATCTGGTCACCATCATCACCACCGAACAGGTGGCCGATCAGCTGAATTTCGTGGATCGCCTGTGTGAGGGGCTGGCGGGGCTGGCCGAACAGACGGACCCGATGGCCCTGTCGTTGAAGGGCTGCCCGCGGCTGCGCTCCATCATCCTGCTGGGCGATGGCGGACGGCCCTTTACCGTCACGGCGGACCGGTTCGATGCCATGGCCGAAACCGTCACGGATGAGGCGGTGCATGAACGAAGGGCCTTTGCACGGGTCCGCGCGCCCGGCATCATCCTGTACACGTCGGGCACCACGTCAAACCCCAAGGGCTGTTTGATCAGCCATGAGGCCATTGTCCGCACGTCCCAGGCATTGGCGGAACGGTATGAGCTGACCGACCGTGACCGGTTCTGGTCGCCGCTGCCCTTGTTCCATATCGCGGCCATCCTGCCGCTGGTCGCCATCTATGCCAAGGGCGGCACCTATCTGTCGATGCAGCATTTCGATGCCGGCGTGGCCCTGAAAATGCTGGAAACGCACAAGGTGACGGCCACATACCCGTGCTTCGCGCCCATCATGGTCGACCTGATCCACCACCCGGATTTCGCGACCACGGACCTGTCCTCCATGCGGCTGATGAATTCGTCGCTGGCGGTACAGACCGGCGCGATGAAGGAGATGCTGGCCAAGGCCATGCCCAACTGCATCCAGGTCGGCACCTATGGCCTGTCGGAAGCGGCGGGCACGGTCTGCACCAGCAGCCTTTCCGACAGTTACGAGGTGCGCACGACACGGCTGGGCCGCCCCCTGCCGGGGATCGAGGTGAAGATCGTCGATGCCTTTGGCGACCCGCTGCCGGCGGGCGAAAAGGGCGAGATCCTGGTGCGCAGCCCCGGATTGCTGGATGGCTATTACAAGGACCCGGTGAAAACGGCAGAGGCGCTACAGGGCGGCTGGTTGCACACCGGCGATGTCGGGTCGCTGGACGCTGATGGCAACATCATGTTCCATGGCCGCACCAAGGACATGCTGAAGGTTGGCGGGGAGAATGTCGCCGCCGCCGAGATCGAGGCCTATATCGGCACCCACCCGGCGGTGAAGATGTGTCAGGTGGTGGGCGCGCCCGATCCGCGCCTGGTGGAGGTGCCCGCCGCCTTCATCGAACTGCATCCCGGCACGTCGCTGACGGCGCAGGAAGTGCTGGATTATTGCCGTGGCAAAATCTCCAGCTTCAAGGTGCCGCGCCATGTGCGGTTCGTGACGCAATGGCCCATGTCCACCAGCAAGATCCAGAAATACAAGCTGCGTCAGCAGCTTGAAGCGGAACTGGCGGCGGGTGCCGCCGCCTGACGGGAGTTTGGTTCATGTACACCATCGTCGCCAAGCTGTTCGTGAAGCCGGAAATGGAGGCGGAATTCGTCGCCGCCATGACGGCCCTCACGACCAAGGTCCTGGCCCACCAGCCGGATGTCAGCGTCTATCTGTTCAAGAAAATCCGTGGCCGCGCCCATGCCTACGCCGCCATCGAACAGCACCCGTCCCAGGATTATTTCCGCCAGGTCCATTGCACCACGCCCTGGTTCCAGGAACTGGTGCCCCTCGTGATGCCGTGTCTGGCGGAACCGATGGTGCTGGAGGAATTTGACGATCTGTGAGGGGCGTGTCTACCTCACCCTCCCACCCGTTAACACGGGCGGGCCCCTCCCTCTCCCGCAAGCGGGCGAGGGGCGGAATTTTTAACCCCTCGCCCACGAAGGTGGGAGAGGGAGGGGCCCGTTGGCCCCAGCCAACGGGAGGGTGAGGGTAATCCCGCCCAAAAGCCCTTGACCCGCGCGCACAACCGAATCACTATAAATCACCGATAAACCACAACCGGAAACCCGCCATGTCCGGCGATGCGCGCGCCCGGCACCTGCGTCGGAGCGCCACGGATGCTGAGCGGCACTTCTGGGGCTGGGTACGCGGCCGGCGGTTCATGGGGCTGAAATTCCGGCGGCAGGAACCGGTGGACCGCTACATAGCGGACTTCATCTGCCCCGAACTGAACCTGATCGTGGAGATCGATGGCAGCCAACATGGCCCCACTATCGATGCCACGCGCACCAGTGTGCTGGAACGCGCCGGCTTTACGGTCATCCGTTTCGACAATCACTATATATTGACCAACCGCGAAGGCGTGCTGCGCGAACTGGCGCAACGCATCGGTCGCTATGCCGAGTATATGCGCGGGGTCGAGGGCGTCGTTCCGGCAGCACCGGTTGCGATAGCACGGCTGGGAAGGGCGCGGGTGGGCAAGTAGCGACGTCGTTCCCTCACCCTCCCACCCGTTAACACGGGCGGGCCCCTCCCTCTCCCGCATAGCGGGCGAGGGGCTAAAACTTCACCCCTCGCCCACGAACGTGGGAGAGGGAGGGGCCCGTTGGCCCCAGCCAACGGGAGGGTGAGGGCAACCCCACCCCCTACAGCACCAACCCGATCGGGTCTTCCAGCCGCCGCCCCAGTGCCGCCAGGAACTTCGCCCCCAGCGCGCCATCCACGGCGCGGTGATCACAGGACAGTGTCAGGCTCATCACCGAGGCAAAGCGCACCCCGCCATCCGCCGTTTCCCGTGCTTCCCGCCTTGTCGTGCCGACGGCCAGGATGGCGCCCTGGGGCGGGTTGATGATGGCCTGGAACTGGCGGATGCCGAACATGCCCAGGTTGGAGATGGTGAAGCTGCCACCGCTGATATCCTCCTTGGCCAGCGTGCGTTTGCGCGCCCGGTCGGCCAGATCGGCTGCCCTGGCGCCGATGGTCCAGGGATCAAGGGCATCGGCCCCGCGCACCACCGGCGTCAGCAGCCCGCCATCCACAGCGACGGCGACGGAAATATCGGCGGCACGGAACCGCCTGATCCCATCCTCGGCCCAATGCACATTCACATCGGGCACTTCCATCAGGGCCAATGCCGCCGCCTTGATCAGCAGGTCATTGACCGACAGTTTGCGCGGGCTGCTGGCGCGTGCGTTCAGCTGTTCGCGGAAGGACAGCAGCGCATCGACGGTGACGTCGGATGTCAGATAGAAATGCGGGATCGTCTGCTTGGCATTGACCAGGGCCGTGGCAATGGCACGGCGCATGCCCGTCACGGGCAGCAGATCATAGGCGGGAGCCGCTGCCGGTGGGGCCGTGGCCCGGTCGGCGGCGTCGCGCACATCCTGCTTCGTGGCGTGCCCCTTCGGCCCCGTGGGCGTCACGGTCGACAGGTCCACGCCCAGATCACCGGCCAGCTTGCGCGCCGCCGGGCCGGCGGCGGGGGCAGGGGAGGCAACGGGGGCGGGTGCGGCGATCAAACCCCGCACCTTGGCCGCCGCCTGCACATCGGCCAGCGATACGCGTCCTCTGGCACCCGTGCCCTTGATGCCATGCAATGTCATGCCCAGCTTGCGCGCGATCTTCTGCGCGATGGGGCTGGCATGCGGTTCGGGACCGGTGGGCTGCGGTTCCGGCACAGGCTCAACCGTCGAGGCAGGGGTGACAGTGCCGCGCGATGCTGCCGCCTTCTCCACATCCTCCTGACTGATCCGCCCCTTCTGGCCTGTCCCGGTCAGGGTGGACAGATCAATCCCCAGCTTGTTGGCCAACCGCCGCGCCAACGGGCTGGCATGCGCCGCCTCGTTACGGGCGGCCAGGGTAGCGGGATCGAGGGGGGGCACGGGTGCCGTCTCACCACCACCTTCCCGGCGAAGGCCGGGACCCAGAGCCACAGGCGCTGCGCTTTTCGGGGCGGGGGCAGGAGGAGAGGTCGGGCAGGTGGCCCCTGGGTCCCGGCCTTCGCCGGGATGACGGGGAGAGGAAGGAGCAAGCGAGCCTGCCCCTTCCTCCTTCGGCTCAAACGACACATCAATGGCCTTGTACCCGGCCACGAACGCATCAATGGCACTCTCCGGCACCGACGCATCGGCCAGCACGGCGATCAGCGCGCCGACCGGCAGCACATCGCCCGCCTGGGCCAGTTGCCGGCGCAGCATGCCGCCGACCTCCAGGTCCAGCGTATTGACGATCTTTTCCGTTTCGATATCGACCAGCTCCGTGCCCTTCTCGGCACTGGCACCGACCGCCAGATGCCAGGCGGCGACGGTGCCTTCCGACATTTCGATGCCCCATTTGGGCAGGGTGATCGGGTGGATTTCAGCCATCGGCCAGCACCTTGCGAACAGCGGCCTCGATCTGCGCGGGGCCGGGGACATAGGCGCGTTCCAGCTCGCGGGCGAACGGAACGGGCGTGTGGGGGGCGGTGACGATCTGGATCGGCGCCTTCAGGTCGCGGAAGCCCTTTTGCGCCACGATGGCGGCAATGTCGGACGCCACCGAACAGCGCGGCGGGCTTTCATCCACCACCACCAGCCGACCCGTGTTCGACACGCTTTCCAGGATCGTTTCCTCGTCCAGCGGGCTGGTGGTGCGCGGGTCGATCAGGTCGCAGGTGATGCCATCGGCATTCAGCTTTTCCAGCGCCTTTTCAGCAAAAGGCACCATGCGACCGAGCGCCACGATGGTGGCATGCTCGCCCTCGCGCACCAGCGCCGCCTCCCCGAACGGGATCGCGTAGTCACCTTCGGGAACCTCGCCCTTGCGGCTGTACAGCGCCTTATGTTCGAAAAACACCACCGGATCATCATCGCGGATGGCGGTCAGCAGCAGGCCCTTGGCGTCATAGGGATTGGACGGCACCACCACCTTCAGGCCCGGCACCGCCGTCATGAAGGGGTAGATGGTCTGCGAATGCTGGGCGGCGCAGTTCATGCCGGCCCCGAACGACATGCGGATGACCAGCGGCGTGCGCGCCTTGCCCCCGAACATGTAGCGGAACTTGGCGGCCTGATTGAAAATCTGGTCCATGGCCACGCCGACAAAGTCGGCGAACATCAGTTCGGCCACAGGGCGTAGGCCCGCAAGCGCCGCGCCATTGGCGGCCCCAATGATGCAGCTTTCCGAAATGGGCGTGTCGATCACGCGGCCTTCGCCAAACTTGTGGATCAGGCCCTTGGTCACGCCGAAAATGCCGCCGGCGGCGTCGCGCTGACCCGATGTGCCGCCGGCCCCGCCGGACACATCCTCGCCCAGGACGATGACGCGGGGATCGCGGGCCATTTCAAGATGCAGGGCCTCGTTCAGGGCCTCGCGAAGGGTGATGACGGGCATCGAACCTCTCCCGCTCAATAGCTGATATAGACGTCGGTCAGCACATCCGCCGGCACCGGCGGGGCGGCTGACTTCGCGGCGACCGTGGCGGCATCAATCTCGGCCAGAACCTCCGCATCGATGGCGTCTAGCGTAGCCGCATCGATCAGGCCGGCCTCTGTCACCCGCGCGCGGAAGCCCTTCAGGCAGTCGCTCTCTTCCCGGAACTTCTCCACCTCGCCCTTGGCGCGGTAATTCTGGGGATCGCCCTCGAAATGCCCGAAATAGCGGGTGCAGGTGGCATAGACCGCCGCCGGCCCACCGCCCGTGCGCGACACTTCCAGCGCCTGGCGCATCGCCTCGTATACAGAGAAGAAATCAAACCCGTCAGCGCGGAAGACCGGGATGCCGAACCCCTCCACCCGGCGGCCCAAATCCTGTCCGGCCAGGGCGTAGGCGGCACCGGTATGTTCGGAATAGCCATTATTCTCGAACACGAAAATCTTCGGCACCTTCAACACGGCGGCCATGTTCAGGGCCTCCAGAACCGTACCCTGGTTCGACCCGCCATCCCCGGTGAAGGACACAGCGACATGCCCCTCACCGGCCAGCTTGGCGGCGATGGCCGCCCCCACCGCGATGGGCGGGCCGCCGCCGACAATGGCGTTGGCGCCCAGCATGCCCTTGTCCAGATCGGCAATATGCATGGACCCGCCCTTGCCCTTGCACAGGCCGTCGGCGCGTCCATAGATCTCCTTCATCATGCCGCCGACATCGCATCCCTTGGCGATGCAATGGCCATGGCCGCGATGGGTGGACGCGATCCAGTCCTTGTCCGTCAGATGCTCGCACACCCCCACCGCCACGGCCTCCTGACCGGCATAAAGGTGCGTGAAGCCCGCGATCTCCCCGGTGCGGTTCTCGATATGAAGCCGCTCCTCGAACTCACGAATGGTGCGCATGCGCCGATAGGCCTGAAGCAGGGCGTCACGGTTGAGCTGCATGGGTTGGTTCCTTGAAAAGATCGGGGCATCTGGTTCGCCCCTCGCCCGCTTGGCGGGAGAGGGAGGGGCCCGCCCGCGTCAGCGGGTGGGAGGGTGAGGGTGGTGGCACCACAGCCTTGTTCCCTCACCCTCCCAAGCCTTCCGGCTTGGGCCCCTCCCTCTCCCACCTTCGTGGGCGAGGGTGCTACTCTGCGTTCACGCTGGAACTGCCGGCCCCATAAACATAATCATCAATGACCTTGTGGAAGTGCCGGATGCGCAGTTCCTGGTCGCCCAGCCACAATCCGGGGAAGCCTTCCGACTGCATGCCCAGCTGCACGCCGGGCAGATTGTACGCATCCTGGTCCAGCACCTGGCCCAACGACTTTTCCCCATGGCGGTAGAAGCGGTGTTCGGGCCGTTCCGGCTTCTCCTCCCCCTGTTTCAGCAGGCGGAAATTCTGCAGGTCGTAATACATCTTGTTGGGGTCGGTCGGGTGCGGCCGCTGCCGGAACAGCATCAGGTCGTCGGCATGCACGTTCAGCGTGATGTTGGGGAAGATCAGGTAATGATAATCATCGGTCAGCTGATCATCATTCAGGTCCGAATAATCGTAACCCTGTGACGCCCCATTCTCCCGCTTCCATTTCTGCACCGCCAGCCGCACTTCCCGCGTCTTGCCATCGAAATCGGCGGGGTCCATGCCCGCCTGCTTCATGATCAGGCGGATCAGCGGCGGGATATCCGACGTTTCCTTCACGCGCGGGCTGGTGGTGGCGAACGGCACCAGATAGCGGCTGTGCCGGTCGTAACAGTCGATCTGGATATCCAGATCATTCAGGTAATAGAGCAGCTGCGGATGGATGCCCTGCACATGGTAGCTTTCGTTGAACGCATCAACGGATGCTTTCCAGTTGCAGTCCCATTCAATGGTCCAATCCCGCGTCATCGCCATACGGTCGAAATGATACGGGTCCAGATGCTCCGGAATGACGCCCAGGAATTCCCGCAGCGGCTCGGCATCCTTGTTCAGATTATACCAGACGAAGCTGCCCCAGGTATCGCACGGCACCTCCGGCAGGCCTTGGCACGGGGTGCCCTGCGGGAAGGTCTCCTTGTCCGGGATGCGGACAAAGTCACCGTCCAGGCCATATTCCCAGTGATGATAGGCGCATTTGAAACTCTTCAGCTTACCGATGCCCGGCGGGACCAACCGGTTACCGCGATGCTGACAGACATTATAGAAGGCGCGGATCGACATATCGGCTTGGCGCACGATCAGGATCGCCTCGCGCCCGATCTCCGTACACACGTAATCGCCCGGCTCCGGGATGTCATCCTCGCGGCAGCCCATCAGCCAGCTGCGTTTCCACATCCGCTCCCATTCCAGTTTCATGAAATCGGGGCTGGTGTAGCGCTCCTTGGCGATGATGGCGTGACCCAGCTGCGGGTCCGGAGCCTTTTCGATGGGGGTGCGGGTGAAATCACCCGGCTTGACCCGTTTGATCGGCATGACGCGCACTCCCGGATCAGAAATGGACGCCCTTTGTATATCCACCATCGACGATCAGGTGGGTGCCGTTGATCCAGCTGGCCGCCGGGCTGGCCAGGAAGGCGACGGCCTTGGCCACTTCCTCCGCACTGCCCATGCGCCCGAACGGATGGGCAGCGATGGTAGCGTTATAGAAATCGGGCTGCGAGGTCTTGATCATGTCCCAGGCGCCGCCTTCGACAAAGATCGGGCCGGGCGACAGGGCGTTGAAACGGATGCGCCTCTTGCCATGGAACTGGCCCAGCTGCTTGGAATAGGTGATCAGGCTGGCCTTCAGCGCATTATACGCCATGGGCGCTGCGAATGTTTCGATGGCGTTGGTGGACACGATGAACACCACCGACCCCTCGCCGGATTTCTTCAGGAAGGGCACGGCGGTTTCAACCGCGCGCACCGACCCCATCACATCCACCTCGAAATTACGCTGCCAGTTCTTCTCGCTGTCCATGCCGGCCCCGCCGGACACGTTGGGGATCAGGATGTCAATGCCGCCCAGCTGTTCACCCGCGCGGGATATCCAGGCCTTATAGGCCTCGCCATCGCGGACATTCACGGCCTCGCCCACTGCATTGATACCCTTGGCACGCAGCACGGCCAGCGTCTCCTCCACCTCTTCGGCGGTGCGCGAACAGATGGCGATATCCACGCCCTCATCGGCCAGCGTCTCCACGATCCTGCGCCCAATGCCCTTGGTCGCACCCGTGACAACGGCCTTCTTGCCCTTCAGACCCAGATCCATCGCGCTCTTCCTCCCCTATGCGTTGCGGGCTTTGTCGCCTCTGTCCCCATGCTCCGTCGGAACGCGGGAACGCGCAAGCCTGCGCATGTGCTGATTTTCATGCTCTGCGGGCTTTATATCAGCATCGACGTTTTTCTGTATACAAAAAACTGTCTCTGCGTATAGATATGAGGAGAGGCCAGCGCGCAACGCCGCGCGGCAGGCCCACGAAATCAGCAGGCCGGCGCCCTTCGACCATAAGAACAAGGCGGCCCGGCAGGATGGGGAGGACAGAGGTCCATGGATTTCCGACTGACCGAGGAGCAGCGGGAGCTGCAAGAGGCCGCGCGCCGTTTCGCCCAGGAACAGCTGCGCCCGCTGGCCAAACATCTGGACCTGACGGGGGAGGCCTGCCCCAGAGAGTGGATCGCCAAGTATGCGGATATGGGATTTCTCGGTATAAATATACCCACCGCCTATGGCGGCATGGGGCTGGGCAATCTGGAGGCGCTGATCGTCCTGGAGGAACTGGCCAAGATCTCCTCCGCTGTCGCCTTCCCAGTGTTTGAAAGCTGCGTTGGCCCCGTCCGCGCCATCGAACATTTCGGCACCAAGGAACTGCGCGACCGGGTCGTGCCCGCCGTCTGTCGCGGTGACATGATCGTGGCCATCGCCATGTCGGAACCGGAAGCGGGATCGGCCCTGACCGATCTGACCAGCAAGGTCACCGAACGCGACGGCAAGCTGTACCTGAACGGCACCAAGCGCTGGTGTTCGGGCGGCGGCCATGCCGATGGCTATGTCGTCTATGTCCGCATGTCGGAAGAGGCGGGTGCCAAGGGTATCGGCGCCGTCTTTGTCGAAAAGGGTATGAAGGGCCTGACCTTCGGCGCCAATGAACAGTTGATGGGCTTTCGTGGCATCCCCAGTTCCGACATCTATTTCGATGATGTCGAAATCCCGCGCGAGAATGTGATCGTCGGCGCCGGTGGCTTCAAAAAGATGATGGAAGCGTTCGATCTGGAACGCTGCGGCAATGCCACCATGTCGCTGGCCCAGGCGTCGGGCGCCTTGGAGGAAGTCACCGACTATGTTCAGGAACGCAAACAGTTCGGTCGCGCCATCGTGGAATTCCAGGCGGTGCAGATCAAGCTGGCCGAAATGAAGATGAAGGTGGAGGCGGCGCGCCTGCTGATCCACCGCGCGGCCAGCAACGCCCAGGATGGCATGCCGTCCCTGCTGGAAAGCTCCGTCGCAAAATGTTTCGCAAACGAAATAAGCCGTGAAGTGACAGGGGCGGCGGTACAGTTGATGGGCGGCTACGGCTATTCCCACGAATATGGCATGGAACGCCGCCTGCGCGACAGCTGGGGCTGGGGCATTGCCGGCGGCGCCGTCGATATTCAGAAGATCAACATCGCGTCCGCCATGGTGGGCCGCCGGTTTGATCAGCGGCGGTCGTGACGGGGGCGACGGACATGGACCATGATGTCTGCGCCATCACCGATCTGGGCGATGGCGCCAAGCTGCGCGTTGATGCCGGCGGAGAGGATATCCTGCTCTGCCGTAGCGGGGACGATATACGCGCCGTGCGCAACATGTGTACGCACGCCGCCAGCACGCTGGAGGATGGCAAGCTGCGCAACGGCATCCTGTCCTGCCCCCTGCACGGCGCGCGCTTCGACCTTGCCGATGGTGGCCGTTGCCTGGGCGGTGCCGGCTACCGCCCCCTGACCCTGTTCCCGGTGCGGGTGGCCGATGGCCGGGTTTTCGTGACGGTGGAGGGGTAGGGCGAAGGCCCCACCCCCATCCCCTTCAAGAAATCACCACCGCATTATCAATCACCAGCTCCGCCCCATTCACGAACCGGCTTTCATCGCTGGCCAGATAGAGGACCATGGCGGCCACATCCTCGGGGCTGCCGATGGGGGGCAGGTGCTTCTTGGCCTCCTCCTCGCTGCCGAACAGGGCGGTATTGGCGGCACGGACCATGGGCGTGTCCATGGCACCGGGATGGATGGTGTTGACGCGAATGTTATAGCCCTGCATCTGGCAATGGATGGCGATGGATTTGCTCATGCCCCGCACCGCGCCCTTGGCCGCCGAATAGGCGAAGAACACCGGATAGCCCAGATGCGTGGCGACGGAGCACATATTGATGATGCTGCCGCCACCCCCCTGCTTCATCAGGCCGATAGCATGTTTGCAGCCCAGGAAGGTGCCTTCCGAACTGACGGAATTCACTTTGCGGAACTGTTCCAGCGTCGTGGTCTCCACCGTTTCGATCACTACCGTCCCGGCATTATTGACCAGCACATCCAGCCGCCCGAACCGCGCCTGGATCGCCGCCATGACCCCGGCCCAGCTTTCCTCGCTGGTCACGTCATGGCGCATGAAGACCACATCGGCCCCGGTTTCGGCCCGGATCTCGGCGGCGGCCTGCTCCCCCGCCGCGTCCGCCACATCGGCCATGACCACCGCCGCCCCTTCGCGCGCCAGGGCCAGCGCATCCGCCCGGCCCAGCCCCATCGACGCACCCGTCACCAGGCACACTTTCCCACTCACACGACCCATCATTTCCTCCCGTTTGCTTTCCGTTCCTCAAGCGCCGGCGCCGCATCCGCGGCTTGGCTCACGCGGCACGTGCCGCGCGGCGGCAGTCGCCGCCGGGCCTATCGGCCCTTAGTTTTTAGTCTTCCGGCGCCAGCGTCACGCGCAGCCCGTCCAGCGCATCCGTCACCCGGATCTGGCAGGACAGGCGGGAGGTGCCGTCGCGGAAATGCGGGCTGTCCTGCACCAGTTCGCGTTCATCCGGGGCCTGCGGCGGCAGCACCGAAACCCATTCCCCGTCCACATAGACATGACAGGTGGCACAGGAGCAGCAGCCCCCACAGATGGCCGCCACATCCAGGTCGTTATCCTTCAGATTCTGCATCAGCGAGGCATCGGGATCGGCGGCAAACGCATGTTCGCGGCCCTCCCGGTCGGTGGCAATAATGGTGGGCATGGTTCCTCCCGCATGAATTTCTGCTTTGCCGCTTAAAATATACATTTTCCATCGACATGCATACAGGATTTTGCCCATACTGATACAACAGGCCCGGAACAAGGGCCGGACCAGACCACAGACGGGGGAGAGGGCGCGACCATGACAGGCTGGCGCTTCTGGGAAGACATCATGGTGGGGGAGCGCACGCGCAGCCGCGACCATGCCGTGACCGCGGCGGACATGACGGAATTCGCCGTCCGCTACGACCCGCAATATTTCCACACCGACGCCACCCTGGCCGCGCAGTCGCCGTTTGGCGAACTGATCGCCAGCGGGCTTTACAATTGCGCCCTGTGGCGCGTGCTGGATCATGAGGAAAATGGCGACATCGCCTGGGTCTGCGGCATCGCCTGGGACAATGTCCGCTGGGCGGCCCCCCTGCGCCCCGGCGACATTGTCCACGCCACCTCCGTCGCCCTGTCAAAGCGTCCGTCGGGCAAGCGCACCGATGCCGGCATCGTCACCCTGCATCATCAGTTGGTGAACCAGCGGGGCGAGGTGGTGATACGCTTCGACAGCACCTCCTTCGTGCGCCTGCGCGCCACGGGCAGCCCGGCGCCCGACCCCATCCCGTCCCCGTCGCGCATCCTGCCCACGGAAGGCACCGGATCATGAGCCGCATTTTCGGCCCCATCATGCAGAACGGCTTCGTCGTCCGCGATCTCGACGCGGCGATGCGCCATTGGGTGGAGGTGCTGGGCGTCGGCCCCTTCTACGTGCTGCCCCGCGTCGCCTTTGCCGAGACGACATATCGCGGGCAGAGCGTCGATATCGAAATGGCCGTCGCCACCGCCTATAGCGGCGATTTGCAGATCGAGCTGGTGCAGCAGTTGAACAGCGCCCCCAGCGTCTATCGCGCCTTTCTGGATGCGGGCCGCCAGGGCCTGCACCATGTCGGCGTGGCCAGCACCGATTACGCCGCAGATCTCGCCCGCGCCACCGCCCACGGCCTGACCATCGCCCAGGGGGGCCGCACCCAGGCCGGCACCGGCTTTGCCTATTTCGATAATGAGGGCGCCTTTCCCGGCACCATGGTGGAGCTGTTTGAGGCCACCCCCGCCCTTATGAAATTCTTCGCGAAGGTTCAGGCCGCCAGCCGTGACTGGGACGGCCACGACCCGATCCGCCGCCCCGTCCCCCGTGCCTGAGGCCGCCTGCATGTCCACCCGTTTCGATGTCTGCCTGATCGCCGGCGGCAAGTACCACGATATTGATTTCGCGCGGCTGGAGCTGTTGAAGCTGCTGGCCGAGCATGAAACCGTGCGCGTCACCATCCTGAATGATTACAGCAATGCCGACGCCATCCGCCGCGCCGACCTGTTGATCACCTATACCTGCGACATCGTCCCGGACGATCACGGGCTGGCGGCCCTGCGCGATTTCCTGGGCAAGGGGCGGCGCTGGTTCGCCCTGCACGGCACCAACTCCATCCTGAATTTCCTGGCCGATGGCAAGGTCGACTGCCCCGATTGCGCCCCCGGCTTCATGGAAATGCTGGGCAGCCAGTTCCAGGCCCATCCCCCCATCGGCCGGTTCAAGGTGAAGGTGGCCGATCACGACCACGCCCTGACGCGCGGCCTGCGCGATTTCTTTGTGGAGGATGAGCAGTATCTCTGCACCTTCCACCCCGGCAACCACCCCCTGCTGACCACCCGCTTCGCCGGCCAGACCCCCGAATTCACCCACAGCGACTGGCCCGACGCCGAGCATCTGGTGATGTACACCCGCCCCAGCCATGGCGGCGAAGTCCTCTACCTGACGCTCGGCCACTGCCGAGGTCGCTTCGACCTCCGCCCACTCGCCGACTTCTACCCCTTCGTCGAACGCGGCGCCTGGTCACACCCGGTCTATTACGAGCTGCTGCGGCGGGGGATCAGGTGGGGGATGGGGGGGTAGGGGGGAGAAGAGACCTACTGGAACTCGCCTCCATCCTTCAGGGTCGGTCAGATCCCAATGGAATCGTGTTGGGCCTGCCTCAACCGTCATCCCCGCGAAAGCGGGGACCCAGCGTAAGGCGCGGTCAGCGCCGATATGAGTCATGTCACGCCTATCGCGGGCATTACACTCGGGAAACCTTCAGCCCAACTCTGACAAACACCAGCTGGGCTGAATAGTGTCTCCCTAAACTGACATTGCGATAGCCAGCTTATCCGCAAACCCGTTCGGCAAATAATTTGTCCGGATTGCCTTTGCTTGTGCCGATTTCCGGATGGATACGGTGTTAGCCGTACGCAAAACCAGACGATGTCCGCCAAGGTGCGCTAGACCCGCTCTGCTACACGCCGATCACGTAGACAGGCTGCCGCCGCCTCTCCACCGCGCGCAGGGCCAAAACCCTGGTGTGGGAAGATTGGCTGCCACCGTCAAACCGGGCCCCGATCGACTTGCTAGAAACGGGTGACAGACCCACCGAAGTCAGCGTAAAGTCGCGCTTAGAGAGTGTAGCCATGACAAATTGATCGGTTATTTAATTATTAGCACTAGAACTTCACATCCAATCAATAGGTTATGGCTACGCTCACTGGTACGATAAATTTGCAGGCTAGACCTACCATGTGAGGGGAACGCGAGTTATGGCCGATACTTTAATTTCAAAGGTCACATTTGAGACCCAACAAAATGCCCAGATCGTTTCCGACGGGAATAATGGCTATATAGTGATATGGGAGTCCTATGAAGAAGACGGGAGTCGTTATGGTATATTCATGCGTCGGCTTGATAATACTGGACAGCCTATTGGCGACGATATATTAGTAAACACGACAAAAGTCGGAAGCCAGTTTGACCCATCCATTGCTGTTTCAGCTACTGGGTCTTATATGATCGCTTGGGTCTCGGCCAGTGGATCAGATGACACTGGTCCGGTCATGGCACGCGCTTTCGACAAAAGCGGGAAGGAGTTGATGCCGGAGACCGTGATCTCGAATGGCATGCGCGGGGCGTTGCCCGATGTCTCCGCATTCCCGGACGGCTCCTTTGCAGTCACATGGAATGGCACATTGAATAGCACTGAAGGAACTTTGCTGAAGATTATCCCCAAATCCCTCCTAAGCAGTTTCAATGGTGATACATTCAATAATTTATCAACAAATAGAATAAACAATAATATTAACAGTCAAACTGTAACTGCCATTTCAGATAGCGGAAATATCATGGCAGTATGGTCATATACCGATAGTAACTTGCCGGCAAACAGTACAAAGCTGATAGATCTTTACTATAGAGTAATTAACAAAAACGGAGTCCCGATTACATCCACAGCACTACTTCCCATTAGTGATGAATTCAATCAGTTTTCTCCTGATATAACTTATATTGGGAACGAGAAATTTGTTGTGGTTTGGTCGGACGGTCGTACAGGCGATGTATACGCGAAAGTCTTCAACAGTGACGGCGTAAGTACAACCGGCGAGATCGCTGTCTCCACAGGCCGCCCGAATGATTTCGATCCTGCGGTGGCCCCCGACGGAAAAGGTGGCTTCATTGTCACCTGGACAGTGAGCGACCAGGGAGATGCGACAAAGGAAAATATTGCCGCAAGGCGGTTCAACACCGACGGTCAACCTCTAAGTGACGTATTTAACGTAAACGAATTACGCATCGGCGAACAGGGAAAATCTTCTGTCGCGACTGACGAAGTCGGAAATGCTATCGCAGTATGGCAGTCAATGAACACGCCAGTGGGTACACGATACTTTGACATATATGGAAATTCTATACCCTATACTGTTCAGCCGAGTTACAGTTCGCTTGGGGACGCAATCAAGGACCAGTGGGACCTACTGACGGGCGAAGACGAAGCTTTCAGCGACCTGATCGCTGAACGAGACGGTGACCCGATTGATACAAGAGTCAGCAATGCCTGGAAGACGCTAACGGAGGAACAGGCCGGAGTAACAGCCAACGGGACATTGACGGTTGGGGGGAACGGCATATCCAACCTGCTGGACCAGATGGCCAGGACGATCTTCGGCACGTCACCCACGGGCAACGTTGGCGAAATGACCTCCGGGTACATCTACGACATCAGCTACTATAAGGCCGTCAAGGGCCAGCCACATCCTGGCATCGACCTCGACGCCTATAACGACAAAGCCACAACTGTTCGAACACCCGTTTCAGGCGAGGTTGTATCGGTCAAACCTGGCGGAGTGGGCGCAGACGGGCTATCCCAAAGTTACCTTTCGATCAAGGATCCCGACGGGCGGATATGGGTATTCATCCACCTCGAAGCTTCCTCGGGTGTCGAGAAAGGGAAGATGGTCGCCGCGGGCGACATAATCGGCACCGTTAAGCCAACGGCCGCAGCGAACCTCCACCTAGAGGTGCGGACCGACGGCGCCGTTAGTCCGCTGTCCGGCATTCCTTCGGTCCTCGATGCCTCCGGTAACGTTAACGCTTCTGCCTTCACTACCGCAGAAACGTACATCAAGGAGCACACGATGAGCCCCTTGGAGGCGTACTGGCGCTACCGTCAGGGGCTGCCAAACGTTGGAGGCGCAGATCCGAACTACAGAGTTTGGACGCAAGGCGACGACATCCTAAGCTATACGGATATAAACGGTTTGGTTGTAGATGGCGCAGGCGGTACTGATGTACTTCGTATAGAGGGCACGGGGTCAGTACGTTACACCGCCAACTCGCGCGGCTACACGGTGTTCCAAGGGGACGCGCGGGCAGAAATCGTGAACGTCGAGGGCATACAGCATGGTTCTGTCTCAGTATTTTTAAACTCGCCCACTAACCTCTTCCGGATATTTGACGGAGAGGCGGTCTACTTCGACACGGGAGAAGTTTACTCTGGCCCGCTCGTGCAAGTGAGCCGAAAGGTCGCTGGACTGTCCACGTCCGAAACCATTGAGGGGACAGCTTCATCGGAACTTATCGACGGCGGGGGCGGCATCGATCTATATCGGACGAGGGTCGATCTAACCAAAGCCAACTTGGTCCAAGAAGCGGGCATATGGAAGTTCACGGTCGGAAACGCAGCCGACTACTTGGTTTCCGTCGAAGCCGTGGCTGGCGCTAATGGCACGCGGATCTTGTCCAGCCCCGGCACCGGCTTCAGCGAGGCCGACTACCTGCGGCGTAACCCCGACGTCGCGAACGCCGTTCAAGCCGGCGTGGTCTCATCTGGGCTAGAGCATTGGCAGAAGTTCGGATGGGCCGAAGGCAGGCAGGGCATCGGGATATTCAGCGAGGAGTTCTACCTAGCGAACAATCCGGACGTGGCAGCCGCGGTGCGGGCGGGCGCCCTGGCATCGGGATACGCGCATTGGGAGGCCTACGGGCGCGCAGAAGGGCGAAACCCGAGCATCCTCTATGATGAGGACTACTACCTGGCGCACAACCGCGATGTTGCAGCCGCCGTGGAGGCCGGGCAGGTACGGGCAATCGACCACTTCATATCGTATGGCTTACGGGAGGGCCGCGCGGGTTCGGCGTTCTTCGATCCCGAAGCATACCTCCTTTCCAATCCCGACGTCGCCAAGGAGAAAATGAACCCCTACCTCCATTTCATAACATATGGGTGGAACGAGGGACGGCTTGTTCAGGTTGACGATGGGTTGCTGATGTGACCACTCGCGCGATGACTTTATGTCTAGCCTCAACTGAAGCCAAGATGACTATGGAATGGGCCGCATGCATAATGAAAAACCACAAAGCGAACCAGTCAGAATGGTAATAGCCTGCGCAGCCTTTCACCATAGGACGGGGCCATGACGGAGCTTTCGATCGCGGGATGGATACCGGTGTGGACCGACGCAGGGTTCTCTGTCTAGAGAACACAGGACTAGGTGCATTTGCTTGGACCAAGACGCAGGAGCAGACAGTCGACAGGTTTGTTATACCGGCCTATGACTGGTCGGAGCCTCATGCGTTGTTGATAAGCACGTTTCGACGGCCACGCCGCATGTCACGATAGAACCTATTGGACAACGTTGGCTTTCAGGCACGCCGCCATCTCCGCGAACGGGGTCAATGGGCGCAAGCCGGCCCTCCCATTTCTCCCTGTCCATCAAACCTAGGTTTGGCGGACAGGGAGAAATGGCTGCCCCACCCCCTAACCGCTGACAACCCCACCGCCCCCTGCTATACTCCCCCCATCAACACCACCCCTGTATCCACACCCATTCAGAGCGGCCCAACCGCCCGCTCTGAAACACCCTCAATTTTGTGTCGCATATGTTGCACAGGGCGCGCGGAGCGTGGCTGGCGGCGGGGTTCAGGGCAACGCGCACTGCAACGCACCTGCATTTTCTGTTTCACTTGGTTGCGCGGGCGGTCGTTGTGCCGGCTCAGGCGTCCAGCAGTTTCCAGACGCCGTCCACCCCGGCCACGGGTTTGCCGGCGACGGACAGCAGGCCGCGGGCATAGATGATGCTGCGGCCGGAGCGCAGGATTTCGCCGCTGGCTTCGATGAAGTCGCCGGTTTGGCAGGCGCCGATGAAGTGCAGGTTCATCTGGATGGTGGCGCAGGGGCGGCGGTTGACGCTGTCCCAGACGATCAGGCCGATGGCGTGGTCGGCCAGCGTGGCGATCAGGCCGCCATGGATGGTGCCGCGTTCATTGCGGTGCTTGCCCTCGCACAGCAGGCCATAGGTGCGGGCCGTGCCCTCGCCCCGCCACCAGAAGGGGCCGACCAGACCGGCATAGTCGGCCCATTCCTCCATCGTCCAGCCATCGGCCAGCAGGTCCGCCCGCGTCACCATTCCCGCTCCCTCCGGGCACGCCGGTGCCCGTCTCATGTTTTCTGATCCGGTTTTAAGTATACACAAATATCACTATACGTATAATAAATCCGCGACAGACAGCAATGGGAAATGGGGAGGGTGCGATGGCCGGGTTGGTTGGGGTGGAGCGGGAAGGGGCGGTTGCCATTCTGCGGATGATGCTGCCGGCCAAGCGCAATGCCCTGGTGCCGGAACTGGTGGCCGATCTGACGGCGGCGATGGACGGGCTGGCCGCCGACCGGTCGGTGCGGGCCCTGGTGCTGACCGGGGATGGCGGGGCCTTTTGTGCCGGCGGCGACCTGGGCGCCATGGACGGGGCCGATCCGCTGGGCGTCACCGCCATGATGCGGACCTGTCAGGGGATCGTGCGGCGGCTGGTGTCCCTGCCCCTGCCGGTGGTTGCGGCGGTGGAGGGGGCGGCGTTCGGCGCCGGCTTTTCCATCGCGCTGGCCTGTGATCTGGTGGTGGTAGGGCCGGGCAGCCGTTTCTGCGCCGCCTTCGGCAAGGTCGGGCTGATGCCCGATCTTGGCCTGCTCTGGTCCCTGCCGCAGCGCGTACCCATGGGACGGGTGCGGGAAATCCTGATGCTCTGCCCCACGATCAGCGGGGCCGACGCCGTGGCCGAACGGATGGCCGATATCCTGGCCCCGGAAGGCGAGGTGCTGTCCACGGCCCTGGCCCGCGCCGCCCTTCTGGCAGACGCCGCACCCGGCGCCGTCACCGCCGTCAAATCAGCGCTCGCCGCCTGGCCGCAGGGGCTGGACGATGTCTTGCGGGCGGAGGAGGCGGGCCAGGCCATGCTGATGGCCACCCAGGACCACAGCACCGCCCGCGCCGCCTTCTTCGCGCGCCAGCCGGTACGGTTCGACGGACGTTAGGGGGTGCCGAACAGCTGCCGCCGGATGGCATCCGCCGTCCGGTGCAGCAGGGGCAGCAGGTCCGCCACCCGCTCCATCGGCATGGCGGTCAGGCTGGCGCTGGCCGAGAGGGCGGCGATGACGGTGCCGGCGCGATCGCGCACCGGTACGGCGGCACAGCGCAGGCCCGTCAAAATCTCCTCATCATCCAATGCCCAGCCCTGGGCCTGGACCCGGTCCAGCTCGGCACGCAACCGGACCGGGTCGGTGATGGTACGCGGGGTCAAGGCCACGAAGGGACCGCCCGCCAGATAGCGCGTCCGGTCGGGTACCGGCAGATGCGCCAGCAGCACCTTGCCGATGCCGGAGCAATAGGCCTCCAGCTGCATTCCCTCGGCCGAGAATATCTTCTCCCGCCCGAAGCCACGCTTCAGCAGGTAAGTCACCATTTCCCCGTCAAAGCTGCCCAGATGCACACAGGCCCGGCAGTCGCGGGCCAGGGCCTGCACCAGCGGCCGGGCGACATCGACCAGCATATCCTCCAGCCGCAGCCCCGCCGACAGCGACAGCAGCGCCGGGCCCAGCCGGTAACGCCCCCGGCCCAGCCGGATCAGATAGCCATGCCGCGTCAGATCCTGGGCCAGCCGGTGGATGGTGGACAGCGGCAGGGACAGTTCCCCCGCCACCTGGGTCAACGAACAGGTCCCCGCCCGCGCCACCAGCGGCAGCAGCGACAGCGCCTTGTCCAGCAATCCGGGGGCGGGTTGGTCGGTCATGGGTGGGGGCCGGGCCAGGGGGGGGAACCACCCCCCACCCATAACCAAACCGCTTCCCCCGCTCAACGCCCCTTTTCGGGGGCGAAGACCAGCAGGGCATTGCCCGGCATCTTGAAATACAGGCCATAGCCGGAATTCAGCACGACATGGCCGTCGCCGATGGCGGGGCCGGGGCCGCTCATCGATCCGCCGCGCGCCTCCACCCCGTTCACGGCCTTCACGGGCTGTGTCGTGTCGAACCGCCAGACGATCTTGCCGGTCGCCCCGTCATAGGCGCGGACCCAGCCGTCGGAATGGCCGGCAAAGACCACGCCCGGCATGGCCGTTATGGCCGCCGTAATGCCCGGATCGCAGAACTCCCGCCCGCCGCAGACATCCTCTGCCGGGTGGCTCCAGAGAAGCTTGCCGGTGGCGGCATCGATGGCATAGAGGCCGGGGCGCGGCGGATCGGTCGGCTTGCTGCCGTCCCGCGCATTGGCCATGTCATAGATGGGGACGTAAAGCCGCGCCCCCTCCGCCGCCATGCCGAAATGCACGCCGCCTTGCACGCCGCCCCGCCCGACGCGCGTGCTCCAGCGCAGGGCGCCGGTATCGGGGTCCACGCCATGGACCACGCCACTCTTCTGCCCGCCCAGCAGCATCTGCCCACCGCCGGGCAAGGCCGCCAGGATGGGGGAGGCGGCATAGTCCAGATCCGGCCCCCGCTCCTTGGGACAGGAGGGGTGGTCGCCCATCATGCAGGCCACGTTCCAGGCATCGTTCGCCACCGTCTGGCGCAGCCAGCGGCGCTGCCCGGTCTTCAGGTCAAAGGCCATCAGGGCATCGCTGTTGCCGTCCGCCGGGCTGGCATAATTCTCCCCCGACCCGACATAGAGCAGGCCGCGCGCCGCGTCCACGGCGGGGCTGTTCCAGACAGGCGCCCCCGACGGTCCCAGGATAGGCGTGCCGACGCTGGTCCTGCCCTGTTCGGTCGGCTCGTTCGGGATCGTGTGGCTTTTCCAGACGGGCTGGCCCGTGGCCGCATCCAGGGCCGCCACCGCCCCCCGGAATGTGCAGCAGGGGTATGAGGGGTCCGCCGGGGCCGTCACCTCCAGCGAGGAGACGGGCACATAAAGCCGGCCCGCATGCAGGGCCGGGCTGCCAGTGATGGTGGCACTGGAATGGTCATCGACCTTGGTCATCCAGACCTCTGCGCCCGTCCGCATATCCAGCGCATAGGCCCGCGCCAGCACATCCCCGAAATAGAGCAGGGGCCGGGCAGGGGCCTGTCCCTTGGTCCAGCTATCCAGCACAATGGCCGTCCGCACCTCTGCCTTGGCCTGATAGGTCCAGCGCACACAGCCGGTGTCCAGGTCGAAGGCATAGACGGTGCCATCCTTGCTGCCCACGAAAACGGCCCCCAGGCCGATCGCCGGCTGTGAGCGGGCGCGCATGGCATTGGGGAAGGCGAAAGCCCATTTCAGGCGCAGCTTCGGCACATCCGCCGCCATCAGCCCCGCCGTCTTTGCCGGTACAAACCGGCTGGTGTCATGGCCCCAGCCAACGGGCGCCGGCGGGCGGTCCATGTCGAAACGGGCAGCAGCCCCCTCGCAACGCGGCGGCATCGGGTCG
This sequence comes from Niveispirillum sp., assembly GCF_052437035.1. Lineage (NCBI taxonomy): Bacteria > Pseudomonadati > Pseudomonadota > Alphaproteobacteria > Rhodospirillales > Azospirillaceae > Niveispirillum > Niveispirillum sp. Next base: position 111,251 of record NZ_JBQVOH010000011.1, read on the forward strand.
GCGGCGGCGCTGTTCAGCTTCTGCCGCGACAGGTACTCGGCAATCTGCTGCCGCTGTTCACGCGACAGATGCGCCGCCTGGGCCTGCATCATGCCGTCATTCATGGCGCTGAACAGCATGGACGGCGTCATCATTTCCAGCCAGGTGCGATGCGGCGCCTTATAGACCCCGCCCTGATGACAGCCGGCGCAGTTCTCCTGATAAAGCAATGCACCCGGCATCTTTTCCGGATCGGCAAAGGCATCACGCCCCGCCTGGAACTGATCCACGGACTTCACCGTCTCTCCACCCGGCGGGGCCGCCAGGGCCGGAAGGGCCAGCGCCAACCAAAGGGCAGCCATAGGCAGCCCCCTTCTTATGCACGAGGTCATTCTTCCTCCCGGATTGAACTCTCATTATGTGTTTTTTAGATGATATATTTTTATACAAAGCCTTTCCAGGAAAATGCACGACCGATGAAACCTGTATAATTTCCATAATGAAAGTTATCACTCGCGGGGCTCGCCAAAGAACCGGCGCCCGGATTGGCCCCCTGGCACAATCCATTTTCGGCACCTCCGCTTAACCACTTGGTAAGGTTTGGCCGCTCTGTTATGGATCGTATACCAAAACAGGGAGCTTCAACCGGACATGAAGTATCTACTGCTGGCCACAGCGGCCCTTTCCTCCACCCTGGCCTTTGCGGCTGAACCTCAATTCGACATGAAGCGCGTATCGGACGATATCCGCGTCATGTCGGCAGATGATTTCCAGGGCCGTGCGCCCGCGACAGTGGGCGAGACGAAAACCGTCGCCTTCCTGATCGAGAAGATGAAGGCGGCGGGGCTGGAACCTGGCGGCAGCATCGGGACCGATGGCAAGCGCGGCTGGACACAGGATGTGCCGCTGCGCATGTCCGATATCGTCGGCAAGCCCAACTTGTCGCTGAGCTATGGCGGCAAGGCCCATGCCCTGAACCAGGGCAAGGAGATCGCCGTGCGCGCCGCCCTGACAGGCCAGGACAGCGTGACCTTGAAGGATGCGCCCCTGCTGTTCGTCGGCTATGGCATCAAGGCCCCGGAACGCAGCTGGGATGATTTCAAGGGCCAGGACGTAAAGGGCAAGATCCTTGTCGTCCTGATCAACGACCCGGATTTCGAAGGGCCGGAGGGCAAGTTCGGCGGCAAGGCCATGACCTATTATGGCCGCTGGACCTATAAGTATGAGGAGGCAGCGCGCCAGGGTGCCGCCGGTGTCCTGATCGTACATGAAACGGCCCCTGCCTCCTATGGCTGGGCCACGGTCGCCAGCTCGAACCCGAACACGATGTTCGACATCGTGCGCGCCGATCCCAAATCCGCCCACACCCCGTTCGAAAGCTGGATCCAGCGCGACGTGGCGGTGGACCTGTTCAAGGCATCGGGCCTGGATTTCGAGAAGCTGCGGGCGGACGCCCGCAAGGACAGCTTCCAGCCGGTGCCGCTGAAGGCCACCCTGTCGGCGGATTACAAGGTGAAGACCGAAGTCATCACCTCCAAGAACGTGATGGGCCGCCTGACCGGGACCAAGTATCCCGATGAAACCGTGGCCTACACGGCGCATTGGGACCATATCGGCGTGGGCGAACCCGACGCCAATGGCGACAATATCTTCAACGGTGCCTTGGACAATGCGTCCGGCATCGCCAGCCTGCTGGAACTGGGCCGTGCCTTCAAGGCGGCGGGTCGGGCAGAACGCTCCGTCCTGTTCCTGGCCGTAACGGCAGAGGAAAAGGGCCTGCTGGGCTCCACCTATTACGCCAGCAACCCGGTCTATCCGCTGGGCAAGACGGTGGGCGTCATCAACATGGATGGCACCATCGGGCCGGGTCCCGCCAAGGATTTCACCATTTCCGGCACGGCCAAGCTGGGCCTGCTCGACATGCTGATCGAGGAAGGCAAGAAGGCAGGCCGTACCTATACGCCTGATCCGCGTGTGGAGGCCGGCGGCTTCTTCCGCTCCGACCATTTCCCCATGGCCAAGGTCGGCGTGCCCGCCATTTCCTTTGGCGGTGGCATCGATCTGGTGAATGGTGGCGTGGCGGCGGGCAAGGCCTGGCGCGATGCCTATATCAAGGATAAGTACCACCAGCCCGACGACGAATGGTCCCCGGACTGGAACATGGACGGCGCCAAGCTGGACATGGGCTTGCTCTACAGCCTGGGCCGCCGTCTGGCCGATGGCCGCGACTGGCCCAACTGGAGCCAGGATAGCGAGTTCCGGGCCGCGCGCGACGTGAGTGCGGCGGAGCGGAGGTAAACTACTGTCGTACCCTCACCCTCCCAAGTCTTTGCAGACTTGGGAGGGTGAGGGTACGACGCCTTCTCTGACAACCCTGTCAAACCCCTGGACAGACCCCATTCGTTTCCCCATGATAACGCTAACAATCCAAAAAGGATCGGCGTTCGGGAGGAACAATGCGGTTGGGTCGATGGGCATCGCTGCTGGCGATGGGTTTGCTGCTGGGGACATCCGGCGTCGGATATGCAGGTGAGGCGCGGTTCGACTGGTTCGAATATCGCGGATCAGATCCGGCAGATGCCAAGACCCTGGGCACCAACGAATACCGCAATCCCATCATTGCCGGCTTCTATCCAGACCCGTCCGTCACACGGGTCGGCGACGATTATTATCTGGTGAATTCCAGCTTCGGCTGGCTGCCGGGCCTGCCCGTTTTCCATTCCCGTGATCTGGTCAACTGGACCCAGATCGCGAATGCCATCGCCCGGCCCGGTCTGGTGAATTTCGGCAATGGCGGCCTGACGGGCGGGTTATTCGCGGCGTCGATCAGCCACCATGACGGCCTGTTCTATATCGTCAATACCAGCTTCTACAGCGGCGGCAACTTCGTGGTTACGGCCAGGGACCCTGCCGGCCCCTGGTCCGATCCGGTCTGGCTGCCCGATCTGCGGAACGGCATCGACCCGTCCCTGTTCTTTGACGATGATGGCCGCGCCTGGATCCTGAATAACGACCTGCCGGAAGGCGACAAGGAGGCCTATGACGGGCACCGCGCGCTGTGGATTCAGGAATTTGACGCCAAAAACCTGAAGAGCATCGGCGCACGCACCATGATCGTCAGCGGCGGGGCGGATATCACCACCAAGCCCGGTTATGTCGAAGGTCCGCACCTGTACAAGAAGGACGGCTTCTACTACCTGACGGCGGCAGAGGGCGGGACCGGCACCGGCCATGCACAGATGATCTGGCGCGCCCCCTCCCCCATCGGCCCCTTCACGCCCGGCCCCACCAACCCCATCCTGACGCAGCGCGACCTGGACCCCAAGCGTCCCAACCCGATTGAGGCGGCGGGCCATGCCGATCTGGTAGAGACGCAGAAGGGCGACTGGTGGGCCGTCTTCCTCGCCGTCCGCCCCTATGCCGGCGGGGAGATGTTCAATACGGGGCGGGAGACGTTCCTGCTGCCGGTGCGCTGGGTTGATGGCTGGCCGCGCATCCTGGACCCCGGCATAGCGATCCCGCGTACGCATGCAAGGCCCGACCTGCCGGCCCAGCCGCCCGCCGCCATCCCTGGCCCCACCGCCGGCCCCTTCACAGTCCGCGATGAATTCGACGGTACGGCCCTCCCGCTTTACTGGATGACCCCGCGCCGGCTGGATGGTGGCTGGTGGCGCCTGTCGGGCGGATCGCTCCACCTGACGCCTCAGCCCGTCACCCTGTCCGACCGCGCCAGCCCCAGCCTATGGGCGCGCCGGCAGCAGCATCGCGACGCCAGTTTCACCACCGAATTCTCCTTCACCCCCGATCAGCCGGGGCAGCGGGCGGGTCTGGCCGTCATCCAGAATGACGAATACTGGTTCCGCTTCACCGCAGAGCTGGTTAACGGCGTGCGCACCCTGACCGTCGCCGTCCGCGCCGGGGAGAATGATCCAAAGCCGGGCCGCATACTGGCCAGCCAGCCGGCGCCCGGCGACGGCGCCTTGCGCCTGCGCGTCACGGCGCGTGGCGGTGCCTATGATTTTTCGGTGGGTATGGGCAAGGATGGGTGGAAGACCATCCTGAAGGATGCCGACGGCACCATCCTGTCCACCGCCACTGCACGCGGCTTCATGGGCGTGATGGTTGGGCCTTATGCGGAGGGGACGCCATAACCCATTCCCTTTCGTCATCCCGGCGCCAAGCCGGGATGACGAGAAGAACACAGAAGAGTTCACAGAAAACACATAAGCGGGAGGAAAAATGCGTGGATTGACGACAGCCCTGGCCCTGACCACGGCCCTGTTCACCGCCCCGGTGGCCCTGGCTGCCGATACGGCCCGGTTCAACTGGCTGGATTATCAGGGGGCCGACCCGTCCGATGCCGTGGTGAAGGCCAAGCCGGGCGAGTACCGCAATCCCATTCTGACCGGCTATTACCCCGACCCCTCCATCACGCGGGTCGGCGACGATTATTATCTGGTGAACTCCACCTTTTCCTGGTTCCCCGGCATCCCGATCTTCCATTCGCGCGATCTGGTCAACTGGACCCAGATCGGCAATGCCATCGACCGCCCGGACCAGCTGGATTTCAAGGCCCTGGGCCTGTCACGCGGTGTCTTCGCGCCCGCCATCGATTATCATGACGGTACCTTCTATATCCTGAACACCTGTGTCGATTGCGGCGGCAATTTCATCATCACCGCCAAGGACCCGAAGGGCCCCTGGTCCGATCCCATCTGGCTGCCCGATCTGGAAGGCGGGATCGACCCCTCGATCTTCTTCGAAGGGGACCGCGCCTGGATCATCAATAACGGCCCGCCGGAGGGCGAACCGCTTTATCAGGGGCACCGTGCCATCTGGGTGCAGGAACTGGACCTGAAGAGCATGAAGACCATCGGCCCGCGCAAGGTGCTGGTGAATGGCGGTGTCGATATCTCCAAAAAGCCGATTTGGATCGAAGGGCCGCATATCTTCAAGAAGGATGGCTTCTACTATCTGATCTGTGCCGAGGGTGGCACGGCCATCAACCATTCCCAGGTGGTTTTGCGCGGCCCCGGCCCCATGGGCCCCTTCACCCCCAATCCCGCCAACCCGATCCTGACGCAGCGTGATCTGGACCCGGCCCGCCCCTTCCCCGTCACCTCTGCCGGTCACGCCGATTTCGTGGTGACGCCGAAGGGTGAATGGTGGGCCAGTTTCCTGGCCATCCGCCCCTATGGCGATGACTTGTACAACACCGGGCGGGAGACGTTCCTGATGCCCGTGCGCTGGGTCGATGGCTGGCCGCGCATTACCGAACCCGGTCAGGCCATCCCCCTGACCCATGCCAAGCCCGACCTGCCGGCCCAACCCGTGCCCAAGGTGCCGACCACCGGCGCCTTTCAGGTGCGCGATGAGTTCGACGGCGACCGGCTGCCGCCTTACTGGATGATGGCGCGCAATCCCAAGGGCGACTGGTACCGCCTGTCGGACGGGGCGCTGACCCTGAAATTGCAGGCTGTGGGCCTGTCCGACCATGGCAATCCCGCCTTCTGGGCACGCCGCCAGCAGCATCACAATGCCACCATCATCACCGACATGGTCTTCACCCCTGATCAGCCGGGCGAACGTGCCGGTCTGGCGGCGGTGCAAAGCGATGAAAGCTGGATGCGCTTCACCATCGAGAAGGAAGGCGGGCAGCTGGTGGCCCGTGTGGCGGCGCGTGGCGGCAAGGATACGCCCGCCGATGGCGCGGTGCTGGGCAGCGTACCGGTGAAGGCCGCCGCCTCCTACCGTCTGCGCATCACGGCGCGCGGCGGGGAGTATGATTTCGACGTGGCCGCCGCCGGGGCAGACTGGCAACCCGTTGTGAAGGGGGCCGACGGCACCATCCTGTCCACCAAGAAGGCCGGCGGCTTCATCGGCGTCATGGTCGGGCCGTTCGCGCAAGGGCCGGGCAAAGGGAACTGATCATGAAGGCCTACGCTTTCCTTCTCTCCGCCCTTCTTGCCGTCACACTGCCGGCCCCGGCACAGGACGCGCCCATCAGCCCCATCCGGCTGAACCAGTCGGGCCTGCTGGCCAATGCCCCAAAGATCGCGATCCTGCCCGATGCGGCAGTAAAGCCCGTGGCCTGGACCCTGCGCGATGCCGGCGGGCAGGTGGTGGCCAGCGGCAGCAGTATCGTCAGCGGCGATGACGCATCGTCCGGCCAGCATCTGCACCGGATCGACTTCTCCGCCGTCACGGTGACGGGCGATGGCTTCACCCTGACCGCAGGCAATGTCAGCAGCCGGCCCTTCAGCATCGGCCCCGGCCCCTATGCCGCGTTGAAACGCGATGCGCTGTCCTATTTCTACCATAACCGCGCCGGCACCCCCATCGAGGCACGACTTGTAGGGGATAAATGGGCGCGCCCCGCCGGCCACCCGAAGGAGGTCGCGCCCTGTTTCGGGGGCAAGGACAATGCCGGCAATATCTGGCCCGCCTGCCCGCACAGTCTGGACGTCACGGGCGGCTGGTACGATGCCGGCGACCATGGCAAGTACGTGGTCAATGGCGGCATCTCCGTCTGGACCCTGCTGAACCTTTACGAACGTCAGGCGCTGAAGGGCAAGGCACCCGCCTTCACCGACGGCACCGCCGCCATCCCGGAGGCGGGCAATGGCATCAATGATCTGCTGGATGAGGCGCGCTGGCAGATGGAGTTCATGCTGGATATGCAGGTGCCCGACGGCACCCGCATGCCCCTGCCCCTGGGTCCGCAGGATGGCAAAGGCAGGCTGACTTTCACGCCGGATGTCGATGTGTCGGGCATGGCCCATCACAAGGTGGCGGATGAACGCTGGACGAAACTGCCCCTGCCCCCGCATCTGGACCCCGAACGCCGCTTCCTCTACCCGCCCTCCACCGCCGCTACCCTGAACCTGGCCGCCACGGCGGCACAGGCGGCGCGCATCTGGAAGACCATTGATCCTGCCTTTTCCGACCGTTGCCTGAAGGCGGCATTGAAGGCCTGGAGGGCGGCATTGCGCGTGCCGAACGCGCTGGCCATCGGTGATTTCAATGGCAGCGGCGGCTATGGCGATAATGACGTCTCGGATGAGTTCTTCTGGGCGTCTGCCGAACTGCTGGCCACCACGCGCCATGCGCTGCTGGTCGATGCCGTGACCAAGGCGCAGTTCTTCAATCGCGACGCCATCCCCGAACCGTCCTGGGGACAGGTGGGGCCGCTGGGGTGGCTGACCCTGGCGCTACATCCAGAGGTGCTGCCAGAGGCCGACGCCGCCCGCATCCGCAGCGCCATCGTGAAAAGTGCCGATGCCTATGTGAAAGAGGCGGGCGACAGCGGCTACCGTCAGCCCCTGTCGCCGAAGGGCTATGGCTGGGGGTCCAACTCCGGCCTGATGAACCGGGCCATCCTGCTGGCCTATGCCCATGACGCGACGGGGGACGCCAGATACCGCGATACGGTGGTGGATGTCGCCGACTATCTGCTGGGCCGCAACCCGCTGGACATCTCCTATGTCACGGGTTACGGCCCGCGCGCCATGCGACACCCGCATCACCGGTTCTGGGCCAATGTCCTGGACCCCAAACTGCCGCCCCCGCCGCCCGGCGTGGTGTCGGGCGGGCCGAACATCACCAGCCTGGGCAAGGAAGGCCGCGAACGCATCGGCGATTGCGCGCCGCAGGCCTGCTGGAAGGATGATATCGACCTGTTCACGGTGAACGAGGTAACCGTGAACTGGAACGCACCGCTGGTCTGGCTGGCGGCGTGGCTGGATGAGGGGCGGTAAAAGCGTCGCTCCCTCACCCTCCCAAGCCTTTACAGGCTTGGGCCCCTCCCTCTCCCGCAAGCGGGCGAGGGGCGAAAATTTGGCTCCCTCGCCCACGAACGTGGGAGAGGGAGGGGCCCGAACGCGCCAGCGTTTGGGAGGGTGAGGGCACAACATCCCCCACCCGTCGCCCCTATCCGTCATTCATCGCACCCCTACTCCACCGACCGCAGATAAGCGCCAGGATCAGCCATCACATGATGGAGGAGCCCCCATGTCCCTGGCCGCGACAATCCCGCAAAGCGCCCGTCCCGATCCCGCCACCGCCAAACGCTGGCTGGGGCGGGCGGGTCTGCTCTGGCTATTGGTGGCCATTGCCGGGCAGATGATCTTCGCGCTCTATGTCATGGCCACCCACGGGCGGGAATGGCTGACGGGTCAGGGGCTGCGGGGTGGGCCGGTGGAAGGGCAGCTTCCGGGTGATGTCCTGGGCAATGCGCTTTACGCCCTGCATATGCTGTTCGCGGTGGTGATCATTGTCGGCGGGGCCTTGCAGCTCTGGCCCGCGCTCCGCCGCCACCGGCCCGCCTTTCACCGCTGGACGGGCCGCACCTATATGATCGCCGCCACCATCCTGTCGCTGGGCGGGATCGGGTTGATCCTGCTGCGCGGGACGGTCGGCAGCACCCTGATGCATGTGGGGACCAGCATGAATGGCGTGGTCATTCTGATCTGTGCCGGCATGGCCTGGATGCTGGCGCGGCGGCGGCAGTTCGATAGCCATCGCCGCTGGGCGCTGCGCCTGTTCCTGGCGGTCAGCGGGGTCTGGTTCTTCCGGGTCATGTTTATGCTGTGGATGCTGATCTTCCAGGCGCCCGTCGGCTTTGATCCCAAGACCTTTACCGGCCCCCTGCCGGAGACGCTGTCCTTCGCCCAATATCTGCTGCCGCTGGCGGTGCTGCAGCTCTACTTCCATGCCATGGACCGGGGTGGTTCGGTGTTGCGGCTGGGTGTGGCGGGACTGCTGACTTTGCTGGCGCTGCTGACCGCCGGTGGTATCTTTGGCGCGACCATGGGCATGTGGCTGCCCCGGCTGTGACACGGGGCGACGGGAAGGACGGGTGGATGGACGCGACGGCCGGCAGTATCGGGCACAGGCTGGTGGCCATCATCCATTGGCGCCGGCTGCGGACGGCGGCGGTCCTGGCCGGTATCTTCTCCCTACTGCTGCTGCCGGCCTGGGAGAACCATGTCTGGGTCCTGCTGCTGCGGATGTTTGTCGTCTGCCTGATGTGCGTGCTGGCCTTCGGCTTCTGGGAACGGTTTCCCCGCCGCCTGCCCCGTTGGATCGCGCGCTGGGTGGTGCAGGTGCTGGCGGTGGCCCTGACGGTGCCGCCCACCATGGTGGTGATCTACATCCTCACCGGACCAGAGGTGGGGCCGGCCCTGTGGCAGGATAAGCCGCGCCTGCAATCTCTTTTCATCATGATCGTGCTGGGCCTGCTGATCGGCCCCTGGGTGGCGCTTGGCGCGCTGGTGCGGCAACGCGAGGCGCTGGCCCGGCACCAGGCCCTGTCCTTTGCCCTGGAACGCAGCGAGTTGGAACGCCGGGCCACCGATGCGCGCCTCGCCTTGATGCAGGCACAGGTGCAGCCGCATTTCCTGTTCAACACGCTGGCCAATGTCCGGGCCTTGGTGGAGACGGGATCATCACAGGCCCTGCCCGTGCTGGACAGCCTGATCGCGTATCTGCGCGCCGCCGTGCCGCGTCTGAACGCTTCCATGGGTACGCTGGCGGATGAGATGGGATTGGTCCGGGCCTATCTGGACATCATGGTCATGCGCATGCCCGACCGCCTGTCCTTCTGCATCGATCTGGAACCGGGGACCGACGCCCTCCCCTGCCCGCCCATGGCGGTGCTGACTCTGGTGGAGAACGCGGTCCGACACGGCATCGACCCGGCGGAGGATGGCGGGGCCATCGACATTGCGGCGACCCTGCGCGCCGGCACCCTGCATGTCACGGTCAGCGACAGCGGCCTGGGCCTGGGTGCCGCCGGCACGGGTGGGCTGGGCACGGGGCTTTCCACCCTGCGCCAACGTCTGGCACTCTGTTTCGGCCCCGCTGCCACCCTGTCGCTGACCGAACGCGGCGGCGGGGGCGTGGTGGCAACCCTGTCCTGGCCCGCGCGGGAGGCGGCGGAATGAACGGACCCACGGCCCTGGTTGCCGAAGATGAACCCCTGCTGCGCGACACCCTGATCCGGCAGCTTTCCGCCGCCTGGCCCGCTCTGCACGTGGTGGCGGAGGCACGCAACGGGCGCCAGGCCGTGGAACTGTTTGAACAGCACCGGCCCGATATCTGCTTCCTGGACGTGCATATGCCCGGCCTGTCGGGGGTGGAGGCGGCGCAGGCCATCGGGCGGCGGGCCCATCTGGTCTTCGTCACGGCCTTTGACCAGTACGCGGTGGCGGCCTTTGCCCAGGGTGCCCTGGATTATCTGGTGAAACCGGTGGAGGCGGCGCGTCTGGCCGATACCGTCGCGCGATTGCAGGAACGGCTGCGCGCGGCACAGCCGGCGATCATGCCCGACGAATTGCTGGCAAGGCTGGCCGCACAGCTTCGCCCCGCCATCGCCGCCACCCCGCGCCTGACCTGGCTGCGCGCCTCGGTCGGCCCCGTCGTGCGGCTGATCGCGGTGGAGGATGTCGATTTCCTGTTGGCCGGCGACAAATACACCCATGTCGGCTGGCGCGGCGATGGCGGCACGCCACAGGAAGCCGTCATCCGCACCCCCATCAAGGAACTGGCCGAACAGCTGGACCCCGACCGCTTCGCCCAGGTCCACCGCAGCGCCATCGTTAACCTGCGGTCCATCAGCCATGTGGTGCGCGGGGAGAATGAAACCGCGACCATCCACCTGAAATCCCGCCCCGACACCATCCCCGTCAGCCGCGCCTGGCTGCACCTGTTCCGGCAGATGTGAGGCGCGGTTCCGACGTCGGAAGTGGGGGGCGTGCAGCCCCCCTGCCCTCACCCCGCCTTGGCCTGCGCGATCCAGGCGTCGATGCGCTGTTCCAGCATGACCATGGGCAGCGGCCCGTCATTCAGGATCAGGGCATGGAACTGCCGTACGTCGAACTTCGCACCCAGGGCCGCCTCGGCCTTCTGACGCAGGTTCAGGATGGTCAACTGCCCGATCTTGTACCCCAGCGCCTGACCAGGCCAAGCAATGTAACGGTCGGTCTCGCTCTGAATGTTCTTTTCGGCGAGCGCGCTATTATCACGCAGACAGCTTGCGGCCTCCTCCCGGCCCATGCCCTTCCAATGCAGGCCGACATCCATGACCAGCCGGCAGGCCCGCCACATCTCCATCGACAGCTTGCCGAAATGCTCATACGGCGTGGTGTAGATGCCCATCTCCTCCACCAGCTTCTCGGTATAAAGCGCCCAGCCCTCGACATAGGCGGTCGTATCCTCCTGCCGGCGGAACTGCGGCACGTCGGTCAGTTCCTGTGACAGGGCGATTTGCAGATGGTGACCGGGCACACCCTCATGCGCCACCAGGGCCGGCAGTTCATAGAGCGGACGCATGGACAGGTGCGAGGTGTTGATCATCAACCCGCCGGCAATACCCTGTTCCGGGCTGCCGGGGAAGTAACGACCCGTCGTATAGCCTTCTTCAATCTCCGCCGGCACGGGCCGCACGCCATAGGGCAGGCGCGGCAGCAGGCTGAAATAACCCGGCAGCTGATCATCAATGCGCTTGGCGATACGGCTGGATTTCTCCAGCAACTCCTCACGCGATTTCGCATAAAACTGCGGGTCGTTGCGCAGGAAGGTCAGGAATGCCTTGAAGTCCCCCTGGAACCCCGTCTGCTTGATGATGCTGTCCATCTCCGCCCGGATGCGGGCAATCTCCGTCTGGCCCAGGGCATAGACCTGATCGGGCGTCATGGCCGTCGTCGTTTCCCGTTTCACGCGATAGGCGTACCAGGCCTTGCCATTGGGCAGGTTTGACGCGCCGATCACCGGTTTGGATTTCGGCAGATATTCCTTCTCAAAGAAGCTGGCCAACGCCTGTTCGGCGGGGCGCACACGGTCGCGCAGGATCTCCTGTCCGCGCGTCAGCAGGGCCTCGCGGTCGGTCTGCGGCACCGTTGGCGGCAGACCCTTCAGCGGGGCCAGCAGCGGATGCCCGTCCAGCGGCATGGCGGCCAGGGTGCGGGTCATGGCGACCGCCCCTTCCGCGATCAGGCGCGGCTGGGTGAAGCCGGTCTTCAAGCCCCGGCGCATATTGGCGGTCTCATTGGCATAGAAATCCGGCAGCGATGACAGCCGGACCAGATAGGCCTCCGCCTCCGCCGTGTTCTTCAACCGCATGGCGCCTGCTACATAGCCCGGAACGGAGAAGAAGCCGCTATCATTGTTGAACGGCATGCGTTCCTCATCGAACGCCACGCCCTCCAGGTCCAAAGCCACGCGCCGCGACAGCAGCGTGTGGTTCAGCGCGTCCTGCCCCGTCAGCCCCGCGCCCGGAATGGCGGCCAGCCGATCCCGAAACGAAGCCAGCGCCTTGGCCCGGTCCGCCACGGCCTTGGGGCTGTTATCGGGCCAGCGCTTTGCCGCTTCCAAATCCCCGCGCTGACTGGCCCCGATCGGGTCATTGACCTCCAGATAGCGGTCATAATCGGCCAGCACGACCCGCAGATCATCAACCGGTGCCGCCTGCACCGAACCGGTCAGCAGCAACAGGCCCAGACCGGCAGCAGCCAGCAGGCGGGGACGCAGAAGCGATGTGCGCATGGATCGGGTCCTTGTTGTTGGTTGTTAGAATATGGATGTCATGAAGGCCCGTCCTCATCCTGACGGGGCCGGGAGACGAAGCCAAGGACGAAGCCGAAGGGTCGGCCGATCCTTTCCAGCGTTTCCCGGGTCGGGTTGGCGGTGCCCTTTTCCAGGTTCAGAACCTGAATGCGGGTCAGGCCGAATTTCTCACCAAAGGCCGCCTGGGTCATGTCCAGCGCCTCCCGCATCTGACGGATGGCGTCGGGCAGGCGTAAGCCCCCCGCTGCGGCACGGGCCGCCAACGCCTCCCGCCGGGCCAGCTTCTCCTCACGCGTGAGCGGTGTGCGACGGGGCATGGGTCAACAGCTCCGTTCCAGGGCATCGGCCACCGCATCGCCCTGAAACGCCCGTGCGACCACCGGCGGCGGTACACCCAGGTCCCGGCCCAACCGCGTCAGGTCGCGCAGGAGGGGCAGTTTCGACAAAAGCACCTGCCGCACCCGATCCGCCGGCAATCCGTCAAACGCCACGGCATCGGCGATGCGGCCCCAGTCGGGATCAATCCCGCGTCCGTCCAGACAGCGCCAGCGTGTGCTGCGCCCCACACCCGCCGCCGACAGGCGCATAGGCGCGAAATCATAAAGCGGCGACAGGCGGACACCACCCGTTGCCGGCTTATGCAGGGCGCTGTTGCGGCCATGATTATCGGGATTGCCCATGGCAGCGTTCAACAGGTCACGCAGCAGATATTCCAATGTGTCGGCCACGGGATCGTCGCTGGCGCTACGGACGACGGACAGATAATCCTCATGCCAGGCCAGATGGCCAAAGGCCGCCACGCCCAGGGCGGACACAAGGCTTTCCTGCCCATGCAGAAGCACCATTCCGTCGCGGACGCTACGGTCGAAGCGCGGGATGAACAGCACGCCATTGCCATAACGCAGCGGGGCGGCCACCCGCAGGCCAAAGGTCCGCGCCACCTCCAGATAGGGGGCCTCGCTGGCGATGATCAGCACATCCTCCGCCCCTGACGAGCGCAGCAGCTTCACAATGGCATGTTCGGCCCCCTCCCCCGTCGGCACGAACGGGTCGGGATACCAGCATCCATCCTGCAGCGACCGGGTCATCAGGGCCTTGGGCCATTCCCCTTGGACGCCGCTGGACCCCGACGCCAGATGCGCGAAACGGTCCACCACCTCCAGGAACCGGTCGCTGCGCTCAGCAATGTCCCGGTCGGTCAGGGGCGGACAGGTGACGTCAGCCAGACGCTGCTGTTCTTCTACCCACGCCTCCCGGATACGCAGGTTGCCGATGGGCGATCCGGCGGCACGGCGCAGGATGGGCAGTTCCGACGCCGGAAGATCGGGCGACAGACCCAGCGTTGCGGCAATCCGCTGCCGGGCCACGCCCTGCGGCATCAAATCCAGCAGCCAGGGCGGCCAACTGTCCCAGGATCGGCTTTCCAGATTGACGGGTGTGCGCACCGACAGGGCGCGCCGGTCGATGACATCGCCGTCCAGCCCGTCAATGGCGGCATGGTCGAAGAAATAGTTATCGTCATAACTGAACCGGCTGGCGCCATTAATGCCGCGCGCGGGATCGGGCAGCCTGAGCAAGCCCGCCTCCCGCCACGCCCCATCGATATGCGCTTCCAGTGTCAGCATTCAGAATGCATCACTATGATGATACCTGTATGGGAAGTATGGACCTAAAAAGTATCAGGTCAATGATATTTATCCCCCTCACCCGAACGGCCGTTCAATCGACGGCGAGGGTTCGGTGAACCAGGCGGCCCCGTCTTCGGTGATGTACATATGGTCCTCCAGGCGGATGCCAAAGGCGCCGGGCATGACGATCATTGGTTCGTTGGAAAAGCACATGCCCGGTGCCAGGATGGTCTTGTCGCCGCGTACCAGATAGGGACCTTCATGGATCTGCAACCCGATGCCATGGCCCGTGCGATGGGGCAGGCCCGGAAGCTTGTAATCGGGACCCAACCCATACCGCTCCAGAACAGCGCGGGCCGCATTGTCCACGCTTTCGCAGGTCTGGCCGGGCCGCGCGGCGGCGAAGGCTGCGGCCTGGGCCTCATGCTCGATGGCCCAGATGCGGCGCTGTTCAGCGGTCGGTTCGCCGAACACATAGGTGCGGGTGATGTCGGAATGATAACCGTCGATCTGACAGCCCGTATCGATCAGGACGATATCGCCCTCTGCCAATTCCTGATCGCCGGGAATGCCGTGCGGGAAGGAACTGGCGACCCCGAACTGCACCGCGCAGAAGGTGGAACCATTGTCGGCCCCCACGGCCCGGTGGGCCTGATCAATGAAGCGCTTCACCGCACTGGCACGGATGCCGGCGCGTAGTATCGCGGCGGCGCGGCGGTGGATATCCAAGGTCAGACCCTTGGCATAGGAAAGCAGCGCCAGTTCCGTCGCCGATTTGCGGGTGCGGCAGCCATCGACCACAGGCGTGGCATCCACCACTTTCAACGCCGGCGAGATGGCGCGCAAACGGCTGAACAGCAGGAACGGGGCCGCCGGGTCCAGGGCCAGCGTCTCATACCCCGCCACAGCACTGACCAGCAGTTCGGCAGGGCATTCATCCTCCTCCCACAGAAGGATGTCGGCATCGATGGCCATCACCTCTTTAAGCGACCCCAGCTCAAAGGCTGGGCAGATCATCGCCGGGCGGCGACCCCGGCGCAGCAGCAGCGCCACCAGCCGTTCCGTCGCCCCCCAGGGCACGCCCGTGAAATAGCGCAGGCTGGCCCCCGCACTGATCAGCAGGGTCCCTGCCCCCATCTCCTCCATCAGGCGATGGGCCTTCTCGATGCGGGCGGCATGTTCAGCGGGCTGGATGGCGGGCGGGCGCTGGCCCGACCGGTCAATGGCGGCAAGGCTGGCCAGTTCGGCCTCAGCCGTTGATCCCCCGATGCTCATTCTTCTTGTCACTCCCTGTTGCGGGGCGGGGTGTCCAGCCCCGCCGCTCGGTTGGGAAACATACGGCGTCGGCCCTGCCTATACCACCGTGAACCCAGCCCAGAACGGGTCCTCGCGGTCGATCCAGATAGTGTTGAAGCCGGTGGAAACCGCACTGCCCTCAATCGACGGGATGATGGCCGCATGGCCGCCCAGGTCAACCGCCGCCTCCACCCTTCCCGTGAACCGGCTGCCGATATAGCTTTCATGCACGAAGGCATCGCCGACCTTCAGCCGCCCCTTGGCCGCCAGATGCGCCAGCCGGGCCGAGGTGCCGGTGCCGCAGGGGCTGCGGTCGATGGCGCGTTCGCCATAGAACACAGCATTGCGACCATCGGCCCCCTGCCCTTTCGGCCCATCGGCCCACAGCACATGCGAAACGCCCCGGATGCGCGGATCGATGGGGTGCACCGGCTCCACCTTTTCCCGCATCAGGGTGCGGATGGTCCGCGACAGTTCCACAATGCGCGCGGCCCCCAGATCGTCCAGGCCCTTATACGGTCCCTGCGGTTCGATGATGGCGTAGTAGTTACCGCCATAGGAGACATCGACCGACAGGGGACCAAAGCCCGGCACCTCAATCTCCACCCCCCAGGCCGCGACATAGGAAGGCACGTTGCGGATGCGCACCCAGGTGACGCGCTTGCCCTCTGTGCCATAGGTGATGTCGATGATGCCCGCCGGCACCTCCACCCGCAGCGTCCCCGGCGTGCGGGGCAGGATCAAACCGTTTTCCAGGCCGAAGGTGATCATGCCGATGGTGCCGTGCCCGCACATGGGCAGACAGCCGCTGGTCTCGATGAACAGAATACCGATATCGGCGTCGGCTTGCGTGGGCGGATACAGGAACCCGCCCGACATCATGTCATGTCCGCGCGGTTCAAAGCACAGACCCGTGCGGATCCAGTCGAACCGTTCCAGAAAATCCTGCCGCCGCTCCGCCATCGACGCCCCCCGCAGCAACGGCGCCCCGCCGGCAACAAGGCGGACCGGGTTGCCGGCGGTGTGACCATCGATGCAGAAGAACGTGTGGCGCATTTTTTGTTCCCTCAAACGCCGGGCGCCGCCATCCGGCGGCTTGGCTTACGCGGCCATGGGGCATCGGGCCGGCGGTCGCCGGCCTTGGGTGCCCATCCTACCAACAAATCTGCCCGATCAAACCGGCCGCGTCGCGGCGGCCTTTTCGACCATGGCGGTGACCTGGGCGCGGCGCGCACCGGACAAGGGCAGGCGCGGCAGGCGGACGCGTTCGCTGCCCCGGCCCATGATCTGTTCGGCCAGCTTGATCGACTGTACCAGATCATGTTCAGCATCCAGATGCAGAAGCGGCATGAACCAGCGATAGATGCGCCGCGCCTCCGCAATGTCACCCTTCTGCAGCGCCTTGATCAGGGCCACGGACTCCTGCGGAAACGCGCTGGTCAGGCCGGAGACCCAGCCATGGGCGCCCAGGATCATGCCCTCCAGCGCCACATCATCCAGGCCGGCCATCAGCACGAAACGGTCGCCGAACTCATTGATCAGGTCGGTGAAACGGCGCGGGTCGGGCGCGCTTTCCTTGACCGCCACGATGTTGGGAATGTCGGCCAGCCTGGCCAGCACGCGGGCGGAGATCGACACGCGATAGGCGGGCGGGTTGTTGTACAGCATGATGGGCAGGCTGGTCGCATCCGCCACCGTCTTGAAATGCGTGTACAGCTCCTCCTCCGTCGGGACATAGACCATGGCCGGCAGCAACATCAAGCCATCCACGCCCAATGCCTCCGCGTCACGCGCGAAGGCCACGGCGCGCTTTGTCGTCAGTTCCGATACGCCGGCCACCACGGGGACCCGCCCCCCGACGGCGGTGCGGGCGCGGTCCAGGATGGCGCGCTTTTCGTCCGGCTCCAGGGAGTTATTCTCCCCACAGGTGCCCAGCAGGATCAAGCCATCGACACCATCGCGGATCAGGGCATCCTGAACTCCGGCGGTGGCATCATAATCCACCGACAGGTCTTCGGCGAATTGGGTGGTGGCGGCCGGGTACACGCCCGTCCAGGTCAGCTTGGCCATGGGTCACTCCTGCATTGCGCTTAAAATCGTATACTATATAATATCGGGACGGAAAAGAGGGGAGTGTGGGGATGCGGTCCTTCCTGGTGATCGGCGGTGGCATTGTCGGCTATAGCATCGCCCTGGCGCAGCAGGGGTTGGGCCGGTCGGTGACGCTGGTGGATGATGCGCCATCCACACCGCCCGCCTCCTGGGGCAATGCCGGGCATATCGCGGTGGAACAGGTGGAACCGCTGGCCAGCGCCGCCACCCTGCGCGCTGTTCCCAAACGCCTGCTGGCCCGCGATGATGCACTGTCCCTGCCCCTACGCGACATCCGTCACTGGCTGCCCTTCGGCCTGCGGCTGACGGCGGCGGCACGGCCCGATCGGTTCCGGGCGGGCAAGGCGGCCCTGTCCACGCTGGTGGGGGCCGCCATACCGGCCTGGGAACGGCTGGTCGAAGGGATCGGACAGCCCGACCTGCTGATCCGCGACGGGCATTTCGTGATTTGGGATACGCCCGACAGCGCCGCGCACGGCCTGCGCGCCTGGCAGGCGGCGGATACGGGCACAACCCGGTTCCGGTCGATTGACGCGGGGGAGCGGGAGCGGCTTACCCAGCTTCTGGGCCGCGCGCCGGCGGGCGCCATCCGCTTCACCGGCAGCGGGCATATCGCGTCCCACGATCTGCTGTTCGGGGCCTTGCGCCGGCATTTCACCGAACGTGGTGGCGTGGTGGTGAGGGGCCTTGCCACCCATCTGCCCCGCAGTGATGGCAACGTGTCCGTGGCGCTGGCCGATGGAAGGGTTCTGGACGCGGATGGGGTGGTGGTGGCGGCGGGTGTGGCCTCAAAACCGCTCCTGGAAGGGATCGGCCACCGCGTGCCGATGATCGCGGAGCGCGGATACCATCTACATTCCGACGTCGGAAGTTGGCCTGCTGACCTTCCGCCCCTGGTCTTTGAAGACCGCGCCCTGATCGTCACCCGCTTCCGCGACTATCTGCGCGCCTCCAGCTTTGTGGAATTCAGCCACCCTGACAGCCCGCCCGATGCGGCCAAATGGGAACGGCTGCGCGGGCGCATCCGCGATCTGGGCCTGCCCTTCCCCCTACCCGCGCGCGAATGGGTGGGGTGTCGCCCCACCCTGCCCGACTATCTGCCCGCCATTGGCCGGTCGGACCGCGCCTATAACCTGTTCTACGCATTCGGGCACCAGCATCTGGGCCTGACGCTGGGGCCGGTGACGGGGGAGCGCATCGCGGCCTTGACGGTCGATGAAGGCCCGGACCTGTCAGCCTTTGACCTGCGGCGGTTTGGGTGATTGGATATCACCCACCTTCCCGCCCATCGCGCAGCCGGTCGATGGCGGCCCAGATCTCCTGGCCGCCCTTCTCATGCCGGTCCGACAGCTTTTGCAGGTCGGCGGCCAGATGGCCGATGTCGGAGGAGATTTTGCTGACCATCATCTCCACCGCCGCAAAGGCGCGGCGGCCCGCCTTGTCATTGGCAATGTCGGCCTCTGCCCGGTCCAGCCGGGCCGTGATGCGTACCAGTTCCATCTGCATCTGATGCATCAGGCCGGGCAGCCCATCCAACTGCTTGGCCTTGGACGCGGCCAGCCACCGCAGCCCCGCCACGGCCCCCGCTGCCGCCAGCGCCAAACCCCCGCCGGTCAGCGCGTCGGGTGAAAGCAGATCCGCCATCGTCATGTCCTTGCTGCCTGAGGCCCCAAAAGCAAAGGCCCCGGTGCGGGTGCAGCGGGGCCTGTTGGCTTGATTGATAGCAACAGCATCGGTCAGGGCAGGGGTGACGTCAAGAATTAATTCCTATATTCTTCATCGGACGGGCGTTGAAAAGGTCCGGTGAAACAAGTTCCGACGTCGGAACTGGCTATTTCCCGGCCAGAACCGCCTCAATCGCCGCTTTCAGGGCCAGCAGCTCCTCACGTTCCTGCTTGCTCAGGCTGGTCCCCTTCACCGCCTGCAAACTGCGGGTCCATTTGCCAATGGCGGGCAGACGTGGGGCCGTGCCGGTAGCGGCGGGGGCAGGGGAGGGGAGGTCCCCCTCATCCTTGGCCTGCCGCGCCGTGCGGACATTCAGCTTGCCGTCACGCGCCAGTGCCCACAGCTTGGGCTGCTGCTCCGCCGGGGCGCGGGCGATTTCAAACAGGGTGCCACGTGGGACCGTGGCCCCAGCATCGCTGCCAAGGTCGGACAGGACCGGCGCGGGCAGGGTCAGGATTTTCAGCAGGCTGCTGACCTGGACCGTGCTTTTGCCGACCAGAGAGGCCACCTCCTGCTGCTTCAACCCGCGTTGCCGCATCAGCCGTTCCAGGCCTTTGGCCTCTTCCAGCGGCGTCAAATCCACGCGCTGGAGGTTCTCCACCAGGGCCGCCGTATCGGCATCGCCGTCAAAGCGCAGCGCCACCATGCTGGTCCACCCGGCCAGCCGGGCCGCGCGCCAGCGGCGTTCGCCGGCAACCAGGATATAATGGTCTGGCCGCGCCGGATGCGGGCGGACCAGAATGGGCGACAGTTGGCCAACTTGCTTCAAACTGTCCGACAGGGCCGTCAGCTCGCCCTCATCGAAATGCTGACGGTTCTGCGCGGGGTCGGGCTCAACCCGGTCAAGCGCCACCTCGAAACTATGGTTGAAGCGGCTGTTCAGTGCCGCCAGCGACGTGCTGCCCTGGGCAAGGCGGCCCGACAGGGCAGCCAGGGCGGGGGGCGGGGTCTTGCTCTTGGCCATGGGTTCAGCCTCCCGTTACCGTCGATGCCTGGGCCAGGGGCAGGGACGTGCCCGCCGCAATGGCCGCCGCCAACTCGCGATATGTCGCGACACCGGCGGCGTCGGGGTATAGCTCCACCGCCGGCTTATAGTTCAGGTTGGCCTTGCCAAAGGCACTGTTATCGTCAATGGGGGCCAGGACCGGTACGGTGGCCCCCAGGCTGGCGATCAGCAGGTCCAATATCTGTTTATCCACCGACTTCCGACGTCGGAACTGCGTCGGCAGGATGCCGGCCAGACGCAGGCCGGGGTTCAGGCGGCGCTGCACCTTGGCGATGGTATCCTGCATCAGGGCCAGACCCATCGTGTCCATCGGCTCCGTCCGCACGGGCACAAACACCTCATCCGCTGCCGTCAGGGTCATCAGGGTCATCATGCCCAGATTGGGCGGCCCATCGATGATGATATGGTCAAAGCGCTGACGCAGCGGGGCCAGACATTCGCGCAGCAGCATTTCCGTCCCCGGCTCCCGCACACCATCGGCCTTGGCCAGATCGATATGGGAGGGCAGAAGGGTGAAATTCCCGACCGGGATCAGGGCATCATCAACGGGAGCCGCGTCCAGCAGCACATGGGGCAGGGTGCGTCGTTCCCGGTAAAGATCGACCAGCGGCACGCCCAGGCTTTCACTGGCGCTGGCCTGCGGATCGGCATCGACCAGCAGCACGCGCCGCCCGGACCCGGCCAGGGAGGCGGCGATATTGATGGCGGTGGTGGTCTTGCCCACGCCGCCCTTCTGGTTGGTGAAGGCCAGGATACGGGCCGGCAATTGCTGGCTGGCGATGAAGGCGGCGATCTCCTTGGGGATACGCTCGCCCCCGCTTTCCCATTTGCTGATCCGGGCATTGTCGATGCGCTTGCCCAGCCGGTCGTTCAGCCACAGCGCGAACTGTTCCTGCGTCAACCCGCCCAGCCGGTGGCGGAACACACGCAATTCCTCGCCCGTCATGGCCATACCCCTCGCAAACACCATCCAGCCTATGGATGAATGTTTGTTACAAGCGGGTCAACAGGATTTGTAAGTGCCCAGGGTTTTACCGGACCTTTGCAACGGGGATGTGGCTCAACACACCAACTTCTCCTCCGCCACCACCGTATCGGCGATGGCCGGGACCCATTTCTTCAGGTTGGTGGGTGCCGTGGCGGCAGCGGGCAGGGTGACGCCCAACTGCTTGGCGCGTTCGGCCCAGGCCTTGCGCGTGTTGAAATCAGCCGCTTCCAGCCAGCGCAGGGCGGCGATGACGCCACGTTGTTTGAAACGCCTTGCCTCGGCAGCGGCGGCCATCTTTTCGGCGGCCTCGCCCTGGCGTTGTACCTTGGGCTTGGCCGCCGTCTTCACGGCCTTTTCCAGTTCGCCAACATCCTTGCTGCGCACCCGGAAAACCAGACCGACCACGCGCCCGCCATTGCCGCCGCGTCCCTGCCGAATTTCGTCCATCTCCACACTGAACTCGGCCAGCTCGTTGATTTCCTGAATGGCGGGATCCAGCGCCTTTTTGCGCAAATCCTTGAAATCCTTCAGCTTGTCACGGCAGCCCAGGACGTCGCGCACCTCGTCGATCTTGGCACTCCAATAGGGCTCCGTCGCCTTGCGGTCGGCATAGCGTTTCAGGATTTCATAGAGGGTCAGGGCATATTTGCTGGTGAACTGATAGATGACCGACAGGGACAAGGCGGAATAAAGCGCCGGTTCAACCAGCCGCTGGGCCACCTCTTCTGGAAACTCAAAGGTCAGTTCGCCTGTCACCTCATTGATGGTGACACGGCCCAGAAGATGGTCGGACACCCAGGTCCGTCCATCAGACCCCAGGACATCATACTGGACCAGAACCTTCTGCAGCCGGGTCAGGCTCTCTTTCAGCCAGAAATTGGTATCGCCATGCGAGGCGGCGTCGCGCGCCTCTGCCGCGAAGCGCCTGATATCGGACAGGTGGGTATTGTGCCGCGTCGCCTTGCCGATATTGGGGGCGGCGATGGCCAGCAGATGGTTGAACAGCTTGCGGTCGGACAGGCGCAGATCCTCGTTCCCGGTCGCCCGCACCTCCACCAGGGCGGTGGCCTTGATCAAGGTCCCACTCAATTTCTTGCGGCGTGCCGTCTGGGTCGCCACAATGGATAGTGATGGTTCCGACACGAAACCTGCCCCCGTTTCCAGTGACGGCAGTTAGGCATAACCCGGACCAGATGAAAAGAAATGAGTCCGTTGAAAATGTCCGTTGAAAAGCCCTGCTTTCTTTAATTCCTAGATTCCTTAGAATCCTAGGGCTGGATTACAGCGATTTTTCAATAGGTTGCGGGGTTTACCCGGACAAACGCAACGCTCCCCCGGACCTTCACAACGTTTCAGGGGGAGGTTCCCAACGCCCCCCGGAACCTAACCCGGACCTTTTCAACGCCACCCTTTGATATCAGCGCTTTATGCCCCGCTACCGGACTTTTCCTACGCTTATCCGGACCTTTTCAACGGCTCCCCGCTTCCGGCTTTCACCGGACATTCCCAACGGGGATGCCGAAAGCGGCCCGAATCAAGGGCTTGTGATTCGGATTCAGCGGACTTTTTCAACGGGTTCACCGGACTTCTTCAACGCCCCTTGTAAGCTCTGATGAGAGTTCACCGGACATCTCCAACGGGGGACAGTGAGGGCAGAAGCCTTTATCCGGACCTTTTCAACGGGTGGAATCGGGAGCGGTCAAATGATCCCCCGCCTGGTGGACATTGGCCTTGGATGGGCTGGAACGGGCCCCGCCGGGTCTGCGTCTTATCCCGACAGGGTGATCGCTGTGGCGGTGAAGGTCCGCGTGGCCGGCAATCCGGCCATGACCTGCCTCTACTTGGCGGGATCGGAAACTTCGCCCAGCTTGGGTGATGAAGCCGGGGACGGAACCGGAGCCGACCCGGCGCCTTGAAGAAACAAGAACACGCGAAGGGTACAGAAGATGGACCAGATGCAGCACCCGATGGGGCTTTCCGATGCCGGCCTGCTGCGCACCCACGGTGTGATCGGCGGTGCCTGGGTGGGTGCCGATGCCGGCGGCCTGCTGGATGTGCGCAACCCGGCCACGGGTGCCTTGCTGGCGCAGGTGCCGATGATGGGCGCGGCAGAGACGGTCCGCGCCATCGATGCCGCCGCCGCCGCCCTGCCGTCATGGCGGGCCCTGACGGCGCAGGAACGGGCAAAGCTGCTGATGCGCTGGCACGATCTGATGCTGGACGCTGCCGATGATCTGGCCCTGCTGCTGACCCTGGAACAGGGCAAATCCCTGGCCGAGGCGAAGGGGGAAATCACCTATGGTGCCAGCTTCATCAACTGGTTCGCGGAGGAGGCGCGCCGCGCCTATGGCGATGTCATCCCCACGCACAAGCGCGGATCGCGCCTGATCACCATCAAGCAGCCGGTGGGCGTGGTCGGCGCCATCACCCCCTGGAACTTCCCCAACGCCATGATCACGCGCAAGCTGGGGCCGGCCCTGGCGGCAGGCTGCACAATTGTGCTGAAACCGGCGGAGGCAACGCCGCTGTCGGCCCTGGCGCTGGCCGTGCTGGCCGAACGGGCGGGCATTCCGGCGGGCGTGATCAACATTGTCACGGGCGATCCCGTTGCCATCGGCGGCACGCTGACCGCGTCCTCCACGGTACGGAAGATCAGCTTCACCGGCTCCACCCGCGTGGGCCGGTTGCTGATGGCGCAAAGCGCGCCGACGGTAAAGCGCCTGTCGCTGGAACTGGGTGGCAACGCGCCCTTCATCGTGTTTGACGATGCCGATCTGGGGCCGGCGGTGGCCGGTGCCATGGCGTCGAAATACCGCAATTCCGGCCAGACCTGCGTCTGCGCCAACCGCCTGTTTGTCGAAGATGGCATCCATGATGCCTTTGTCGCCAAGCTGGCCGAGGAAGTGGGCAAGCTGAAGGTTGGCAATGGTGTGGAGGCCGGCGTCAACCAAGGCCCGCTGATCAACCGGGCCGCGGTTGAGAAGGTGGAGGAACTGGTGGCCGACGCCCTGGAGAAAGGCGCGACGCTGGTCATGGGCGGCAAGCGCCATGATCTGGGCGGCTGCTTCTATGAGCCGACGATCCTGACCGGTGTCACCGGTGAGATGCGGATCGCGCATGAGGAAATCTTCGGCCCCGTCGCCGCCATTCAGCGCTTCCGGGGTGAGGAGGAGGTGCTGCGTCTGGCCAACGATACCGAGTTCGGTCTTGCCGCCTATTTCTACAGCCGCGACCTGGGCCGCATCTGGCGCGTTGCCGAGGGTCTGGAAAGCGGCATGGTCGGCGTGAATGAGGGCCTGATTTCCACCGAAATCGCGCCGTTCGGTGGCGTCAAACAGTCCGGCCTGGGCCGGGAGGGCAGCAGCCTGGGCCTGGATGAGTATCTGGAGGTGAAATACATCTCAATGGCCGTGGGGTGAGGGGCGGGGCGTAGCGCGGATTAGGCGTAAGCCGTAATCCGCGGAACAACGGTTGGGTTTTCCACCGCCCACCCCGGCGCATGCGCCACCGCATCCCCCACCAGGATCAATGACGGGGCGCCAGGGTCGGTGAGTGCCGGCGCGTGGGGCAGGGCGGCGATGGTGGCAAACCGCACCTCCGCATCCGGGCGGCAGGCATTGGCGATCAGGGCGGCGGGCGTGTCGGGCGGCAATCCCGCCTTGATCAGGCTGCCCGCAATATCGCCCAGCCGGTCGCGCCCCATATAGAGCGCCAGGGTCGTGCCCGGATCGGCCAGCTTGGTCCAGTCGATGGCATCGGTTTCGCCCGATGTGCGGCAATGGGCAGTAACCACGCGCATCGACCGCGCCACGCCGCGATGGGTCAGCGGCAGGCCCAGCTGTGCCGCCGCCCCCATCGCCGCCGTGATGCCGGGGATCACCGTCACGGCCACGCCGTGACTGCGCAGAAATTCCGCTTCTTCGCCGGCGCGGCCAAAGATGAACGGGTCCCCGCCCTTCAGCCGCACGACGCGCAGACCCTTTTTGGCACAGGTGGCCATCAGCCGGTTGGTGAATTCCTGCGGGACGGAGCGGCAGCCCGCCCGCTTGCCCACCGACACCAGCCGCGTTTCCCGCCGCGCCAGGGCCAGGATGCTGTCGGGCACCAGCGCATCGTGCAGGATGATATCGGCGGACCCGATAGCGCGGGCGGCATGCAGGGTCAGCAGGCCCGGATCACCGGGGCCGGCACCCACCAGCGTGACGGCCCCGCCCTCATCCCGCCCGCCGGCGGTGAAGCGGGACAGTTCGGCCATGATCTCTGCCACGGCCCCATCTTCGTCCATGCCCATCAACCGGTCGGCCAGGCTGCCTGACAGGACCCGGTCCCAGAAACGCTGCCGGTCGCGGGTGGTGGACAGGGCGTCGCGCACGCCGTGACGGGCGCGCTGCGCGGCCCGCGCCAAACTGGCATAGCCGGCGGGGATCGCCGCTTCCAGCCGCTGGCGGATATTGCGGGCCAGGGCCGGGGCGCCGCCGCCCGTCGATACCGCCACCACCACGGGCGACCGGTCCAGGATGGCCGGCACCGTGAAATCGCACTGTTCGGGCACATCCACGACATTGACCAGCACATTGCGGGTAAAGGCGGCACAGCGGATACGGTCCGTCAGGTCGGGATCACCCGACCCGTCCATGGCGATGGTTACCCCGTCCAGAAGCTCTGGCCGGAACTCCGTCTCCCGCCGCCGGATGGCACCGCTTTCCAGCAGTTCCAGCATCTCCTCCCCCACCTCTGCCGCCAGAAGCAGGATATCGGCCCCGGCGCGGATCAGCAGCCGGGCCTTGGACGCCGCCGCGTCACCACCGCCTGCCAGCAGGACCGACCGGCCCCGCAGATCCAGAAACAGCGGGAAATAGGGCATGGGGCTTGCCGGATCAGGCCGCGACGACAGGTGCAGCATGGCGCAGGATCTCCTTGATCTCGGGAAGGCAGGAACCGCAGCCGGTGCCGGCGGCGGTGAGTTTGCCGATATCGGCGACGGAGCAGGCCGGGCGCGATGCGGCGGTTTTGGTGATGCGGTTGCGGCCTACCCCATGGCAGGAACAGACGATGGGGCCATCGTCGGCACCCTCATTCTCCGGCGCGCGACCGGCGAGCAGGCGGGTGCGATCCATCGCCGTCAGGGCCGGCTTGGCAAACAGGGCGGACAGCCAGTCGCGCGAAATCTCTGGCCGTTCGGGGGCCAGGAACAAGGCGGCGATCAGCCTGCCATCCTTCACCCAGGCCCGGCGCGTGATGTCCTGCGCCGGGTCGGTAAAGTCCAGGATTTCGGCATCTTCAAGCCCGGACAGGGCAGGGGGCGCGTCGCCGGCCAGCTCATAAATCCGGCACGCCCCCGCCTCCTGCCGCACCCAATAGGGAATACTGGAAAACTCATGCCTGCGCGTCGTGAAGAACAGGCCGGCCCAGGCGGTGATGAACCGTTCCACCCGCACGGGCACATGCTTGCTTTCCGGCTGGCCCGACACCGGGTCGGTATGCGGCGCGATCAGGCGGCCGATGCCCCCCTTGGCCGACAGTGTGTCGGACCAATGCATGGGGATAAAGACCTGACCCGCCCGCTGTGCCTCGGTAATCGCTACGCGCAGCACGGCCTCACCCTGCAAACTGATCACACGCGCTAGTTCACCGTCCAGAAGGTCGGCGGCCTGCGCGTCGGTGGGGTGGATTTCCAGCAGCGGTTCCGGGCGGTGGGCCGACAGGCGGGCGGACAGGCCGGTGCGCGTCATCGTGTGCCATTGGTCGCGATACCGCCCCGTATTGGCGATCAGGGGAAAGCGCAGGGAGGCGCGTTCCACGGGCGGCACATGGCGTACGGCCAGCATGCGGGCCCGGCCATTGCCGTGGGTGAAGCGGCCATCAGCATACATCCGGTCGGTGCCGCGCTTGGCGCCTGCCGGCATCGGCCATTGGAACGGCTCCATGCCAGCATAGTCGGCTTCGCGCTTGCGGCCCCAGGCGGCGATGTCGAAGGCGCGCAGGCCATCATTCTCAAAGCCCGACAGGATGGCATGTTCGCGGAACACCTCACCCGGTGTGCGCCAGGCGAAGGCGGGGCCAAAGCCCATCCGGGCCGCAACCTTGGCCATGATCCACCAATCGGCCTTGGCCTCCCCCGGTCCGTCGCGGAACGGGCGCTGGCGGGAAATGCGGCGTTCGGAGTTGGTGACGGTGCCATCCTTCTCCCCCCAGCCCAATGCGGGCAGGCGGATATGGGCGTAATCCATACTGTCGGTGCTGCCCACGATGTCGGACACGATGACCGTGGGGCACAGGCGCAGGGCCTCGCGCACAAGGTCCGCTTCGGGCAGGCTGACCGCCGGGTTGGTGGCCATGATCCACAGGGCCTTGATGCGGCCTTCCCGGATGGCGCGGAACATGTCCACGGCCTTCAACCCCTGCCCACCCTTCAACGCCGGGGCGTTCCAGAACCGGCGCAGCCGGTCCACATCCGCCGAGTCGTCGGGGTTCATATGGGCGGCCAGCTGGTTGGCCAGCCCGCCCACCTCGCGCCCGCCCATGGCATTGGGCTGCCCGGTCACGGAAAACGGGCTGGACCCCGGCTTGCCCACCCGACCGGTGGCCAGATGCACATTCAGGATAGCATTGACCTTGTCGGTGCCGCGCGACGACTGGTTCACACCCTGGCTGAAGACTGTCACGGTACGCGGGGTGGAAGTGAACCAGTCATAGAAGGTGGCGATATCGGTAGGGTCCAGGCCACAGGTTGCGGCCACATCGCCCGCATCCTCGGCTGCTGCTTCCAGCGCTGCCTCCAGCCCCGTGACATGGCGCAACACATAGGCGCGGTCGATGGCCTCCACCCGGTCCAGATGCGCCAGCAAGCCGTTGAACAGGGCCACGTCGCTGCCGGGCTTCAAGGCCAGATGCAGATCGGCCAGATCGGAACTGGCCGTGCCGCGCGGGTCGATCAGGACGACGCGCGTGCCCCGGTCCCGCCGGGCGGTGCGCAGGCGCTGCGCCAGTACGGGATGGCACCAGGCCAAATTGGACCCGACCAGCACCACCAGATCGGCAATCTCCAGATCCTCATAATTGCCCGGCACCACATCGGCCCCGAAGGCGCGTTTGTGGCCGGCGACCGTGGAGGCCATGCAAAGTCTTGAATTGGTGTCGATATGCGGGCTGCCGATGAACCCTTTCAGCAGCTTGTTGGCGACATAGTAATCCTCCGTCAGCAACTGGCCGGAGACGTAGAAGGCGATGGCGTCGGGGCCATGTTCGGCCAGGGTTGCGGACAGCCGCCCCGCCACTTCGGCAATCGCTGTGTCCCAGGTGACGCGCTGACCGGCCACTTCCGGGTACAGCAGACGCACATCGCCTGCCGCCTCGGCATTGACCGTATCAATCAGGGCTGCCCCCTTGGAACAAAGACGCCCCTGGTTGGCCGGGTGGTCGGGATCGCCGCCCACCACCCAGCCATCCCGCGCCCGGCTGACAACCAGCCCGCAGCCAACGCCGCAATAGGGGCAGGTGGTGCGGATTTCGGTGGTGGACATGGGGTGCTCCTACAAACGCTCTTACCGTCATCCCGGCGAAAGCCGGGACCCAGGGGTCCCAGGCTCAGGCCTGTCGGCAGCGTTGATGAACGGTGGGGACATGTTGGGCTATTGGCCCCTGGGTCCCGGCTTTCGCCGGGATGACGAAACGGGGGCGAATGCAGGTGAGGGAAGGCGTCACACCACCAACCCCAATTCCACCCGCCCATCGACCAGCCGCGCGGGGATGCGCCCCGTGCAGCCTTCGTCCGGCCCCTGCGCAAAGCCGGTGGCGAGGTCAATGACCCAGTTATGCAGGGGGCAGGTCACGGCATGGCCATGCACGATGCCTTCCGACAGCGGCCCCTTCTTGTGCGGGCATTCATCGCGCAGCGCGAAGACCTGATCATCGATGGTGCGGAACACCGCGATGCGGCCTTCCCGATGGTCCACACGGCGGGCACCCTGGACGGGAATGTCCGTCAGCGGGCCGATATCCTTCCATTCAAGCGGGCGGTGCATGGCGGCTCACTCCACGGTGGCAAGCGTTTGGAAATCACGGGCGGCGGGGGCACCGGGTGCGCGTTCGGCCCAGGGATCGACCTGCGCATGGCGCTGGCTGGCCAGGAACCGTTCGTGCAGGGCGCGGCGGTTGTCGGCATCGTCCACCACGCGGGTCTTGACGAAATCCAGGCCCACCCGCTCGATCCAGGGGGCCGTGCGTTCCAGGTAATGCGCCTCCTCCCGATAGAGCTGCATGAAGGCGCCGCAATATTCCTGCACCTCCTCTTCGGTGGTCACCTTGGCCAGAAGGTCGGTGCCGCGCAGCTTGATGCCGCCATTGCCGCCGACCAGCAGGTCAAAGCCGCCATCGGTGGCGATGACGCCGAAATCCTTGATCGTCGCCTCCGCACAGTTCCGGGGACAGCCCGACACGGCCATCTTGAACTTGTGCGGGGTCCAGGAGCCCCAGGTCATCCGTTCCAGATTGACCCCGACCTCCATGGATTTCTGCGTGCCAAAGCGGCACCATTCCGACCCCACACAGGTCTTTACCGTCCGCAGCGCCTTGCCATAGGCATGGCCCGACACCATGCCGGCCCCGTTCAGATCGGCCCAGACGGCGGGAAGATCTTCCTTCTTGATGCCCAGCAGGTCTATACGCTGCCCGCCCGTCACCTTCACGGTTGGGATGTCGAACTTGTCCACCACATCGGCGATGGCGCGCAGTTCCTTGGCATTGGTCAACCCGCCCCACATGCGGGGGACGACTGAATAGGTGCCGTCCTTCTGGATGTTGGCATGCACGCGCTCATTCACGAACCGGCTGGCGCCGTGGTCGACATACTCACCGGGCCAAGTGGCCAGCAGATAGTAATTCAGGGCCGGGCGGCAGGTGTGGCAGCCATCGGGCGTCTTCCATTCCAGCGCCTGCATGACGGCGGGAATGGATTTCAGTTCCTGTACCCGGATCAGGCGGCGGATCGTATCATGGTCATGGTCGCTGCACTTGCAGATCGGCTTGACCCCTGCCGCCTCATACTCACCACCCAGCGTATGGGCCAGCAGCCCTTCCACCAACCCGGTGCAGGACCCGCACGACGCCGATGCCTTGGTCGTGGCCTTCACCTGATCCAGGGTTGTCAGACCCTTTTCGGCGATTGCCTTGACGATGGTGCCCTTGCAGACGCCGTTGCAGCCGCAGATTTCTGCCGTATCAGGCAGCGCCGCAACGGCGGCGGTAGGGTTTGCGGCACCGCCTTCCTTGGCCGCGAAACCCTGACCGAAGATCAGGGTGTCGCGCAGGCCGCTGACATCCTCGCCTGCCTTCAGAAGCTGGAAATACCAGGCACCGTCAGCGGTATCGCCATACATGACGGCACCCTTGATGCGGCCATCCTGCAGAACGATGCGCTTGTAAACGCCACGGCCCGCGTCGCGGAAGACGATATCCTCCGTCCCCGGCCCACCGCTGAAGTCGCCTGCGGAGAAGACGTCCACGCCCGTCACCTTCAACTTGGTGGAAGTGACGGAACCCGGATAGCCCGCCGCCTGTTTGCCCGCCAGATGATCGGCCAGGACCTTGGCCATCTCAAACAGCGGCTGCACCAGACCGTAACAGGCCCCGCGATGCTGCACGCATTCGCCGACGGCGGTGATGGCGGGATCGTTGGTCACCATATGGTCATCGACCATGATGCCACGTCCGACTTCCAACCCGGCGGCCGCTGCCAGCCGCGTATCCGGGCGGATACCCACGGCCATCACCACCAGATCGGCCTTCAACTCGGTCCCATCTTTCAGAGCTACGCCCGTAACATGGGTGTCACCCAGGATGGCGGCGGTATCGGCGCTGGTCAGTACGGTCAGGCCCCGGCGCTCCAGCTCCCTGGCCAGCAGATGCCCGGCGGACGCGTCCAGTTGCCGTTCCATCAGATGCCCGGCCAGATGCAGGACGGTGACGTCCATTCCCCGCGCCTTCAGGCCCACGGCGGCTTCCAGGCCCAGCAACCCACCGCCGATAACCACTGCGTGCCCGCCCTTGGCACTGGCCGCCAGCATGGCATCGACATCATCGACGTCGCGAAAGGTGACAACACCGGGCAAACGCGCACCGGGGATGGGGATGACGATGGGCATGGAACCGGTGGCGATCAGCAGCCGGTCATAGGGGACGGACAGGCCGGACTTGGTGATCACGACCTGATCATCACGGTCGATCTGCTCCACCGGGTCTCCAGCATGCAGCTTGATATGGTTGCTGGCGTACCAGTCCAGGTCGTTGATCACGATCTGGTCAAAGGTCTTTTCGCCCGACAGCAAGGGCGACAGCATGATGCGGTTATAATTCACGCGCGGTTCGGCGCCGAACACCGTGATGTCGTACAGGTCGGGGGCCCGTTCCAGCAATTCCTCGACAGCGCGGATGCCGGCCATGCCATTGCCGATAACGACCAGCCGGGGGCGTGAACTGGTGGCCGGGGGGGCGGAGAAGGGGGTCATGTCTGGCTCCATCCATCTCTTGCGCAAAAAACGCGCAATAAAAAAGGCGTCCGACCGTGCATCGTCCCTCGCCTGGGGACAGTTACACGTTCGGACGCCATTATCCGGTGGGGCCCGGCCTTGGACCCCTATATGCACCCTTCCCACCGGGAAGGGCCGTCGCAACGCTGCATCGCCTTGCGCCGCTCCCCTATTTGCGAATGCCGTGCCAAGGCGGCAACCCGTTGGAATCACAGGATTCCAGGGGAGGGAGGCCGACGCAGGGGACCCATCCATTGCCAAAAATTAAGGCATCGCCCAAACGGTGATGCATTTTTGTGCAGTTGCGAAGGGTCGCGGTGGCGCAAAGCCCCGGAATCCCGCGCCTGCGCCCGCTGGCACGGCCATTGCTGAATGAAACCTGTCCCGAGGCAGGGATATTCCATCGTCCAACGGCGGACGACCAGGCAGGGGTGGGGTGATCCCCCACCGCAACGCATGGCCGCCGACGGGGAACCGACAGGCGGCCCGGACGACAAAGGCATCACGATGGATATCCGCAACAAGGCCACGCGCATCGACCTGTTCACGCTGAAAAGCGTGCAGATGCGGGCCTTTCACATGACTTGGTTTGCGTTCTTCCTCTGCTTCTTCGGCTGGTTCGGTATTGCCCCGCTGATGGCGGTGGTCCGTGACGATCTGGGTCTGACCAAGGGGCAGATCGGCAATATCATGATTGCGTCGGTGGCCATCACGGTCGCCGTGCGCCTGATCATCGGGCCGATGTGTGACCGGTTCGGCCCGCGCCGCACCTATACGGGCCTGCTGGCGTTCGGCTCCGTGCCCGTCATGTGTGTCGGTCTGGCCGACAGTTACGAGACATTTCTGCTGGCACGGCTGGCCATCGGGGCCATCGGTGCCGCCTTTGTCATCACCCAGTACCACACGTCGGTGATGTTCGCGCACAACGTCGTGGGCACGGCCAATGCGACCACGGCGGGCTGGGGCAATTTGGGTGGCGGGATCACGCAGATGGTGATGCCGCTGGTCCTGACCGGCATCCTGTTCCTTGGCGTGGACAAGGGCCATGCCTGGCGGCTGGCCATGGTGGTGCCGGGTCTGGTGCTGCTGGTGGCCGCACTCGCCTATTGGCGCTTCACCCAGGATTGCCCGGAGGGTGATTTCAAGGATCTGCGCGCCGCCGGTCGCCTGCCGCCCGCCGGTGGGGGCAAGAACGGGGGCAAGGGCAAGGGTGGTTTCGTTACGGCCCTGTCCGATATCCGCGTCTGGGCCTTGTTTATCGCCTATGGCGCCTGCTTTGGCGTGGAGCTGACCCTGCACAATATTGCGGCCATCTATTTCTTCGACAATTTCAAGCTGGACCTCGCCACCGCCGGCATCATCGCGGGCCTTTTCGGTTCGATGAGCCTGTTTGCACGCACCCTGGGCGGCTTTCTCTCCGACCGCTGGGCCGGACAGGCCGGCTTGCAGGCGCGTGTGCGCCTCCTGTTCCTGGTGCTGTTTGCCGAAGGGCTGGCGCTGCTGCTGTTCTCGCAGATGACGGTCCTGTGGATCGCGGTGGCGGCGATGCTGTTCTTCTCACTGTTCGTGCAGATGGGCTGCGGCGCCACCTTCGGCATCGTGCCGTTCGTGAACCGCAAGGCGCTGGGGTCCGTGTCGGGCATTGTCGGGGCGGGCGGGAACATGGGGGCGGTCGCCGCCGGTTTCCTGTTCAAGGCGGAAGGCATCACCTATCAGCAGGGGCTGATGTATCTGGGCATCGCGGTGACCTTGGCGTCGCTGCCGACCCTGCTGATCCGCTTCAATGAGGGTGCGGTGGACGAGGTGCGGGGCGTGGTCCCCGTGCCGGCGGAGTGAGGGTGACAGACAAAAGCATGGCCAATCCTGAACCCAATATCCTGGTCATTGACGGCAATCCCGACCGTGCGGCGGTGGTGGAACGGGGGCTGGTGGAATCCGGTTGGGTGCGCGTCAGTACGATTGGCCCCTCGGTCAATCTACTGGCCCGCATCCAGGCGCTGGCCCCCGATGTCATCATCATCGACCTGGAAAATCCCGACCGCGACACCCTGGAGCAGATGTTCCAGGTCAGCCGCGTGGTGCAGCGGCCCATCGCCATGTTCGTGGACCAGAGCGACAGCCAGATGATCCATGCGGCGATTGAGGCCGGGGTCAGCGCCTATGTCGTGGATGGCCTTCGTCAGGACCGTATCAAGCCCATTGTTGAAACGGCCATCACCCGCTTCAACGCCTTCGACCGGCTGCGCCGCGAACGGGACGAGGCGCAGTCCAAACTCCAGGACCGAAAACAGGTGGAGAAGGCCAAGGGCCTTCTGATGAAGCATCGCGGCCTGTCGGAGGAGGATGCCTACAACCTGATGCGGCGCACCGCCATGAAGCAGAACCGCAAATTGTCCGACATCGCGCAGAGCGTGATCACCGCCTTCGAGATGGAGCTTTGAGAATGGCCGAGATCGTCAAGCTGGGCTTCGCGCCCCTGGTGGATTGCGCCATTCCCGTCGCCGCCGCCGAAATGGGCTTTGCCGCCGCCGAAGGCATCGACCTGATGCTAGACCGCGCCCCGTCCTGGGCGGCCTTGCGGGACAAGCTGGCCTTCGGGCGGGTGGATGGTGCCCATATCCTGGCACCCCTGGCGCTGGCCATTCATCACGGCATTGCCGGCGTGCCGGCCACGCCGCTGGTCGTGCCCGTGTCGCTGGGGCTGGCCAATAATGCCATCACTGTGTCGATGGAGCTTTATGAACGCATGGTGGCGGCGGCACCCGATGTGATGGCGGGGCCGCCTTCCCTGCGGGCGCGCGCGCTGCGTCCCGTCATCGATGCCGACCGGGAGGCGGGCAAGCCGTTCCTGTCCTTCGTCACCGTCTTCCATTTCTCCTGCCACCATTATGAGCTGCTGAAATGGCTGGCCGATGGCGGGATCGATGGGCGCACGGAGGTGAATATCGGCGTCATCGCTCCGCCGCGCATGGCGGAAAGCCTGGCCGCCGGCTGGATCGACGGCTATTGCGCGGGCGAGCCCTGGAACCTGCGCGCCGTCCAGCGCGGGGTGGGCCAGGTGGTGGTGACCAAGGCCGATATCAGGCCCGATGGGTTGGAGAAGGTGCTGGGCCTGCGCGCCGATTGGGCCGATGCCGACCCCGCCCGCACCTCCGCCCTGATCCGCGCCGTGGTGAAGGCCGCCGACTGGTGCGCCGATCCGGCCAACCGGGGCGATCTGGCCCGGTTGCTTGCCGAACCCCGCCATGTCGGGCTTGCGGCAGACCTGATTGCCGAAACCCTGGCCGGCGCCATGCCGGCCCCCAACCGCAACCGACCCGACCCGGCGGATGTGGGCCGGCTGCTGACTGAGATGGCGGCTGCGGGGCAGTTGCAGGCGCCCGCCGATGGAGGGGCAGCGCTGACCGCCGTCTGGCGGCCTGATCTGTATGACGGGGCAATGGGGGGCTGATGCCCCCCTTACGCCGGGCGGTAGATCGCGTAGATCTTCGCCACGTCCACCCGGCTTTCCCAGGAACAGGTGGCGGCCTGTTCGACCAGGAAGATGTCGCCCTTGTTGAATGTGCCCTCGCGTCCGGCCTCATCCACGAAGGTGACGGACCCGTCCAGCAGCAGCATCAGTTCAAAATGCCGATAATACATGGCGCGGCGGTGATAAGGGGTGCTGTCCCACACACCGCACATGAAGGTGCCGCTGCCCGACACATAGGTCGTATGGTTGCGGCAGGCGGGCGTGGGCGACAAAAGCAGTTCGGCCAACGGCGCGCCTGACGGCGTCAGGGCCACGCCGGTATCGATGGCAACCACCCGGTCAGCACCGGGCCCGCCTTCTTCCGCACAGCCCATGATCAGCAGGGTGGCACCAGAGGGTGCGGACCATGACACAGCCTGCCCGCGCGGTACCACGGCACTGTCATCGGCCCCCAGCGTCACGGCAGTGCCACCCGCCACCAGGGCCAGGCTGCCCGACAGGACCAGCACGAACTCGTCGCCGGCCTGTGCTGGTGACTGCCCCTCACCGGGTGCCAGGCGCAGGGCCGACAGGGTGACGGGGCCGGGGGCAAGGTCCAGGGCCTTGCGCCCGTTGGTCCAGGTGCCGCTGGCCGCACCATCGGCAAGTGCCGATGCCGCAAAGGCACGCAGATCAATGAAGCTAAAAACCCTGTCCATATCCCGTTCCCCATGCTGGTTCGCGCCGCGACGATAGGGGAGGTGGGGCGGCGGCGGGCACCGATCCGGGCAGCGGCCACGGCAGTTCATGCCGTCCCCGGCATCAACCCTTGGCACCCGCACCGTTGCGGCGGTTCCATTCGCGAATGGCCGCTTCCGACAGGGGGGTGCCCCTATCGGCCATTTCGGCCTTGTACTGATCGGGGTCCATGGGGGCGGGTGCTCTGGTCGCCTCGATCTGCCGCTGCGTCGCCAGGACGGCCTGCACCTGTTCCAGGCTCGGCCCCCTGGTGCGGCGGGCCGACAGCAGGGTGCGGTCGCCAAAGAAGAAGGCGATGATGGCGCCCAGCACCACCCACATCTCTTCCGGGATCAGGGCCC
Source organism: Niveispirillum sp. (assembly GCF_052437035.1). Lineage (NCBI taxonomy): Bacteria > Pseudomonadati > Pseudomonadota > Alphaproteobacteria > Rhodospirillales > Azospirillaceae > Niveispirillum > Niveispirillum sp. The sequence continues at coordinate 147,626 of NZ_JBQVOH010000011.1, forward strand.
AGGCCTGGGCCGCCGCCGCAAAGCCCACCGGGTCCGCCGACGCCCAGACGAAAATGCCGATCACCCCCAGCGCCATGGCGGGCCGGGGCAGACGGTTCAGCCCGTCGATGAAACTGTCCCACCAGGTGCGGCCCTGGCGGTCGGCGAATTCGGCCCCGAACTGCTGAAACCGGGCCAGCATCTCGCCATGGCGGCTGGTCTCGTCCTGGGTTCTGTCGCCGGTAAAGGGCGTGATGGCGCCGGCCAGGGCCTGGGCACCACCGCCGACCAGCGCCTGTAACAGCTTGCTCAGCATGGGTTTCAATCCTTCAAATGCACAAAGGCGGCGGCAGCCGATCAGGGCCGCCACCGCCTTTGCAGGGATTCCGGGTGGGTGTGGGAAAAAATTATAGGAATAAAGTCAGTTTTGCAAGGGGCGATCAGTCTGGATATCCGCGTGCCAGAACCTGATCCAGGGCACGGATCAGGATGTCTCCATGGTTGGCAAGGTTGCCCGCGTACCGCCCCAGTGACGATCGGGGAATGTTGGTGATCTCAAGCGCCTGAAAATGCAGCGATACGCCGTCGACCCTGACAATGGGCGCCATGGTGGGATCGCGGAAAAAGCCAGGTTCGGGGGACAATGGGACGACAATACACCGCTCCCATTGCCGAAGCAGCCCGGTCTGCACAATCACGAAATACGGAAAAAGCTTTTGGGATCGCCCATTGTTCACATGAACATCAACTGGGGCATCAGTGCTGGCCATACTCGTCGGCAACGGAAATGCCCTGGGCGGACCAGCGATTATAGCGTTCCATCTCCTCGTCCATGCGAGCCTGGAGTTTGTCACGCTCCGTCTGCACAGGCGCGATGATCTCCTTGCTGCCGATGGTTTCCGGCAGGTTCACCGGCTGCTTCACGGCCTTGGCGCTGCTCATCGTCCGCGTCCCTCACCATATCCAGGGGCGATCATACCATTCCGCCGCCCCCCTGACGATGCCTATGCATGCCCCGTCAGGGCCAGCAGGGCGAAGGTGGCCAGCCAATGTTCGCCCATATAGTCGCCGGCCACATGCGGCAGGCTAGCGGCCAGATGGGCATCCGCCGCTGCCTCCGCCCGTTCGCGCGCCCTGTCCGGCAGGGCGGGGGCGATGGCGCGCCAGCACCAGGCACGCGACAGGTTCAGCCCGTCCAGATGCGCGATCTTGCCGTCCGTCCGGTCGCTGGGCGTGGCGGGCTGGAACAGGGTCGCCGGCTCTGCGTCCGCCAGACGCGGCAGGAAGGAAGACAGCCAGTGGGCATAATCACCCGGCGGCAATGCGTGACGCATCAGTTCGGCCACCATCAGGGTGGGGGACAGGAAATCATCCTGCGACGGTTCCCAGGCCTGGGCATCGCGGTCGCCGCCATGCCAGGCCTTTGCCCGGTCACGGCACAGGTTGGCCAGGGCCGCATCCCCCACCTGATCGGCATAATCCAGTGCCAGGGTCAGGGCGAAGGCCGTATTGCCATGGGTGCCGGCCCGCACCGGATATGTGGCCAGCGGCAGGAACGCCTTGAACCTGTCGGCGAAATCCTGGGCCAGCGGGGTGAGCGCTGCCGCCCATCGCCGCCCATCCGCATCGTCCGCGCGGTTCAGTTCGGCGGCCAGCGCCAGCAGCCAGCCCCAGCCATAGGGCCGTTCAAACCCGCGTGCCGTGGGCCGGGTCAGATAATCCCGCTCGCCCGCGATCCTGGCCGGCGTCAGATGGCTGTCAAACAGCGCCTTAATGGCGGGACCCGTCGTCAGACCGGGGAACAGCCGCCGCAACCGGGCCAGCAGCCAGTAACCATGCACGCAGGAATGCCAGTCGAAACTGCCATAGAACACGGGGTGCAGGCCGCGCGGATCACCGACATCGTCGGGACCGGCCAGGACATGATCCAGCTTGTTTGGATACTCGCGGGTGACATGGCCCAGGGCCAACGCCGCTAACTTGTCGGCAAGGGCTTGATCCAGCATCCGTCCCTCTCCCTCACCGGAAAGCCAGCAGATACATCAGCGCGATATTGATGCCCAGCAGCGGCAGGGCCGTGGGGATCTGTGCCTTGATGACGCCGTTGCGGTCCTTCAGTTCCAGAAGCACCGCCGGCACCACGTTGAAATTGGCCGCCATCGGCGTCATCAGGGTGCCGCAGAAGCCCGACAGCATGCCGATGGCCCCCATCACCGCCGGGTCGCCCCCGAACTTGAACACCACCAGCGGCAGGCCCACCGCCGCCGTCATCACGGGGAACGCGGCGAAGGCATTGCCCATGATGATGGTGAACAGCGCCATGCCCAGGCAATAGGCCAGCACGGCGGCAAATGGCCCGTTCAGCGGCAGATAGTCACCGATCAGCGTCCCCACCGCCTGACCCACCCCGCCCAGCGCGAAGACAGCCCCCAGCGAGGCCAGCATCTGCGGCAGGATGGCGGCCCAGCCGACGGAATCCAACAACCGGCGCCCCTCCTGTACCGCCGCCACCGGGCCGGGCCGCAGCCAGACCAGACACAGCGACAGGGCCAGCAGCACGCCTAAGGTCAGGGAGACCAGCGTCGCATGCCGGCTTTCCACCAGCGCCTCCCCCCCGATGGTCAGGTGCTTGAACAGCAGGGTGCCGACCAGAACCGTGGCCGGGATGACCAGGGCGGGGATCAGCAGCTTTCCCCCGCGCCGGGCCGCCCTTTCGCGCCGTTCCTCCACACTTGTGGTCCGCGCCGTCCCCTTGCCCAGGCCGACGGCACCAACGGCCACCAGCCCCAGGACCAGCAAGCCATTGCCAATATCGCCCAGGTGGTCGCCGGCCAGGAACGACGTGGCAAGCCCGCCCCAGAACAGGAAATTCAGCCAGCGGCGGGGATTGCCCCGGTCCAGCAGGCCATAGATGGCGCAGGCCCCGAAGAACAGGCCGCCGATGATATAGATCTCGTGCAGCCCGATCATGCCACGGCCCCCTTCATGCCCAGGCGCCGATCCAGGGCACGCAGCCGGACGGCATGCACGCCAAGCGCCGCAATGGCCGACGGGATGGCCCAGATCGACAGTTGCAACGGTTCCACCATCACGCCGTTCTGTTCCAGGAACCCCTTGATCAGCAGGATCGACGCGATAGCCAGGAAGATGTCTTCGCCAAAGAACAGGGCAATATTGTCCACCGCCGCCGCATGGGCACGCACCAGATTGCGGGTGTCATCATCCAGCGGCCCGTGCCGCTGTTCGGCCGCCGCCTCCGTCATGGGGGCCAGCAGCGGGCGCACCGTCTGTGCATGACCCCCGACGGAGGTCAGGCCGACTGCGGCCAGCGCCTGACGCACCACGAAGTAACCCAGCAGCAGCCGGCCCGGTGTCGCCGCCTTCACCCGCGTGATCAGGCCGCGCGCCAGTTCCTGCAAACCTTCGCGTTCCAGCAACCCGATGACGGGCAGCACAATCCAGATCAGGCTGACATAGCGGTTATCATTGAAGGCCTTGCCCAGGGCCGCGATCAGGGCCAGCGGCTCCATCCCTGCTGCCAGCCCCGTGGTGATGGCCGCCGCCGCGATGACCAGCAAGGGATTGATCCGGGCCACAAACCCGATGACCACAACCCCCACACCCAACAAAACCCACATGGCGCCCCCGGACCCGGCAATGAAGGCGACAGGGTGCATGGATAGGCCCCGATTTTCCAGGGGAAAGGACAGGGTTAGCGGTGTGGTTCATCACTTCCGCCTTTGTCCTTTTGCTAAAAAATCTCCACCTCCACCCTTGAACCCCCGGCCCACCCCCCTTACATCAGCGACATCCTGGGTCCGGGCCCCTCTGGCGTGATGGCGACAGCCGCACGCGATGTCGGACTCCTTGGGCGAAGCTATGGCTTGGTCGTGAAGGAGCCTGTCTTTATGTCGAACCTGGAACGTTACTCCCCCCGTTACGATGATGCCGGCGCCGATGCGCATATGGACAATCACTGGCGCATCCGCCGGCGGTTGGACCGTGTGGCGCGGCTGCTGGACAGCGCAATCAAGCTGCCTATCGTCGGGCGGGTGGGTCTTGACGCGCCGCTGAACCTGATCCCTGGCGCCGGTCTGGCGCTATCCACGGGCGTTGCCGGCTGGCTGGTCTGGGAAAGTTCCCGGCTGGGTGCGCCCAAACGGCTGGTCACCAAGATGGCGGGTAATGTCGTCATCGACAGCCTGATCAGCGCCATCCCCGTCGTGGGCTGGTTCGGCGACCTGTTCTTCCGCGCCAATGACCGCAATGTTGAGCTTCTGCGCCGTCACCTTGATGGCCAGCACCCCTTCCGTCGACCCCAGAACGGGCGCGGCGGGGTTATCGACGGGAACTATACCCGTCTCTAAAATATCAAAATAAAACAACATCTTGGCAGATGAGGTCCTGATATGAGCCTGTTCAACATGTTCAAAAGCGACAAGGGCGAGGCAATGACGGCCCACAAGGCCTTCGCCATCGCCCTTCTCTATACCATGGCCGCCGATGGCGAGATGGATGCCGAGGAGGTGGGTCACCTTCTGGCCGTCATCGGCGGGGAGAAGTCGGGCGGCACCATCGGTGTCGGCGCCAACAACCAGGCGCTGTTGAATTCCGCCATGAAATATGTGCGCAGCCACAGCCATGAGCAGTTCCTGGCCGAGGCGACGCCCGTCCTGACCACGGCGCAGCGCCTGTGCATCCTGATGAACCTCGTCGACAGCGCCCTGTCGGATGGCGAGGCGGAGCCGGAGGAGCGCGAATTCTTCGACAAGGCGCAGAAGGCCTTCGGCATCACCGACGCGCAGTTCAGCCCCTATTTCGAAGTCATCATGATGAAAAATGACCGGTCGGTGTTCGTGGACAAGAACCACCCCATGAACCAGCCCGGTTTCCAGGTCGGCATGCCGGGGCAAGCGGCATGACCGTTGCGGCCGCGGGCAACACGTCCCGCGGGCCGGCTCCCCTGTCCCGACCCGCGCGCCCGCGGCCGCCTTTTTATAAAGGTGGCTCCGTCGGTGGCCGTGCCCTGGCTACCGCGAAGAACACCAGTGTCATGGCAGCCGCCATGATGATGAACCCCACCAGCACCCCTCCATAGCCGCCGGTCAGGTCATAGACCAGGGCGGCGAAGGACGGGGCCAGCGCCCGCACCACGCCGATGGGTGTGGTCAGCAAGCCGTTGATGGCGCCATACGCCCGGCGCGTCAGCATTTCCGGCACCGCAGCCCCACGCACGATGGTCAGGATGCCGTTGGCGGCGCCATAGATCAGAGCAAAGCCGACCAGCACCGCCATCTGCGTCCCCGCCGCCGCCAGACCCAATAGCGACAGAGCCAGGGTCAGGGTGGTAAAACAGCCGATCCGGGCAATGGGCGTAGCCCGCGCCAGGGCGACCATGGCCACCCGTCCCGCCACCTGTGCCGGACCGATGATGGCCATGATGGTCACGACATGGGCCGCGTCCAGCCCGCGTTCGGCCAACAGCGGGTAAAGGTGGAAGGTGACCCCCGTAAAGGCCGCGAAATACAGCATGAAGGCAAGGGCCAATCCCCAGAAGGCCCATTGCCGCAGAGCCCAGCGCACAATCACCCCATCGCCGCCCACACCGGCCGCACTGCCGGCCATTCCCGAGGCCGCGCCATCATCGCGCAGCAGCCATAGATGCAGCGGCAGATTGACCAGCAGAATGAACCCCGCCAGGGCAAAGGCTGTCCCGCGCCAGCCCAGATGATCCAGCAGCGCCTGTGTAATGGGGATAAAGACTGTGCTGGCAAACCCGCCCCACAGGGTCAGGGCCGTGATCTTGTCACGGGCATCCCTCCCAAACCGCCGGGCAATGATGGCAAAGGCCGGTTCATACAGCGTCATGGCCTGGGCCACGCCAATGCCGATGAAGGCCGGAACCAGCAGCCAGGCCGATCCCGCCGCGCCCCAGGCTACAAGCGCCAATGCCCCCAAGACCGATCCCGCCGCCATCACCGCCCGGCCCCGCCCCCGGTCAATGGCCCGACCCACCGGATAGGCCGACAGACCCGCCATCCCCAACGCCAGGGAGGCCAGAAGATAGGTTTCCATCTTCGACCAGCCCAGTTCTGTCCCCATCGGGGCGGCCAGCAGCGGGAAGGCATAGAGCAGGCTGCCCCAGGCGATGACCTGTCCAACACCCAGCCCAGCGATGAACAGGCGGATACGGGCGGGCGGGGGAGGGGCGTTGGTCACGATTCTGGTAAATCCAGCCATTTCAAGGTGCTTATGCCAGCACCCGCCCGCCGGAAAGGTCAAGCCCGTCAAACGCAGAAAACGCATAGCATGCGATCTAATCGCACACGATAAATTGGATTGCACGCGATCTAATTGTGAGCGATCTTTCCATCACGAGATCGACGGCGCCAACCGGCCCCGCCAACCACCCGGCTAAAGAGCCGACAGACAGGAGTGATGATCATGAAGGTTCTCTACACCGCCAATGTGACCTCGACCGGTGGCCGCGATGGCCGCGCCACCTCCGACGACGGCATCCTGGATGTGAAGCTGGCCCCGCCGAAGGAACTGGGCGGTGCCGGTGGCGCTACCAACCCGGAGCAGCTTTTCGCTGCCGGTTACACGGCCTGCTTCATCGGCGCCATGAAGTTCGTGGGTGGCCGCGACAAGATCGCCGTGCCGGCCAATGTCTCCGTGACCGCCAATGTCGGCATCGGCCAGCGTGATGATGGTGAAGGTTTTGGCCTGATCGTGAAGCTGAATGTCAGCCTGCCGGGCCTGGATGCCGCCACGGCCCAGGATCTGGTGGCCCGCGCCCACAAGGTCTGCCCCTACAGCCACGCCACCAAGGGCAATATCAGCGTGGAGACGGTGATCGTTTGATCACGGACTTGTACGACACGGTGAATGGGGCGCTGCGTTTTTACGCGGCGCCTTTTTTCGCGTCTGCAAGACGGTGCCCGGCATCCAGCGCCAGCGCGAAACAGGCGGCCAGCAGGACCACATCCTTGAACAGGAACTGCGCCAGCGATCCCATGAAGGGGAAGCCGTAATCCTTCTGCCAGAGATTGGCGCCGATGGAGAAGCTGAGCGTGACCAGGAAGGTGGCGATCCCCATCACCCCACCCAGCAGGCCGGCCCGGTGCGACCAGGCCCCCAGCGCGATGAACGTCCCCGCCGACAGTTCCAGGACGCCGATGGTATTGCTGGCGCCTTGCACGCCCCAGAGCGGGTACATCCAGGCAAACAGCCAGTAATGTTCGGCAATGCGGGCCACGCCTTCGGCCTCATAGGCGGCAAATTTAGCGATGCCGAACATGGCGAAGATGAAAACCATTGACCAGCGAAGCGCCTGAATGGCGGCAGAAGGTCCCGGAAGGCGGTTCAGTGCGCTGTCTATGGCGGTCATGGTGGCTCCCCTGGCGTGCGTGGTTCACCATCATTCGCGCCAAGGGTGCGGAGGTTACGGGGGGGGGGATATTGTGTTCGTGGTTCCCTCACCCTCCCAAGCCTTCAGGCTTGGGCCCCTCCCTCTCCCACGTTCG
>NZ_JBQVOH010000012.1:0-127608 GCF_052437035.1 Niveispirillum sp.
TCCAGATTATAGGCCGCCTTCAGGTTCGCCTCGATCTCCGGCGGCAGCACGCGTTCGCTGTCGAACGGGCCACCCGGTGCCGAATGCATCAGGAAGAACGACAAGGCCACGATCACCAGCAATGTCGGGATCGCTTCCAGCAGGCGCCGGATGATATAGGAAAGCATTGGGTTCCCCGCCGGTCAGAAGAAGGTCAGGATGCCGCCGCTGACGCGGTAATCATCCTCCACCACCGACAGCAGCCGCCATTTGTCGAAGGTGGTGCAGGGATGGGAGATGCCGAAACAGACCATGTCGCCCACCCGCAACGGGCTGTCTTCCGGCAGCGACAGGTAACCATGCTGATCGTTCATGCCCGTCAGCCGGTATCCCGCCTCCAGCGCCTGCGGCCCCTGCCCGCCGATGCGGTGCCAGGCGACGGGGACGGGCAGGTCGATATCGGTGCCGGCATCGCGCTTACCCAGGGTAACGATGGCCCGGCCCGGATCGGGCCGCGACTGCACATAGGCCCAGAGTTCGATGGCGGGCCGGGGTGGCGGCGCCAGCCCCGCCAGATGCGGGCTGCGTTCCACCAGCCGCTGCCAGGCCCGCTGCGCCCAGCCATGATCATGGGTCAGGTAGCAGCCGGACCGCAGCACGATCTGGACCGGTGATTTCAGCCCGATGGCCCGCATGGAAGCCGCCGCCATGTCGTAATAGATCGACCCACCCGCCGACAGCAGCACGGGGCCGGGCCGAAACCAGCCCCTGGCCTCAACCGCCCGCGCGGTTTCGGTCATCAGGGCGAACAGTGCGGCGATACACGTCTCAATGGTGGCATCATCAGGACCAGGCAAAATGCCCTCGTAACATTCGATCCCGGCCAAGGACAGCACGTCCGGCGCCTGCGCAACCGCCGCCGCAACGGCCATCGCATCCGAAAGGTTACGAGTCCCCGTGCGCCCCCCCGCCTGCCCGACCTCCAGCAGCACGTTCAGGGGCCGGGTGGGTGCCGCCGCGCGCAGCCCCTGCACCAGCAAGGCGACGCCGTCCAGACTGTCGACCAGACAGTAGAAATCGAAATCCGGGTCGCGCGACAATTCCCCCGCTACCCAGGCAATGTCGGGCCGGGACAGCAGCTGATTGGCCATCAGGATGCGGTTGATGCCGAAACGGCGGTATGTCGTGGCGTGGCCGACACTGGCCGCCGTGATGCCCCAGGCCCCGTCCGCCAGCTGGCGGTGGAACAGCTGCGGGCTCATGCTGGTCTTGCCATGCGGGGCCAGGGAAAGGCCAGTATGGGCCAGGAAGGCCCGCATCCAGGCGCTGTTGGCATCCAGGGCGGAGCGGCGCAGCACCGCCGCCGGCAAGGGCAGGTCGCCCGCCAGCAGGTTCCAGCCCTTCTCCGCAATCCTGTCCAGCCTGAAGGGTACCGTCCCGGCGGGCACGCCCTTGTAGCGGTCATCGATCTGCATATCATCGGGCATCATCATAATGCGCCCCTCCCCTTTTCACATTCTTAGTCTTTGCATGATTGTCGGCGGCGCGGTGGCCAGACATGTCAGCAGATGGGCAGCCACCGCCAGATCCTGCGCCACCACGCCCACCGATTTGTAGAGCGTGATCTGGTCGGCGGTGGTGCGGCCCTCGGCCTTTCCGGCCAGGATGGCGCCGATTTCCGCCCGGATATCGCCCTCCCCGATCAAGCCGTCGCGCAGCCCCGCCTGGATATCACCGCCCAACGCCAGGGCCGAGGGTCGATGATCGACATAAAGACGCCCGCGCGCCAGCACCGCACCATCCACCTCCCGCTGCTGCGGGAAGGAGGCACCGACGATATTCACATGCACCCCCGCCGGCAGCAGCCCGCCCGTCAGGATCGGGTCCGTGGCGGATGTCGTGGTGCAAATGATGTCGGCCTGTTCCACCGCCCCCGCCACGGTGGCGCAGGGCGCTACCGCGATCCCATGCCCTTCCGCCATCTCCGCGCCGAAGCGGGCAACCTTGTCCGCTGACCGGCCCCAGACGGACAGGTGGGTCACGGGCCGGATCAGGCACATCGCCTCCACATGCCGCCGCGCCTGCTCCCCGCTTCCCAGCACGGCCAGATGGCTGGCATCCGGTCGGGCCAGGGCGTCGGTGGCGACGGCGCTAGCTGCCGCCGTGCGGATCGCGGTAATGGCGCCGGCATCGAACAGGGCCACCGGCGCCCCATGATCAGCATCGAACAGCAGCACCGCCCCGCAATGCGACGGCAAACCGGCGGCGGCGTTGCCGGGAAAGGCCGTTGCCACCTTGATCCCGAAACAGGCCGGTTCATCGATGAAGCCCGGCATCATGCCCAGCAGCCGGCCCATGCCCGGCAGGTCCATGCGGCTGCGCGGTGACTGTCTTACATCGCCCAGCGCCATGCGTGCCATGACCTTGGCCACGACCCTGATGGCGTCTTCCATGGGCAGCAAGGCCTCCACCCCTGCGGCATCCAGCACGGCCAGGCCGTCACCCCTGCTCATAGCGGGTCCAGGGGCCAGACGGGGCGGGCCAGATGCAGGAACTGCACATCGCGGAAACCCAGGTCAATACCGCCGGGCGTATCGACATAGAGGATTCGATCCGTTATCGAAATGAAATTGCTGAAGAAATGTACCGTCGATTTCGGCACCAGAATTCGTTTCGAAAGTGGATCAATGCCCATTTGCGAATAGACATCGGGGCTGAATGTCTGCCCTCGACCCTCCGTCACCACAACATCGACGCCGCCGATGCGGATGGCAGCCGCCCCGCCGACAGGCAACAGCGGGGTTTCAGGGGCACAATGGCGTTGCATCGCATCATCGCGCAGGCACAGGACCGTCGCCATGCCGGTCACCGGCTCGCCTGAACAGGCCTCCCGCTTGCCGCCAATGCGGGCCGGGAATGTTCCACCGACCCCGGCGGCACGGGCATCGGCGACGGTTTCCGGATCATGCAGCAGACCGACCGCCGCCCCCTCCACCCCCGCCTCAATCAGGCCGCGCAGGATATGGGTGGCATCACCGGGCGCGCCGCCGCCGGGATTGTCGCTGCCATCGGCCAGAACGAAGGGCGGGCCGGGCGGGGCCGCCGCCACGATGGCCAGCGCCTGATCCAGCGGGATCGGCCGCAGCGCCAGTTCGTCCCGCTCCCGCCAGAACCGCCTTGCGATGGCATCGGCGGCGGCTTGCGCAAGGGCCAGATCACCATTGCCGATGGCCAGGGCGCGCACCCCGGCGTCGGCATGATCGCCCCAGGGAAAGCCATGGATCAGCGAAACGGACAGGATGCCATGCGGCTCCTCCATCGCGCCCATCCAGTCCACGAAATCGGCCATGGCCGGGCGTACCGTGGGGAAGGCACCGATGGCCGGTACCGGGATCATGACCATGCGCGGCCTGATCCGCCCCTGCGCGGTGGCCACCGCCAGACGATACAGTTCCCCGGCACGCGCGGCGATGTCGGTATGGGGATAATGCTTGTAGGCGACCAGCAGGTCGCAGCTTTCCAGCAGACCCGGCGACAGGTGGCCATGCAGGTCCAGCAAGGCGCCAACAACCACATCCCCGCCCAGCGCTGCCCGGATATCGGCCATCAGAACCGCCTCGCAATGGCTGCCATCCTCCGCCAGGGTGGCGCCATGCAGGTTCATCAACACGATATCCACGGGACCTGCGGCACGCAGGTCATTCAGGATACGGGCGCGCAGATGCTGCCAGCACTCCAGCCGCAGCGGCCCCGTCGGCGGGGCGAAGGCGACCGTGCCGCCTAGGACACAGTGCCCATCGGCCTGGGCCAGGGCGACCATATCGCTATGGCCGTTGGTGGGCGTGGCCATGCGGGGGTCGGTGCCTTCGCGATAAAGGCAATGGCCCGCGAAATCATCCAGGGTGGCGCGGGCGGTGACGAAACTGTTCACCTCGCACCCGAAGCCGGCGATGAAGATATGCATCGGACAGCCCTTCTTGTCGCAACGGATCAGGGAATGGACAGCACGAACTGCCCGTTGGCCGCCAGTAGGGCCAGATACAGCGCCAGCAGCACGACGCCGCCAGCCAGGACGCTGCGCATCACCGGACCGGCCTGCATACGCCGGTGCCACAGGACAGGAACTGCCAGGGCCAGCAGCATGGCCGACAGCCAGGGCAGCACGAAGGCGGGCCGCAGCCCCAGATAGCCCATGCCGTACAGCAGATCCCATTGCGAGCCCCCGGCCAGAACCAAACCCACCCAGAGCGGGAAAGCCAGGATGCTGAGTGCCGACAGCCCCAGCACCGTCATGCCGGGCCGCAACGCCGGGCGGCGAGCGAACAGCACCGTCGCCAGCACCAGCATGGCCAAGGCCGACCCCAGCCCGACCAACAGCAGCGGCAGCTTCACGCCGGCCTGCCGGTACCAGGGCTGCGGCAGGGCGGACAGGTTGTAGCCCGCGATGTCCAGATGGATGGACGCCACAGCGCCGGCCGCGTCGCGCACGACCGACAGGGTCCGCCCCACACGCCGGCCATTATCACCAGGCAGCAGGCTGAACCGGTCGGGCGCGGTTTCCATGAAGCGCGGGGCCGTGCCGCCATAAAGGCCCGGCATGGCCAGCGTCAGCACGCCATCATCATCCGCACTCAATCGGAACTCCGTCAGCATCGACAGCATCAGCAGCGGATCGGGGTCGATGAAGCGGAAATCCTGATAGGTGCCGGCGACAGACGCTGCACGCTGCGCCGCATCGGGCAGCGGCACCAGTGCCGGCGCCGGGTCTGGCAGATAGGTCTCCAGGAAGGACGACAGGAAATCACCGGTCAGGAAACCGCCATTCCCGGTAATGGCCAGGAAATAGCCAAAGCCCTTTTCGGGAAACAGCCGCAGGTCAGCCGACAGGCCCCGTTCACCACCGGAATGACCGACGACCAGCGTGCCCCCCACCTGCCGGCGCTGCCAGATGAGACCCAGCGTTGTGCCGATATCGGGGTTCCCCCCCTGACGCCGCAGCAACTCCCCAATGCCGGACGGCGGCATCAATATTGTATCGTGGCCCGCAGCACCTTCCAGATAGGCTGCCATGTAGCGGGCCATGTCGTTGGCGCTGGCCTGCAAGCCCGCCGCCCCGATATTCAGTGAATATTCAACGGGAACGGGGTAAAGCCGCCCGTCAGGCCCCGGTTCATAGGTGCGGGCCGGCATGGCGGCGGGATCGGCGGCAGGCGCCGCCCCCGGCAGGTTGAAGCGGCTGTTATCCATGCCCAGGGGCGACAGGATACGGTCGCGCAGCAATGCTGCATGATCACGGCCCGTCACCTGCTCCAACACACCGGACACCAGTGCCGTCCCGTAATTGCTGTAGGAATGGAACTGGCCCGGCGGCAGCAGCGGGGCCGGCTGCCGATCGGACAGATAGGTCTTCAGCGGCAACAGGCTGTCGGCATCCCAGGCGGAGCTGCCGATCATCCGGTCAGGCATGCCCGACGCATGGGTCAGCAGGTCGCGCAGCGTCACCGCCCGCCCCGGCCCCTGGTGCAAGGGGAAGGACAAATGCCGCTGCACGGGATCGTCCAGCCCCAGCCGCCCTTCCATCACCAGCTGTGCGACCGCCGTCGCCGTGAAGGTCTTGGTGATGGAGGCCAGCGGGAACATGGTATGATCAATGTCCACGGGCAGCTTGGCCTCCAGATCGGCCATACCATAGGCGCGGGCATGGAACACCTGCCCATCCTTCACAGCGATCAGCACAGCACCGGCCACCTGCCGATCCGCCAGTTTGGCGAACAGCGCCCTTTCAGCAAAAGCCGCGAAGGTCGCCGGGTCATCAGGGATTTCGGCCCGTACCGCCGGTGATGACAAACCCGCCAGCAGCAGGGTCACCCCCATGATCGAACGCAGCAACACCATCACCCCTCTCCGCACTTTGGTGGAATTGATGGCACCATAAAATGATATTGTTTTCAAGTTCAGTTTTTGGCACACTCAATGAATAGTGAATTGCGGAGCCGCATCCATGCGTATCCTGATCATCGGGGCGGGCGTCATTGGCGTCACCAGCGCCCATTACCTGCGCCAAGCGGGGCACGAGGTCAGCATCATTGATGCCGCCCCCGCCGTTGCCGACGGGGCCAGTCACGCCAATGCCGGACAGATCAGCTGGGGCTATGCCAGCCCCTGGGCGGCACCCGGCATTCCGTTGAAGGCGCTGCGCTGGATGGTCAGCGCGCATCCGCCCTTGTTGATCCATGGTTCCACCGACTGGCGGCAATGGCGCTGGCTGCGCTGGATGCTGCGCAACTGCACCGCCGCCCGCTATCGCCGTAACAAGACCTGGATGCTGTCGCTGGCCCGGTACAGCCAGCAGGCCCTGGCCGCCCTGCGCACGGAGACGGGCCTGCGCTATGATGATGGACAGCGCGGCACGCTGCAATTGTTCCGGACGCAGAAGGCCATGGACGCGTCGACCGCCGACAGCCATGTGCTGACCACCCTGAACGTCCCGCATTCCCTGCTGACCCCGCGTGAATGCGTGGCGCGGGAACCGGGCCTGGCGCATATGGTGGACGGGCTGGCCGGCGGTCTGCTGATGCCGGGTGATGAGACGGGGGATTGCCAGCTTTTTACGCACGCGCTGGCTAACCGGTTGCAGCAGGATGGCGTCGCGTTGCATCTGGGCACAGCCGCGACGCAGGTCGTGCAGGCGGGTGATCGGGTGACCGGCGTGATGGTCGGCGGGCGCTTCCACGCCGCCGATGCCGTGGTGGTGGCCGCCGGCCATGAAACCGCCCGGCTGCTGCGCCCATTGGGGCTGGATTTGCCCGTCCTGCCCGTGAAGGGCTATTCGGCCACGGTCCCCATCGTAGATGCGGAACGGGCACCCGTTTCCACCCTGCTGGATGATCATTACAAGATCGCTGTCACCCGCCTGGGTGACCGCATCCGGGCCGCCGGCATCGCGGAACTGGCGGGGCCGGATCACCGGCTGACCCCGGCGCGGTGCGATACCGTGCGCCATGTGATTGCCGACCTGTTCCCCGGTGCCGCTGACATGGCGGCGATCCAGTTCTGGACCGGCCTGCGCCCCATGACGCCCAATGGTGTGCCGCTGGTGGGGGAAAGCGGCACCAAAGGTCTCTACCTCAACACCGGCCACGGTACCCTGGGCTGGACCATGGCCTGCGGGTCGGGCCGGCTGCTGGCCGATATCATCGACGGGCATGTCACGGATATCGATGCCTCGCCCTATGCCTGGCCCCGCCCGTTTGCCGAATGAAAGAGGCCGTGATGCGTGCAGACCATCCCCTTCGCGATATTCCGCACCGGCTATCCCTGGCCCTGGCCGACCTGTGCCGGCAGGGCACCATCGGGGCGGTGCTGGGGCTTGCCGTACCGGGCCGTGCGCCCCTGCTGCTGGCGGCGGGGCATGCGGATATCGCCCGGACGCAGGCTGTCACACCCGGCTATCAGTTCTGTATCGGCAGCCAGAGCAAGAGCTTCACTGCCGTCACGGCCCTGTCGCTGATCAAGGCCGGGTTGCTGGACCTGGACCGGCCCGTCGCGGACTATGCCGCCGACCTTCGCCATGGGGGCGAGGTGACGATGCGGCAATTGCTGACCCACCAATCCGGCCTGGGCAATGGTCATGCCCTGCTGACCCCGCCCAAACGCCTGCCGGATCGGGAGGTGGGGTTCGATGAACTGGAAACCCTTTCCCTGGCCGATGGCCGGCATTTTGCGGCAGGAGAGCGGTTCGAATACAATAATTACGGCTACGCCCTGGCCGCCCATGTCATGGCGCGCGCTACCGGGACGCCCTATGAAAGCCTGCTGCGGGATCGGGTCTTGGCCCCCCTGGGCCTGAACCAGACGCGCCTGGGCCGACGACGAGCGGACCTCCCGCCGGGATTGATGGCCTCCGGCTGGTACCGTCCTGACCCGACACTGGATTTCGCGGATATGGCCGATGGCGGGGACCTGTTCTGGGCCGGTTCCTCAGGGGCCATGGTGTCCGACCTGGGCGATCTGCTGCATTGGTATCAATGCTTGCGGGACGGAAGCGCCGGCGGCATCGGCCTTGCCGACTGTCTGGCCACACAGGTCGCGGACCCCCATCAAGGGATGCGTACCGCCTATGCGCTGGGCCTGGAATGCCGGATGTTCGGGGGCATCCCCTGCTGGGGCCATGGCGGGCGGGTGCTGGGCTATCTGTCGGCGGGCTTTGTCGAGCCGGAAAGCGGCATCACCCTGGCATTGCTGACCAATCTGGCTGAAACCGGGGTGGCCGACCTGACGGCCACCATGATGCTGATCCAGTCCGTGGCGTCGCTGGCCCTTCATGCCGGCTTGGACATGGTGGAGTGACCGCAATGCGTCTGCTGCCTCCAGACATCCCCGCCCTGCCCCGACTGGGCGATTATCTGGGCCATTACGCCCATCACACGCCCGACAGCGACGCCGCCGTGCTGAATGGACGCCGCCTGTCCTACGCCACCCTGCATGCGCAGGTGACGGCGGCGCAGCGGGCATTGCTGGCCCTGGGGATACGGCCGGGGGACCGGGTGGCGATGCTGGCCCCGCCCTGCCCGGCCTTCTGGACCCTGTTCCTGGCCACCTGCGGCATTGGCGGCATCTGGACCGGACTGAACCCCAAATACCGCACGGCGGAATTCCGCCATGTCCTGACCGACGCGCAACCGTCGCTGGTCATCACCGTTCCCGGCTTTGGCGGACGCGATTATCCGGCCGAATTGTCGGAACTGGCGCGGGAGGTGCCGTCGATTCGCGCGGTTCTGGAGGTGCAGGGCGATAATCTGCACCCGCGCCATCTGGCGGCGGGTGAAAACCTGTCGCCTGCCCTGCTGGCCGCCGCCCGCGAAACGGTGACCGCCGACAGCCCGGCCCTGATCGTCTACACCTCCGGCTCGACGGGCCGGCCCAAGGGGGCTGTGCTGCGTCAACGCGGGCTGGTCGAATGCTCCCTGATCCAGGGCGACCATTTCGGCGGACCCGGCATGCGCATGCTGAACAACCTGCCCATCAACCATATTGGCAGCGTCGGCGACGTATCCTGCGCCACCCTGGTCCAGGGTGGGGCCATCATCTTCATGGAAAGCTTCGACCCCGCCGGCACCGTCCATGTGCTGGCGGCCGAACGGGTCAGCGTCTGGGGCCAGATCCCCACCATGTTCCAACTGGTGATGGATGATCCGGCCTTCGCCCATGCCGACCTGTCGCATCTGCGCGACATCGTCTGGTCTGGGGCGGCAGCACCAGAGGCGCTGGTATGCCAGCTGGCGGCACTGGGCAAGCGGCTGGTCACCTGCTTCGGCATGACGGAAACGACGGGTAACATCACCTTCACCCGCCCAGACGCCGACATCGCGGTGCTGGCCGGCAGCATCGGCTGGCCCGATCCGCGTTATGACATCCGCCTGGCGGACGCAGACGGCAACCCGGTGCCCGACGGGGTAGCGGGCGAAATCCAGGTGCGGGGCGGCTGGATCATGCAGGGCTATTTCAACCGGCCCGATGCGACCGCCGAAAGCTTCACGCCGGATGGCTGGATGCGAACGGGTGATCTGGCGGAGATCGTGCCAGACCTGGGTTGGCGCATCGTCGGTCGGCTGAAGGAGATGTTCAAATCCGGCGGCTATAATGTCTACCCGCGGGAGGTGGAACAGGTAATCGAAACCCACCCCGCCGTGGAACTGGCCGCCGTCGTTGGCGTACCCGACCCGCTTTACCGAGAAGTGGGATACGCCTTCATCCAGCCGCGCGCCGGCCATCCACCGCCGAACCCTGCGGAATTGGCCGCCCATTGCCGAGCGCACATGGCCAATTACAAGGTGCCCAAGCGTTTCATCCTTACAGAATCCCTGCCCCTGCTGCCCATCGGCAAGCTGGACAAGCAGGCGTTGAAGGCACAGGTGGCGGGGATGCTGGCAGGTGACGTAGGTCAGGTCGAGGCGAAAGCCGAGCCCTGACAGAAAAGGCCTTACCGCAAGACTGTCAGGGCTCGCGCGGCGCGCTCGACCTGACCTACGGAAGGTCACTGCCGCAACAGCGCTTGCCTTAAAAGTGAAATTGTGTTCGATTTCTAAAAATACCACATGCAAGGGCCGGGACCGCCGGCATCAACAACTAGAACAAGGGGGTTTTTATGGTACGGGAAAACAAGCGGGTACGGCTGGCATGCGCCTCCATCCTGGCCCTGACGGCAGCCACTGCCGGGCAGGCGCAGGAAATGATCGTGCTGGAGGAGATCATCGTCACGGCACAGCGGCGCATCGAGAATCCGATGGATGTACCTTTGTCCATCACGGCCATTTCCGGCGATGCGCTGGAACGGGCCGGTGTCGGCACCGTGGACCAGGCCATGCGCCTGATCCCCAACGTGTCGCTGGACAACAACAATTCCCTGCGCTCTGGCCGCATCTCCATCCGCGGCATCACCTCGGACGTGAACAATCTGGGCACGGAGGGCAGCGTCTCGGTCTCCGTCGACGGGGTCTATCAGGGCCGCGCCACGACCTTGAACAGCGACCTCATCGACCTGGAACGGGTGGAGGTGCTGCGCGGGCCGCAGGGCACGCTCTATGGCAAGAACACCACCGGCGGCGCCATCAACATCATCACCAGGCGCCCGGCAAAGGAGCCGGAGGCGGTGGCCGATATCCGCTTTGGCAATCACGACGCGCAGCGCTACCGCGCCACCGTCTCTGCCCCGCTGGGTGACGCCTTCGCGTTCCGCGCATCGGCCGCCGTCACGCGCCGCGACGGTCTGCTGACCAACAGCTTCCAGGGCCGCAAGGTTAATGACATCAACAGCGAGACCGCGCGCCTGACGCTGGAGGCGCGCCCGTCGGAAACCGTGACGATCCGCCTGTCCGCCGATGGCAGCCGCGATGACGGTACGGGCGACAGCAAGTCGGTCCTGACATTGGGCGGCACGGTTGGCGGTTTCGCCCAGGCCGTGGGCGTGCCCCTGACGGTGCCGCCTTTGTTCGACCGCACCACCGCCTTTGATGCGCCGAACAATGAAAACCGCCGCGTCTGGGGCACATCCGCCACCATCGATTGGGACACGGGCGAGGATACGGTCACCTCCATCAGCGCCTTGCGCGGCTTCACCTTCGACAATCAAAGCGACAATGACTTCACGCCCCTGTCGCTGGTGCAGTCGGGCCTGCGGGAGAAGCAGCACCAGTTCAGCCAGGAACTGCGCTATGTCGCGGCACAGCGGGATCATTTCCGCTACACGGCCGGCCTCTATTATTTCCACCAGATCCTGAAGGGCAATCAGGTCGCCTCCGTCGGCCCGCATTTCTCTGTTCTGACCGGGGTGCTGACCGGCGGGGCGCTGGTGGTGCCGGCGGGGTCCGTGGCCCCGGCCTTCGTGCGAACCGAAACCGACAGCTATGCCGCCTACGCCGAAGGCACCTATGACGTGACGGAGCAGTTCAGCCTGACGGCGGGCCTGCGCTACAGCCACGAGACCAAGGATGTCCGCCACGACCAGTCGAAGGTGAACCCGCTCTTCGTGCCGCTGGGCTTCCCGCCGCCGATCCCGGTCTTCACCGCCGGGCTGACGGAGAACAACCTCTCGCCCAAGCTGACGGCGCAGTACCGGTTCAACGACGACACCATGGCCTATGCGACCGTCAGCCGGGGCTTCAAGGGTGGCGGGTTCAGCACGGGCCTGATCAACAGCGCCGCCGACACCGAATTCAAGTCGGAAAAGGCGACGAATTATGAGCTGGGGCTGAAATCCACGCTGGTGCCGCGCCGCCTGAACGCCACGCTGACCGGCTTCTATCTCGATTACAGCGACCTGCAGGTCTCCACCTTCGTCACCAACCGTTTCATCGTCTCCAACGCCGCCAGCGCCACCAGCAAGGGCGTGGAGTTGGAGCTGGAATTCAAGGCGACGAAGGAATTGCTGTTGCAGGCATCTGCCGGCTATCTGGATGCCAGCTACGATGATTTCGCCAACGCCCCCTGCCCCGCCGGCAGTGCGGCCCGCACCTGCGATCTGTCCGGCAAGCGCATGCTGCGCGCGCCGGAATGGACCACCACGCTCACCGCCGGTTATGAGCGGGAGGTGACGGCGGGCATCACCGGCTATTTCCGGGCTGATTACACCTACAAATCCGGGCAGTTCTTCACCCTGGAACAGGACCCGGACCTGTCGCAGTCGGGCTATGGCCTGGTGGGCGGCAAGGCGGGCCTGCGCTTCAACGACGGTGCCTATGAACTGTCGGTCTATGCGCAGAACCTGTTCGACCGGCATTACATCAATGGCGGCGGCACAGGCATCCCCTTCTCCGACACCAAGGGCGTGACCTTGGGCGACCCGCGTCTATGGGGCGTCGAATTCAAGGCGCGCTTCTGATGATGAAGGCTGGCCCGCCAACCCCGTATCTGGTCGTCGACCGTGACGTGCTGGACCGCAATCTGGAAAGGATGCGGTCTATCGCCGCCCGGCATGGCGTGCGGCTGCGCCCGCATATGAAAACGACCAAGTCGGTGGAAATCGCGCTGGCCGCCCATGGCGGGCAGGCCGGCTCCATCACTGTGTCCACCCTGCGCGAGGCCCGGCATTTCGCCGATGCCGGGTTCCGCGACATCCTCTACGCCGTCACCACCACCCCGGCAAAAGTGACGGAAATCGCGGCGTTGGGCGCGGCCACGGGTGCGCAAATCACCATCCTGGCCGAAGACGCCACCGTTGCGGCGGCGGTCGGGGCAGAGGCGCAGTCCTGCGGGCTGCGGCTGCCGGTCCTCATCGACATCGATTGCGGTTATGGCCGGTCGGGCCTGCACCCGGACGACCCGCACCTGCCGGTGCTGGGCCGTCTGATCCACGATCATCCTGGCCTGTCTCTGGCCGGGGTCATGACCCATGCCGGTCAGGCCTATGATTGCCGCGATGCCGACGCCGTCCGTCGTGTCGCGCGGCAGGAGGTATCGGCCACCGTCGCCGCCGCCACCCTGTTACGCGATATCGGCCTGCCCGTGCCCACCGTCAGCATCGGATCGACACCCACGGCGCTGCTGGCCGACGACCTGTCCGGCATCACGGAAATCCGCCCCGGCAATTACCAGTTCCTGGACCTGACACAGGCCGCCATCAGCGTCTGTGGTCCGGGCGACATCGCGCTGCGCGTGGTGACGGAGGTGTTGAGCCACCATCCCGGCGGCCATGCCCTGGTGGATGCCGGCGCGCTGGCCCTGTCCAAGGATACAGGTGCCGACGGGCATTACGGGATCGTCGCCCGCATCGGTGACACCCCCGCCCCGCCCGGCCTGTTCATCGCCAAGGTGGCGCAGGAACAGGGCTATCTCCGTGGCCCGCACGGGCTGGACCTGACCTGGCTGCTGCCCGTGGGCACACGGGTGGAGGTCCTGCCCAACCATGCCTGCATGACGGCGGCGGCCCACGATTTCTACCACATCCGCTCCGACAGCCACGCGCCGGACATCTGGCGGCGCGTCAATGGCTGGCACTGAACAATAAGGATAAGGGAATGACCACCACCATGCGTCCCCATATGGACGACCTGTCGACCCTGATCGGCGCTGAACTGGGCGTGTCCCGCTGGATCACGCTGGGGCAGGAGGATAACGACCTTTTCGCCCGCGCCACCCGCGATCCCGACCCGCTGCATATCGATCCCGATTGGGCGCGGCGTGAAGGGCCGTTTGGCGGCACCATCATCTTCGGCTTCCTGACGCTGGGCATGCTGACCCATCTGGCCAATGATATCGGCCTGCCGCGCGGGTCGAAATATCAGCTGAATTACGGGCTGAACCGGGTGCGTTTCGTCTCCCCGGTGCATGTCGGGTCACGCGTCCGGCTGCGCATGGCGCTGGCGGACGTAAAGGAACATGCGCTGGGTATGCTGATCACCAACAATTGCACCATCGAGATCGAAGGCAGCGACCAGCCCGCCATCGTGGCGGAATGGCTGGGCGTGCTGGTGCGGGAGGATTGACGGTCAACCCGTCTTCACTTTTTTGGCAAACAAACCGCCCGGCGTAACCAATACGCCGGGCGGTTTCTGCTTCAGGACTTCGCCGGCAGCAGCCGAAGGAACCGGGCCGGTGTGACCGTTCCCGGCGCCGGCTGCATGCCCTTAACGCGGGTTGAGACCAGCAGCTTGCGCGAGACCTGCAGCAGCGGGATCACAGGGGCGTCGGCCATTGCGAGGCTTTCGGCTTCGGCCAGCTTGTCATACATACCGGACAGGTCGGGCTGCTCACGCGCCACTTCCAGCAGCTTGGTGAAGGCGGGATTGTGATATCCCGGCCCGAAGCCGCCCCGGTCGCCGTCCAGCAGGTCCAGATAGGTCACGGGCTGATCCGAATTCCAGCCATTCATGGCCAGGTCGGTATAGTCGCGGGCCCGCAGATGCGTCACCACCGACTTCGTCTCCTGATTATGCAGGGTGACGGTGATACCCAGCTTCTGTTTCAGCATGGCGGCGACGGCGATATTGATCTGCCGGAACCGGTCACCCGTGGGATGCAGGATCTCAATCGACAGCGGCTTGTCCTTGCCGTATCCCGCCTCTGCCAGCAATTGCCGCGCCTTGGCGTCTCGGTCGGCCTGGGACAGGGTGGCCCATGGCAGAGGCGACGCCGTATAGCCGGGAATGCCGGTCGGCACGAAGGTGAGAAGCGGCGTTTCCCCGCTGCGCAGCACCTTCTGCGAGATCACCTCCCGGTCGATGGCCATGCTGATCGCCTGACGCAGCTTCACCTGCGTCGCCCAAGGCTCCCGTGTCAGATTGGGGCTGAGATAGAGGACGCCGGCGCTGGGATAGACCATCAGCGCCTCACCCCATTCCGCCCTGATCGCATCCAGTTGACCCGGCGGAACCGACACTGTCATATGCAGGTCGCCGGTGCGGAACCGTTTCAGTTCGGTCTGCTGATCCTCCGTGACATGATATTCCACAATCTCCGTGGCGACGGTAGCGGTATCCCAGTAATGGGGGTTCTTCTGCAACCGGACCAGCGATTGCGGTTCCCGTGCCACCGCCATATAGGCACCGTTGGAGAGGGGCAGCGCCCGGTCATTCGCCCCCTGGGTCAGGCTGGACCGGTGGACGGGGCACAGCATGGCCTGGGGCAGATAGGCCGTGAAATCCGCCTGCCGGCGGGCCAGTTGCACGACCAGGGTATGGGCGTCCACCGCCTTGACGCCCAGCGTCGCCGGGTCGGCCTTACCCGTGATGATGGCCTGCGCATTCGCCAGGTGGAGCAGTTTATCCGCCTGCGCTGCCGCCGTGGCCGGCGTCACCAGCCGGCGCCAGGCGGCCACGAAATCATCGGCTGTCACAGGGCTTCCGTCCGACCAGCGCGCATCCGTCCGCAGCGTGAACGTATAAGTCAGGCCATCCTTGGACAGGGTCCAGCCTGTGGCCACGCCGGGAATGGCCTCGCCCCGGGCACCATAGGCCAGCAGCCCCTCACAGATATCGTTGGCGATCCGCATCTCGAACACGGTGGAGGCCTTCTGCCAGTCCAGCGTTGAGATGTCGGGCCCGTTGCCCAGCCGCAAGGCCTCCGCCCCTGCCGCCACAGGAACCAACAGGCCCAGAGCGGCCAGCATGGCCATGGTCACAACGCGCATATCCCGTCTCCCGCATCAGTTCCGCCGGTACCGCTTCACATCCATGACACATGGTCCGACCGACAGCCCTTATTGACACACCAACGGGGTCGATGTTTCAATAGTGAAGTTGCTTTCAATTTCATAAAACTGGAGATCTTCATGGGACTCAGGTCGCCGGGCCGGCATTCTTCGGACAACTGGAACCCCCTGGCCCCGGTAGCGAAGACGCCGCACTACACCGCCAGCCGGTTCGACCTCTATGATATGGACGCGGTCGGGCAGAAGCGGGCGATACCGGGCGAGCCCCGGACCTTTGGTATCAAACTGCGGGTGGATTTCTGATGAGCGGGCGGTTGGGCGACGTGGTCACAACCGGCGCGGAGGCCGGGCAAAAGACGGAAGGCTGGAGCGACCAATCCTATTACCTGCCCATGCGGGACGGGATACGGCTGGCGCTCAGCCTCTATTTCCCCAACGGCAAGCCGCCGGCGGAGAGATCACCGGTCCTGCTGGTGCAGACCCGCTATGGGCGGGCGAGCGTCTATCTCTCCAACCCCGATTATGCACGCTGGCGAAAGGCGGGCTATGTCGTCGCCATCATTGATACGCGCGGGTCCACCGCGTCTTTCGGCGCGCGCCATGTGGATATCGGACCGGAAGAACAGGCCGATATGCCGGCGATCATCGCGCATCTGGCCGGCCAGCCCTGGTCCAGCGGGGAGGTCTTCACCCATGGCGTCTCCTACATGGCCGATACCTCGGACTGGTCGACGGCCATCCCCGCCCCGGCCCTGAAGGGCGCCTTGCCCCGCCAGACGGATTTCGACGCCTATCTGCATCTGTTCATGCCGGGCGGCGTATCCAATGACTGGTTCCTGACCGAATGGGGTGGCTTTACCCAGCGCATCGACACCGGCCGCGCCGGACGGGAGGATTTCGACTGCGTGGCGCGACCCGCCGACTGCCCCAAACTGTTCCCCGCCTTGCAGCCTGTCGATGGGGACGAAGATTACCAGCTGATGCGGCAGGCGGTGACGGGACGGGAACGCTGGGCACCCGGAGATTATATGGACGCGCAGTTTCGCGACGATCCGGGATTGAACGGCCACAGCCTATTCAACTCTTCCCCCGCCTCGGCCCTGGCCGCCATACGGGCGCTGCACAAACCCGTACAATATTGGGGGTCCTGGGTCGATGGCGGCACGGCGGAAGCCGCGCTGGCCCGCTTCCGCTCCGCCCCCGACGTGCCGATGGAAGTGTGGATCACCGCCAACAGCCATCAGCATGATGTGGGGGCCGATCCCTTCTTTCCCGATCAGCGTGACCCCATGCCCACTGTTGAGGCACAGTTCGCCCATAATCTGGCCTTCACGGAGAATGTTCGGCGTGGCGCGCCATCGCCGCGCATCATTCATTACTACGTTATGGGTGCACGCCGGTTTCGCGAGAGCCATGTTTGGCCGCCCGCCGACACGCGGGTGCATTCCTTCCACCTGGCCCCGGACGGCACCCTGTCCACGGGGCCGGCACCGGCGGGCAGCGTCGCCCACAAGGTGGATTTCACGGCCACCACGGGCGATGCCACCCGCTGGTCAACGCAGTTCGGCACCCCTCCCGCCTATCCCGACCGGCGGGCGGAGGATGCGAAGCTGCTGGTCTTCGACAGTCCAGCTTTCCAGACGGATATGGAGTTGGCGGGCACCCCGGTCCTCACGCTGCACACCAGCAGCGCCACTGACGACCCGGCCTTCTTCGCCTATCTGGAGGATGTGGCCCCCGATGGCCGCGTCACCTATCTGACGGAGGGCATGCTGCGCGCCATCCACCGCAAACCGGCCGACCCCTCCACCCTACCCTATGACCAAGGTCCCGTCCCCCATTCCTTCCGTCGGGCCGATGCGATGCCAGTTTTGCCGGGGGAAGTGATGGAGGTTCGGTTCTCCCTGTTCCCCTTGGCCGCCCTGCTGAAGCGCGGACACAGGCTGCGTCTGGCCATCACGGGCGGTGATGCCAAGGTCTTCCGCCGCCATTCCAGGGACGAGAACGAAGTTTTCACCATCCAGACCGGGCCGGGCAAGCCAAGCCGGGTCGAGATTGATCTCCGTCCCTGGTGGGATTAGAGCTGTTTGCACTCAACCGGTGCTGGATACGCTGCCTGATCATGTACAGGTCATGCGGTCCTGGCCGCGCCCGCTGGGCATGATGCAGGATATCGAGACGGAC
The DNA here is from genome assembly GCF_052437035.1 of Niveispirillum sp. NCBI lineage: Bacteria > Pseudomonadati > Pseudomonadota > Alphaproteobacteria > Rhodospirillales > Azospirillaceae > Niveispirillum > Niveispirillum sp. The sequence continues at coordinate 17,810 of NZ_JBQVOH010000012.1, forward strand.
CCCTTCACCGCCTGCCTGATGATCGGCCATCATACGGGCCGTGCATCAGGGGCGCCGCCGCCGATGCCGTCCGCACCAGGACCACAGCAACGCCGCTGCTGCCGGATACGCCGCTGACGGTGGAGGTGCAGTTCAAGAACCACTGGAACGCTGAACTGCTGGTCGACCTGCCGTGCTTCAGCCGGCTGGATACGGTCACTGTCGGTTTTACGGTGGATGACGCGCCGGTCCTGGCCCGTATCCTGAAATTCATCACCAGTTACACGCCGTCGCCCTGAATTTAGCCCTGTGCCTTCAGATCCGCCATACCCGCAAACTCCCCCATCTGATCGGCAGGCGGGTTGGCCAGGAAGACTGTACGATACCAGAGGATGGACAGAAAGCGGGCGATACGATCCGGGTCCAGCTCGCCTTCCACCAGTTCCGGCAATGGTTGGACATAAAGATCGAACAGGGCGCGATCCACCATGCCGCCCAGCGTATGGGCCAGGGCCGCATGGACCGCCGGATCAACGCCGGCATCGGCGAAGCGCCGCTGGGTATTGGCCGCCACACGCCGGCTCCAGGCGGCGCTGACCTCTTGATAGAAGACGGCGAAACGCGGCTCGGAATCCTCCAGCTGCAACAGGCTGCGCATAATGCCGGGACGTTCGGCGTATTGCCGGGCCAGGACAGCCGTGGCGCGCATCAGCGGATCGAAACCGTCGGGGCTGCGCTGCCTTCCTTCCTGCGTCATGGATCTGCGCAGTTGTTCCATCATGTCGGTCACCGCTTCTTGCAGCACCTCCATGGCCAGGCTCTCAAGGTCTGGATAGTAATGGTACAACAGCGAAATGGGGACATCCGCCTCCTGCGCGACATCGACAAGGCGCAGCGCACGGTAGCCGTCACGCTCCAGCACCTTCCTGCAAGCGTCCTTTATGCGCTGCCGGCTGCGCACACCCCGGCTGGTGGCGACAGTGCCGTTTTCACCCTGCGACATCGACGATCCGTACCCTGAACATTGCGTAAGACAACCTAACACCCATCCCTTCCCATGCCTAGTTGGGCCGGCCCTGCCCAGTCAGGTCCGGATATCGGATGGAGTTGAAAAAAATGAAGTTGTTTTCAATATCATTTCATGATGTGATCCCGGCTATCCCCAAGCGCGCGACCGCCGTCAGAGATGAAAGCCGGCCAAGCCGGCGAACCGACCCATGCGATCGGCGGGCGGATCGCGGAGATAGAGTGCCCGATGCCAGAGCAGAGACACGAACAATGCCATATGCTCCCGGTCTTCTGCGAAGACAGGCGTCAGGATCGGGCTGCGCAGGACAAGACATTCATAGACGAAATTGTCCACCATGCTGCACAGCGCATGGGCCAGCATCAACCGCTCCCCCTCAGTCAGACGGGCGTCCGCGAATTGCTGGGCGATGGACCGCGCCACGGCCTGATTCCAACGTTGCGACATGTCGCGGAACAGCTGCTGGAATTCAGGCTCATCAGCGCCGAAGGAGATGATACAGCGCAGGAGGCCGGGATTGCCTGCATAAAGGCTGATGATACGGCGGTTCTTGTCCAGGATACGGTCGAAGGCGCTGCCTGTGCTGTCAGCCGCCAGCAAGTCCTGCACCTCGTCGCGCAGCCTGGTCAGGGCCGCCAGCACGATCTGCGCCTTGCCCTTGAAATATCGGTAGATCAGGCTGGATGGGACCTTTGCCTCAGCCGCGATGTCGGCCAGCCGCAGGTCCTGATAACCGATGCTGTTGACCATGCTGGTCGCCGCATCGATCAGCCGGTCCCGCGTCTCCAGGCCCTTGCGGGTCCGAGGCAGCCCCGGGTCCCGTTGCACGGCGTTGCGTCTGCGCCTTGTTGTCACTCTTCCCTCTTGGTTCGGCCTGATGCCGCGATGGCCCCCAGGGTATTTCGCGCCAGAATAAATGAATTTGATTCCAATGTCGGTTGGAAAATGCCGGTTCCGGCATGCCACCGCTCCCCCCGTCAGCAAAAATACGGAGAAAGACAAGATGTCCATCGTCGTTCTGGATCGCTACGCGGTTGAAGCCCTGTTGCCCATGGCCGAATGTATCGAGGCCGTGGCTCATGGCATGGCCCGCACGGCCCGTGGCGGCACGCGCCAGCCGCCACGCAGCCGCCTTGACCTGCCCGTTCCGGGCAACCTGCTATCCATGATGCCGGGCTGGATTGATGAACCAGAAGCGTTCGGCATCAAGGTGGTCAGCGTCTTCCCCGGAAATTTCGATGTCGGCCTCCCCTCCCATCGCGGTCTAGTACTGCTGTTCGAAGCGGTACACGGCGCCCTGGTTGGCATCTTCGATGGCGGCACCATTACCGGCATCCGCACGGCGGCGGCCAGCGCGCTCGCCACCCGCCTGCTGTCACGTCCGGAATCGAGCGACCTTGCCGTACTGGGCTATGGCGAGCAGGCGGAACAGCACCTCGCCGCTATGCAGGTCGTCCGGCCCATCACCCATGTCACGGTATGGGGCCGCTCGGCCGAGAAGGCCGCCGCCTTCTGCCGCCGAATGTCGGCGAAGCACGGGATCAGCGTCGAGCCCGCAAGAAGCGTGCAGGAGGCCGTGGCGACCGCAGACATCATCTGCACCACCACAGCCTCGCGGGAACCCATCCTGCAGGGGGCGTGGCTGCCGACAGGTTGCCATCTGAATGTCGTTGGTTCCAGCTTCCCGCAGAATCGGGAGATCGACGCCGAAGCCGTTTTACGCAGCCGCTTCTATGTGGATTACAAGCCCTCGACCCTGGCGCTGGCCGGCGATTATCAGGACGCAGTTGCCCAAGGTCTGATCGATGAGAGCCACATTATCGGCGGCACGGGCGATGTGCTGGAGGGGCTGGCACCGGGCCGCATCACCCCTGGGGACATTACCCTCTACAAGTCGGTGGGCATCGTGGCGCAGGATCTGGTGGCTGCACAGCACCTGCTGAACAAGGCCTTGAACGATCCGGCCGCGGCGGCAAGCGGGTTGGTTCAGTCGATCGCATTTTAAAGCCGGGTAAGAAGAACCTACCCCCGACAGGGTCCAGGTTCTTCCCTGGGCTTTGGTGTTGGATGCAGGGGGCGGCACCCTCGATTTGAACCCGCTGAGCTAAGTTATTGATTTCGTTAAATAGTGGGTCATTGCAAAGAACCAGAGCCAAAGACATAAGCCCTGTAACCTGTTGGTATTACGGGGCTTTTGGTGTGACCAGTTGGATGCGGGGGCAGGATTTGAACCTGCGGCCTTCAGGTTATGAGTTTGAAAAGTATTCATACGATCAAATACGACGACACCAGCCTATTCCCCATAACATGCTGTTTATAAATAATAATCCCAATGAGCCATTGTCTCTCAAATACGCTTCAATTACCCTAATTTCACTCTCTCTTGTTACCTATATGTTACCTGTGGACCGGTGGCATGACCACAGTTTTTTGGCAGGCAAGGAGGTTGATGATGGCGAAACTGACAAAGCGCGTGGTCGAACAGTTGGAGCCGGAAGCCGTCGAAACCGTCCATTGGGATGATGAGCTTCGCGGCTTCGGCGTGCGCGTTTGGCCATCGGGCCGCAAGGTCTATGTTGCCATGACGAGGGTCAAAGGCCGGCTGCGGAAGGTGACGATCGGCACGCATGGCCCTATCACCGCCGAGAAAGCCCGGATTAAGGCACACGAAATCATCTCACAGGCGAAAGCTGGCAACGACCCGGTCAAGGAGCTTGACGTAGCCCGCAAATCGCCCACGGTCAAAGGGCTCGGCGAGCGCTTCCTCAAGGAACATGTCGCTGTCCGCTGCAAGCCCTCCACTCAATATGAGTACAGGCGCTCCGTCGAGTTGTTCATCAATCCCGAGATCGGCACCCGCAAGGTCTTGGATATCGAGCGCCGGGACGTCGCCGAACTGCACCAATCCCTACAGCACATTCCCTATCAGGCCAACCGGACCCTGGGGGTGCTGTCCAAGATGTTCAATCTGGCCGAGGTTTGGGGGCTGCGGCCTGACGGCAGCAATCCCTGCCTGCATGTGAAGAAATACCGTGAAGAGAAACGCGAGCGGTTTCTTGGCGCCGACGAGTACGCCTCCTTGGGCCGGACCTTGGCCGAAGTTGAAGCGGATGGTTCAGAGCCTCCGGCCGTAGTCGCCGCCGTCCGGTTGCTGATGCTGACGGGCTGCCGCCTGGGCGAAGTCATGACCTTGAAATGGCCCTATGTGGATTGGCAGGCGCGGGCATTGCGTTTGCCGGATTCCAAAACGGGCGCGAAGGTTGTGCATTTCGGGGAAGCCGTGGCCGCCGTGCTGCGGTCGATCCCCAGGCTACAGGACAATCCCTGGGTGATCACCGGCACGAAGGAAGGTGCCCGGTTGAGCGACTTGCAGCCGCCTTGGCGCCGCATCCGCAAGAAGGCCGGGCTGGATGATGTCCGCATCCATGATCTGCGGCACTCGTTCGCCAGCGGCGCCCTGTTCCTGGGCGAAGGGCTGCCGATGATCGGCAAGTTGCTCGGACATACCCAAGTGCAGACCACAGCCCGGTACGCCCATCTGGCTGCCGACCCCGTCAAGAATGCCATGGAGAAGGTCTCGGACTTCATTGCCAAGCAGGCGACGATCAGTGCAAAGCGGCGGCGCAATCACAAATACACGGTCCAACCCTTGGGATCGTGGGCAAGCGCGAAATCAGCACCGTAGAGGTAGGGTGCCCCCTCCCCTTTCGTCCTTTATAGCTGCTTTTGCATCTCAGGCGGGGGCTATGGGACATTATGGTCAGGATAACAGCGCTACACCCAGCTGATCGACAAGACGTGCCCGGACAGTCTTGGCAAGTTTGTCCAGGTTCAGTTGCTTCCACCGCACGGCTGGCAGGTTCGCCGCTTCGGGAAGCCCGACGAGGCTCCAATCCGCCTCGCCACGCTTGAACCGCAGCAAGAAGTCCCGATGCGCGGCCGGCATCCCGCCGATGATCGTCGCAATCAACGCCTCCCGCGCCGCCGCCAAGTCCTCAAGAGCGACGGGCTCCGTCGTCATGCCCTCGAAACCCTGCGCGAACTCCTGGGCTAGGTCCTTGCGACGGGGTGCCACCAGTTCAAATATCAACCGGTCATGGCTGACCAGATAGACGATGAAGGCGCGGCGCAGTTCATCATTGATACCCTCGTTGGCCAACAGGTCCCTGATGTCGAACAGGTCCCGCGGATGTTGCCGGTCGAGTGCGGCCACGATCTTTCCGGCATAAAGATCAGCGAACGAGACAACCTGCATTTCGGCAAAGCCGAACGCCTGCTCCACCGCGGCCGACACAGAGCGCAGTTCCGGTGCGAAGACGCAGCCGCGCAGGACGGGCGTCACCTCAATCTTGATCTGGGCATCCCCCCGCTGCACTGTCAGCTTCGTGACAACCTGCTCGCGTGTGTTCAGGACTTCGGTGACATGCGCACCGCGCAGTCCCTTGCGGATGGCAGCGGCGATCCGCTTCATGCCGGCGTCAATCGCGGACAGGGATTCCGGGCGCCCGGCTATCGGCAGGTATGTCAGGTCGATGTCGACCGACAAGCGGGGCATGTCGCGAACAAACAGGTTGATCGCCGTGCCGCCCTTCAGCGCGAAATCCTCTTCCGCCGCAACGAACGGCATCACGGCGATCAGGAGTGCGACCTGCGCCCGGTAGCGATCAGACAGGGGCACCAAGATCCTCCGGCACGGTTATCAGGTACTTCGGATCAAGCCGGCCACCCTTGACCAGCATGCGCTTGCCGCTGCCGAGCGACACACGGTCCCGGTCGATCCGGTTGAGCCAGCGATGGCCATGTCGTTCGGCAAACCAGAAGAACAGCCGCTTGACCTTTACGCTGCGGCAATCTTCCAGCAGCCTCTGGAGACGGGCCGGACTGAGCGAGCGCAGCCCTTCCGCGATCATATCGACATTGTGGAATGTCTCTCGTTTCGGCAGTTCGTCCAGCAATTCCAGAAAGGCCCGTTCAGGTGTGGAAACCAGCAGAGGCCAGTGCGCGCTCATGGTTAGCGGGCGAACATGATCCCCGGTTCGTTCATGGTCATCGCCGTCATCGCCACCAGCCAAGCTGAGCGGACCCTCCGCGGTAGTCGTTGCACTGAACAGGGTCTGGGCCTTGTGGAAGATGAAGCGCTCCTTGAAAGGCAGTTTCGCAAGCCAGCCTGGTGGGGGTTCGTCACCATGAAGATGGATGCTCGCCGGCCCGCTGGCGGAGACGTAATGACCAAGCCCTTGCAGTTCAAGCGCGGTCCGACCGCCTACGATCAACGGATGCTTCATCAATGCTTGCAATGAGATGACGGCTCTTTCCCAAGTCAGCTTGCCAAGCGGCCGCTTGTAGGTGCCACGAACCGGCTGCACCAGCCAGCCAGCTGCGACATACTGGCTGCGGAGGCTGGTCGAATAGCCGTGCTGCTCCATCCAGGCCGCATCCACCAGCAGCCCGTCAGGGAGCGTCCGCTCCAGCAAGTTTAGCTTTCCCATGCTTTGCCTAGTCATGCTTGGTAAAATAGCACGGTTTCAAACCGCGCTTCAAGGTTCAAGCTCGGAACTTTTTACAAAGTATAACTTAGTAAAATTCATCTTCTGTAAACTTGCAATCCATTCACATGGCATTTCACAGGAGAACCAGACCATGGCCATTGCGGTCTTTCCGCCGTTCTGGTCGATGCCCTGACAGCGAACATGGCTACGAACGGCACGTCCGGAAAGCGCCCCCGTTGTGGTCGTTTGGGGAGATGGTTGCTGGGACGATAAGCGGACGTAGCAAGGGGCCGGCGGAAGGGTTCCCGCAGGTCCAGCCGCGCCCTCATCCGCGTCGCCCACCGCGTCTGCAGATGGGCGCTCAACATCAAGGCCCAGGGCGTGACCACCAGGGTAAGCAGGGTAGCGAGGGTCAGGCCGACGACGATGGCGTTCGCAATCGCCATCTAGCATTGCGTCGCCGGCGCAGCCACAGTCACTGTCCGTTCCAGCAAGTCGAGTACATACCTAGGCACAGCGGCAGCAAGCTCAGCGCGGTGCCCAGGATGGCGTAAATCGTAACCGGCACCGACCGAGGTCTACTTGACCAATATTATGAAAATGTCAGAATTCGTAGAATTTTTCATTTTATCCTGCTTTCTGCGCAAACTTACATCCATGATTGTAATTTATATATAGAGCTCGCAATTTATATTGCATAATTATCTAATTGTAATGTTAAAATATTATTATCACAAAATATACTATGAAAACTGCTCGATCAAATTGATTTTCTTTGGTATTTGATTGTCATGAACAATATATCACATCGATCATGCCGTAATCCGTACTGTATTGAAGGGGGATACAGTGGTATGCCTGAATGCGTCGATATGAAGGATGAGTAGCGATGCAGAATGTATCTGGGTTGCTGGGAGCAGCAGAACATTACCGGCGAGACAAGCCGGAACGCCATGCCGTGATTCTCGACCTGTCAGGGTTACTGCATAAAGATGACCCGGTCTTCCGGCGTACGCTGCGCCGGTGGCTAGTGGGCGATGATAAGCAGGCGGCTGATGGTGCTAACGTCATTCTGTTTGATATGGGCAAGGACAAACTGGTCCTGTCCATTCCCGATAGCCTGCTGACGGAACGGCGTCAGGCTCTGGGTCGGGTGGAGGAGGCATTGGCTTCCCATCACCGGGGGGAGTTGCGGACGACATGGTTCGATCTGTCACGCGACGCCGATGGATTTGGCGATGCGGTGCGCAATCTGGTCGAACAGATGGGCAGCGAGCAATATCCAGATGCGCCGCCCGCCGCCGACGCCCTCGACAAGTTCATGGAGATGGAGCGAACGCTGCACGCGGTCGATCTCTCCTCCCTGTTGCGTGAACAGATCATCTTTCGGCTGGATGATGAGAAGGGGCTGGTCCCCGTGATGGTGGAACGGACGGTTTCCATCGAGGCGCTGGACCGGCTGTTCGCCACGCACATGCGGCGCGAACCCTGGCTGTTTGATCAGGCCACGGCTCTTCTGGACCGCCGCATGCTCTACGACCTGCTGCGGGATGATGCCGTCCACACCCTGCCCATCGCCGTCAAGCTGCATGCCGCCACTGTGGCGGGAGAGGAATTCCGGGAGATGACGGCCCGCTTCCCGGCTCGGCTGCATGGCAAGCTGGTGGTGGAGATGCCCTTTCTGGAATGGGTGGCCGACCGGGAACTGTACCGGAAGGCCCTCAGTCAGGCGCAGGCGGATGAGGTTGCGGTTGCCGTTGACCATATCCCGGCCCTGGCCCCATCCGATACCGAACTGCCGGTGGTGGACTGGTATCGCATCCCCTGGCTGGGCGATGATGGGGCACCGGTGGACCTGTCCGGCGGGATTGCCTGGCTGGGACCGGTGGCCCGCACGCGCTGCATCCTGACACGGTGCCGGGATGATCAGGCGCTGGAGGATGCCCGCACCCTGGGGCTCCGCTACGTCGAAGGTGCGGCGGCCACCCGCGCCTATCATGACGGGCTGAGGGTAGGTGACGATCAGCGCAGGGAGCGGATGGCACCCGGTAACGGCCCGACGGACAAGGCAGGCGTGGAGCCAGCGGATGAGCTGGCCAAGCCATCCTCCTGGTGGTCCCGGCTGTTCGGGGGCTGACCCTCAGCGCGTTACGACATTGGCGGTTACGGCATCGGTATCGACGACAATTTCCACGCGCCGGTTTTCGGCACGCCGGGCGGGGTCGGCGGTTACCGGACGGCTGTCAGCCAGACCAAGCGCACCCAATCGGGCGGGCGGGATCCCCATGCCGGCCAGGGCGCGCACCACCGCCGCCGCCCGTGCCGCCGACAATTCCCAGTTGGAAGGGAAGCGGATGGTGCTGATGGCCAGATCGTCGCTGTGCCCCTCCACCGTGATACTGCCCGGCAAGGCCGCCAGGGATGGTGCCAGCGTGCGCAGCAGGTTGATCGCCGCCGGCTGCAATGTCGCGGAACCCGACGCGAACAGGATACGTTCGCGAACCACGATGGTCACCTTGCGTTCCGTGGCGCTGATATCAACCTCCGGAGGAAGGCCCAGTGCCTCCAGCCGGTCCAGCCATTGCCGGTTGCCTGGCGTCAGCGGCGGGGCCGCCGGCTCGGGCGACGATGCCGGCACGGATGCTGCGGGGACTGCCGGCCGGATGGGTTCCGGCGGGGTCGGCGCGGAGGGGGGCGGCACCGGCACGTCCTGACGCAGCGCCTCTGTCACCGCCGTCGCTGCCGCGCGTTCCGCCTCATTGGGGGCGGCCAGACGCCCATCCATGCCCAGAATGGCCAGCATGCCCAGGAAAACGGTCATCAACACCGTGACCATGTCCATATAGCTGATGACCCATTCCTCGCTCTCTTCCGCCGGTTCGCTGGAACGGATGCTGGCGCTGCTGCTCCAGCGGGCGGCGACGCGTGCCCGGTCGGCGGTATCCCGGCGGGGGGCGGGTGCGGCGGGGCGGCGTTCGGGCTCAGCGGCCACGGCCCGCCTCCTCATGCACATCCATCAGGTACGTGGCGAGCGTTTCCTGGATGACGGAGGGGGACCGGTTCAGATGGGCCAGAACCACACCTTCCAGCAGGATGTTCAACTGCGCCACATGCTCCGTCGTCCGCTGTTCAAGCTTGATGGCCAGCGGCTTGAACACCAGATTTGCCAGGATCAGACCATAGAGTGTGGCCAGCATCGCAATGGCCATGGACGATCCGATCAAGCCGATATCGCCGCCGCCCAGTTGCTTCAGCATCCCCACCATCCCGGCCAGCGTGCCCAACAGGCCGAAGGCAGGGGCAAAGGATGCCAGCACGCGGAAGAACCGCGACTGGGCCTGTTCCGCCTCCGCCTGCTTCTGGATACGCCAGTTCATGACATGCATGATGTCGTCCAGCGAGGCACCATCGACCACCATCTGCAGGCCCAGTTTTAGAAAGGGGCTGCTGACCTTGCGTACACGGTCGTCGGCGGCGGCGATCTGCTTGCCATAAAGCAGCTTGGACACATCCAGCAGGTCCGCGACCTCCCGTTCCAGGCCCCCGGTCCGGCGAAAGACGGCGGAAAGGGCGGAAAGCGCGGCCCTGATCTCGTCGCCGCGAAAGGCCAGCAGCGCCACACAGATCACCCCGCCGACCACGATCACCAACCCTTCCTCATTATAGAAGAAGCGGGCATCGCCGCTGGCATGGGTCACGAACCAGAGAAGGCCGATCGTGGCGAGAATGCCCAGGATCGACGTCAGAATGAAGCGGGAGGAACCGGAACGGGCCATCGGACGGAAACCATAAAATTCGCCTGGAGAATGAATATCACCGTATGCGATCAGCAACCATGATTCATCTCAATGTTGCATAACCCGCCGGCCCGCCCAAAGATCGGCGATCTCCTGGCTGATACGATCCTGGCGCGCCATGGAAAGTTGTACCGACAGGTCAGCGCACCGGTCGCGGATACGTTCCCTGGCCCCCGTTAGGGTCGCCAGCCGGGCCATCTGTTCTGCGATATGGTTGGCTAGCAGCAGGCGCAGCAGCCGCGCCACCCGGCCCTGCCGGCCTGCGGCGGCCAGCAGTTCGGGGCCCGGTATCTGGGTCAGCAGGTCACAGCGGCCCGCCCGGCGGGGGAGCGGCGGCAGATCGGTGCGCACAATCGCTTGCCCCTGCGGCGACAGCACGGCGATGCCGGCACTGGCGGGCAGTGCGGCAGCCAAGGACGCGGCCAGGGCTGGCAGGCCATCAAGGTTTGTCGATGCCGCCCGGACGTCGGCCACCGGCCAATGCCGCGCACGCAAGGCGGCCTCCATGCGCGTGCCGACAACGACCGGGCGCCACCCGTCGGGAAGTGCCGCCACGATCCGGCCGGCCAGCCCGCCGGTGAAGCCGCCATCAGGTCCCAATACCAGCGTCACCACACTGTCCGCCGCCGCCGGTTCGGGGTGCAGCAGGGCCATGGCCTGCGCCGCCTCCCCCGCATAGGCGTCAAGCGCGGGCAGAAGGGACAAGGCCTTCTGCTGCTTGGCAGCCGTCAGGGACCGCAGCGCCTCCACCACGCCCAGAAGGGCGCTCAGCGTCGAAAGCCGGTATTCAAGGGCGGCTACGCTCATTCGGCGGCGTCCTTGGCCTTGGCGATGATGCGGCGCAGGGCATCCAGGTCGGTCGGGTCCGTGCCGTCCACATGGGCCGCAATGGCATCGCGCACCCGTTCCACGGCGCTCAGGTCCAGCCCATCCGTCAGGTTTTCGTCATGGGCCAGCAGCAGGGCCACTTCCGCGCCTAAGCTGCGGGGTCGGCCCTGGCGCTGCGCCAGCAGCAGGCGCAGCCGCCGCCCCCGTTCCACGGTCTGGCGGGTGCGTTCATCCACCAGACCGCCGAAGCGGGTAAAGGCCTCCAGTTCCAGAAACTGCGCATATTCCAGCTTCAACTGTTCGGCCAGTTGCCGCAGCACCTTGGGCTGGGTCCGCGCACCTACTCGGCTGACAGAACGTCCGACATCCACGGCGGGGCGCTGGCCCGACTGGAATTGCCTTGCATCCAGAACGATCTGCCCGTCGGTGATGGAAATCAGATTGGTGGGGATATAGGCGGATAGGTTACCCGCCTGCGTCTCCACCACCGGCAGGCAGGTGAGCGAGCCGCCGCCCGCCGCCGCCAACAGTTTGGCCGACCGTTCCAGCAAGCGCGCATGCAGATGGAAAATATCACCGGGAAAGGCCTCACGGCCCGGCGGGCGTTGCAGAAGCAGGCTGATCTGGCGGTGCATGGCCGCATGCTTGGACAGGTCATCCAGCACCAGCAGGGCATGCCGGCCGGTGTCGCGGAAGAACTCGGCGATGGTCATGGCGGCGAAGGGGGCGATCCATTGCAATCCCGGCGCGGCATCGGGGGCCGCGACGATGACAATCGCGCGCTCCATCAATCCCGCCAGCTTCAGGCTGGTGATGACATCGGCGACCGCCGATGCGCGCTGACCAATGGCGCAGTAGATGGGGATGATGTTGGTCCGCGCCTGGGCCAGCATGGCATCGACGGCGATACTGGTCTTGCCGGTGGCCCTGTCGCCCACGATCAGCTCACGCTGCCCCCGGCCAATCGGGTACAGCGCGTCGATGATGGTGGTCCCGGTGGGCAAGGTCTCCGCCACCGTACCGCGATCGGTCAGGGCAGGGGCCGCCCGTTCGACCGGGTCCATCCGGTCGGGCACGGGGTCTTTGCCCCCGTCAAGCGCCCGGCCTATCGGATCGATGACCCGCCCCAGCAGGCCGTCCCCCACGGGCACGCGCAGGACGCCCTCGGCCACGGACACGGGATCGCCCGCCTTGATGGCATTGCCATCGCCCAGCAGCAGACAACCCAGCCGGTCCTGATCCAGGTCCAGCACCAGACCGGGCACGCCGCCGGGCAGGGTCAGCATCCCGTCAGCCGGGGCGTTATCCAGCCCGCTGATCAGGGCGATGCCGTCACCAATATGGCTGACGCGACCGCGTTGCCGCCAGCCGGGCGGCGGCAATGGATCGGCCCGCAAACGGCCCTGCTGTCGCCCCGTCCATTCCGCCAGTGCCAGGGAGAGCGTGTCGGTCATGCTTGCAGTCCCTCACGCGCGGTCGTCAGCGCGGCACGCCAGCTATGGTCGATCAGGTGATGCGGGGCGGACAGTTCCACCCCGGCAATCAGGTCGGGATCGATCACCCATTCCACCCGATCCGACGGCAGCAAGGACAGCAGCGCTTGACGTCGCTCATCCGGCCAGGCGCGCGCGATGGTCAGGGTCAGCGGTCCATCGACGCCCAGCAGCGTGGCCTTGCGGTCCGCCTCCATGCCGGACAGGTCGGCGGTCAGGGCGGCGGCGAAGAGTGTGTCCGCCATCTCCGGCTGCGCATCGGTCAGCAGACGCCGCGCCAGCGTCAGGGCCAGATCGCCTGCCCGCGACGTCAGTTCGGCTTCGGCCTGTCGGCGTTCTGCATCGATCCGGTCGGCTGCTGCCTGCCGCAGCGCGTCCGCCGATTGCCGTGCGGCATCCAGAATGCGCCGCCGCTCTGCCTCTGCCGCCTCATGGGCTTCGGCCCGAAGGCGGGCGGCATCGGTGGCAAGGGCGGCCCGGTCAGCCGCGACCGCATCCCGTGCTGCCTGTGCCTCGGCCAGAGCGCCTTCGGCGTCCCGCCGTCGCGCCGTCTGCGCGGCCTCCCGCCGGTCGATGGCGGCCAGCACGGGCCGGAACAGGAACCGCCGCAACAACAGGACAAGCGCCAGGAAGTTGACCAGTTGCAACGCCAGTGTCGTCGGGTCCAGATGCATGGCATCAGCCCACGAACGGATTGGCGAACAGCACCAGCAGCGCGATCACCAGACAATAGATGGCCGTCGTTTCGATCATCGCCAACCCCACGAACAGGGTTCGGGAAATGGTGTTGGCGGCATCCGGTTGGCGGGCGATGGCGTCCAGGGCGGCGGCGACCGCCCGTCCTTCCGCCAGGGCCGGGCCGATGGCACCGAAGCTGACGGCCAGGGCGGCGGCCAGGATACTGATCATCTCAATGGTCATGGGTCAGCCCTTCTCAATGGAACCGATGGCCCCGCCAATAAAGACGGCGGCCAGAATGGTGAAAATGTAGGCCTGGATCAGGCCCAGCAGTGCCTCCAGCGCCATCAACGGCACCGGCACCAGGAACCCTGCCAGCGACAGCACGATGGCGATGACGAATTCGCCGCTCATCACATTGCCGAACAGGCGCAGGATCAAGGACAGGGTGCGGGTCAGTTCCGACAGCAGGTTCAGGGGCAGCATCCACCAGCGCGGATGCGCGAAGCTGCCCAGATAGGCGCGCCAGCCGCGACGGTACACGCCCAGCACATGCACCGATCCGAACACGGCTAGACCCAGGGCGATGGCCGTTTCCAGATGCGCCGTCGGCGCCCCCAGACCCGGCACCAGTCCCATCAGGTTGGCGGTCGCGATGAACAGGAACAGCCCGCCCAGCAATGGCAGAAAGGGGCGGCTGTCGGTCTGCATGACCTGATCCAGTTCAGCGCGCAGCAGATCGATAACGGCCTCTATCGCCGTGCCCAGTCGCCCCGCCAGCTCTGTCGCGACGCGGGCCGACAAGCCGATCCCCACAAGCGTCAGCAACAGGCTGCACAGCAGGGCGTAAAGCACCGGCCAGGTGATGGGAAAAGGCCCAAGGACAAAGGCAACCGGCGCGTCGAAAGGGGCTGAAAGCTCCATCACGCCCTCCCATATCGCCGCATCAGCAGGGGGCGCACCAGCAGGAAGCCGGCAAGCACCGCCAGCAGCGGCAGGGCACCCCCCATCACCACCACCGCCAGCAGCGTCGCTGCCACAACCCCCAGGCGTCCGAGGTGCAAGGCCGCCGCCGCCACCGCCTGTCCCGTGGCGTAAAGGCGCATATTCAGCGCCAGAAGGTGGAAGAACAACCAGCCCCCGCCGGCCCCTGCGACCAGGCCAAGGGCAGCCGCGATCCAGGTTTCAGTCATCATGATGCCCCTCATCAATACGCCGCCATGCCGCCCAGCAGCCCACGAACACACCCGTGAACAGCAGCGACAGGGTCCAGAACCGTCCGTCGCCCGTCCGGTCCAGCCAACGGCCCAGGAACAGGCCGGCAAGGGGCGGCAGGACGATCAGCCAGCCCAAGGTGCCGATCAGCGCCAGGGTTGCCCCGGTGCCACGCCGTTTCTCCGCTGCTGCCCGTTCCTGTTCACGTTGCGCGCGGCGGATCGGGTCGATCAGGTCGGGATCGGTCATGCCTCACCCGCCTTGTCGCCGGTCACACTGTCCAGAAGATGATGCACCAGGGCCGCGTGCAATGTGCGCTCCTGTGCTGCGCCTTCGCGCTGCCGGTTCAGACCGGCTGCCTTCTCCGCCGCCACCCGCGCTGCCAGCGGGGCCAGGTCCGGCCCCACCGCCGCATCGGGACAGGTCACATGCACGCCGTCGCGGTGGACCCGCAGCATGCCACCCGCAACAGCGGCATAGAGCACGGCCCCGTGTTCGGTGCGCAGCGTCAGAACGCTGGACGGTAGGGCCGTCAGGAACGGCGCATGCCCCGGCCTTATGCCAAAGGCGCCGCTGTCATCGCGCGCTGAAATCTCGGCAATGTCCGGTCGGTCCAGGATCGTGGCCAGGGGGGTCAGGATATGCAGTCTCATGCCCTGCCTCCCCCGGTTTCGCGCGCATGGGCATCGGCCAAGGTGCCTGTCATGTACAGGGAGGATTCGGCCCAGCCATCGGCATCGCCGTTCAAGATCGCCTCGCACCCGGCCAAGGTATCCTGGATATCAACGCTGACCCCCTGGCGGCCCGTGAACCCGCCGGTGACGTGGAAAGGCTGGGTCAGGAAGCGCAGCAGGCGGCGGGCGCGTCCCACGACCTGCCGGTCGGCCGCCGACAATTCATCCACCCCCAGCAGGGCGATGATATCCTCCAGCGCGCGATATTGGGCGATCGCGGCCCGCACGGCGGCGGCCACCCGGTAATGGTGTGGCCCCACCAGATCCGGGTCCATCAGGCGGGTGGAGGATGCCAGCGGATCAACAGCGGGATAAAGCCCTTCCGCCGCCACGGCCCGCGACAGCACAATTGACCCGTCCAAATGGCTGAACAGTTCAGCCACGGCGGGATCGGTAAAATCATCGGCGGGGACATAGACCGCCTGGATGGAGGTGATGGCGGCACCGGCGACCGACGCGATGCGTTCCTGCAGCATCCCGATCTCGCCCGCCATGGTCGGCTGATAACCGACGCGGGCCGGCATATGGCCCAGCATGCCGGCAATCTCCGCACCCGCCTGCACGAAGCGGAAAACATTATCCATGAGCAGCAGCACATCGCGGCCCATGACATCGCGGAAATATTCCGCCTGCGTCAGGGCGGTCAGGCCAGCACGCCAGCGGGCACCGGGCGGTTCCGCCATCTGCCCCAGCACCATGACGGTCCGTTCCAAAACGCCCGAGCCGCGCATATCGTCCAGCAGTTCCGCCGCCTCACGCGACCGCTCCCCGATCCCGGCAAAGACCGACAAACCGTCATCACGCTCCACCACGGTGCGGATCAGTTCCATGATCAGGACGGTCTTACCGACGCCGGCACCGCCAAACAGTGCTGTCTTGCCCCCGCGCGCCAGCGGCGCCAGCAGGTCGATAATCTTGATGCCGGTCCATTGCGGTTCCAGCCGCGCAGATCGCCGGGACAAGGGTGGTGACGGCTGATGAATGGACCGAAGCGGCGCATCGGCGGGCAGCGGGCCAAGGCCATCCAGGGGGCGCCCCACAACATCGACAACCCGGCCCAGAAGATGCGGCCCCACAGGCACCGACAGCCCGCTGCCCATCCGAAGGGCCGCGTCACCACGCTTCAGACCAGCCGTGTTATCCAGGGCCACGGCCCTCACCCTATCCGCCGATAGATGCGCCCGAACCTCTGCCGGTATGGTTCCCCGGATAAGCAACATCTCGTCCAGGCAAGGCAACCCGGGTGGGAACTGAATATCCAGTACTGACCCACGGATGGCCTGAACTTTTCCCAGGTACGGATCGTCGACGGTCATAATTGTCTGATCTCAACAGTATCAGTGACAACCATACGTTAATGCCGATCCGACACCTGGGAACTGACACAGGTCAATGTGGCGACGATTTGCCCCGTAAATGTTTGGAACGACAGAGGGCTCTGTAGCAAACTTGGTCTGCCGTGGGCGGTGTGGCAGAAACGGTGTTTCTGTCGACCACTACTGTGAGCCCGGCATCTCGGTCCAACTGACGCCAGAGTTCGTCCCATCGAGAGGACCGGAGCAGGAAGTGATCAGGTTCACTGAAGAGTAGATCATCAGTGTGCTGCGTGATCAGGAGGCCGGCGCGAAGACGGCCGACCCGTGCCGACGGCACGGAATCAGTTCGGCGACGTTCTACGCCTGGAAGGAGAAGTTCTGTGGGATGGAGGTGTCCGACGCGAAGCGCCTGAAGGCGATTGACGACGAGAACATCAAATTGAAGCGTTTCCTGGTCGATGCCATCCTTGACGCTTCCGTCCAGAAGAACTTGCTGGCAAAAATGATGACGCCTAGCGCCGTTCGGGAAGCCGTCGTCAACGTCTTGCGCGAGCAAGACGTGGGCGAGAGGCGGGCGTGTTCCATCATCGGTGCCGACCGATCGGCCATTCGCTGCCGCTCCCGACGGAGCGACGACGCTCTTCTGCGTGGTCGTCCGAGAGAACTCGCGTCCGAGCGGCGGCGGTTCAGCTAGCGGCGCCTGCACGTTCTGCTGCGGCGGGAGGGTCATGTGGTGAACCACAAGCTGGTCCAACGGCTCTACCGCGAGAAAGGACTGTCGGTTCCACGTCGACGCAGTCGCAAGCGTGCCATCGGAACCCGTGCGCCAATGGTCGTCAAACCCGCCCAAATGCTCGTTGGTCGCTCGATTTCGGTCACGATCAGAGGGCGTCCGGCCAGCGGTTCTGTGTTCTCAATGTCATCGACGATGTGACTAAGCAGTGCCTCGCGACGATCCTCGACACGTCAATCTCGGGGATGACGCACACGGCAACCGCACGGGGGCGGCAGGCCGCACCTGGCACTATGACACCCGTAACATGTTGGGGGGGGGGACAACGCGCCGGGCATGGTGGCCACGTACGGTTACTACCCCGAGGGTGGGGCGCCTGGAAACAGGTGAATGGCGTCACGACGCTGTATCTGGAAGTCGGCGGGTTCGAGTGTGGCAGCTACGACCCTAATGGCACGCTAAAGGAGCGCACCATCCGCGCCTCGGGTGCTGGCGGTTCCGTGGTGACGGTCCAATACCCCACCGGCTGCCTGATCCTCCTGCTGCCCAACCGCCAAGGCAGCGTCATCGGCTGGCTGCGGCCCGACGGCAAGCTGGGTGGGGCCTTATCGCGTATCAGGCAGACATCACCTCGGCCGGGATAATCTCGTCAATGCAGTTGATCCATGGACGTACCTTTGTGTCAGGCCAAACCCGGCCGTGATGGAGGATGTCATGGGACGTTCAGCGTTTGATCCTGGCGCGAAAGGAAACAAGCCTTGGAATGCTGGCCGGCGGATCGGTGCCAAGCGCGCCTTGAAACCACAGCAAGTCTGGGCGATCCGTTTCTGGCTGGACCACCAGCAGCGGGTGCGTGACCGCGCTTTGTTTGATCTGGCCATCGACAGCAAGCTACGTGGTTGTGACCTGGTCCGGATGAAAATTGGCGACATTGTTCGTGGTGGAGAAATCCGGTGCCGTTCCCTGGTTGTTCAGAAGAAGACAGGCCGGCCAGTTCAGTTCGAATTAATGGAGACGGCCCGCAAGAGCCTCAAGGCTTGGCTGGAACGCCGGGGCGGGTCGCTGACTGATTATGTCTTTCCCAGCCGGGTCGATCATGCAAAACCCATCAGCACACGCCAATATGCCCGCCTTGTTGAGGAATGGGTGATTGGGACCGGTCTGCGCCGTGAGGATTATGGAACCCACTCTCTGCGACGAACCAAGGCCGCCCTCATTTACAAGCAGACCGGCAACCTGCGCGCCGTGCAAATCCTGCTGGGCCACGCCAAGATCGAGACGACGGTGCGATATCTGGGTGTCGATGTCGAAGACGCGCTGCAACTGGCGGAGACGACAGAGATATAGAGGGTGTGGAGAAGGTGACGGCGTTGGGGCGGGCGGTAATGTCCGGAATCCAAGATTTACCGCCATAAACCCGCCCTTCCGCTTTCGGCCCCGCAGCAGCCACAATAGGACCTGCGCACTTTACTGCCTGCAGCGATTCCAGATGAGCTTCGCCACCACCCCACCCTCGCTTGTAAACAAGGCGGCACTTATAGGTTCGAGCAAAGCCGGGTCGTCAAAGCGTACCCGGAGATAGGCGCGTGGATCCTCTCCTGTGGTCTGTGCTTCCCAGGCATCGCCGATACGGTCGTGCCCCAGTAGCAGGCGATAGGCAGGCGCACCATCCTGATCGCAATTGTCGTTGGGAACGAGACGCACCTTGGCATTGACGGTCAGGGTGCGGATGATGCCGGTCCAGCCGCCATCCTTCGCCAGCTTAAAATGACCGATGGTGCTCATGGCTCAAGCTTCCTTGTCATCGGTGGGAGGTGCCGCATCCGCGCTGACCTTGCGCCCTCCCCGGCGGCGGATAGGCTCCACAACAACGGGCAGTTCTTCCTTCCGGGCCTTGGCGTAGGCACGATCGCTGTCCAGAAAAGCATCCAGCATGTAAGGGACCAGATCGGCGACCGGTTCGGCCGTGCCGTAGGTGGCACGGTAGAGGGCCGCATAGGACAGCAGGCGCTGATGCAGATCGGGGCTGACGGAGATGGTCAGCTTGACCGGCGTACGGTCGGGCAACTTGGCGAGCTTCAACATGGATCAGCCTCCGCGATAGGGAGAAAGGATCACGTCCCGCCGGATAATGACGCGCAGGGGCCACCCGGGGCGGACGGTCAGGGTGGGCTGGATATCCAGGTTGCGCTCGGTGATGCGCTGGCCGGCGCGGTCGGCGTTCTGCTGGATGGATTCCCGCACGGCGCGGACCAGTTCACCTTCCTGCTGCCCGAAGGTCAGTTCGGTGCCGACGCCCAGCAAGGTGGCGAGCGCAATGCCCTTCAGCAGGCGACCAGTATGGAAATCCACCGTGTCGGACAGGCCGGACCGGCCCTCGGTATCGCTGGCCGGCAGGTTGTCCAGTTGCACGGACGAGCCGTCGGGCCGGATCAGGCGCTGCCAGACCAGCAGGGCGCGGCTTTGTCCAAAGCTGACCCGGCTGTCATAGGTGCCGATGAGACGGGAGCCCTGGGGGATCAGCAGGGTCCGACCGGTGATGCTGTCATGAACGTTCTCCGTCACTTGGGCCACGACCATGCCGGGCAGGTCGGAATTGAGGCCGGTGACGAGGGCGGCGGCAATGATGCTGCCGGCCATGATTTGGTGGGGCGAGGCGGGTTGCTGTTCGGCATAAGGATTGAAGATGCCGCTGCTGTTCGGCTGGGACAGGAAGTCCAGCTTGCGCTGCTGAGCGTCGGGTTCGGCAGCCGGCGACAGGTCGGTGGGAGGCATGGAACCAGCGGCGGGCTCCGGATTCCGATTTCCTGGCATCCCTGGCACGGCTTTCGGTTCGGTGCGGTAGAACAGGCCGGATTGCCGGGCCTGGTTGACCTGCACCTGCTCGGGCGTAAGCTGTTGGGCCGGTCCCGTTGCCGGCCAATCGGTACCATGCCGCTTCTGGTGTTCCAGAATCGGCCGGCCCAGATCACCCGGCAGGGGCGGCCCCAGGACCGGGGTGTCGGGCTTGATCTGGCTGTAATCGGCCGGCAGGGAGGCCAGCCCTTCCGGTGTCGGCGACCGGTTGGGATGGGACAGTTCCTGCCCCCGCCCGTCCGGTTTACGGTCGACGCTCTGCAAGGAGATCAACGTCAGGGCCAGGATGGTGCCGGCGGCGATGCCGGTGCCACCAATGATCAAACCCCGCCGGAAACGGATGGCCCGACGTGGGGCGGCACGCAGTTCCAGCTTTTCGGAAGGGATATTGTCGTCACCGACGGGCGCGGTCATGACGGCCTCCCGTCAGTACGCTCAATGCGGACGACCTGCTGCGGCTCGTTGCCCAGGCGCAGTTCGGCGGCAGCGAACAGTCGGTCGACGATATAATGGCGGCCGCGGACCCGGTAATTGACCAACTGCGCCTCCCCCAGCGGCCCGATAACGAATAGCGGTGGCGCTTCGCCCTGGTCCAGACGGCTGGGGAACTCGATATAGACCTTGGACCCATCGTCGAAGGCGCGCAGCGGCCGCCAGGGCGGATCATCGCCGCTGAGGGCGTAGCGGAAATGCAGTTCGTCCAGGGACAAGCCGCTGGCAACGGGCTGGACGGCCTCGGCCTGGTTGTTCCGGCGTTGTAGGGCCAGCAACTGGTCCTGCGGGTAGGTCCAGGACAGGGCCGCCATGGCAGTCTGCTCGGTGCTTTCCAGCAGCAGATGGTAGGCGCGGCGATCGGTGGTGATGACGAGGTTGGTCGTCAGGCCGGCGGCCACGGGCTTGACCAGCACATGGACCCGCTGGCTGGCGCCGGCCCCGCTGCTGGTATCGCCGATGATCCAGCGCACCGTGTCGCCGGCCGAGACGGCGACGACGCCTTCGCCCGGCTGGAGGGCGATGTCGCTGACCCGTTCCGGTGCGGCATAGAGCCGATAGAGGGCACCCTCGGTATAGGGATAGACCTGGATGGCATTGACATAGCCATAGCGGGTCGGTTCCTGGGTGGCAGCCTTGTTGGCATCGGCCACCCGCTGGGTCGGCGGACGGTTGTCGGGCGTCACGCTGGTCTGGGGCGGCTGCTGCAACTGGCCCGGCAGCGGCAGGAGCACGGGCCTCTCGACCACCTGCACCGGCAGCAGCGGTTCCGGCTCGGCCTCGGCCAGCCGGAAATCGGCGCTGTCATAGGTGATGGCGGGGGGCGGCTTGGGCTGGCCAGCGCAGGCGGTCAGCAGGCCAGCCAGCAGGGCCGGCAGGATCAGCTTGGTCATGGCGTGGTCCTCTGGGGAGCGGGGGTGTCGAATTCACGCGACCAGTCGATGGCGGTGATGGTGACGCCCAGCGGGTTGCGGCTCAGCGCCTCCGGCGTGCGGGGCGGACGCAGGCTGACGGCCAGGATGGAGGTCCAGCGCTCGGTGCGAACCAGACTGCCGCGCTCGAACAGCTGCTCGGTCCATTTCACCTGGAAGGAGAGGTCCGAGGCGCGGACGATGCTGGTCACCTGGACCGTAACGCTGTTGATGCCGATGCGGCTGAACGGGTCATTGACCTTGGCCTGTTCGTTCAGGAACAGGGCCGCGCGGTCAGCCACGAAATCATAGGCCGTCAGCCAGTTCTGGCGTACCAGCACCGGGTCGGTGGAGAGCGAACGAACATTGCCGATGAAGCGCCCCAGGTAATAGGCAACCTGGGCATCGGTGGGCTGATAGGCACTGGTTGCCAGTGCCACGGCACGAGCCTCGCCCAGCCGGTCGATCTCCACCACATAGGGAATGATCCGGCTTTGGCCCGACTGCCAGGCCACGATGCCCGCCAGCCCGATGCCCAGCCCCAGACAGCCGAAAGCCATCAGCCGCCAGTTCCGGGCCTGAACACGGGCGCTGCCAATCCGTTCATCCCAGAGCTGGGCAGCCTTCTGATAAGGTGTCACCGGCTCCGGCGTGGTGCCGTAACGTTGCAGGGTGCGTTTGAACATGGTCAATCATCCTTCTGATCGAGGGACGGGGCAGCGCTGCCGCCGGACCGGTCCCCATCTTTGATGGCCTGTTCGGTGCTGTGGCGGCGGGCGCGTGCGGCCTGCTCGGCGCGCAGCTTGCGGGCCCAAGCAGGAGCGCTTTCGGTGGAAGCTGGGGACGCAGTGCCAGCCCCCTCCCCGCCCGTCTCATCAGAAGGGTCGGGATAGGTGGATTGGCGACCGGACTGATAGGCCTCTCGCAACGGCTCGGTGATGCGATAACCGGCATCCTTGGCTTTGCGCATTGTGGCCTCACCTGCGGCACGGGCCATACCGCCCAAACCAGACTGTCCAGCGGCCTGGGCGGATTGGTAGGCACCAGTAGCGGCACCGCCCAGGTTGGCCCCCGCTCGCACGGAGGCGAAACCAGCACCGCCGGCCAGTCGGGCACCGGCCACAGCCGCACCGCCCGTCAGCAGAACCGTGCCGGCAGCAGCACCGGCGGTTCCCAGTGCAGCACCCGCGCCGAGTTGGGGTGAACCAGACACCAGCCCAGCGGCGATGCCGGGGCCGAAGATGCCCAGCCCCAGCAGCGCCAGGGATGCCAGCACCATCGTCATGGCATTCTCAATCGACGGCGTGTTGCCTGCTAGCGCCTCGGTGAATTCCCGGAAGAAGCTGGAGCCGATGCCGACAATGACGGCCAGGACCATGATCTTGATGCCAGAGGAGATGACATGGCCCAGCACGCGCTCGGCCAGAAAAGCGGTCTTGCTCCACAAGGCAAACGGCACGAGGACGAACCCGGCCAGCGAGGTCAGCTTGAATTCCACCAGCGTGATGAAGAGCTGTACCGCCAAGATGAAGAACGCGATCACCACAAAGAACCAAGCCAACACCAGGATGGTGAGATTCAGCGCGTTTCCAAAAATCTTTGGAAACCCGATCATGGTCTCGGCCTGCTTGAGCAGCGGATGGGCTGCCTCAAAGCCCACGGCGGCCAACTGTCCTGGATGCAACAGGTCACTGGCCGACAGACCAGAGTTCCCTGCCCGCAACCCCAGCTGCGCAAAGGAGCTGTAAACAGCCTCGGACAGTGCCTGGAAATTGCCCAGCACCAGCGCGAAGAAGCCGACATACAGCACCTTGCGGATCAGCCGCGGCATCACGTCGTGATGGCTGTCCATGGCCCAAAACAGCCCCGCCAGGACCATGTCGATGGTGATCAGGGTGGCTGTCAGATAAGCGACATCCCCCGCCAGCAGCCCAAAGCCGCTGTCGATATAGCGGATGAAGGTTTCCGTGAAGCGGTCGATGATACCGAGGTCGCCCATGATGGTTCCCCTCAGCGGCTATAGGCGCGGCCATCGCCCAGGAACTGCCGGGTGCGTTCCCGCGCCATGGCATTGGCCTCGGCAATGGCGGCCTGGGTTTCGGCATCGGCGCGGTACTGGGCGGCCATCAGGCTTTGCAGCTGCATCTGCTGTTTGATGGACAGGGCCAGGAGCTGGTTGCCCGCCTGCTGGGCCTGCAAGCTGCCATCGGCCCCCTGGCTGCGGTTGACCAGATCGGCCAGTAACGGCGCATCGGCCTGGATTGCCGTGACGATGCCCGACTGAACCCGCATGGTCTGCTGATAGGCGGCCCTGGTACTCTGCCATTGGATGTCGGCCTGCTGGTCCAGGCTGGCAGCATCGGCATCGCGGTAAGTACCGGGATAGGTGCGCTGCCAGGCGGCATCGCTACCGGCAAGGTCAAAGCCGATACTGTCGGCCTGGATCATCAGCCCGTCGATGCGGTTCAAGGCGCTGGAGATCTGGCCGAGCGACGAATAATCCAGCCGCTGGAGCTGCCGGGCCATGTTCTGCAACATGGTCGCCTGATTTTGCAGGCTGCGGATCTGGTTGTTGATCTGCTCCAGGGCACGGGCGGCCTGGAGCACATTCTGGGCATGGTTAGCAGGATCATAGACGGTGAAGGCCTCAGCCCTGCCGATGATCAACACGACGGCCAGCAAGGCCGCGAACAGCTTGGCGCTCATGATCGGGTCTCCTCAGGATAGCGGTCCAGAAGCTCGGCAGCCCAATCCAGGCCCCTGGCACGCAGCCATGAGGCGGCAAAGCCACCCTGCCCCACCTCGGCCAGGACCTTGTCGATCAGCGCCTGCGACGCCGGGTCCGATGCCGCGCAGAAGGCCTTGGCCACGGGCCCCAGTCCCAGTTGGAACAGCCGGTTGCCGCGCCTGGATTGCAGGTAATAATCCCGCTTGGGGGTGGCCTGAGCGATGAGGCCGATCTGGCGGTCGTTAAGCCCGAAGGCCGCATAGACGGCCCTGGCCTGCGGTTCGATGGCACGGTCATTGGGCAGGAAGACGCGCTGCGGGCAGCTTTCGATCAGGGCGGGGGCAATGCTGCTCCCAGCGATATCGGCCAGCGATTGGGTGGCAAACAGCACCGCGACGTTGCGCTTGCGCAGGACCTTCAGCCATTCCCGGATCCGGGCGGCAAAGGCGGGATTGTCGAGATAGACCCAGGCCTCATCCAGGATCAGCAGGGTAGGCGCGCCCGTGAAGCGCTCCTCCAGCCGATGGAAAAGATAGGTCAGGACCGGCAGCACGGCCCCTGTCCGGTGCAGCAGCGCTTCCATCTCGAAGCACTGAACGGCGGCCAGGTCCAACCCATCCTCGGCAGCGTCCAGCAGGGCACCGTGCGGCCCCTCCAGCGTGTAGGGCTGGAGGGCAGTCTTCAGCGAGTTGGATTGCAGCAACAGGGACAGGCCGGTCAGAGTGCGCTGTTCCGGGGGTGCCCCGGCCAAGCTGTTCAGCGCTGACCAGACGAGGTCCTTGATCTCCGGCGACACCGCGACCTGTTCATGGTCCAGCAGACCGATAATCCAATCGGCAGCCCAGGCCCGCTGGTCAGGATCGTCAATGCGGCGCAGAGGCTGAAAGGACAGGTCGCCCGTCTGTCCCAGCGCATGGTGGCGACCACCCATGGCCAGGGTGGCCGCACGGGCGGAATTGCCCTTGTCGAAGATATAGACCTGGGCACCGGGATAGCGGCGGAACTGCATCGCCATCAGGGCCAGCAGCACCGACTTGCCCGCGCCGGTCGGCCCCACCACCAGCATGTGGCCGACATCGCCGACATGGGTGGAAAAGCGGAACGGTGTCGCCCCGCTGGTCTCGGCCTGGAACAGCGGCGGGCCATCCAGATGCCCATTACGGGCGGGCCCTGCCCAGGTGGCCGATAGCGGCATCAGATGGACAAGGTTCAAGCTGTGGACCAGCGGCTGGCGGACATTGGCATAGACATGACCGGGCAGACTGCCCAACCAGGCTTCCACCGCATTGATCCGCTCAGGGATGACGGTGAAGCCCAAGCCCGTCAGCACCCGCTCGACAGCGGCCAACTTATCGTCTGCCCCCTGCGGGTCTGTATCCCAGACCGTGACAGAGGTGGTCAGGTGACCATAGGCGACATGGTCGGCGCCAAGCGATTGCAGCGCCTCGTCAACATCCATCGCTTTGTTGTCGGCATCGCTGTCCAACAGGGTTGAGGGCTCATTGGTCATCACCTCGCGCAGCAGGGCACCAATGGATTTGCGCTTGGCGAACCAGTGGCGGCGCAACCGGTTCAGGGCGCGGGTGGCCTGCTCTTTATCCAGCGGGATCCAGCGCGTGACCCAGCGATAGGAAAAACCCAGATGGTTCAGCCTATCCAGCAGGCCAGGGCTTGTCTGGTTGGGAAAGCCCAGTACCGACAGGACCCGGAGATGCCGGTCGCCCAACATCGGTTCCAGCCCGCCGAGCAGGGGCGTGTCCACCAGCACCCCGTCGAGATACAGCGGGACGTCCGGGACGGCGACAGGATGCCGCCGGGTGGAGATGCAGCTGTGCAGGTAGGTCAGCGTCTCGGCATCATCCAGATCATGCTGTTCGGGCAGGATGGTCTGCAGCAGACCCGCCAGCCGGAAGAATTCCTGTTGGAACTGCTCCAGCTCCCGCCGCCAGTCGCGCCGCCCGGCAGACGAAGTACCCCCATCCAGCAAGGCATTGCTGGCACGGGCCTGCGCGTCCGGCGGCGGCAGAAAGAGGACGGTTAGGTGGTAGACGCTCTCATAATGGCTGCCTGCCCGTTCAAACCCGGCCCGGCGCTCCTGATCGACCAGCCAGGACGCAGCATCGGGAAAGGTACCGTCGGGATAGTCCGACGCCGGCACCCGTTCGGCCTCAAAGAACAATGCCCAGCCCGATCCTAACCGCCGCAGCGCATTGTTGGTGCGCGCGGCCAGCGCCGCCAACTCGGCCTCCGTCGCGGAATCCAGGTCCGGCCCGCGATAACGCAGGGTGCGCTGGAAACTGCCATCCTTGTTCAGCACGGTGCCGGGGGCTACGAGCGCCGCCCAAGGCAGATGATCGGCCAGCCGGTCCGACTGGGGGCGATATTCGCGCAGGTTCAGCATGACCAGCCTCCCGCCTGGCGCAGATGGCGGGCCAGGATGGCGGCGATGTGGGGATCGCGGCGGCTGACCAGTACGGCCAGACTGTGCCCGCCCAGCGCCAACAACAGGCCCGCCAGCCATTGCTGAAGCCCCAGGCCGATGGCGGCGGCGATGGTGCCGTTGAGGATGGCCAACGCGCGCGGGGCGCCGCCCAGCCGGATCGGCTCGGTCAGCGCCCGGTGCAACGGCACGGTAAAACCTTCCGGCAGGTCCTTCATGGCAGCAGCGCCCCGCCGCCAAAGGAGAAGAAGGACAGGAAGAAGCTGGAGGCGGCGAAAGCCACCGACAGCCCGAAGACGATCTGGATCATCCGCCGGAAGCCGCCCGACGTTTCCCCAAAGGCCAGGGTCAGACCCGTGGTGATGATGATGATCACCGCCACGATTTTGGCGACGGGACCTTGAACGGAATCCAGAATGCGCTGGAGGGGATCCTCCCAGGGCATGCCGGAGCCAGCCGCCCGCGCAGGCGCGGTCAGCAGCATGGCCATGCCGGCGAAGGCCAGGGAACGCAGACGGGACACGCGGAACGGTCGCATGATGATCTCCTGTCAAAGCTGTTGAAGGTCAACCGGACCCAAAGTGACGATCCGGTAATCGCCATGGGCGTCCAGCCCATCGGTGCGGGCGATGGCATCAACCCGGCGCTGACCGCCGCGGGATTGGATATGGATGATGAGGTCCACCGCCTCAGCGATGAGGCGGCGGGGCACGGTGACGACTGCCTCCTGCGCCAGTTGTTCCAGCCGATAGAGGGCGGCCTGGGCGGAATTGGCGTGCAGGGTGGCGATTCCACCGGGATGGCCGGTGTTCCAGGCCTTGAGCAGGTCCAGCGCCTCCCCGCCCCGGACCTCACCCACGATGATGCGGTCGGGCCGCAGCCGCAGGGTGGAGCGCACCAGATCGCGCAGGCTGACCACGCCCGACCGCGTGCGCAGCGCCACACAGTCTGGGGCGGCGCATTGCAGTTCGCGTGTGTCTTCGATCAGGACCAACCGTTCGGCACTTTCCGCCAGCTCGGCCAGCAGCGCGTTGGTCAGCGTGGTCTTGCCGGACGCGGTGCCGCCCGCCACCAGGATATTGCGGCGCGCCCGCACGGCGCGGCGCAGGGCATCGGCCTGCAAGGGCGACAGGATGCCATCAGTGACATAGTCAGCCAGGGTCAGTATACGCGCCGCCGGTTTGCGGATGACAAAGCAGGGGGCGGTCACCACGGGCGGCAGCAGCCCCTCGAACCGCTCGCCCGTGGGCAGTTCGGCCGACAGAATGGGACGCTCGGCATGGGTTTCAGCACCGACATGCGACGCGACCAGCCGGATCAGCCGCTCCACCTCCTCGGGCGGCACTTGCATGCCGGTGGCGGCAATCCCCTGCCCGGCCCGTTCCAGCCGCAGCATGCCATCGGGATTGACCATCACCTCGGTGACGGTCGGATCATCCAGGGCAGCGGCAATATCCGGCCCCAGGGCGGTGCGCAGCATGGAATGACGGCGTTCGTCCGCCTCGCGCTTGGGGCTCATGCCGTGCCCTCCCGGCTGGCCGACAGGGTGCGGGTGGGGGCGGCCATCTGGCGGCCCACCTGATCAATGAATTTCTGGAACCGTTCCTTACCCACGGCATGGGCGGCCCGATCAGGTTCGGGCACCGGGGCGGTGACGGTCAGTTGGTAGCGGACATAAAGCGCCAGGCTTTCCAGCAGCACCTGCACATCACGCTCAATGCGCTCCAATTGTCGGGCCTGCCGGTCCAGCCGGATGCGCAGAGCTTCCTCGATGCCATTGGCCCCCCGCCGGGTCAGGTATTGGCGCAGGGCATCGGCGACAATGGCCGATTTGGTCGTGCCCGGCTTGGCGGCCAGGGCCTCCAGCTGGGTTGACAGTTCATCATCGAGATAGAGGTGATGGCGGGGTTTCATGGCCCGGCTCCAACAGCGGAAAAGTTGGTGCCAAGCGTGGGACAGAGCGGCGAAATCTCTTATGGCCGTTACCTACGCCCTTATTCGATCTGCACCAGGGTCGGCTATCCCCCTGTCCATCCAGGTAACTGGTCAGAGGCCGATCATTCAGGGTAAAGGCTTGGAAATCGGGCACTCTGTTGGTGCCGGTAATGCAGAACGGGATGAGAGATGACGGAAAAGATCAGCAAGGACGACCTCGCCGCCATCGTGGCTGAGGTCACGGGCAGTACGAAGGTCAGCGGCAAGGAAGCTGTGGAGCGTATCCTGGGGGCCATTGCCGCCGGCCTGAAGGATGGCAAAGAGATTAATCTGGCTGGCTTTGGCAAGTTCACGGCCCAGCAGGTGCCGGAGCGTCAGGGCCGCAACCCGCAGACCGGAGCGCCGACCACCATCGCCGCCCAGACCAAGGCCAAGTTCGCGCCGGCCAAGGCGCTGAAGGATGTGCTGAACGGCTGATCCAGATGGCGATGCCCCACCCAGCGGGCATCGCCCATCCCGCCCCTGTCAGAAGTTGGGCAGCAGATCGTCGCGTGATCCCTCATTGATCGCATGGGCACGAGCGACATTCGACAACCGGTCCATTGCGCGCTTATCCGCCGCCACATCCGTCTCGTCATCGGCAGTCCCGAACAGGTCGGCACCGTCAGGGTCGACCGGTCTGACCGTCCCCTCCTCTGGCAGCCCCGGATGGCGCTGCTGCTGTAGACCGCCCTCGCTCAGTTCATCCAACGCGGTGTCGTCATCCTCCTCCGCAAGCCGCTGATCCATGCCACGAACCTGTCCGCCCCAATCATCGGATCGGGCCGGGGGACAGTCGGCATAGGGGCCATCCGACAGGATCGGTGCCGGCAACACTCGTTCCGTGAAGTTCCGGTCCTCATAGTAGCGCAGCTTGCGGGCGCGGATCGGCGACAGGCCGGATACCAGCACCAGTTGATCCGTCGGCGGCAACTGCATCACCTCGCCCGGTGTCAGCAGGGGCCGGGCTGTCTCCTGTCGGCTGACCATGACATGGGACAGCCAGGGAGACAGGCGGTGGCCGGCATAGTTGCGCTGCGCCCGCTGTTCCGTCGCTGTGCCCAGCGCGTCCGAGATGCGTTTGGCCGTCCGCTCGTCATTGCTGCTGAAGGCGATGCGGACATGGCAATTGTCGAGGATGGCATTGTTCTCGCCATAGGCCTTGGAAATCTGGTTCAGGCTCTGGGCGATCAGGTAGGCGCGGATGCCATAGCCCGCCATGAAGGCCAGGGCCGTCTCGAAGAAATCCAGTCGCCCCAGGGCCGGGAACTCATCCAGCATCATCAGCAACTGGTGCCGCCGCCGCTTGGCCGGGTCGCCCTCCAGCCGCTCGGTCAGCCGCCGCCCGATCTGGTTCAGCACCAACCGCACCAGCGGTTTGGTACGGGAAATGTCCGAGGGTGGGATAACGAGGTAGAGCGATACTGGTCGCGGCGCGTCCACCAGATCGGCAATCCGCCAGTCACAGGCTGCCGTCGTGGCCGCGACCGTAGGATCACGGTAGAGGCCCAGGAACGACATGGCGGTGGACAGCACGCCCGAGCGCTCATTCTCCGACTTGTTCAGCACCTCCCGCGCCGCCGACGCAACGACGGGGTGGACGATGGGATTATCGGCTGTGCCCAGATGGTTGGTGGCCATCATCCGGCGCAGGGTATGGGCAAAGCTACGCCTGGGATCGGACAGGAATGTCGCCACGCGGGCCAGGGTCTTCTCCTCCTCGGCATAGAGCACATGCAGGATGGCCCCGACCAGCAGGCTGTGGGAGGTTTTCTCCCAATGGTTCCGGCGCTCCAACGCCCCCTCGGGATCGACCAGGATATCGGCAATGTTCTGCACGTCGCGGACCTCATCTGGCCCCTTGCGCACCTCCAGCAGCGGATTGTAACGGGCGGAGCGTGGGTCTGTAGGGTTGAACAGCAGGCTGTGCGAAAAGCGCGCCCGCCACCCCGCCGTCAACTGCCAGTTCTCGCCTTTGATATCATGGATCACCGCCGATCCGGTCCAGGACAGCAATGTCGGCACCACCAGCCCCACGCCCTTGCCCGACCGGGTGGGGGCAAAGGCCATGACATGTTCTGGCCCATCGTGCCGCAAATACCGGCCCCCCAACCGTCCCAGAAAGACCCCCGCCGGTCGAAACAGCCCCGCCCCCTCCACCTCCCGGCTGGTTGCCCAGCGTGAGGAGCCATAGGTGGTGACCATCCGCGTCTGCCGGGCGCGCCACAGCGACCCGATGATCGCAGCAGCACAGCCCATGAAACCGCTGGCCCCCGCCAACATGCCGGCCTTGTCGAAAACATGCGGCGCATAGGCCTCGTACCAGTACCACCACTCAAACAACTGCCACGGACGATAGACCGGCCATCCAGCGATGACGGTCCAGGCGGGTCCGAGCTGTGCCTGATAACCCAGCATGGACGCCGCCCATTGCGTTGCCGCCCACACGCCCAGGATCACGATGGCGAACACGACCAGGATCTGGCCGATCAGCAGTTTGGTGGGGGTCATGGGATAGATCCCGCCAGGAGCCGACCTACAGCAGGTCCCCCAAATAATAGGATTTCCGGCGGATAGGCTGGACAGCCCTTACCTACGCTTACGCACCAAGACTGTGCCAAGGGCCGACAGACCATCTGCGCAACCTTTTGGCGAAACGTACTCACTTAAGTTTGGTGATAACCTTTACCTATTCAGTGATAATCCGTTAGAGTTGAGAACAACAGATATCTGCATTCATTTGTAGTCAGCTCGCTGGAGTAGAGAATGCTGGAGACAGGCACCATTGCGTCGGGCAATGAAGATGGCAACGAGAGCTGGCCACTGAAGGAAAAACTGGAGCGCGCTCGCACCGAGCTTCTGGACCTGTCCACCCGCAACAGGCTGATCAGTACACCGCGCGGCACGAAGGCCAAGCAGGTCGAAATCATTGATGAGTTGTCCGCCGAAATCTTTCGACTGCTGGTCAATGACGGCAAAGCTCTGACCTTCCTGCCGGGTCGAAAAGCAGCCGGTGCCGCCAGTAACGAGCAGGATGGGGACAGCGATGAAATTTCCGAGCTGGCGCAACCCGACGATGACGCGATTGATGAACGGGGCCGGGCGTCGCGCCACAGCGATACAAAGCTGCAAACGCGGCTGACATCCGAGGGTTTGCAAAAACGCCTTCTGGACCTATGCCTGGATGCCCGGACTTTGCAGGAAGAACAGGGCGTCAACATCCTCTACCTGGCGCTCGGCATGCTGAAATGGTTTGAGGATGAGAAATCCGAGAAAGAACGCTTCGCCCCCTTGATCCTGTTGCCCGTAACGCTGGACCGCGGATCAGCCGGTGAAAGGTTCAAGCTGCGGTGGCTACAAGAAGAACCAGCCGCTAACCTTTCCTTGGGCGCTTTGATGAAGCGCCAGTTCGGGTTGGAACTGCCACAGTTCACCGAGGGGGATGAGGCGTTCGATCCCACATCCTATTTCGCGCGAGTAGCGGCGGCAGTTGCCGGGCAGCCGCGCTGGGCCGTACTGGAAAACGACGTCACTCTCGGCCTGTTCTCCTTTGCAAAATTCCTGATGTACCGAGATCTGGATCCCGATTTGTGGCCGACAGGCGTCGGCATCGCCGACAGTCCGATTGTATCCGGCCTACTGGGTGATGGTTTCAAACCGGGCGATGGCATGATTGGCGAGGACGAACCCGTCGATCCCCATATCGATCCAGAACAACTTGTCCATGTTGTGGATGCCGACAGCTCGCAAACCATGGCGGTGCATGAAGTGCGCCGGGGCCGGGACATGGTCATCCAGGGGCCACCGGGCACCGGCAAGTCGCAGACCATCGCCAATGTTATCGCATCTGCGGTGTATGACGGCAAAACTGTGCTGTTCGTGGCCGAGAAGATGGCAGCATTGGAGGTGGTCAAACGTCGCCTGGATGCCAATGGCATCGGCGATATCTGCCTGGAATTGCACAGCAACAAGGCCAACAAACGCTATCTACGGGAAGAACTGCGTCGGACATGGGATCTGGGGCGGCCCAGCGGGACCGAGGATGGTGCGCTGATCCGACAGTTGCGCCAAAGCCGCGACAAGCTCAACGAACACGCACAACGCCTGCATCGGCGTCAGGCCCCCTGCGGCCTCAGCCCCTATCAGGTCATCGGCCATTTGGTCCGTTTGCGGCAGACCAACGAAGGCCCGGCGAAGGCAACGCTTGTTGCACCCGAGACCTGGTCCCGCCCGGAGCGCCAGGAAAGGGAATTGCAGCTTAAGTATCTCGCGGGCCGCATTGATGATATCGGGCCGCCCGCGCAGCATCCGTGGCGCTGCGCTCATATTCCGGCCATCACCCCAATGGATGTGGAGCGGATGGTGGCTAGGTTGGGCAGCCTTCTGGCAGACTACAAGCAGTTCATGGACAACAACAGCCAGCTTTGCGCATTGCTGGGCATCGCCGCGCCCAACCGGCTGCATGACGTAGAGGACGTTATCAGCACGGCTCGCCGCGTCGCAACGGCCCCGCCACTCGACCGGGCCACGATCAACGACGACATCTGGGTATCGCAGCAAGCACAACTCGCCGCCTTGGTTGAGAACGGCGAGAAGGTCACCGCGTTATGGTCCCAACTGGCAGCAATCGTCACGGAGCAGGCCCGTGATCAGGAATTGGCGGCGGCAGGAGCGTTGCTGGACCGATACCGCACAGGTTGGCTCATCGCGCAGGAGCCCAGTTTTGAGCCGGCACGAACCGTCATCGCGACTTTCATTGAACATCTGACAGGCCTGAAGACGGCTTTGGGATTGCAGCACGATCCGGCGAGTATGCAGTCTGCCAAACGGTTGCTGGGGATCGTTGAGCGGGTGGTGGTGGCACCAGCATTCGACCCAGATGCCATGCTGAACGATGTCTGGAAAAGCCGAGGCGCGGATATCGCCGATCTGGTGGAGATCGGTCAGGACTTTGTTGCCCGAAAGCAAGAGCTTGACAGCGTCTTCACCTCCACCGCGTGGGACACCGATGTAAAGCTGGCGCGACAGCATCTGGCAATGCATGGAACCAGCTTCTTCCGGTTCCTGAATGGGGATTTCAAGCGGGCAAAGACCCTGATGTCGTCCATCCTGGCAACGGCCGGCACCATGCCGGTTGGCGAACAATTGCAGCAGTTGGACAAGCTGATCGCCAACCAGAGGGCCTTGAGCCGCCTTTCCTCTGACGACGCGCTTGGGCGAGCTGCTTTTGGACCGCTTTGGCGTCGGGAACGATCCGACTGGCCAGCACTGGCGAAGATTGTCGCCTGGGCGCAGGGCAATGGCGTGGGGGATCGCGCCGCAGATATCCGGCGCGTTGCCGCCACAACCAAACCGCAGATGATCCAGAGCCTGGCGCGCCCATTGGAACGGACCGCAGCCGAGCTGAAACCAGTCCTCGCCGCGTTGGCTCCGCGTCTGCAAGCGGCGGCCCCTTCCGCATTTCCAGTCGAACCCGTCGATGAGATGGATGTGGAGGTACTGGCTTCGACCCTTGGTGACTTGGACGTCGCCGCGCGGACCCTGGCCCTCATCTTCACCCAGCCGCCACAGTCCCTGGACGAACAGCGACAGGTGCTGAAACAGTTGGCGGATATGAAAGCCACAGCAGCACTGCTGGACGTGGCCGTGGAAGCCGAAGGTCCTTCATTGGGGCGGAAGGCGTTCGGCGTGAACTGGCTTGGGGAGCGCTCCGACTGGACACACCTACGCAAGATTGTGGACTGGGCACGCGGCAATGGTCAGGGACCGACCGCATCGGTCATCCATGGGGCCGTAGCACGCGGGGTCGATCAGCCTGTTGTTGGCCGTCTCGCTGATGACCTTGCCAAGTCATCACCAATGCTGGTCAGCAAAACTGACGAGGAGTTCCGCTATCTGTCCCTGGACCGCACAGGGGCATTCGGGACCGACGGCGTGGAACTGATCAACCTCACCATCTTGATGGACCAGATTGGGCTGTGGATTGACCGTGCCGAAGACCTGAGCAAATGGACGGCCTATACCGCCAAGGCAGGCTTGGCCCGAGAGGCCGGTCTGGCCGACCTTGTCGAACGACTGGAGGATGGTCGTCTGAACGCGCGTTCCGTCCTGCCGGAGTTCGAGAAATCCTATTACGAGGCGTTGTTCAACGGGATGGTCAAGGACGATCCCGAACTGGCGCGGTTTGATGGCGATGGTCATTCCCGCATGGTCGAGGAATTCGCCCGTCTGGATCATAAGCGCATTCACCTTGCGCGCCGCGAAGTCGCCGCGATCCACCACCAACGCATTCCACGACAGGAGGGAGGTGCCGGCCCCCTGGGTGTGCTGAAGGGTGAGATCGTCAAGCGCCGTAACCACCTGCCGATCCGGCAGTTGATGAAGAAGGCCGGGCCTGCCATCCAGGCACTGAAGCCCGTCTTCATGATGAGCCCGCTGTCCGTGGCCCAATTCCTGGAACCGGGCAGCCTGACCTTCGACATGCTGGTCGTTGACGAGGCCTCGCAGATCCAGCCCGTCGATGCCATCGGGGCCATCGCGCGGTGTCGGCAGATCGTCGTTGTGGGTGATGACAAGCAGCTGCCGCCGACCCGCTTCTTCGACAAGATGTTGGCAGGGACTGACGACGACGATAGCGATGATCCAGCAACCAAGGTTGCCGATGTCGAGAGCATCCTGGGGCTCTGTGTGTCCAAGGGGCTACCGCAGCGGATGCTGCGCTGGCACTATCGCAGCCGGCACCAGTCGCTGATCGCCATCTCAAACCGCGAATTCTATGAGAACAAGCTCTATATCGTGCCCAGCCCCTACACGGCTGAGGCCGGCATGGGTTTGCGCTTCCATTATTTGCCCCACGCCACCTATGACAGCGGCGGCACATCCACCAATGTCGAAGAAGCCAAGGAGGTTGCCAAGGCGATCATTCAGCACGCACGCAGCCATCCCGACCTATCGTTGGGCGTCGCCACCTTCTCCACCAAGCAGCGGCGTGCCGTTCTGGACGAGGTGGAGCGGCTACGTCGTCTGAACCCGGATACGGAGCATTTCTTCTCCGCGCATCCGGCCGAACCGTTCTTCATCAAGAACCTGGAGAATGTGCAAGGTGACGAGCGCGACGTGATCTTCATTTCTGTCGGCTATGGCAAGAATGCCCAGGGTTATATGAGCATGAGCTTTGGCCCCTTGAACCGGGATGGCGGTGAACGGCGACTGAACGTGCTGATCAGCCGGGCCAAAAGGCGGTGCGAGGTCTTCTCCTCCATCACTGACGAAGATATCGACCTGGAGCGCGCGAAGGGCAAAGGCGTCTTCGCTTTCAAACTGTTCTTGCACTTCGCCCGCACCGGCAACCTCAGCATCGGCCATAAGACTGACCGGGAACATGACAGCGTGTTCGAGGAGCAGGTTGCCAATGCCCTTAAGGCACAGGGCTACAACGTGCATGCACAGGTTGGCCTGGCTGGCTTCTTCATTGATCTGGCGGTCGCCGATTTCGACCGGCCCGGCCGCTATATACTGGGCATTGAATGCGACGGCGCCGCCTACCACAGTTCACGTTCTGCCCGCGACCGCGACCGGCTGCGCCAATCCGTGCTGGAAGATCATGGTTGGATCATTCATCGCATCTGGAGCACGGATTGGTTCAACAGGCCACAACAACAACTGGCCAAGGTCATTGCCGCCATCGAGGCGGCCAAGGAGGAGGTGGCCGCCCGCGAAGGGGCCGCTGGCCGCCACGCTCGGGCTGTGCCGATTGAAATCGTGACCGTGGAACGGGAGCATGTGACGGAGATCGGGTTGCGGCACGCCGGCGACGCCACCGAGGCGGCCAGCAGCGGCCCCGCCCTGTCCGTTCCCTATGTCCAGGCGACACTCACTGTTCCAACTGAGGTCGAGTTGCATGACGTCGCGTCAGGGATGATGGAAAATCTGGTTACACAGGTTGTCGCCGTTGAAGGCCCCATCCATCTAGACGAAATCGTCACAAGGCTGCGGGAACAATGGGGCTTGCAACGCGCTGGCGGACGTATCCGACAGGCCGTCGCACGCGGGGTCGAGTTTGCCGTCAAATCTGGGCGGATATCTGGGGAGGGCGATTTCTACATCGTTCCGGGTTGGGACATCGCCGTTAGGGACAGAAGCGAAGCCCAGTCACCGGGACTGCGTAAACCCGAGATGATCCCACCGTCGGAAATCCAGAAGGCCGTCATCACTTTTGTGGCGGCGCATCTGGGCGCGACAGAGGAAGAAGCTATCACGGGGGCCTCGCGCCTCTTTGGCTTCAAAGCAACCAGCGCCCAGCTCAAACAGCTAATCGCAGGCGCCATCACGGTGGTCGAGCAAGCTGGTCTGCTGGTTCGGCAAGGTGACCTGCTTCGCGTTCCGCCAGAGAGTTGATTATCATCAGGTGATGGTGGGACCGCTTCTGGTTCGCCCGAAGTTCCAGGACACGCCATCCCCGCTGACGATTCCCGACACCTGCTGCCCGACATGCCGTTCCAACACGGGCCGCCAGGGCACCAGGGTGAAGTCACGACTGCGTTCGATGACGGCGAGTTTCTCGCTGGCAAGCGTCACCGTCCGGCGGTAGGTGCCCTCCACCGGTTGGCCACGGGAGAGGCTGGCATAGGGCAAGCCCAGCTCGTCAGACAGTTGGCCAGCCACGCGCAGCAGCTCGCGCCGCCGCAGGGTCGCCAGCAGGTCGGAACGATAGAAGGTTCGGCCTTGTTCCTCGCGGGCTAATTCCTCAACCATCAACCATTGTCGGCGACGTTCCTGGGCGTCACGGACTTCACGACCGAAGCCAGAATCGCGCAGCGGCGCGGGGTTCGGGGCGACCAACTCGCGGTCCAGCCAGGTGGCACCGGCGGTGGTGACCTGATGTTCCAGTGGCAAGGAGGACAGCACCCGGACGGTGACCGGGTTCAAGCGGGCCTGGGTGCGTTCATAGTCGGCGACGCGGTCTAGGTGGTCGGGTTGGATGATCCAGGTGCCGTCCGGTTCACGGTTGATGGCGTTGGTCAGACGGCGTATCGCCTCCAGCCGCCGGACATGGGTGTCGGCAAAGGCGTCGCTGGCCGTGGGATCGTGACGCAGATGGATGTCGATGCTGTACCGGCCATTATTGGCTGCGGCGATCTCCATAATGCGGCGATCTATGGGGCGCGGGTCCGTGGCGTGCGGCTCCACACGCAGGATGCTGCCGACCGGCGTTGGCTCCGTGGCCTCACCCTTGCCGATATCGACATAGTGGGTCCGGCCATCGTTGGCGTCGACGATCAGGTAGTGGCGATCATTCACCTCGTCCGACAGACCGCGTGCGATGACACGGCCTGTGATGAGCGGAGCGTTGGCGGCACCGGCATCGTGGATGAGCAGATCATTTGGCGTTCGGATCAGGTTCTGTGCGGCCAGGTCCCGATACAGGGTCTTGATGATATCGCCGCGCTCGCCCATACGGCGCAGGGCGGTTTCCAGGTCTTCGGCGACCCTCCATTGGCCCGCTCCTAAGTCCTCGACCAAGCCCAACCGCTCCAGCTTGCGCAGACGGCCCGTGCGCAGGGCCTGCTGAAACGGGTCGTGGTCGCCGCCCGATACCAGCTGATCCGGCGTCCGGTCCCGCAGCAGACGGCGGTCCAGGCTGGTGAACCGTTCCTGTTCCACCTCCCGGCGCAGCTTTTCCTGGACTTCCAGGTCGGTGCGGGGACCCAAATCCAGGCTGACAATCTCGGCCGCCCGTTCGCGCATGCCCTGGGACAGATATTCCCGCGCGATGATCAGGTCTTGGCCGCGATCATCTTTCCCCCGGACGATGATGTGGCTGTGCGGATGGCCGGTATTGTGGTGATCGACCGCCACCCAATCGAGCTGCGTGTCCAGGTCCTGTTCCATCTGCGCCATCAGTCGGCGAACCAGGGGCTTCAGGTCGTCATACTGATCGCCATCCTCGGCTGAGACGATGAAGCGGAACTGGTGGCGGTCGCCGTCAGCACGGTCGAGGAAGGCCCGTCCGTCGAGTTTGTCCTGGTCGGGGCCATAGAGCTGACCCGACTGTCCCTCACGGGTGACACCATCGCGCTGGATATAGCGCAGATGGGCGCGGGCGCTGGCCATGCCCTTGCCCGCCAGTTTGACGATCCGCGATTTGATGATCACGCGCCGCTGCCGAAAGGCGGCAAACTGGTCGCGCGATGCCAGCACCCGGCCCACGCCGGCACCGCGCCCGATGCGGCTGCCATCGAAGCGGCTTGACCGGCGGGTGAAACTCAGCGGCCCGCCCCTGGCCAGGACTGTGGCCGCCAGCACCCGGTTCAGGAAGCGTTTGCCGCGTCGCCCGGTGGCGCTGCGCATACGGCCCAAACTGGGGCGGAAATCATGATCATCGCCGAACATCGCGGTCTCTCCCGATCCGAAGCTGAAAAGGGGCATCTCGGGGCCGTAGCGCCAGAATGGCACCGACACAACCGCCCTGGCACCACCGCAAGGCCCCAAAAAGGATGTGCAGACAGGGGGTTACGGGGGCGCTGGCGCCACCGTTTTATCTTGCCCTACAACGCCGGAAATCAGCACCCGCGCTTATCCACGCCCTTCTACGCTCTCATGCTGGAAAGATAAGGGAGCGACGGCCTGAACCGCCGCTCCCCGATCAGCGCCGCTTATCGACCGTTGGCGCTCTGGAAGGCCTTCTCGGCGGCGTCGTGCGTGGCATAGGCGCGCTGGCGGGTCATGGAATGCAGACGCTCATCGCCATCAACAACGCAGCTGGCGACGATGAAATCACCCCGGAAATGGCTAAGGATCAGGATGCAGTAAAGGCCTTCTGCACCGTCATCAGCGCCCATCCATTCGCCCAGATAATGCTCCTGGAAGCGGCCCTCCCAGATGAAATCAGGCCGTTCGGCGCTGATGAAACGCTCGACATTGGCCATCAGGCCTTCTTCGCCGAACTCGGTACGGACGTCATCAACCAAGGCAACGAAACGGTCGATTGCGGTCTGCGGATGCGTTGCAATGAAGGACATGGGAACCTCCGTTTCTGTCGTCCCCATCATCGAGGACGGGGTTCCCTCCTCAGCCGGAGAGGCGGCGGTCAAGGACGCCGCAGGCGCCGCGGAGCGGGGCGCGGGGGAGCCGAATTGCACGGCAATTCGGGGGGACCGCGCATCCTTGACGGGCGCCTCGGTCTGGCTGGTAGGATGGGCCTGACCGAGATGAGAGAACCCCACCCATGCCGGGCATCGGGGACCATCAATGTCGGTCCGACGGCCGGGAAATCGGCACGAACAGGCGCTGGTCCGCCGCGCCCAGGGGCATGAAGAGCCGTTGGATCTCGTGGCGCTCCGCCCTGACAATGTCCAACCTGCCCAGATAGGTGCTGGTTTCGACGGGCAGCGATACGCCCTGGCGCAGATGCGCCTCATAGCGGCTGGGACCGGCATTATAGGCCGCGAACAGGCCGGGATAGCCGAAGCGGTCCCGCATCTCGGCGAGATAGGCAGTGCCCGCCATAATATTGGCGGCGGGATCGAATACTTCACCGACAATGCCGTGACAGTCGCGCATCTCCGCCCAGGTATCGGGCATCAGTTGCATCAGGCCCTGCGCCCCCTTGGACGAAACGGCACTGGGATCACCGCCGCTTTCCACCTTGATGACGGCCCTGATCCAAGCCGCCGGCAGATGGAAACGCCCGGCTGCCACCGCGATCTCCGCCTCGTAAGGCGACCGTTCTACCGCCAGGACGGGCCCTGCCAGCACCATTGCCAGCAGCACGCCGCCCAATCTCAGCGCCGCCATAACGGCACCAGCCGGCCGATGACATGCACCGACGAGATCGGCCCGAAATAGCGCCCATCCAGGGAGCCTGCGGCCGACATCAACAACAGGATTTCACCCGCCGACAGGTGGCGACATCCTTCCCACCAGGGGAGCGGGCGGCCCAAACTGTCGGTCTTCAGCCGCCGTGCAACCACATCCCCGTTGATCGACAATTCGTCGCCACGGGCACAAACCTCGTCCCCGCCGACGGCCGCCACCCCCTTGATCAGCGGCACGCCGCGCGGCAGGTAGCCCCGCCGGGCGGCCAGATCGACGATGGCATCGGGCGGGCGGACCAGAACCATGTCGCCAGTGCGTGAACGGGTTTCCGGCAGCACCAGGTAGAGCCCGATGGGGGCCGAGGCGCTGCCGTTCCACACCAGGATTGGTGCCGGGCGGCCCAGGCTGGCGAAGCCCAGCGCCGCCAACCCGAGGCCCGCCAGGATCAGCACCTCGCGGCGCGTGGCGCGCGGCAGACGACGCCTTCGCGATGGCCGACGGCCAGCTCTCGGGAGGCTGTTCATGACAAGCCCCCCTTGTCCGAAGTGCTGTCGCGACGCTCGCCCTGCGACCATGAATCCAAGTCATCGATATGGTAGCGGACGTAGCGCCCATGCTTGCGGAAGCGCGGCCCGTCGCCGGTCAGGCGCATCTTTTCCAGGGTCCGGTGCGACAGGCCGACATAGAATGCAGCCTGTGCGGTATTGAGGAAGGGACTGCCCTTCCTGGCCTGGGCAGCCCGGTTCACCTCGTCTTCCATGCCAATCTCCATCAGTTCATGCGGCGGATATCGCCGCAGGTGGGATCAGCATGT
This sequence comes from Niveispirillum sp., assembly GCF_052437035.1. Taxonomy (NCBI): domain Bacteria; kingdom Pseudomonadati; phylum Pseudomonadota; class Alphaproteobacteria; order Rhodospirillales; family Azospirillaceae; genus Niveispirillum; species Niveispirillum sp. The sequence goes on from NZ_JBQVOH010000012.1 coordinate 59,131, forward strand.
CGGTCCTGGGCGTGCGTGAGGACGCTCGAAAATCCACCCCCCTTGTTTTCGATCCCCCAGCCGATGGACAGACGAAAGCCCCGTTCCGGGCGATCCCGGAACGGGGCTTTGGAAGGCGGATCAGCGGTCGCGGGCCTCCCAGAGGATGATGTGGGTGTGGCCCTCGTCAGCAGGCTGTTCCAGCTTGACCAGGCGGGCATAGAGTGCCGACGGAGCGATCTCCGGCGCCTCCATCTTGAGGTTCAGGTAGGTCTGACCGCTGGATTTGGCCGTCTGGCTCCAGCCGGCGCCGATCTCGTAGCGCTGGCCACCGCCGGCATAAACGCGGTGGTCGGGAGCCTCCTCCGACAGCTTGTCTGTCGGCACGATGGCGAGATTGGTGGTGATGTTGAGGGTCTTAAGGACGCCGATGAAGCTACCGTCATCGGTGCGGGTAAGGGTGCCGAGGGTGCGGGCCATGATCTGTCTCCGTCGCTGTTTCGCGGGACCATCCCCGCGATGTCCCCGGCGTCAGAGCCCGCGTCAGGCGTCCCGCGTCACCCGAGCGTCAGCGATGGGCCGGAACGCAGTGGAGGACCCGAGTGCTGGGAAAATTTGTCTCGCGAGGAATGCCGACCCACCCCGAATGGGGTGGGCCGGCAGGGGAAATTTTCTCAAGCCCCGAGGGTTGGCAAGGGCGCCGCGGGCTCTAGCCATCAGGAGGACAGCGGGGATTGGGCTGCGAAAGCAGGGGTCTGAAGGAGACGGTGGCGCCAACCTCCTGCCCAACCACGACACGATGCGCGACCTCTCGGACGGAACCAAGCCCGTTGTCAGCGTCAAGCCACTGCCCCACGGACAGCACGGCAAGGCCCGCAAAATCCGGATTGCTGAGACGGGAAGCACCGATGATTGGCTGCCGAAAGGACGGCCAAAGCCGGAACGCCTGGACCTTGAACCCGATGGCGGGCGCGATGTCGGGCGCCAACCCATCGGCCCGCGTCAAAGCGGACTCCACTCCCGGCGGGATCAACCGACACAGGCTTTATCTGCGACCGCAAACGATCGCTGGCGCAATGCGAACGTGGCGGATAGAGATCGCGCAGTCCACCTCCGTCTTTTGCAATTCCTATCGCCTCATCCGTGCATTAGTTTCGCGCCGCCCAATGACGAGGTTGATGATGGACAGCGACGTGAAATGCCCCGAGTGCGGGTCTGAACATGCATATCAGGACGGCAGCATCTGGGTTTGCCCGGAATGCGCCCACGAATGGAGCCAGCGAGCGACCCTTGGCGAGACCGGCGCGCAGGAAGCGGATGGGCTTGGCACCATCCACGATGCCAATGGAAACGCGCTCGCCGATGGTGACAGCGTCACGGTCATCAAGGATCTGAAGGTCAAGGGATCATCCCTGGTCGTCAAAGGCGGAACCAAAGTGAAAAACATCCGCCTTGTGGACGGGGCCGATGGCCACAACATCGCCTGTAAGATCGATGGTATCGGCGCAATGAATTTGAAATCGGAGTTCGTGAAAAAGGCTTAAAAAGACCGGGGGAAGTTTCGGCACATGTCGCCGGCAGCCTCGGTTCCCATGGCCAACACAGGCAGGAAACAGAGGTCGGGGAACACCCGTCACCCCCCGAACCGCCACACCGGAATGCCCATCTTTCGGGCCTTGTCGGCCAGATTCTGCGAGATGCCGGAGCCGGGGAAAGCCACCAGCCCGATGGGCAGCGCCTCCAGCAGTGTGTCATTGCGGCGGAACGGTGCTGCCTTCTTGTGGCGGGTCCAGTCGGGCTTGTAGACGATCTGCGGCACCTGCCGGTGATCCGCCCAGCAGGCAGCGATACGCTCGGCCCCCTTCGGGGTGCCACCATGCAGCAGCACCATGTCGGGATGCTTGGCATGGACCTTGTCCAGGGCGGACCAGATGCGATCAACGTCGTTGAACTCAATGCCGCCGGCAAAGGCGATCTTGGGACCGGGCGGCACCAGCACATGGGTGTCGGCATAGCGTCGGGCGGCAATATGATCACGGCTGTCGATCAGGGCCGCCGTCAGGGTCCGGTGGCTCAGTTGGGAGCCCTGGCGGGGGCGCCAGGTGGAGCCGATCAGGGCTTCGTACATCTCGGCAGCAGCGTCGCGGAAGAACTCGAAGGCGTTGCGGCGCTCGATCAGGCCGATACCTTCCGCCGTCAGCCGCTCCAGTTCGACGGAACGGATTTCCGAGCCGTCCTGGTCCTGCTGGCTGCGCAGTTGGGCCTGCTCGTTGCTGTCCAGGTCGCGCTCCAGGCCGGCGATGCGGCGGTGGAAGACATTGACGCAGGCCCAGAGCAGGTCGCCCAGATCGTCCTCCAGCCGGGTGCCGGTCAGCAGGCCGGCCAGGGTTTCCAGGCACGCCCCGATCTCGGCCCGGGCCTGCTCGGCGTCGGGCAACGGGCGTGGGTCCGGTTCATCCTGGAAAGGCCGATATCCGTAGAGTTGCAGCTCCTCCAGCAGGTGGGCTGACGGGGCCGATGCGTTTGGCGCTTCATCATCGGGGGACAGGGAATGGGTGCTCAGGCGGGTCATGGCGGCCTCCTGGATCTCCGGTTGGCCGCGCCCTCCGCGGCCTTCATGGGGATCGCCGGCCAGGGCCTCAGGCCGGGCCCGCACCCGCTTTGCGGGCCGGAGCGATAGCGGAGGATGGCGACCCGCGCTTTCTTGTCCCGCGAGGAGGCCGCCCTTGGGCGGCCGGGGAAGAAAGCAAGCGGGCCGCCATTGCGGACCCGGCCGGCCCTGGCAGATCCCCTCCCCCGAAGGCCGCGGGCGGGGCCCTGGCCGGCCAAACCACGGGCGCCCGGCACCCTGCCGCCAGCCAAGTTCTAACCCTCCCCGATGACGCTGACCATGGCCGGCGGTCACCTGCTGCTATGGAAGGAAGCGCCCGACGTCGTCGGGATGGAACTGCCGGACCAGCCGTTTCCGCAGCACCGGCAGGCCGTTCGCAAGCAGGTCGGCGTTGAAATCCTTCCCGTGTGGCCGCAGCGGCTGGATGTCGATACCAGCGGCCTTACCGCGCAGGAAAAGCCGTTCCAGCGCCCGACTGCCGGCTGCGTCCTTGTCCTGGAGAACGTAGAGACGGCGCAGGTCAGGCGGGAACAACAGGGCGGCGAGGTGGCCGGCAGACAGGGCAGCGACCAGCGGCAGGCCCGGCATGATCACGCGCGCCGTCAATGTGGTTTCGATGCCTTCGCCGGCCGCCATGGTGGGGCCGGCCGCACCAAAGCGCACGCCGTTGCCCAGCAGATGCCCCATGGACCGGCGGGGTTCGTCCAGCGCAGCCTTGCCGCCATCCACACCCAGCCAGGTGCGGTGCAGACCGGTCAGATGACCTTCATGATCGGTGACGGCGGCGATCAGTGCCGGCAGGCTGACACGGCCATGAGGCTCCCGCCGGTGACAGCGTGGATGGAAACGCAGGGCCGGCTCGGGCTGGGCCAGAATGATGCCACGGCCGACCAGATAGCGCTCGGCCAAGGTGCCCGGCAACGGCCGGCTGGCCGCGAACAGGCGATGGCAGGCCTGGGGCGAGCCGACGCCGGAAGGCACCACATAGCTGCTGGCGGCGATGGGCAACGGCATGCGCAGGAAAGCTCGGGCCTCATCCATGGCCTCGCGGAGAGACAGGTTGCGGTTCAGGGCGATCAGGTCCAGCAGGTCGCCATGCTGGCCCGTGGCAGCATCGGTCCACCGACCGGCCCGTGACCCTGTCAGGCGAACATAAAGGCTGCGGCCGGCATGTCCGCGCACATCGCCCACCTGCCAGTAGTTGCCCTGCCGATGTCCATTGGGCAGGAACTGGCGGCACACCGCCTCGGCCTCCAGCGCGAGGCGGTGTGCAAGGAGGCCGGCATCCCCCATGGTCAGGCACCGGAGCCATCCGGACCGCCGGGGGCATCCGGCGGAAGATAAGCGTCGTAGGGATTGCCATCGGCGAGATGACCGAAGGGGGTTATGATGATGCCGCGCCGATCTCGACCGACGGCACAGATCACGTAGCGGGGCTCGCCGGTGATGGCATCATTGCATTCCATCAGCGCCAGATTGCCGTCCCGGGCGGCGCGCAGCAGGGTGCTGAAATTGGCGCGGGCATGGTCGGGTATTGCCATGATCCGTCTCCCGAAAAAAGAATGGCCCGGCGCTGAGGCCGGGCCAGGGTTGGAAGTTGAAGGTCGGATCATTCGGCAGCGATCGACTGTGCCACCTCTTGCGGGTCTTCCACCGGCACCGTGTTTTCCGGCTCGATATCGGCAGCCGGCTGTTTCACGGGGTCGGTTTCCCCTTCCGGTGCGGCCATCACCTGCCCCGGCATGCGCAGCAGTGCGGGCAACCAGTTGCTGCCGGCCAGCATCAGTTCGGCCTGCACCGCCATGTCGGGCTTGCGGAGATGGTCGATCTGGCGGGCGGCAGCCTCGCCCTTGGCCTCGGTCACCGCCTCCAGGATCCGGGCTTTGGTAACCCGTCCGAGATAGTTCAGCGCCGTCGGCGCCCAGCCCACCGCCGCCATGTCGAGATGGACGGCAGCCGCCAGCCGGTCGGCATGATGCCGGCTCTCCGGCCCATACTCGCCGGACGATTGCACGGCATGCACCGTCTGGCCGACACAATGGGCGAACAGCGCCGCCCGGCTGTCGGCATCGAAGCCTACCAGCACATCCCAGAGATCATGCGGGTCCTGGGGCAACTGCTCCCCCCAGTTCGCGTGCCGGGCATTGATGGACTGGGCCGGAATGCTGTCTGCCAGCCCCTGAGGTTCCGCCATGAAGCCGGGACTCCGGGCCGTGATCTGCAGGCAGGAATTGGAGCTGCGATGGCAGAAGAGCTGGAGACAGAGGACGTGCAGTGCTGCGATGAAGGCCGTGTCCGGGTCCCGGGCCAGAGCGTCGCGCAGGGCCAGGGTCCGATAGGCCGTCAACTCCATCACCAGCCGTTCGGGCAGCGGCTTCAGCCCCTCGTCCTCCGGCTCGGGGTCCTGGCTGACGGAACCGCCGGTATGGGCCACATGGGCGACGGCCGGGATGCGGGCACCCTCCGCATCGCTGCCTCCCTCGGCGGGATCAGCTTCCGGTGCTGCCGGCTCCTCGACGCGCGGTTCATCCTCCGGCCGGACATAGCCGCGTTCGACCCGCAGCAGCCCGTCCGACCCGATGCTGACATAGCAGCCGGCCCGAGCGATCTCTTCCGGATCATAGCGCACGGGCCGCTGTTCCAGCACGGCGATTTCACCCGAAATCGCCGTCAGGCGCTGATCCACCTCCTCGGAAATCTCGCCATCATCGTCATGCTCCTGGGCCAGCCGGTCATATTCATCCTGTAGCGCGGCGTAGCGGGCCTCCTCCTGCTCCGTGCGAGCGATCACCTCGCCCCGCAAGCGGCGCTGGCCGGCGGCATGACCGTAGAGGAAGTCGGTATCGACCTCCATCCATTTCCAGCCCTCCTCCATCACCGTCTCTGCGGCCTTGGCCAGCCTCGAAGCCGCCAACCGTTCCAACAGCGGCACATCGCCCAGCCAGCCGCCATCATCAGGCGTGAACAGGTCGCGCATGACCGGCCCACCGGCGGCGACATAGGCGTCCAACCCCACGAACTGCGCCCGCTTGTCATGGGCCGGGATGCTGCCAGCCGTCAGCGCCCGGCGGATGTGATAGGGCTCGCGCTGCCAGGGCTGGGTCAGGGATGCCCACACCTGCTCCTGGTGGTCATGATTGTTGCTGACGCTGAAAGCCATCACCATCTCCAGCGTCATGCCGTCCTCGGCATAAAGGTCCAGGAGCTTCGGCGATACCGACGCCAGGCGCAGCCGCTGCTTGACCACGGCGGGTGTGATGAAGAACCGGGCGGCAATATCCTCCTCGCTCAACCCCTTGTCGCGCAGGGTCTGGAACGTGCGGAACTGGTCGAGCGGGTGCAGCGCCACGCGTTGCAGGTTCTCGGCCAGGCTGTCCTCCTCGCCCAGCCCTCCGGTACGGACAACGCAAGGGATAGGCGCGGTGCGGGAAAGGCGCTTCTGCTTGACCAGCAGTTCCAGCGCCCGGTAGCGGCGCCCGCCCGGTGCCACTTCGTAGATGCCCGTCTCCTTGCCATCGGCGTCCAGACGCGGACGAACAGGCAAGCCGTGCAGCAAGGTGCGATTGGCGATATCCTCGGCCAAGTCGGCGATGGACACGCCGGCCTTGACCTTGCGGACATTGGCCTGGGACAGGACCAGCTTGTTGAAGGGAATGTCCTGGGACCGGCTCAGGACGATCTTGGCGGTGGCATTGGCCATGGGTCTTCTCCACGACGGGCCGATGGAAGCCTCTCTCCCACCTGGCAGCCCGTCGCAAAGCCCCCTGCCCTCCTCTGACTCGAAACGTCCGGAGCAGAGCTCCGACCCACCGGTCAGGCCACCCGGTCCAGCAGCTTCTTGGCCCGCCCCTCCATCTCCAACCTGGCATCCTGGTGGGGTTTGTCGCGAGCCACGGCCGTGATGCCCTGGACGAAATCGAAGATGCTCGTCGGTTTGCGGCCCTCCTCAGCCAGCACAGTTTCGATGATCCTGCCGGTTTCCGCCTTGGAGAAGCCGCGCTTGCGCAGGAACTCCGTGCGGTCATCATCGTCGCGGGCGACGATCCGCTCCCGCGCCGCCTTGATGCCGTTGATGAAGGGCATGGGCGAGGAATCGGCGAAACGGGTCAGGGCCGGTGCGGCCTCATTGGCAAAGCGGGACGGGGCATATTTGGAATGCCGGATGGCAATCTCCTGGAAATCCTCAGCACCCCAGATATTCCTGTTCTGGCACACAGCCCGCAGATAGAAGCTGGCCATGCCCAGGGTCTTGGCGCCCACCTCGCTGTTCCAGCAGTAGAAGCCGCGGAAATAGAGATCCGGCGAGCCGTCCGGCAGCCTTCCCGCCTCGATCGGATTCAGATCGTCAACGAGGAACAGAAAGACGTCCCTGTCGGAGGCGTACAGCGTCGTGGTGTCCCGCGTGATGTCCACACGCGGATTATAGACGCCCGTCTACCAGTCCAGCACACCCGGCACCTTCCAGCGCGTGTCGCCGGTGCCATTGCCGGCGATGCGCTGTACCGCCTCGACCAGTTCATGGTCGAAGATGCGGCCATAGTCGGGACCAGTGACGGCGCGCAGTTCCGTCCGGCCGTCTTCGATTTCCAGCGTCTTGACCTGCTCGCCCCGGTGCGAGGTCAGGCCATATTGCAGATTGATCCCGGCCAGTGCCGCCGGAAGCTGCCGCAAATAGGCGGCCGGCGCGCCCACCAAGCTGGCCAACTGGCCGAAACTCCAATGCGTGGGCGCCACGGGCTGGTCGCTGCCCGGCAGCAGCAGGGACAGTTTCTCGGGATTGTCATTCCTCGCCTCCACGCGGATGTCGGCGCTGGGCAGGGTCCGGGTCCGGCTGCGCTCGGTCCGCGACCGCACGGAGGCGTAGAGATCCGACAGGGACAGGAAACGTTCATCATCAGGCCGCGAGAACCATTCCGAAGACACGCGGCCGATCCGCTGCCCACGGGTCACGTCCACCTTGTAGCCGCCGCTCCGGTCGGGGGCAGCGTCGAGGATTTCTACTTGGGTCATGGCACATCATCTCCAGGACGGGCGCCGGAAGCCTCTCCTCCGGCTGTGGCCCGTCACCCGGAAATCCGTTCCACCTCTTACTCTCCACCCATTCACCCCGCACACTTGTCGGTCGGTGTCGGTGGAACGAACCCACCCCGCCACAGGCCCGAGGCCAGGAACCTTGCATTGTTCTCCCAATTGCTGAGGTCGTCCCGGCCGAAACGGCAGGCCAAGGCCCAGCCTCCACGGACCATGCGCTCCGATAGGGACGTGCCACCGACGAAGCAGTCGGACAGGTCTGTACTGCCGGGACGGGGCCGACAATAGACCGGCGTGCCGGTCACCAGTTTCCGCAAGCCCTGGACGGCCTCCTGGCCGCAGGGCCAAGTCGTGCCCTTGCGATCGACACAGTGCTGGTCAGGCAATGGCGGCACGATGCCAGCCAGACGGTGCCGCATGCCGGCGATCTCCAGAACGCCTGCGTTAAGGACTGTCGCCGGTCCCTCCTGCTCGACACGCCCCTTGGGCCATAGCGTGAGGACGCCAGCGCCAATCCCAATCAGGATCAGCACCGGCAGAGCAAATTTCAGGGTCTTCATCACGCAGTCTCCTTCCGGTTGGGTTGCTGACAAGGCACCCGTCAAGCTCCCTTTCCCTGCCTGCCAAAGCCCGTCACGAAGGTTCCAGCCGCCCTCTCGCTCTTTGCTGGCCACCGGCAGTTCCGCCTCCCGGTTCATGTTGCTCCCCTCGAGCGAAGCAGATCACGGTAGCCGCCATGCACCATTCGCCAGGCGTCTCGAACCAGCCGCTGGACCCGCAGACGCAGATAGTCGGAATGGCCGTTCCAGTTCTCCCGGACCTCCCGTTCGCCCAGCAGGATGGCGGCAATCTCACGATGGCTGGCTCCGGCGCAGACCCCATCAAAGGCGCGGAGCTTTTCGATCCAGCGCGGGGCTCGGGTGTCTGCGGGGTAGAGTTTGTGGGACAGTCGGCCGGAACGGTGGAGTTGCATCAAGCGGCGAACGGCCAGCAGGCTTTCTTCTGTGAACCGGAGGTCGGTGATCGTGCAGCGCAGCCGCACCGGGCCCGATAGCAATGTTCCCGCATTCACCATCAGTTGGAGATGATGGCGACCGTCACTGAACAGAACATGTTCAGCCCCGCCGGCGATCTTCAGAACCACGGCAAGCTGCTGGAGCCGCCGCACATCGAAAACGTCCTCTGCGTCGGGTGCGGCGCGGGACGCGTCGACGGTGAGGACGGCAGGTGCCAGCGACGGATACCAGAAGATGGTGTCCGGTTCGATGGCATCGGCAAAAAATCACCCCCCAGCGAGCATCGACAGGCAGGTCGGATAGAATGATGATCCTGGGTCCGCCTACGGGCCGTTGGGTTGTCCGGACCTTTTCGGCGAAGCTGTTGAGGATGTCCGCAAAATCAGGAGACCGGCGAAGCCATTCTGCCGCCCAGCCCGCCTTGTCCAGGGCCAGCAGCGGCCGGTAATGTTCCGGATCGCGCCAGTCTGGCCGCAACGGAAATTCAGGGCATCGAGATTGTCGCTGCACGGTAGCCTCCCGTTGGCCGCATGGGCCATACAGGCCCAACGACAACTGAAACATCGCCGAATGCTCGAATAGCAGACGACAAATGCAGCTTCTTTACAATGCCGATAGACGTCTTTCGTCAGGTTGCGTTACCTGCCGGGAAATTGCGGTGAAAGAAATTCATTCAATAAATAAAATTCGTGTCCATCGGCGATTTACAGTGATTAAATTTACAAAATAGAAGCTTACACTGATTTGATTAACTCTAAAGTTGGAGACCAGACCGTGAAATCATTTCACTCATTTAGGCGATAGGCACGCTCTACTATTTTCGAGGTATACCTTCCCTCATCAAGAGGTGACGATAACCGCTGGCAGCCATCCATTGAGCCCGCCGCAGGTGGGAAGCCCAGCAGCGATGGGTTCGATCCTTGTCCAGCAGCGCGTCACGATGCAGGACGATCCTGGCAACGTCCTGCCAGTCGGCTCCCGATGCCTCGGCGTCGAGCAACCGGACATAAGTGATATAATGCGCTTCATCATAGGGGGTGATGGTCTCCGACCAGGGCACCTCATCCTGAACATCCGGGTTCAATTCACTCATGTTCTTGCCTCCCGTCAGAGTCTTCGTCGCAGTCCGGAAGCACCTGTTGGACTCCGTACTGCAAATTGACAAATCCCCCAAGGGCAAACTCGGTGACAAACGCTCCGCTCGGGCAACCGCTTCATCGCCGGTCCTTCCGGAACTGTGAAGGTGTCGTTCCCGTGATCTTCCGGAAGGTCTCAGTGAAATGGCTGTGGCTCGAAAAGCCCAGGGTGAGGCCGACCTCGGTGATCGACAGATGCGGATCGAGCAGCAATTGCTGGGCCCGCGCGATGCGCCGCTTGTTGAGATAACGGAAGGGAGAAGTGCCCAGGCTGACCCGGAAGGCCCGGATAAAATGGTAGCGGGTGAGCCCGACTTCGGCGGCCAAGTGGCCGAGATTCAGCTCCTCCCCCAGGCGTGCCTCGATATATTCGACAACACGCCGCTGCCGTGAACTGCCGAGACCACCAATCACCGGCGCGGGCCGGCCTGCATCTCCGAAAGTCTCATACAGCTTGAGAAGCAGCATCGCGCCGATGTGATTGAGATAAAGTGGGCTGGTATGGCCGGATCCCTCCATGCCCTGATGCAGGCAATCGATCAGCTTGCCGATCACGGGGTTGTCCACGGCAACCATCGGCTTCAAGTCGGGTATCGTCCCGCCGAAGACCTCCGACAATGTACGTTCGATGAAGCTTTGCGTGAAGGAGACCGCGAATATTCGCTGATTGCCGGCCCAGTCGACATGGACAAATTGATCGGGCGGAAATAGATGGAACTGACCAGCGTTGACGACATGGCGTTGAGGTTCCAACACGGTGTGGGGTTTCCAGCCAAGTTCACAGGGCTCTCCCTGATGGACTACCATGCTCAGATGAGGAGTCCTGACCCAGGTTCCAGAATTGGCTGGAGCCTCGAACTGACCAACAATCAGGCCTCGATGGATGAGGCGTTTGCCGATCCTCACCGACAACGGCAAAAAGTCGGAAGAGAAGTCCAATACGACACGTCTGGTTCTGGACTTTGAAGACAATTCAGCCTCCATCTATCGATTTTGGCTTGGATAACAATCAGAATAGTCCCGTTCTAGACCCCGTTCGTGTTCAACATGCGATGCGCTCCCGGCTCCCCCGCCACCTCCGCGGCCTGGACGCAGACAGCACAATAGGCCTCGTCGAGCAGCGGGTTCCCGACATTCGCCATTCATCTGATCGACAAAGCATTGGACGGGTAAAGCCCCCTTCCAATTCGAAAGCCTGTTCGAGGGCAGCTGCGGCCGTCCTGGCCGCAGGACGGTTCCTTGGGGGTTCTGGACTCCAGCTGCTACTATCGGCCCATTGCAGCTTGTGGCGTTCCTGTTCAACAAGAGAAATGACTCAACTTGACTGAAATCAAGGCAACGATCGGATCGACAGCGGACATTCGTCGATCCAAATTCCGCCATGTTAAGAGCCTCCTCACAGCCGAGCATGGATGTTCCATGAGGAAGTTATGCGGAAATTTCGCCGAGTTTCTTATAGAGGTATGACCGGGATATGCCCAGTTCTTCGGAAACCTTCTTCTTATTGCCTTTGTGACGCGCCATGGCGCTCTCGATCACCACATCCTCAACCTTTTGCATGTGGTCCTTGAGCAGCATGTCCGGCACCGATGCAGTCGGCGCCACGGCCCTCAGGACTCCTGGCGCAGGGATATGCCCCTGACGCGAATGCTGAAGCATATCTGTACCGATCACGCCGCCATTGCTGAAGATCGCGGCCCGTTCGATCTCGTGCTTGAGCTGGCGCACATTACCCGGCCAGCTTTGTGATTGCAGATAGACGATAGCGCCGGCATCCAACGCGTAGTGCGGACGATTATGGCGCTCCGAGAAGTTCTTCAGAATCTCGTCGGCCAGTGCGGGAATATCCTCAAGGCGTTCGCGCAGCGGCGGGACCTGCAGGATAACCGGGCTGATCCTGTAATAGAGGTCGAGGCGGAAATCGCCCTGCTCGATCATCCTCTCAAGATCTCGATTTGTCGCCGAGATCAGTCGGAAGTCGACCTTCAGGGACTTTGTTCCGCCCAGCTTCTCGACCATTCCATCCTGCAGCACCCGCAGGAGCTTGGCCTGGACATTGAGCGGCATGTCGCCGATCTCGTCGAGGAACAGGGCGCTGCCATGCGCCTGCTCGAACTTCCCAGCATGCCCCTTTTGCTGGGCGCCGGTGAAGGCGCCCGCCGAATAGCCGAACAGCTCGCTCTCCACCAGCGTGGCCGGCAACGCCGCGGCATTAATCATGACCATGCTGTTGCCGCGGCGCGAGCTGAGCCGGTGGAGCGCCTGGGCCACCAGTTCCTTGCCGGATCCGCTCTCTCCCACAACAAGAACAGGAACGTCGAGGGGTGCTATCCGGACAATGTCGCTCTTGAGGTTGCGAATGCTGCGGCTGTTGCCAATAATGCTGTCGAGACCATATTCATTGCGCCGCATGGCCTCGGCCTCGCGCTTGTAGAATTTTACCTCGCTCTCCAGTGAATTGATCTCCTGGTTGAGCTTTTCGAGCTCCTCGGGCCCCTTGAACATGATCCGGCCGATGGCCCCGACGATTTTCCTGCCACGATAGATCGGCGTGCGGCTGACGACCCTGTTGGTGCCATTCATCCGCTGGATGTGCCCGACTTCCGCCTTTCCACTCTGCACCACTTTGTGCAGCCGGGTATTTTCGATTATTTTCTCGACCGGTCGGCCATAGCCCTCGCCATGGCGCTGATGGAAAAAGTTCTCGTGTATCGGCGAGATGAAACGGACGATCGCGTCGGCATCGACGACTGTCATCGCGTCAAACGGATTGCTCAACAGATGATCGAAGATGTCGTAGGCGAAATCGACGGAGCTGACGAACTCCAACACCGTATCACCCGGCGCCTCGCTGATCGTCAACATGGCGCCTTCGGTCAGGTCCGTCCACATCAGCACCAGCTTATGCCCGTTCACCGTCAACGCCACCAGCCGCGAAGCTCTTATGCCCGCGACCCATTCGCGATCCCGGACGACGGCCTGGATGGCAGGCTGGCGGCCAAGACCGACCGCATGCAGGATTTCGCCGCTGGCGGACAAGACGACAAGGCTTGTCTTGGGCGCCTCGGCGGCATCCGCATCATTGTCCGGCGCTGGCGTCGGCAGTGGTCTTGCCCTCATGGAAGACATGATTCCACCCTTTGAGTGTGATACCTCCCAGCCGCATAGTCGCTTTTGGCTGCGCTTTGGCTTGACCTCACTATTAAATAAAAATTTAATGCCGGTCAAGCGCGACGCCGGGCCGTGGTGCACACAGGATTTGAGGGTTTCTCGATGGCCACCAAGCTTCCGCGATCGGCGGAGAAAGAGTCCCCTGAGGGAAGAAGTGCCATTTTGGAGGCGGCGCGCGCCTTGCTGGGCGAACGCGGCGGCTCACGCTTCACGCTTGCGGAGGTGGCGAAGCGTGCGGGGAAGAATGTGGCACTCGTCAGCTATTATTTCGGTGGCCGGGAGAAGATGCTGATCGCAATCCTCGATGAGGACCAGGCCATTATGACCAGGCCGCTGGACAAGCAGCTGGAGCCCGATCTGCCGGCTGAGGCACGGCTCGAACGCCATCTGTCAGGCATGGTGAAGCTCTGGAGTAAACGCCCCTATCTCTACGCGCTGGCCGGCGAACTGCTGCGACGCAGCGGAAGGAGTTCCGAGGACGAGATCGTCAACCGCCTGCTTCGGCCCACGATCGAGGTCCAACGCTCGATTCTGGAGCAAGGCCGGGCGGAGGGCGTGTTTCGGGACATCGATCCCATGATCTTCTACCTCTATGTGATGGGCGCGGTGGACATGCTGTTCAAGGCGCGCAACACCATCGAAAATGTGTTCGGGCGAAGCGCCGATGATGCCGAGATCCGGGAGCATTTCGTGAAACAGACGATGTCCTTGGTGATGGACGGATTGCGCGCGCCGGACACTGTCGCGGATCGGGGCCAAGCCCGCTGATCGGCCGATCCGTGTAGGCGCGCGACCCCGGCATTTGAAGCGGCAGGCCGAAAGCGACGCCCGCCACTCTTTCCAGGGCGGACGGGCGACGCTTTGCATCGGTCACTGTTCTTGGAAAAGACGGTTTTACCGGGCTATTGACCGGGATGGATACAAAGCAATAGCCCCCAGAAGCACCCGCCTGCCCCTAATCATACGGTCTGGATGCAGCACGACTGAATGGCATGTCGCTTGCTGAGGACAGCCCCACCGCCCCGGAGCGGGCGCGAGGGGAAGCAAGAAAATGACATCGGCTGCAGGCGAGGTGACAATGGAACGGCGACCGATGGAGGGTTTGCCTGTCGTCGAGGCGGGAGCGGGGTTTACCTTTCTTTCCGGCATTAAGGTGCTCGACCTCACGACGTCGGTGGCGGGGCCTTATGCGTCGATGCTGCTTTCAGACTTCGGCGCCGAGATCATCAAGGTCGAGCGGCCCGGCGGCGACGATGCCCGCGGCTGGGGACCTCCGTTCCTGGATGGGGAGTCACTCTGGTTCACCGCGGTCAACCGCAACAAGAAGAGCATCGTCCTCGACCTTGAGGATGCGACGGATCGCGCCAACTTGCGCGGTCTTGCCGTCCAGGCCGACGTCGTCATCACCAACCAGCCCCCTAAGGCACAAAGGAAGCTCGGTCTCGATTACGAGGCTTTCGCCACGCTCCGCCCTGACATCATCTTCACCTCCATCACCGGTTTCGGACTGACCGGTGAGCGGTCCGACCTGACTTGCTACGACCTGATCGCCGAAGGCTATTCCGGCGTCATGGACATCACCGGCGAGGCCGATGGCGGCCCCCAGAAGATTGGGGCACCGGCGGCGGACATGCTCGCGGGACAGGATGCGGCGATGGCCACCATCGCTGCGCTGTTCGACCGGATGCGCACCGGCAAAGGGCATCTGGTCGATGTCAGCCTGGTGGAAAGCATGACCCGATTCCTGAGCTGCCGCGTCTCGCCCTATCTCGGCGCGGGCGAAGTGCCCGCCCGGTCCGGCGGAACCGACAGCGTGATCGCGATCTACCAGCAATTTGCGACAAGCGATCTGTCTCTCACGCTCGGCCTTGGCAATGACGGCATCTGGCACCGGTTCTGGAAGGCCGTTGGCGATCAGGCATATGGCGAGCGGCCGGAATTCCGTTCCAACACGCTGCGGCGCGCATCCAGGAACGAGATCGTCGCGAAGATCCAGTCGATCCTGCTGACCAGCCCGCGCGATCATTGGCTGACGCTGTTCGCCGGTGCCCGCGTCCCAGCCGGACCGATCAACACGGTGGAAGATGTCGCATCGGATCGGGCCTTGCGGGAACGCGGCCTCTTCTTCGCGCTACGCGACGGCGACCGCATCGTCCCCCAGATCGGTCTTGGAATCCGGATCGACGGCAGGACCGCCATCCCCCGCTCAGCACCTCCGCGCCTTGGCGAGCATTCGCATGAATATGCGACCGCGGGCGCAACCGGCCCCTCGGTCTGACCGGAGACGAACAGGAGACTTGACATGAGCTTCAGCGAAATCCTGTACAGGGAAGAGGGGCCCGTCGGCATCATCACCCTGAACCGGCCCCACGACGGCAACATGTTCACCCAGACCATGTGCCACGAACTGCGCAACTGCATCGAAGATATCCGGCGCGAGACCCGCACCCGCGTGATCGTCCTTACCGGCGCCGGGGACAAGTTCTTCTGCATCGGCGGGCGCAAGGAAGGCATGGAGGACACCAATCTCTATGCGGGCGTGCTGCCGACGCTGGACATGTATGAGGCGATCGACCGCCTGCAGAAGCCTGTCATCGCCAGCGTCAACGGTTTCGCCGTCGGCGGCGGCAATGTGCTGCAGATGGTCTGCGACCTGACCATCGCGAAGGAAAGTGCGGTGTTCCGTCAGGTCGGCCCGATGATGGGGTCGTTCGATGCCGGCTACGGGACCTGGTATCTCGAAGATCTCGTCGGCAAGAAGAAAGCCAAGGAGATGTGGTATGCTAATATCAAGATCGGCGCGCCCGAAGCCCTGTCCCTCGGCCTGATCAACCGGGTCGTGCCAGACGATACGCTGGCACAGAAGACCATGGAATTCGCACTGGAAGTGGCCGACCGCGGATCCTTTGCGCTGGCGTCGATCAAGGGCGCGTTCAATGCGCGGCATGGAGGGGTTAGCGGCCTGTCGCGGATCACGCACGACATGCTACTGCGTCAATATCTGCGGTCGGACGAGCATGAGGAACTGGCGGCAAGCTTCGCTGAGCGCCGCAAGCCGGACGGCTCCAAATTCGGCAAATAGCGCAGCAGCATGACAGCGCACAGCGGGCCGATTGAATCAATCCAGGAGCGATTTGTATGAAAGCCGTACGGGTCACCGCATTTGGACCGGTTGCAGAGGCATATTATGGGGAGGTTCCCGACCCCCTGCCCGGGTCCGACGACCTGCTCATCGATGTCAAAGCGAGCGAGGCCAATTATCCCGACCTGCTGGTCATGGAGGGGAAATACCAGATCAAGCCGCCTTTGCCTTTCTCGCCGGGCAAGGCGGCCGCAGGCATCGTCATCGCGGTCGGCGCGAATGTATCGGGCTTCCGCGTCGGTGACCGGGTTGCCGCCCAAGTCGAATACGGCGCCTATGCGCAGAAGCTGGCCGTTCCCGCCCATAGCTGCTTCCCGCTGCCTGCCGACATGCCGTTCGACGTCGCCGCAGCACTCGGGCTGGTCTACCAGACCTCCTATTTCGCCCTCGTGAACCGGGCCGCGATCCAGCCGGGAGACAGCGTGCTGGTGCTTGGCGCATCGGGCGGCGTCGGATCGGCCGCGGTCCAGCTCGCCAGGGCGCTGGGCGCATCCGTCGTGATCGGCGGCGTGCTGGGCGACGAGAATGCGCAGGTGGCGACATCGCTCGGCTGTGATCGCGTCATCGATCTTGCCCGTGCCGACCTGCGCGACGGGCTGCGCGAGGCGGTGTACGACGTCACCTGCGGTCGGGGTTGCGACATCGTGATCGATCCGGTCGGCGGCAACGCCAACGCAGCCGCCCTGCGCGCGCTTGCCTGGTGCGGGCGGATGGTGATCATCGGCTTCGCATCGGGGGAGATCCCCACGATCAAGGCCAATTATCTGCTGGTCAAGAATATCGCGGTGTCCGGGCTGCAATGGTCCGATTATCGCGATCGCGAACCCGGCAAGGTCCGTGCGGCACAGGACCACATCTTCTCGCTCTGGCAGGCGGGAAAGCTGGCCCCATACATTTCCCGGCGGCTTCCGCTGGAACAGTTCGTCGAGGCATTGGAAGACCTGCGTCACAGCCGGGTGCAGGGCAAGGTCATCCTTCAACCATGACAGCGACGGGGAACCCAGGACCGATGCCTTCACATGCATTGACCCCGACCTGCGCCGTTGGCGTCGTCGGCGCCGGCACGATGGGGGCCGGGATCGCGCAGGTCGCCGCCACCGCCGGTCACCAGGTCTTCCTGTACGACGCGCGCGAGAGTGCGGCGCAGGAGGCCAGCATCCGTACCGCCGCACAGCTCAGGCAACTGGCGGCCAAGGGACGCATCGCCGCCGCCGATGCGGAGGCGATCGCGGCGCGGATCGTGCCATGCGCTCAGCTCGGGCAGCTCGCACCGGCGCAGCTGGTCATCGAGGCCATTGTGGAGGATCTGGAGGTCAAGCGAGCCTTGTTCGTGGAACTGGAGGCGATCGTCGCGCCGACTGCGGTCCTGGCGTCCAACACCTCCTCGATCTCGATCACGGCGATCGGTGCTGCCCTTGCGCGACCGTCGCGCTTCGCCGGCCTCCATTTCTTCAATCCCGCACCGGTGATGAAGCTGGTGGAGGTCGTGAGCGGCCTTGCAAGCGCGCCGGAGACGATCGAGCGGCTGCTCGCCACGGCAGAGGCCTGGAGGAAAGTGACGGTACGCGCCCGCTCGACCCCCGGCTTCATCGTCAACCGGGTGGCCCGTCCCTATTATGCGGAAGCCCTGCGCCTTTACGAGGAGCAGGTGGCCGATCCCGCGACCATCGACGCGATCCTGACCCAATCGGGTGGCTTCCGCATGGGCCCCTTCGCGCTCATGGACCTGATCGGTCACGACGTGAACTATGCCGTCAGCCGCTCGGTATTCGACGCCTATTACAATGATCCGCGTTTCCGTCCCTCGCTCGCGCAGCTCGAGCTTGTCCAGGCGGGCTGGCTTGGCCGCAAGACCGGCCGGGGCTTCTACGACTATGGCGAAGGCGCCTGCCCACCCGAAGCGGCGTCGGCGCCTGCCCCGGTCGCTTCACAGCCGTTCGACGTGGACCTGTTGGACGGCGAGTTGATCCTGGATGGCGTGCTGATCGCCACCACCGATGGACGGACGGCGGAGGAGCGCGCACGGGCCATCGGGCGTTCCGTCATCCTGGTCGACCTGATGCTCGACAGGGCGACAGCCGGCAGGATCTGCTTCTCAACCTCGCGGGACGTTCCTTCGGCGGTCCTTTCCCGCTTCCTCGCAACATTGGACAAAATGGACAAGGTGGCGACCCACCTACCCGACTGGCCTGGGCTGGTCGCGATGCGCACCGTCGCGATGCTGGCAAACGAAGCCTATGAGGCCGTGCTGCACGGGGTTTCGGACGAGGCCGGGATCGATGCGGCGATGCGCTTCGGCGTCAACTACCCGCTTGGGCCGATCGCATGGGCGAAGAGGATCGGCCCGGAGCGCATTGCCGCCGTCATCGACGCGATTTTCCACCTCACCCATGATCCACGTTATCGCGTTTCCCTCGGCCTGCGCCGGGCCGTCGCGCAGGAGCGCTAGGGGATGCCGACACGTAGCACTTCTCCCCTGCGAGGCAGATGATGGCTTACGACCATATCCTTCACGCGGTCGATGGGCCGATCGCCACAATCACGCTCAATCGGCCAGAGCGCATGAATGCCTATATCAGGCCGATGATCCTTGAGGTGCGGGATGCATTTCTGGCTGCCGATGCCGACGATGATATCCGCGTAATCATCGTGACCGCGGCCGGTGACCGTGCCTTCTGTGCGGGTGCCGACATGTCGGCGGGTGGTGATAACTTCAAAAATCCGCTGAGCAGCGATCCATCGCTGCTCAATGCCGAACGGCTGTATCTCGATACCGTGTATAATTGCCGCAAGCCGTCGATCGCGGCCGTCAATGGTGCCGCTGTGGGCATCGGTGCCACGATCATCCTGCCCATGGATTTCCGGATTTGTTCTGAAAATGCGCGCTTCGGTTTTGCCTTCGCGCGACGCGGGGTCAGCCCCGAACTTGCCAGCGCTTGGTTCCTGCCGCAGCTGGTGGGCGTGAGCCAGGCCCTGCAATGGTGCCTGACGGGCAGGCTGTTTGGAGCGATCGAAGCTCTGGCCGGCGGCCTTGTATCCGAAGTGACCAAGCAGGACGAGCTGTTGCCGCACGCCCGGCGCCTCGCGATGGAAATTGCCGAATGGACGTCGCCCGTTTCCGTCGCGGTGACCCGGCAGATGATGTGGCGCTTTGGCGGGCTGGCGAGCTATCAGGATATGAAGGAGCTGGATCAGCGCATCTTCACCGAACTCAGCGCCGGTGCCGATGTAGCCGAGGGCGTGAACGCATTTCTCGAAAAGCGCCCGCCCCGCTTTCCGGGCCGGGTCTCCCGGGACATGCCGCCCAGCTATCCTTGGTGGAAGGACTGATGTCAGGGAGAGGAACGCCATCATGATCCACGGTTACTGCACCCCGAAGTTCGAGGGCGTGCGCGCGGAATTCGCCCGAAACTTCGAAAATCGGGGCGAGATCGGCGCCTCGGTTGCGATTTATGTCGGCGGCACATTGGAGGTCAGCCTCTGGGGCGGCGTGGCGGACGCGGCCTCTTCAAGGGCCTGGGAAGAGGACACGCTGGCGGCCATCTTCTCCTCCACCAAGGGCCTTTCCGCGACCTGCATGCATATTCTGGCCGATCGCGGGCTGATCACCTTCGACGCCCCGGTGGCACGCTACTGGCCCGAATTTGCGGCCAATGGGAAGGCTGGCATCACCGTGGGCATGGTTCTGGCGCATCAGGCAGGCATGCCGGTCTTCCGCGAACCACTGCCCGACGCCGGCCTGACAGACTGGCGACTTATCGTTTCGCGCCTGGAGGCGGAGGCCCCGGTCTGGGCTCCGGGAACGCAGTCGGGCTATCATGCGGTCACGATCGGCTATCTGCTGGGCGAGATCCTCCGCCGCGTGACCGGCAGAACGATTGGACAGTTCCTGCGCGACAATGTGGCGGGGCCGCTTGGTGCCGATGTGTGGATCGGCCTACCGGCCGAGCTGCACGACAAGGTCGCGACAGCCTATTTCGACGCCCCCAGCCCGGACTCCGCGCTGTTCAGAAAAATCGTTGAGGAGCCGCAATCGCTGGCGGGCCTGCTCGTTTTCAACAGCGGCAATGACCATACCCCCGAAAGCGTCAACAGCGCCGCACGCCGTAGCGCCGAAAACCCTTCGGCAGGCGGCATCGCCAGCGCAAAGGGCCTTGCCCGTGTGTACGCGCCGCTGGCACTGGATGGGTCGGTCGATGGGTTGAGGCTCGTCAGCCGGGATATGTTGCCCTACATGCGCTATGTCCGCTCAGCAGCAGCCATCGACCCTATTCTCCAGGTCGCAACGGCCTTCACCTCCGGTTTCTCCAAATCCTGGGGGGATCGCAGACGGGGCGAAGGCGAGCATGCCATCATCGGCGAACAGGCATTCGGAACGGCAGGTGCCGGTGGCAGCATGGGCTTTGCCGACCCGCAGGCACAGATGTCCTTCGGCTACGTCATGAATCGCCTTGGTCCCGGCATTGCCCTCAATAACCGTTGCCAGAGCCTGATCGACGCGGCCTATACGGCACTTGGCTTTGCAGGCAGCGACCCGGGTTTCTGGATCCGCTAGCCAAGCGGCCGCAGCCATTCCGCCAGCGTCGATTTCAAGAGGAACAGCGTGACCCGTTTCGAACCTGCATCCCACCGTTTCGTCTCGCAGCGGCTTATTCTCCACTATCTCGATTGGGGCAATCCCGGACGTCCGCTGCTCGTCCTGGTGCATGGCGCACAGGATCACGCCCGCTCATGGGACTGGGTCGCGCAGGAGCTTCGGCACGACTGGCATGTCGTATGCCCCGACCTGCGTGGGCATGGCGACAGCGCCTGGTCGCCGGATGGCAATTATCCGATCCCGGCCCTTGTCGCCGATCTGGCACAGTTGATCCACCAGAACAGCGATGGGCCGGTATCGATCGTGGCCCACTCACTCGGCGGTGCGATTGCACTACGCTACGCCGGGATTTACCCGGAGCGCGTGGCGCGACTGGCCGTCATCGAGGGCATCGGCACGTCATCGCTCGGCCGCAAGCCGGGCACGTCCGTTGCGGAGCGATGGCAGGACTGGATCGACCAGCGCCGCACTCTCGCCGCACGCCCCCCGCGTCGTTACCCGACCCTAGACCTGGCCTACGCCCGCATGCGTGAAACCAATAAGCACCTGACCGCCGAGCAGGTAGGCCACCTGACAAAGCATGGCACCGCCCGCAACGAGGATGGCACCTACAGTTGGAAGTTCGATAATTACAGCAGATCCGCACTACCGATCGGCAACACGGACGAAGAATTGTTTGAACTCTGGCACAATATTGACTGCCCGGTCTGGCTGGTCCACGGTGCCGACAGCTGGGCGCGGCATCCAAATGTCGACGGGCGCGCGGGCCATTTCAAGGATGTGACCGTGACCAGCTACGAACGCGCAGGGCATTGGGTCCATCACGACCGCCTCGACAGCTTTATGCACGACCTGAAGGCCTTTCTGAGCAATACCGGGCAATCGCCAGGCGCGTAAGGAAACAGGAAACCTCCCCTGATCAGTCACGATCCAGGGAGATCGATATCAGGCTGCCCGGCCCAGTGCGATATGCCGCGCGAGATGGTGATCCTCATCCCCAAGCACATGGTTGAGCATGACGAGACGTTTGGCAAAGTGCGACAATGGCAGCTCCCAGGTCATGCCAATCCCGCCATGCATCTGGATCGCCTCCTCCGCAACCAGTGCACCGACGGTCCCGATCGTATATTTGGCCGCCGAGGCATAGCGGTCGCGCTTGATCGGGTCCGCCAGGAAATGCGCCGCCGCATTGATGGCCGCTGAGCGCGCTTGTTCGATTTCGAGCGCTACCGTTGCCATACGGTGCTGGAGCGCTTGGAATTTGCCGATCGCCATCCCGAACTGCTTTCGCGTACGCAGATAGTCCACGGTGGCGACGCATATGGCGTCCATGATGCCGACCGCTTCCCAGGCAACGGCCGTCAGGCCCAGCGCGAACGCTGTCCGAAGGCTGGCGTCAGCCTGCCCCTCAGCACCCACCAAGCGTGCTTCGGCATCCGCCAACGTCAGTTCGCCGGCCGCCCCGCCATCGATCAGCGGATAGGGACGCACCGATACCCCCGGTGCACTGGTCCTGACAAGAAAGGTGGAAAGACCCAAGTCGGTCTGGGCAGTCACCAGGATCAGATCTGCGCTGGCCAGATAATCGACAATCCCTTTGACGCCGCTCACCGTCCAGCCATTCCCGTATCTCACCGCTCTGGCCACCGGACTTGGTTGCCCTAAGGGACCGATTGCCGGCTCATGAGCGAAGGTCAGAACACTGTCACCCGAAATCACCGCTTCCAGCGTCCCCCTTTCTCCGGCCGCTTCGAGGATTCTGCCCGCAAGCAGGGTTGCAAGGCTGGGACCGGTCACCAGGGAATGGCCCAGTCGCTCGAAGGTCGCGCCGATGTCGAACGCTGATCCGCCATAGCCGCCGGCCCGCTCGCCGAACCAGGATCCGATCACGCCGAGTTCGGCCAGCCCCTTCCACACGGAGAGCGAAAAACCGGCGCTGCTGTCGATCGCCTTCTCCCGATCCTTCCAGGTGAAGCGGTCAGCGAGGAAGCGCGTCATCGAATTGGCTAGCATCTGCTGGTTGTCACCGAGCGAAAAATCCATGATCTCAAAGCTCCAGTATCGATTTGGTGATGATCTCGCGCTGCACCTCGTTGGATCCGCCGAAGATCGAAAGCTTGCGGTTGTTGAAATACTGCGCGGCGGCCGGCCCGGCCCATCCGGGTCCGACTGGTGTGTCGTTGGTCGCTTCATTCACAAAGGGCTGGGCGTACCGTCCGGCGGCGCGGCGCAGCAATGCGCTGAGTCCCTGCCTGATCTCGGTCCCGCGGATCTTCAGCATCGAGCTTTGCGCCGTCGGCGCATGGCCCGCACCTGCCGCTGCCAAAACTCGCAGGTTGGTCGTCTTCATATTCTCAAGGTCGATCTCAATCCGCGCCATCCGCGCCGCGAACGCCGCATCGTCGGCCAGAAGCCCGCCGTCGCAGGGTGACAATCCTGCTATTGCCTTAAGTTGCTCGAACGCCGCCATGGAGAGCCCGACGCCCGCGATGTTCGTGCGCTCGTAGGTCAGCAGATATTTGGCGTAGGTCCAGCCCTTGTGCTCCTCGCCAACTAGATTCTCGACAGGCACGCGGACATCGGTGAAGAAGACCTCGTTCACCTCATGATCGCCGTCGAGCAACTTGATGGGCCGGACCTCGATGCCCGGCGACTGCATGTCAATCAGCAGGAACGAGATGCCTTCCTGCTTCTTGCCGCCGCTATCCGTCCGCACGAGGCAGAAAATCTTGTTCGCATGTTGCGCCAAGGTCGTCCATGTCTTCTGGCCGTTGACGATATACACATCCCCATCGCGGACCGCGCGGGTCTTGAGGCTGGCGAGGTCGGAGCCGGCCCCCGGCTCCGAATAGCCTTGGCACCACCAGTCCGACCCGTCCAGGATGCGCGGCAAATAGTATTTCTTCTGCGCCTCATTACCATATTTGATGAGTACTGGTGCCAGCATCGAAAGACCGAAATGGACGATGCGCGGCGCATGGGCCATTGCCGTTTCGGTCTCGAAGATGAAGCGCTGCATGACCGTCCAGCCCGTCCCTCCCCATTCAACCGGCCAGTGGCTGGCGAGCCAGCCACGCGCGTTGAGAATGGCGTGCCAATGCTCCATCTCCTGCTTGTCCAGCTGCTGACTGGATCGCACCTTGTCGGACAGGCTGGCCGGAAGACTTTCCCGCAGAAAGTCGCGAACTTCGCTACGAAAGGCTTCTTCCTCGGGCGAAAAATCAAGATTCATGGTGATAAGCCTCTGACCAAATGGGAAAGCGCGTTGTGCGTGCGCGATTCCGCCGCCGATCACGCGCAGAGACAACCGGTCTGCCTAGCTCTGCCGGGCGGTCCGACCATCACCTAGATCTGACGCGCCCGTCCGGCCCAATAAGGCGCACGGACCTTGTCGCGCAGGATCTTGCCGGCATCGGAGCGCGGGAGATCGGTGACGAAGTCAATCGCCTTGGGAATCTTGTAACCGGGCAGCCGGGTACGGGCGAAAGCGAGGATCTCGCCCGCCAGCGCGGCCGTGGGGGCATATCCCGCCTTAAGCTGGATGACGGCGCGAACCTGCTCCCCCCAATCCGGGTCCGGGATTCCGACCGTGGCACTGTCGGCAACCGCCTCGTGCCTGACCAGCTCGTTGTCGATCTCCTGCGGATAGATGTTCACGCCGCCGGATATGATCGTTTCGGCACTCCGGCCCGTCAGGAAGAGATAATCATCCTCATCGAAATAACCGATGTCGCCCATCGTGAAGAAGTCTTCGAACCGGCCTGCCGCCGTCTTTGCGGGGTCCTTGTGGTAGGTGAAGCCTCCCCCCGCTGGCAACTGGTGATAGATGGTCCCGGAGATGCCGGCGGGTACATCATGCCCGTTCTCATCCAGTATCCGGACCTTGAGAAGGTCCGGTTTCCTGCCGACCGATCCCGGCTTTTTCAGCCACTCGTGCGAATTTATGAAGAAACCCGCGCCACCTTCCGATCCGGCGTAATATTCCGTCAGGACCGGTCCGAACCAGTCGATCATCGCGCGCTTCACCTCCGGTGGGCACGGTGCTGCACCATGGATGATGTAGCGTACATGACCGACGCTGTACTTCGCCTTCACTGCGTCCGGCAGCGCCAGCAATCGCTGGAACATGATCGGAACCAGATGCATGTGGGTGACTCGCATCTGCGAAATTGTCCGCAGAACCTGCTCGGTATCCCATTTGTCGAGAAACACCAGCGGCGTGCCGCTGTTCATTGCGGCACGGACATCGAAGCCGAGCGGACCGCCATGATAGGCCGGTCCCGCGCACAGTTGCACAGACGTCTCCGGATCATAGCCCTTTTCAGCATAGGAACGCGCCGGCAGGATCAGTGCTGCCGACCGCAGAACGCCCTTGGGCCGCCCCGTCGTGCCGGACGTGTAGAACATGATGTTGCCGAGTACAGGATCGGCAATATCGGACCCGTCATATTCCGCTAAGGCATCGTCATAGGCTTCAAAGCCCGCGATCGCTCCGCCCACCGCCAGCCGGACGGTCACGTCGGGACAATCCGCAATCGCCGACGACAGGGCCGGGGCGACGCGCGCGTCGCCAACCACCGCCTTAGCATCACAGTCCCGGACGATGAAGGCAATCTCGTCGGCCGTCAGATGCCAGTTCACCGGCGTCACGCGGATCCCGGTGCGCAGCGTCGCGGCCAGCACTTCGAAAAATTCGGCCCGGTTCGAGCAGATGAGGGCCAGTGCATCCCCGGCCTTCAGGCCACGCGCGCGCAGCAACCGGGCCAGCCGGTTCGCATTGCTGTTCGCTTCCCCTAAGGATCGTGTACGACCATCCGGGTCGTACACGGCGATGCGGTCGGGCTGCCGCGCGGCCCAGACCGACAGGGTCATGCCTGACTGCGCAGCACGATCCAGACGGTCGTATAGCGCATCGCGATCATGGATTATGTCGGTCAATGCGTCCCTCTCCCACCCCTCGGTCGACCCAGTTTACCGGAACTGAAGCCGCCTGCGTTTCTTGTTGCTCCAACCGCCTTGCCTCGGTCGAACGATCAGCGGCGGTGGCATGACGGGAAGGAGCATCCCCTTCCCGTCATGGTCAAACGCGACGCTTCAGCGGAAACCGCTAGGCCCGGCAGGCGCACTCCTTCAATCTGCCCCGAAGAAGATAGACTGTGCATGACCAGCCAGTTCCTGCGCCGTATAGGGCTTGTCGGGACGGAAGCCGTCGGTCTGCACCATCTTTACTTCGGCCACGCCTTGCGACGAGACGGAGAGCACCTTGCCCGAATGGTCGGCGGCGAGGTCCGATGCCATGAACAGCACGGCGGGGGCGATGTTCTCCGGAAGACGCAGCGGGTTCTCCGGATAACCCAGGTCCGCGGTCATCCGGGTCAGGGCGCCGGGCGCCAGGCCCATCACGCGAATGCCGCTCTTGCGCCCTTCGATCGAGAGGACGCGCATGAAGCTGTAGATGCCGCCCTTGGCCGCGCCATAATTCGCCTGGCCGAAATTGCCGTAAAGTCCGGTCGTCGAGGAGGTCATGATGATGACACCCGGCTTGCTGTTCTCCTTGAGCCACTTCCACACCGGCAAGGTACAGCAATAGGTGCCCTTCAGGTGGACCTTCACAACAAGGTCCCAATCTTCCTCGGTCATCTTCGGGAAACTCTTGTCCCGCAGAATCCCGGCGTTGCAGATCAGGATGTCGACCTGGCCGAAATTGTCCAAGGCGGCCTTCAATATATTCTCGCCGCCCTGCATGGTGGAGACGTCATCGCCATTGGCCACAGCGCGGCCGCCGGCGGCACGGATCTCGTCCACCACTAACTGCGCTGCGGCACTCGCATCCGCGCCTGAACCATCACGCGCCGCGCCGAGGTCATTGACAACGACCGCAGCCCCTTCAGCAGCAAAAAGCTTGGCATACGCCGCACCAAGGCCGCCGCCGGCGCCGGTGATGATGGCGACCTTGCCGTCAAGAAGTCCCATTATGCTCTCCCTGGTGGCGCATCTGCGCGCCATACGGTTTGCGCGACCCAAGCGCGCCTCATTCAACATTTCCGCCGCAGCCGGTGGAATATCCCTCACTACGCAAGGCCCATACCAAAGCAGGTAGCCACATGCCCTGACCGGGAGGCGCGAACGATCCAATCCGCCCAAAACAACGCAATCCCGCCAGTTGCGGTCGGTGCGGTCGCCATCATGCTCGAAACCGGGCCGCGGGCTGGCGGGAACAATGCTCCCGCCGACGACATGTTTCGCAGAACCTGACCGTGACGTGCACACGCCGGGCCCGGGTCTCGACCACGTGGAAAGGGGTGCGGATGCAGATGTCCTGCGGAAGATGATCAGAGTTCGCCTGGAGCGCGACCAGATCTATGGAAGCGCCCAACTTAATGCCGCTCGCTCTGGAAACGATCACACGGCCTGATCAAAGATGATGACGGACCGTGCGAGGCCGCCAGTCTTCATGTCGGCAAAGCCCTCGTTCACCTGTTCGAGGCGGATCCGTTTCGAGATGAGGTGATCCAGCTTCAGCCGTCCGGACAGGTAGAAATCGACCAGACGCGGCATGTCGACCGGGAAACGGTTGGAGCCCATGAGCGAGCCTTGAATCCGCCTTTCACCCAGGAATGCAGCACCCGGCAGGGATATGTTGATGCCGGGCGGAATCATGCCGATGATGTTGGCCGTGCCGCCGCGGCGGAGAATGCCGAAGGCCTGCTCCGCAGCTTTCGCGAGGCCGATGGCCTCAAAGGAATGATGAACACCGCCTTTGGTGATCTCCAGCACTGCGGCGACCGCGTCAGTCTGCGAGGCGTCGATGAAGTCCGTGGCGCCGACGGCCCTGGCCAGATCTGCTTTTGCTTCGTTCATGTCGATCGCGATGATCCGGCTGGCGCCGGCGATTGCAGCACCGTTCAGAGCCGACAGGCCGACGCCACCGCAGCCGATGACCGCAACGGTCTCCCCGGGTCGGACTTGCGAGGTATGAATGACCGCCCCCACTCCCGTCATAACAGCGCACCCGATGAGCGCTGCGCGGTCGAAGGGCATGTCCTGGCGGATCGCGACACAGGCATGCTCGTGCACGAGCATCTGTTCGGCAAAGGCCGAGAGATTGAGAAACTGCGGCAAGGCGGCGCCAGCCTGGGAAAGCCGGGGCGGATGATCTTCACCGCGCTTGGTATCCGGTGACTGACACAGGCTCAGATGGCCCGTGATGCAGTGCTCGCAATGTCCGCAAAATGCCGACAGGCAGGTGATCACGTGATCTCCCGGTTTCACTGTCCTGACTTCCGAACCGACCTGTTCCACGATGCCCGCACTCTCGTGCCCGAGCACGGCAGGCAGGGCGTGCGGATATGAACCTTCCATGAAATGCAGATCGGAGTGGCACAGGCCGGCGGCCATGGTGCGGATCAGCACCTCGTGCGGACCGGGCTTGGCGATCTGCACATCTTCAATCCGCAGCGGCGTGCGCACTTCGCGCAATACAGCAGCTTTCATCTTCATCCTCCCCCTGGGAGCCTCCGCCGCGTATTTCGGTACCCTCGCCTCGATCCGGGAGGATGGCCCCACATCGCGACAATCTTTACCGCAGAATCGTCAGCCCATTCTTGATGACCGTGACGCCCCGCTCGACAACTCGCGCTTCGAACGAGATTTCCTTGCCGTCCCGCCACAGGTCGACGCTGATGGTTTCGCCGGGAAACACCGGCGCCGAAAACCGGACCTGATGGCTGAGGATCTGGTCGGGATCATAATCGGTAATCGCCTGGAGCACTGCGCGGCAGGTGATCCCATAGGTGCACAGCCCGTGAAGAATGGGCCGGTCGAAACCGGAACGGTTGGCGCTTTCAGGATCGGAATGAAGCGGATTGCGATCCCCATTCAGGCGATAGAGTAGCGCCTGGTCCAGCCGGGTGGGGATCGAGACGGTGAGGTCGGGCGCACGGCCGGGAACATTGTGCGGCACGGGCCCACCATCCGACGGGCCGCCAAATCCGCCGTCACCGCGCAGGAAGACCGAACTTGTCAACGTGGCGACCCGTTCGCCGGCCTCATCGGTCCACGTTGTTTCACGGATTTCGACTGCACCCTTCGCGCCCTTGTCGAATGCTGCGACGGTCCCGACCTGTACGGTGAAGGTCCCGGCGGCGGGAAGCGGCCGGTGAAGGACGATTTTCTGCTCACCATGGACCAGCATCAGCACATTGGGCACGCTCTCGCGGTGACCCGGCTTGCGCTGGGCGGGACGGAGCCGGCTGAGCGGTGGTGCTAGGACGGTCA
Organism: Niveispirillum sp.; assembly: GCF_052437035.1. Lineage (NCBI taxonomy): Bacteria > Pseudomonadati > Pseudomonadota > Alphaproteobacteria > Rhodospirillales > Azospirillaceae > Niveispirillum > Niveispirillum sp. The sequence continues at coordinate 88,091 of NZ_JBQVOH010000012.1, forward strand.
CGGCCGTGGGAACGACCTTGAGACCCTTCTCATACACGAAGGGCAACTCGGCCTCATTCAACGGATCGCCGCCCAGCCCGACGCCGAGCGCGTAGAGCATGACGTCCTTGTCCGTATAGCTGAAGATTTCCGGTTCGGTGACCTGATCAAGAATGTCGGGATAATAGATGGGCATGGAACGTCCTTTTCTGACTGATATGATCGGCTCTCTCACTGGAGAGCCGTGCGCAGCCGCTTGATCGTCACCTCGATGGCGCGGGGCACCGCCGGGGACATATCGGGCATGATGTAGAAATCGTGCGGCAGCGCGCCGAACTCGATGTGATCGACGGTGGCGCCATGCGTCACCAGGCGTTCCGCATAGGCACGGCCTTCGTCCCGCAGGGGATCATGACCGGCTGTCACGACCAGGGCGGGCGGTGGGTGCAGAAGCCTGGCGTTCTCCAGGACGGTGCGATCCGCTTCGCCGTGGCCACGGAAACCCAGGCAATCGGTGAACCACGCCAGATTGACCTTCGTCAGCACCGGCCCGTCAAACATGTCTCGCGATACTGTCGGGATTTCCGGCCAGGTCACGGGGTACAGGAGCATCTGGAAGACGAGGGGATGGACGGGATCGTGCCCCAGCATGTTGGCAGTGGCGGCCGCGAGATTGGCACCGGCGGAATCACCGCCAACCGCGATCCGCCGCCGGTCCGCACCCAGCGCCTCGGCGTGATCGAAACACCAGCGCGTGGCCGCCAGCGCGTCGTCATGTGCCGCCGGGAACGGATGCTCCGGTGCCAACCGATAGTCGACGGCAATTACCCGACACCCCGCACCGACGGCAAGACGCCGGCAAAACCCGTCATGGGTGTCAAGATCGCCGACCACGAAGCCACCCCCGTGGAAATAAGCCATGGCAGCCGATGGTGTCGCAACGCCGTCAGGGACGTACAGGCGCGCACCCAGCCTGCCGTCGCCTCCCTGGACCTCTATCTGTCGGACCATCACCCCTGCGGGCGGACACTTGTCCTGCGCCTGGCGCTGCGCGCGATAACCCGCACGGATCTCCACCAGCGGAAGGGCCGTAAGCGTGGAATTCGCCAAGCTGGTCGCGGCCCGTGCCTGGGCATCGAACAGCGCCCGGAATTCACTGTCCATGGCCTGATCCGGCCATAACCGGTTCGGCCCACGCTGGTGCGAAGGTGGGCAGGCAGACATGGCTAAGGCGCTTCGTTTGAAAAGATCACCGTTCCGGCCGCCCAGAAGATGCCGCCGACGCCATGGCTGACGCTGATGGCGGCTCCAGGCACCTGGGCCGCCGCAGTGCCGCGCAGCTGTCGTACGCTCTCCTGCATCGCATACATGCCATACATGCCCGAATGCATGTAGCTGAGACCGCCGCCATTGGTGTTCACGGGCAGCTTGCCGCCGATGGCGGTGTTGCGCTCGTTGATGAAACCCGCTGCCTCGCCCGGCTTGACGAAGCCGAGATCTTCCAGGCCGTAGAGCGGCAAATGGGCGAAGGCATCGTAGATCATCAGGTGATCGACATCGGCATGGGTGATACCGGCCTCATCGAACGCCCTCCTGCCGGAAAGCCTGAACGCGGTGGACGAGGTGAAATCATACATCTGGGACACCATTGGTGTCTCGACGCTCTCTCCGGTGCCAAGGATATAGACCGGCTTCTGCGGGAAATCCCTGGCCCGCTCCGCCGAGGTCAGGACCAGGGCCCCCCCGCCATCGGTCACCAGGCAGCACATGAGCTTGGTGTAGGGCCATGCGACCATTTTCGAACTGAGCACATCGTCGATGGTGAGCGGATCCCGGAAACTCGCGCGCGGGTTCAGGGCGGCCCATTCGCGCTGGATAACCGCGACATTGGCGAGGTCCTCGACCCGATAGTCTCGTGCCTTGAGATATCGCAGAACCGGCAGGGTGAAGGTGCTGGCCGGGCCTGTCGTCCCGAACGGTTTTTCAAACTGGTCCGCTAGGCTCGATGGCGGCGGGCTGAAGCTGCCGGTACCTATCCGCGAACGGCCGGATTCACCGTGCGTGATCAAAACCGTCGTGGCCAGGCCCTCATTGATGGCTGCGGCCGCGTGGCGGACATGCATCATGAACGAACAGCCACCGACGCTGGTGCCATCGGCATAGACCGGCTTGATGCCGAGGTAATAGGCCAGCTCGACCGGGCTGACGCCTGCGGTCGCCACACCATCAATGTCGGACGGTTTCAGGCCAGCGTCGGCCAGCGCATTGAGCGCTGCGTCGGCGTGCAATCCGAGCACCGAGGCATCCGGAATCCTGCCCATCTTCGTCGTTTCGGCGGCGCCGACCACGGCTATGGTTTTCTGCTTCATGGGGTTACGGCCTCGCCGGCGCGAAAAGGGGCAGTGTGATCTCGTCCGACCGTTTGCCGAAGGCCGCCTGCAGCGGCATGTCGAGTTGCAGCGCTTCGGGTGTCTGGGGGCAATCCACGATGTTCGTCATCATCATCGGCCCTTCGTCCAGCTTCACCACAGCGATGGCATAGGGCTCGCTACCGAAGTCGGCGCGCGGAAGGTGATTGATCACATAGGACCACAGGATGGCGTTGCCGCTGGCTCTGTAGACCTCGACCTCGCGGCTGCCGCATTTCGGACAGAAGGGACGTGGCGGAAAATAGCTGTCCTGGCAGGCGACACACCGCTGCAGCCGCAGCTCTCCCGCCTTGCATCCGTCCCAGAAATGCTGCGTCTCCGGCGTGGGGACCGGTAGAAATTGCGAAAGCATTCATTTCTCCATCTGCCGGTACCCCCGCCGGCAACCCGGTCCGGTCATACCGAAAGGCACAGATATTTGAGTTCGGTGTAGTCATCGATCCCGTACTTGGATCCTTCCCGGCCCAAGCCGGACTGCTTGATACCGCCGAACGGTGCCACCTCGGTGGAGATCAGGCCGGTATTGATGCCCACCATTCCATATTCGAGCGCCTCGGCGACCCGGAACACCTTGCTCAGGTCACGTGCGTAGAAATAGGAGGCGAGCCCGAATTCGGTGTCGTTGGCCAGTGCCACGACCTCTTCCTCGGTTTCGAACCGGAAAAGCGGCGCCACGGGCCCGAAGGTCTCCTCGCGTGCAACCTTCATCGCACTGGTGACGCCGGTCAGGATCGTCGGCTGGAAGAACAGCCCGCCACGGGTGTCCCGCTGGCCGCCCAGCGCCACTGTGGCGCCCTTGGACAGAGCGTCGGCAATGTGATCCTCGACTTTGTCTCGCGCATCGGCATCAATCAGGGGCCCCACCGACACGCCCGCCTCGAAGCCGTCGCCGACTTTCATGCAAGCGACCCTTTCGGACAGCTTACGCGCAAATTCATCGTAAACGCCCGCCTGGATGTAAAGGCGGTTCGCGCACACGCATGTCTGACCGTTGTTGCGGTATTTGGAGATCATCGCCCCTTCGATGGCCGCATCGATATCGGCATCGTCGAATACGATGAACGGCGCATTGCCACCCAGCTCGAAGCCCAGCTTCATGATCTGGTCCGCACCCTGACGCATCAGGATGCGGCCGACATTGGTGGAGCCCGTGAAGCTGAGCTTACGGACCTTCTCGTTTTCGCAGAACTCCTTCCCGATGTCGGAAGAGGCGCTCGACGTCACGACGTTGAAAAGGCCCGCCGGCAGACCCGCACGTTCGGCCAGCAGTGCCAGCGACAGCGCCGACAGCGGCGTCTCGGCCGCGGGCTTGGAGACCACGGCGCAACCGGCGGCGAGCGCCGGCGCGAACTTGCGCGCGAGCATGGCGTTGGGGAAATTCCACGGCGTGATCGTCGCCACGACCCCGACGGGCTGCCGGAGCACGATGATGCGCTTGTCCGCCTGCGGTCCCGGGATCATGTCGCCATAGAGGCGCTTGGCCTCCTCGCCGAACCACTCGACATAGGAGGCACCGTACAGGATCTCGCCTTTCGCCTCGGCGAGGGGCTTGCCCATTTCCGTCGTCAGGATCACCGCGAGATCATCGGCATTCGCGATCATCAGGTCATGGACCCGGCGCAATATCGCGGCACGTTCCTTGGCGGTCCTGGCTGCCCAGAGCTTCTGCGCATCATAGGCGGCAGCGATCGCCCGGCCGGTTTCGGCCCGCCCGAGATCAGGCAGCGTCGCGATCACCTCTCCGGTTGAAGGATTGGTCACCTCGAAGGTCTTGCCGCTGTCGCTCCTGGCAACCCATTGCCCTGCAACATAGGCCTGGTCGGTGACAAGCGTCGGGTCCTTCAGCCGCGCCAGAAGGCTATCAGCGATTGCCATGATCGACCCCTCCGCCACGCACGCCATTCTCATGCTCGCCCGGCGCATTCCGCCGGCTGCGCTCAGCCTTGAGCTTCAACATTCTTCTCCGAATACAGGATTCTCTTCCTTGCAATCAGCAAGCCCCATGCCAACGACGCTATCCCCAGTAATCGCCCGCCGCCCGCGCGATAATGTTGTTATGGACGACAGGTGGGCGGGGTCGCTGACCGCAGCGGACACAACCCCGCCACGCAATCCCGCGATCGCGTCAGCGGTCCAGTATCGCCCCGATCGCGGCTGATACCGTCGCGATCTCCGCCATGCCGTCAACACGGCTCACGAGCCCGCGCGCCTCGTAGACCGGCAGGATCGGCGCCGTCTTGGCCCGATACTCGGCCATGCGGGTGCGGACGGCCTGTTCATTGTCGTCGGGACGGCGCAAGAACTGCGTGGAACCGCACCGCTCACAGGTTCCGGCCAGCCGGGGCTGCCTGAACCGGTCATGATAGCCTTCGCCGCACTGCGCGCAGCTATAGCGGCCGGTAATCCGCTCGACGAGCGCATCCTCGTCCACCGTAAGCTCGATCACATGGCGCAGGGCGCGCCCACGCTGCGCCAGAATGGCATCAAGCGCGATTGCCTGCGGCCTGGTCCGTGGATAGCCGTCAAAGATCGCGCCCGCGGAATGCGCCATACTGTCGAGCTTCTCGCCGATCAGGCCTGAGACGATCTCATCGGACACGAGTTCGCCCGCCGCCATCACCGCCTGTGCCTGCAGGCCGGTCGGCGTGCCATCGCGCACGGCCGTGCGCAGCATGTCCCCGGTTGAGAGCTGGACCATGCCGCGACCGGAGACAAGCGTCGATGCTTGGGTTCCCTTGCCGGCGCCGGGCGGACCCAGCAGAATGATGTCGAGGGGCACGGTCTTCATGATGTCTCTTTCACGGATGCCGACGCAATCAATCCGGCATCAACAGTTCAGTGATCAGCCGCACCAGTTCGGTGAAGCACAGAATGGCGAACCACAGGGTCGCCGCAAATGCTGCGGCAAGGATCAGCGAGATGGGGCCGAGTGGCGACCAAGTGATCAGCAGCGCCGCGACAAAGGCGAAGACGGCTGCGGCATATGCGGCCGTGCGGCCGTGACGCAGCGTCGCGCGCAGCATCGGGAACCGGGCCAGACCCTGCGGCTCGCCCTTCGTGGCGGTGGGAGATGGCAACGCCTGAACATCCTGCGTCACCGGCTTTCCCATCAGGGCCGCCAGCCGCTCCGCCCCGAGCAGGCCGAAGGTTCCGGCCTTGATCAGCCCCCCGATATAGCCGGCATTGGTGCCTCCTTCGAGGCCACCGGTCGCGGCGCCCGCCGCAAACAGCCCCGGAACAGGCTTTCCATCGGCCCCCAGTACCTGCGCGTGCCCGTCAATGGCGATGCCACCCATCGTATAGGTGATGCCGGGCATCACCCGGATCGCCATATAGGGCGCCTGGTTGATAGCGAAGGACTGGATTTTTTCTGATCGCGCGATCGGCAATTGTGCCAGCGTTCCGGTTGCCCTTGCGTGGTTATAGCCGCCCACCGTCTCGATGAGCGCAGGGGCCGGCACACCGATCAGGTCGGCCAGTTCCTGGAGCGTATCGGCCCGGTGGACGGTGCCGCCCCCCTTCTCGACCCATGGATTGGGTGCCACGCGGTCGGCCCTGCCGGGCCCTTCCCAGATTGCACTGTCGAAAATCACGAACAGTCCGGGGTCGGCAGGGACCGAGGCGAGCGCGTTGGTGAGATAGACGCCGGTTCGCCCCTCGTCCGCAACCCGCAGGCCGTTGCCGTCCACTACGATACCGGCCGTTGCGATGGCGTCTAACTGCGGAAATGGCCAGAGGTCGTCATTGGACCGCGCCTCGGCGCAGAGAAGATGACCGTAGAAGCGGTTGGTATCCGTCAGGGCGGCACCGGCCGCGACCGCCATCTTCAGTCCGTCACCCTTGCCCGTCCGGGCGCCACGCTGAAAGACGGCATTGAAGTCGGGCGCGATATGCGTCTCGAACAGCGCGCGATCGGCCTGGAACCCGCCATCGGCGATCATGCAGGCGCCCGCCTTCCAGATCTTCGCCCTCCCATCGGCTTCGCCGCGAACCCCGACGCAGCGCCCATCCTCCATCAGCAGGTCTGTCGCCCGGCTCCGCAATTGCAGGACACCACCGAGATGCTCCAGCCGCCCCGCCAGTTGTGCCAGCGCCTTGTCCGGGCCGCGCCCGTCCCAGTCGATCCCGCCCTTGAGCGCACGGGGCGGTGCCATGCCCCAGCGATACATTTCGCGGGGATCGAACCGCATGAGGCGCACATCTTGGCCCCGCAGCCAGCCGATAAACCGCGATGCGTGGGCGGCCAGGGCCCCCGCTACGTCCGGGCGCACCTGCCCGTCGGTCACACGCGCCATGAGATCGGTCAATTCGGCCGGTTCGCGACAGGGATCATGGAACGCGATATGCAAGATCCCGCCGGATTGCCGTGAATTGCATGGATATTGCGGTCCATCGCCCTGCTCAAGCACGATGACCCGCAAGCCCAGTTCACAGGCCCTGACAGCCGCCGTCAATCCGGCCAGCCCGCCGCCAATCACGACAAGATCGCAGGATGCGGCCGCACCCGTCGCGATCGCCCCGTCATCGCCTGTTATTGGCACACCGCTGCGCCGCGCGCCCTCATCTCCTGTAGCGCCCATTTAAAGCGTTGCCGTTTCTTCGAGGAGGTCACCCGACTTCCTGGCAAGTGTGCCGGGCGGCGGAGATGATGGGGCGGGCGGGCCGCGATGATGATCGAACCGCAGATTGCCCGTGATGCGCGCCTCAAACACTTTCCACTCGCCATCATCCTTGCGGTAGCGCTTCATGTAGGTGCCGGCGCCGGTGTAGCTCGTCTTGTCGGGCATGACGATCACGGCCTGATAGAAGGCGCCGAGCCAGGCTTCCATCATGCCCGGTTTGAAGCGCACCAGGGTGTTCGTTCCATAATGGATGAAAAACCTGGGACGGCCGATCAGATAGCGATAATTCTCGCGGATCGCATCGCTGCCGATATAGGTGCCGCGCGGATTGACGAGAACGCAATCGTCGGTGAACCGGGAGACGACACCGTCCAGGTCACCGGCATCATAGAGATAGTGGTAGCGCCGGAAGGCATCCAGCACCTCAGCCTCTTCATGATCGACGATGGACAGATCATCCTTCGACAGGCCCGCCGTGCGCGAACACCGGCCCAGTCGGGCGAAGATGTCCCACATGCCCTTGCCCCATTCATCCACATGGGCGGGATCCGGATTGATCATGTTGATGGTCCTCTTGTCCGTTCAGGGGTTTGATCTTGTCGATTGACCGCCGGCGCCGGTGGGTGCCAGCAGCGCGTCATTGTCCTGTCCAAGGCGGGGTGCGGTTTCCGTCACCTGCGCTGCGCGGCGGAACGGCCGGGCGATGGGCGTCGGCAGGGCGCGGATGACGTCGCCCGCCGCGTTCGTCAGCTCCGCCTCGAACACGCCGCGTTCAAGGAAATGCGGATCTGCCATCGCCTGCCGGGCCGATTTCACGATCGAGCAGCAGCAATCCGCGCGTGCGAACACTTGCGCCCAATGCGCCGCCTCCCGTGCGGCGATCAGTTCTCCGATGCGGCGGGTGGTGGCCGCCGGGTCGACATTGTCGTCGCACAGCTCCAGCTCCAGCCCGATTGCATCGGTAAAGGCGCGCCAAAACTTGTCTTCCAGCGCCGCCACTGCCGCAAAGCCACCGTCAGCCGTGGGATAAAGGCGATAGCGGCAGGAGCCGCCGGTGACCAGCGCGTCGCCGCTCCCGGGCCAGTCACCGACGGCCTGTCCCTCACCCATGGCCCAGTACAGGAACGGGAAAAGGTTGTCGGCCATGGCGATGTCGAGACAGGCTCCCTTGCCCGTCCGGTCGCGCTCGCGCAAGGCCAGCAGGATATTGAACACCGCCGGATAGGTGCCACCGGCAATGTCGGCGATGAGCGCGGGAGGAATGACGGGCGTCCTGGCGGTACCGAGGCTGAGGGCGAGCAGGCCGGTGTCCCCGATATAGTTTAGATCATGGCCGGCAGCCATGTGCCGGGGACCGTGCTGCCCGTAGCCGGTAATCGAGCAGTAGATAATGCCGGGATTGATTCGGACAAGATCGTTATAGGCAAAGCCGAGACGTGCCATCACCCCAGGACGGAACTGATCGACCAGGATATCGGCACTCTCCAGCAAGGGCAGCAGGCGCGCGCGCTCTACTGGATCCTTCAAGTCGAGCGCCACGCTTTTCTTGCCGCGGTTGAGCATCGCGAAATTGACGCTGTCCTCTCCCCAGCGCGGCACATAGCCCCTCATCTCCTCACCCGTTTCCGGGCGCTCCACCTTGATGACCTCAGCGCCCGCTTCAGCAAGGAAAAGCGTCGCCATCGGCCCCGGCAGCAATGTAGAGAAATCCAGCACCTTCAGGCCGGCAAGGGCACCTTGGGACATCATGCCGTCTCCCGTGCCTTGGCCACCACGGCGCGGCGGGCCGGCATATAGGCCGCCTGCCCGGTCATCGCGTGGATCGCGCTGCTGATGTCATGGTGGCGGGCGAGGTTGCCGCGTACGACCCGCTCGATCGGCCCATCGGGATAGCCCAGGCCCATGCGGCAGGTGATATCCATGGCTTCCGCCGTCGCCAGCCCCTCATCGAGGAAGCGCAGGGCCGCATTGTATTTCGGCCGCACCAGCCGGTCGATGATGCGCCCCGGCTGGTCTGCGCAGAGAACGACGTCGAAGCCAGCCGCCTCAAACATCAGGACCGTGGCTTCGATGGCTTCCCGGCTGCTGCGCGGCTGATGCACAAGTTCGATCAGGTTGGTCGGCGCGTCGTTCCCGTTGCGGTAGCGCGCGAATCCCAGGATGTTGGATCCCTCGCTGCCGGACAACTCACCGGTGTGAACACCAAGGCATTCGGTATCCAGCTCCACCAGGATGGCCGTCTTCAAGGCATCTTCCCGGGGGCTGCCGCCAAGATGGATGACGACATCCGCATCGTCGGCGGCCTTTGCCGCGAACGGATCGCCGGGCGGAAAGGCGCGGCTGGGACCGGTCTGTACGATGGCATAGTCGCGCGGCGCAGGCGCGTCCCCCGTCGGCTTCTGCGAGCCGCAGAGGCCCTTACCGACCTTGCGGCCAAGCTGGCCGGCAGCCACCATCCGGCGCAGCAGCGGCGGCGCCGACGCGCGCGGATCCAGCGTCACCGGATAGAAGGCCTCGCATAGCCGAACCTGCGTATCCAGCCCGATCAGGTCGAGCAGTTCGCAGGGTCCCATCTTGTAGCCGAGACCCTTCCTGATCGCCTTGTCGATGTCGCCGGGCGTGGCAACACCGGCCTCCACCGCGCGGATCACGTCATTGTTGAACGGGACGAGCAAGGCGTTGAGGATGAAGCCGGGCTTGTCCTGGGTTTCGACCGGATGCTGTCCGGCGGCCAGCGTCCAGTTCCATGCGATCTTGAAAACCTCCGATGCGCTGTTCATGCCGCGCGACATCTCAATCAGCTTCATCATCTGCGCGGGCAGGCAGAAATGCATGCCCACCACGCGATCCTCCCGCCCGCAACCCGACGCGATCTCGGTGATGGACAGAGTCGATGTGTTCGACGCGAAGATCGTCCCGGCCTTGCACAGGGCATTGAGGTCGGTGAACAGCTTGCGCTTGACCCCCAGATCCTCGAAAATCGCCTCGATGACCAGATCGCAATCCGCTAGGTCGGCAAGGCGGGTCGTATCGACCAGATTGGCCATCGCGGCATCGCGTGCCTCGGCCGTCATCTTGCCGCGATCGACCGACTTTCCGAAGAATTCCGCGGCGGCCTTGCGCTGGGCCGTCAGTGCCTCGGCGGACAGATCGAAACACAGGGTCCGGAAGCCGGCACGGGCGGCGACTAGGGCAATGCCGGCGCCCATGGTGCCACCGGCGCCACAGACGGCGACCTTTTGAATGTGCATGGTCATTTCGTGACGAAGCTCCGTCCGATGAGTTGGCGGTGGACCTGGTTGGTCCCCTCCCATATCTGGGTGATCTTGGCGTCGCGCATCAGCCGCTCGGCCCGATAGTCGGTGCAATAGCCATAGCCGCCATGGAACTGGACGCATTCCGTCGTCATGCGCATGGCCAGGTCAGAGGCGCGCATCTTGGCGACCGAGGCTTCCATGCCGAAATTCTCCGCACCACCATCGACCAGATCGGCGACATAGTCGATCCAGCGTTCGACAAGGGCCAGTTCGCCGGCAAGATCGGCCAGCGTGAACTGGTTGCCCTGGAAATCGAGTACCTTCCTCCCGCCCTGGACGCGCCCATTGCCATAGGCGACCATGTCCTTGAAGGCGGCGCGGGCGATGCCGCGTGCATGCGCGGCGATCGACGGGCGCGACTTGTTGAGCGACGCCAACAGGATCGACAGGCCCTGCCCGGGCGCGCCGATCAGGTTGGCGCGCGGCACCCGGACATTGTCGAACGCAAGCGCGCAGGTCGACGAGCCGCGATGGCCCATCTTGTGCTCCTTACCGATCACGGAGAATCCCGGCGCACCCGCTTCCAGGATCAGGACCGAGATCGCCTTCCTGGGGTCATCGATCCCAGACCATTTGCCAAACAGCAGGATCCGGCCAGCAACGTCGCCATTGGTGATGAATATCTTCGATCCGTTGACGATGATGTCGTCGCCATCGGGCGTGAAGCGGGTCTTCATGCCGGTCGCATCCGAGCCGGCACTTTGTTCGGTGATCGCCAACGCGCCGAAGCCGCCCTCCGCAATGGCCGGCAGCAACCGCGCGCACTGCTCGTCGCTGCCGAAATCGATCAGCGGCTTCATGCCATGATAGTTGGTCGCATAGATGATACCGGTCGATGCGCACGCTTCCGAAATGATCGAGACGATCTCCAGATAGAGCCGGTACGCGGCGGGCATCCCGCCAAATGCCTCGGGTATGAAGATGGTGTTGAGGCCGAGCGCATTGATCGCCTCCACATTTTCCCAGGGGAACCGCGACTCCTCATCGATGCGCTTGGCATTGGGCGCGATGATGTCGTCGGCCATGCGCTGGACCTGGTCCAGGATCTGGCGCTCTTCATCGTTCCAGTTGCGGCTGGTGTTGAGCTGGTCGAATAGGGTCATCAGTGGTTCATCCCCTGCCCGCCATCGACATAGAGGGTCTCGCCGGTGAAAAAGCCGATGTTTTCGGAGAAGATGGCGCCGACCAGCCGGGCAACCTCGTCGGCGGTGCCCGGCCGTTGCACGGGAATGCGCTTCGACAGCCATGCCTTGACCTTGTCGCTGGCAAGGAAGTCCCTGTTCAGGTCGGTCGCGATATAACCGGGGGCGACGTTCAGGACGCGGATATTGTCACGCGCCCATTCAACGGCCATGCAGCGGGTCATGGCACCCACGGCGGCTTTCGATGCGCAATAGGCGAAATTGTCGGCAACGCCCAATTTGTCGAAGAAGGAGCCGATATTGATGATCGTCCCGTTGCCGCGAAGATAGGGATAGGCCTCGCGCGCGGCGATCATGACCGCCGTGGCGTTGAGCCGCATCACCGTTTCATATTCGGCCGTGTCGAGGGTCGCGATCATGCCGTGGATATGGACGCCGGCATTGTTGACCAGCCCGATGATCGGCCGGCTTTCCGCCGCCTTGACCAACATCGCGCGCACGGCCGCCTCGTCGGTCATGTCGCAGGCAATGCCCTGGCCAACCGGGGCGTCACCCGACCGGGACACGCAGATCACCGGATAGCCCCGCCGATCCAGTTCAGCGGCGATGGATGCACCGATGCCCTTGCTGGCACCGGTAACGATGACAGATCCTTTATCCATCATTGAACTCCGGCTTGCGCTTTTCCTGGAAGGCCGCCATGCCCTCCTCGGCATCAGCGGTACGATAGGCCAGCGTCGACAGGTCGGCCTCCACCCTCAAGCCCTCGCCCAGTGACAGCCCACCCCCGCGCTGGACCGCCCTCCTGGCGAATTCGAGCGCTGGCAGGCTGTAGCGGGTGAAGCCGGCGGCAAACGCCTCGCCGGCTTCGACCAGATCACCCTCGACGATCCTGTTGACCAGACCAATGCGCTCGGCCTCCCCGACGTCGACCGTGCGGCCGGTCATGATCATCTCCAGTGCCCGGCTCTCCCCGATCAGCCGGGGGAGCCGCTGGGTTCCGCCATAGCCCGGGATTAGGCCGAGCTTGATTTCGGGCAGGCCAACTTTCGCGGTCCGTGAGGCAAGCCGGAAGGTGCACGCAAGCGCCAGTTCGAGCCCGCCCCCGAAGGCGTAGCCGTTGATCAGCGCCACCGACGCCACCGGCAGGTTGTCGAGCTTCGCAAATACGGCCTGGCCCAGTTCCGCACCCCGCTTCTGCGGGAGCAGGGGGCGGCTCCGCAATTCCTTGATGTCGGCACCGGCACAGAAGGCCTTTTCGCCGGCACCGGTGATCAGCAGCGCGCGGACACCCTCCATCTCCGCCACCGTGTCGAGGGCGGCACCGATGTCGCGTATGATGCTGAAACTCAGCGCGTTGAGCGCCTCGAGCCGGTTCAATGTGATCAGCGCGCAATTGCCGCGCCGGGTCAGTTCGACAGTCATGGGACAGCAACCTTAGGTGGAATGTAGCGGACGGGGACGGGCTTCAGGTCGCCGCGGGCGACCCTGTCGACCAGGTCGCGCTTGAGGATCTTGCCGCTTGGGGTCAGGGGGAAGGCTTCCAGCTTCAGGAACCATTCGGGCATGTCGAACTTCGACAGGCCCTCCCGGGCGAGATGGTGGAGCGCTTCGTCGCTGGTGACCTCCCCGACCACGGCCAGGCAGACGCGTTCACCCAGTCTCTCGTCGGCCACCGCGAAGACGGCCGCCTTCCGTATGGCATCATGGGTCAAGGCGAGAGATTCGATCCGCGACGGATAGATATTGTGTCCGCCACGAATGATCAGGTCCTTGAGGCGCCCCTCAATTCGCAGGTTGCCCTCATCGTCAAGCGATCCCAGGTCGCCCGAAAGAAACCAGCCATCGCGGTTGAAGCTGCTCTCGGTTGCCCGCTGGTTGCCGAAATAGCCCAGCATCAGCGTCGCACCGCGACCGCCGATCTGGCCCGTCTGTCCGGGCCCGAGCGGGCGATCCGCGTCCTCCGGGTCGAAGATGCGGATTTCGTAGCCTCTGCCCCCACGCCCGCAGGTCCGGGTCCAGATGTCGGGGGAGTCACCGGGATGGGTATATTGATGAGACGAGTTTTCCGTCATCCCATAGACATTCTGCGGCGTGATGCCCTGCGCCATGAAGTCCTCCGCAACAACCGCCGGTATTGGTGCGCCGGCCATGTAGAAGGTCCGCACCGAGCCGAGCGTTGCGAGGTCGCGCGCCTTCTGCTCCTGAAGGATGTCCATCGCATGCGTGGGCACGCCCAGCACATAGGTGGCACCGGTCGTCAGGGTCCAGTCGAGACGGCCCATGCCGGCCGGCGCGTCGTCCGTTACCAGGAGACATCCGGCAAAGAGCCATTGGCACACGGCAACCCAGGCGATGTGATGCGACAGCGGGCTGAGCGTGAGAATGACATCGCGGTCGTCCAACCCCCAGTCCCTCACCAAGTCGCGTCCGTTCGCCAGCAGCGTGTTGGCCGAATGCATGACGCATTTGGGTGTGCCGGTCGTACCGGAGGTGAAGGCGAGATACGCAACGGTGTCGGGATTGTCATGAACAGGGCGACGGCTTTCGCCCCCGGCACCCGGCATGGTCGATGGCGTGTAGACGCGCTTGAGAAACGGTAATTGCGCCATCATCGCATCGAAGTCGCACGTCGCGCGGTCGGCCCCCCAGCCATCCTCGGTCAGGAGCGCCGCACTGCCCAGCGTCGTCAGGAGGTCTGCAATCTCCCGGCACGTATAGGTCCGGTGGAGCGAGGGATTGCAGGCGATACCTTCACGTGAACAGGCCAGGAAGGTGATCACGGCGTCCACCTTGTTGGACAGCCACATGGAAACGCGATCGCCGACGCCCAGCCCGTGCCGCACGAGATCATCGGCCATGGCATCGGCCCGCAGGTGCACGTCGCGCCATGTCAGGGTCTCCTGGCCATCGCGAAGGGCCGGGTGATCAGGCTTCGTCCACGCCGCGTCGGCCAGCAACATGTAGAATGTGTCCCGCATCCACAGGCCTGAATTATAATGGGCCCTGGCGGTGGCGGGATCATGCAGGGTCAGAAACGGCCTCATGCTGCCCGCTCCGGCGTGTGATCCGGGTACGCCTGCACTGCACGGGACGGCTTATGCATGGGAGAATGCCCCTGCCAGCCACTTGAGCTGACGCGCCGTGTTCGCACGCCGAAATGCGTTTCGATCGTTCATTCTTTTCCTCCCCTTCGGAGCTTGCGCCCGAGGCAACCTGGGAGGACCTTCCGCAAGGACCATGCCAGCGCTTGGCGGACAACCCACCCAGGGGCTTCATGCCTGACGGCGGGTCGCAAAGCCTCCTGTTGGCTTCGCGGGATCGAGTGGTAGCGCCGTAAGGATTTGTGCGCCTTGCGGTCATCGGCGTCTCGGCATTGTCTTTCCCGAAGCCACATTCATTCAGTGCGGCAGCGTGTCCGCCCACGATCCCGGCCGCGACGGTCGGGGCGGCATCCATCCGTTTGCCGCGAAAGGGAATGTGGGCGCCACGGACAGCCTGTCTGCTCCAGCGCCTCTCCCAGACTACACAGCGACATACGCCGGGCTGTCCGGCAAGTTTGCCTTCCATCCTCCTGGCATCTGTAAAACATGGATATTATCCGCGGCGGGCCATCACACCTGATCTGCCCTGATATCTCTTGGCACGTGACTTGCCATGAGTACGGAACTTCGACCGCACGGTCGGAGGAAAACGTCGATCGGGCGCGATCTCCAGTCGCGCAAGACCAAGGCGATGACCCAGGGAGGGGAGCTTATGAACGGCAAAATGATTAAGTTGGCACTGATGGCAGGCGTTGCAGGGGTTTCGCTGGCCGGCGAAGCGGGTGCCCAGGACACCGCTGCCCAGGCTGCACCAACCACCGCACAACCCGGCCCGGCCGCAGGTACCAGCGATTTCGTGCTTGAAGAGATCATCGTTACGGCGACGCGCCGTGCGGAACGACTGCGCGACATTCCGGTCTCCATCGCCGCCTTTGGCGGAGCCCAGCTCGAGCAGAGCGGCGTCTTCGATGTTACGCAACTGGACCGGCTCGCGGCGGGCGTCCAGGTCGCGACGGCCTATGGCGGCTATCAGCGCATCACAGTGCGCGGCATCGGCAGCCAGCAGGTCATGCCGGGCGGCAACCCCTCTGTCGCCGTCCATCGCGACGGTGTCTACCTTCAGGCCAACAGCGACTTCGGTCTGGGCTTCTTCGATGTCGAGCGCATCGAGGTTCTCCGCGGCCCGCAAGGTACCCTTTATGGCCGCAATGCAACCGGCGGCGCGGTCAATGTCATCACCGGGGCGCCGACCACCACGTTCAAGGCCGGTGGCACGGTGACCATAGGGAACTACAACTTGGTCGAGACGGAAGGTTATGCGGCGGGCCCCATCGCCGGCGATGAGCTGACGGGCCGGATCGCCGTCAAGACGCGCAAGGATGACGGCTTCGTCCGCAATATCCATAATGGCGACGCCTATAACGGATCGGACTTCGCCGGCGCGCGGGCCAAGCTGCACTATGAACCCAATCCGGGCTTCTCGATCGAACTGGCGGCTGATTTCAACCGGGACAACGCCGTCGCCCTTCCCTATTTCACGCGGGCCCGAACGGGTAATCCGCTGCCGTTCGAGAACTCGGGCGGTATTCTCCCGGCGCCCCCGAACGTCAATCTCGACTATCGCAACCGCAAGGACGCCACGATCTGGGGCACGTCGGCCACGATCCAGGCCGATCTGGGCGGCGTCGACCTCAAGTCGCTCACCGGCTACCGGAACTATAAGCTCGATACGTCCCTCGATACCGACGGGCAGAGCCTCGATCTGTCCCACTCCGTCACGGTCGAGAGCCTGAAGCAGATTTCCCAGGAACTGACGTTGAGTTCTCCGGCAGGCGAAGATTTCAAATGGGTTGCGGGCGTCTTCTATTTCCATCTCGACACCGATGGATATCGCTCGCTGGCCTTCCCACAGCGTGGCACCGCGCAGATCAACATCATCCCGGGCCTTGAAGGCGATGCCTATGCCGTATTCGGCGAGGCGAGCTATCCGGTTCTGCCCCCGCTGACTCTGACGGTCGGCGGGCGTTTCAGCTATGAAAAGAAGTCGATCTTCCAGACGCAGTCCTTCGCAGGCGCGTCCCAGAGCGAGAACCTGGACGAGACCTGGAAGGACTTCTCGCCCAAGGTGTCGCTGCTCTACGAAATCAACGATTCCATGAATGCCTATGCCACCGTCAGTAAAGGCTTCAAGGGCGGTGCCTTCAACGGTTACGCGCTGCAAGGCCGGGCCGTGCAGCCCGAGAAAGTGATCAACTACGAAGCCGGCCTGAAGAACTCCCTGTTCGGAAATCGCCTGACGGCCAACCTGTCCGCCTTCTATATGGATTACACGAACC
Organism: Niveispirillum sp.; assembly: GCF_052437035.1. Lineage (NCBI taxonomy): Bacteria > Pseudomonadati > Pseudomonadota > Alphaproteobacteria > Rhodospirillales > Azospirillaceae > Niveispirillum > Niveispirillum sp. Next base: position 104,960 of record NZ_JBQVOH010000012.1, read on the forward strand.
TGCAGGTGTCCATCTACCAGACCAATCCGCTGACGGGGGCTTCCACCGCGGCCCTCGCCAACGCGGCCACCGCGCGGATCAAGGGTATCGAGGTCGATTTCGATGCACGCCTGACCGATGGTCTGTCGATCCATGGCAACGCCTCCTATCTCGATGCCAAGTTCGAAAGCTGGCCGAATGCGATCGATCCGGCACGGGGCGGAGCGTCGTTCTCCGTATCCGGCAACCAGTTGCCTTATGCGCCGGAATGGTCGGCGAATATTGGCGCGTCCTACGCGATCCCCGTGGGCGACTGGGGCACTGCAACGCTGCTCGGTGAATATTCCTACCGGACCCGGACCTACTTCTCGGCTTTCGAGGACAATTTCCTCTCGCAGGCTGGATATGGGCTGGTCAACGCCCGGCTCACCTTCGAGGATGCGGATGAGCGGTGGCAGCTCGCCATCTGGGGCAAGAACCTCGGCGACAAGCTGGCGATCAATGAAGCGCTGGAAAATTACAGCGCCATCACCGGCCAGCGGGCGACCCTGTTTCCGATCGCGCCGCGCACCTACGGCGTGACCGTCGGCTACAAGTTCTGATTTCGCCCGTGTCCCTCGCGCCTGCCAATATCAAGCGCGGGGGACACGTTCAGACCCCGTCCCCGAGGAAGCACCCTTCATGCAGGATACCAGGCCCAATCTGTTCACTGCCTGGAGTTTCACGATACTCCTTTCAGTCCTGTACGCGCACTCGATGCTGGACAGGTACATCCTGTCGCTGCTCGCCCAGCCCATCATCGCCGAGTTCGGGCTCAGCGACGAACAGATGGGCCTGCTTCTGGGCGCGGGTTTTGCGATCCTCTACTCCGCCGCCGGTCTTCCGGCCGCGCATTTCATCGATCGCAACAGGCGCATTCCCATTGTCGTCGTGGGTGTCGTGCTCTGGAGCCTATCGACGATGGCCGCCGCGTTCGCGACCGGATTCTGGACCCTCGGGCTGACCCGCGCGGGGGTCGCCGTTGGCGAAGCGGTCCTGACGCCCGCCGCGATTTCCATGATCGCGGATCTGTTTGCCAAGGAGAAGCGAGGGGCTCCCGTTGCGGTCTACTCGATGACCGCTGCCATCATGGGCACCGGCGCCATCGCACTGGGCGGACTGATGTTCGCCGCGGCCAAGCTGCTGGCACCGGTTCTCGACATGGCGCCCTGGAGGATCACGCTGCTTCTCGTGGGCGCGCCGGGGCTGGTCTTCGCCCTCCTGCTCGCTGTCACCATGCGGGAGCCGCCCCGAAACGCCGCGAAAAGCAGGGCGGAGGAAACCGGCGTCAAGGCATTCCTCGCCGAACTCGCAAAAAACCGGGCGCTATACTTCCCCTTCTATCTCGGCGTGACGGCCGTGGCGCTCTACATTTTCGGCCTGTCGAGCTGGGCCCCAACCATCCTGATCAGATCCTACGGCGTCGAAGCCTCGTCGGCGGGCTATATGCTCGGCCTGATGGGCATCCCGGGGGCTATCGCGGCGGCGGCCTTCTGGCCCTCGCTTGCCGCCTATCTTGGACGGCGCGGCTGGAAAAGCCCGCTTCCCGTCACATTGCTGATTTCGGCGGTAGTGCTGTCCCCGGTCATTTTCCTGACACCCTTTGTCGGATCGGCGATCGCATTTGCCGTCGGGGTCGGTGTGGTCAAGCTGGCGAACGCGACATCAACGGTCGCACCGCTGACGATCCAGAATTACGGGTCCAGCCGCATGCGCGGACGGCTGACCGCCTTGTTCGTGCTGACGTCGAGTGTGTTCGGGTTGAGCGGCGGGGCCTTGCTGGTTCCACTCTTTGCGAACCTCTGGCCGGGCGATCCCGACAGCCTCACCTATGGCCTGGCCATGCTGGGCGTGATTGCCGCGGTCATTTCCATTCCATCCTTCTGGCTGGCGCACCGCGCCGCCGCATCGGTCCTGCCCGACGACAGCGATTGATCGGAGGATGGCCCGGCGGGCCGTTCCCGCGAACCACAATTCCTGTTGCTGAAAGGAGTTTGCCTTGTCCCTCACTGCCGGCCGGCTTGCACAAACCTGCCCGGAAGCGTTGGCGCTTGCCGATGAACGCCGGCGCTTCACATGGAAGACGCTCGATCCCGTCCTCAATCGCGTAGTCAACGCGCTGCGCCACGCCGGATTGTCGGATGATGGGCGGGCCGCGGTGTTCGCCCCAAACAGCGTCGAAAATGCTCTGGTCTATATCGGCGCGCTTGAGGCTGGCGTCTCCAGCGTGCCGATAAGCTTTCACCTGACGGTCGACGAACTCGCCTACATCCTGAAGGATTCCGGGACAGAGGTATTGTTCGTCGGACCGGAGACGGAAGAGGTCGGCCGAAAGGCCGCCGCCCTCGCCGGCGTCAGGACCGTTGTCGCCTGGCGGTCGGACGCGAAACTGGGCCTGATCGACTGGGATGCGTGGCTGGGCGATAGCGCAGATGCCGAACCACCGCACGACATGCGGCCGCGCCCCCATCTCCACTATACATCCGGCACCACGGGCCAGCCCAAGGGCACGCAGACGCCGCCCAACATGCTGCCTGCCACCGGGACCGTGGCCAGCCTCTTCGAGGCACTGACCGCGCGCCACCACGCGATGGGATCACGGTCGCCGATGATGATCGTCGGGCCGATGTATCATTCCGGCCCCCTGAACTCGCTGCGCAGCATGGCGGGCGGTGCCGCCATCATCGTGCTTTCGCGCTTCGATGCGGAGACGGTGCTGCGCACGATCGAACAGCATCGCGTGCAGAGCGTAGGCATGGTGCCCACACATTTCCAACGTCTCCTGGCACTGCCGCCGGAGGTTCGCGCCCGCTACGACGTGTCCAGCCTACGCGCAGTCTCGCATACGGGTTCTGCCTGTCCGCGCAACGTGAAGGAAGCGATGATCGCATGGTTCGGGCCCGTGCTTGTCGAGGATTACGGCGGTTCGGAATCCGGCGCCACCAATCGCATCTCGTCTGAAGAATGGCTGCACAAGCCGGGGTCGGTCGGCCGCACGCTTCCGCCCTTCGAACTCCTGATCCTGGGCGAAAATGGCGAGCAGCTGGGGCCGGACCAGGAGGGCAGGATCTATTTCCGGGATATGACGGGGCGCGGCATCGTGTATCACAATGACCCGGAAAAGACCCGCGCCGCGCACCTGGAGCCCGGCGTTTTCACGTTGGGCGAAATCGGGTTCGTCGACGAAGAGGGTTATCTCTTCATCACGGACCGCGCATCCGACATGATTATCAGCGGCGGCGTCAACATCTACCCCGCCGAGATCGAGAAGGTCCTCATCCAGCATCCCGACATCCTGGACGTCTCTGTGGTGGGCGCACCTAATGCCGAGATGGGCGAGGAAGTCCGCGCGCTGGTGGTGCCGCGGGAGCTGTCGCAGCCGCCCGCCGTCGATGCCCTCTCACGCTTCTGCCGCGAGCGGCTGGCCGGCTTCAAATGCCCGCGCGGCTATGATTTCGTCGCGGATATCGGTCGCAACGCCATGGGCAAAGTGCACAAGCGGGAACTCCGGCGGCGGTATTGGCCCACCGACCGCACGATAGGTGGCTGACGCGGCGGCCATGTCTCCGTCGGTTTCGGGCGCGCCCGCCCTTAGGAAAGCGCACCCGAAACCAGCGCCTCGCGCAGCTTGCCGCGCAGATAGAGCAGGCCGCCAGCCGTCGTGCCACCGTCGATGGCGATCTCGGCACCGGTGATGAAGTTCGCATCGTCACTGGCCAGGAAAAGCACCAGTTTCGCACACTCAAGCGGGGTACCCGACCGCTGCAACGGAATGCTGCGGCGCACGGCCTCCGTGAAACCCGATTTGTTGCCGTCGCGGAAGAATCTCGTATCGTCGATCTGGCCCGGGTGGATGGAATTCACCCGGACATTCCACTCCGCGAACTCGGCCGAGGCCGACTTGGTCAGACCGCGCAGGCCCCATTTGCTCGCGGTGTAGGCGGCATCGTAATGGGCGCCAAGACCGGCCGTCGACGAGACGTTGACGATTGAACCGCCGCCGGACTGGCGCATCACGGGTGCGGCATGCTTCATGCCCAGCATGGCCCCGGTCAGGTTCACCGCGATGGTGGTCTCCCAGCGCCCCAGCTCGCTGCCGGTGATGTTCTGGCGGCTGAGCGTGCCGGCATTGTTGACCAGCACATGGAGGCCGCCAAAGCGCGACTGCGCCAGCGCGATGCTCCGCTCCCACTGCGTTTCGTCGGACACATCGTGCTGGGCAATGGCGACCCGCTCCGGTGCATCGAGAGCGCGTGCGAGGTCTTCAAGTTCCGGTATGCGCAGGTCGGTCAGGACCAGGGAGGCCCCTTCTGCCAGGAAAAGATGAGCCTCGGCCAAGCCCTGACCGCCCGTGGCGCCGGTGATCAGAACGACTTTCCCGTCAAGACGGCCCATGATTTTCATCCCTTGTACGAGTTTTTCCATCTCCGGAGGGGGGCAACCTGCCTGCCATGGCGCTGGCATCTTCCACCAGCCCCCGGATATCGATCAGTAGCCACCGAGGCGACCGAACCGGTCGCGGTGGTAGCTTGCATTGCCCCATGCCGCTTCAAGCACAGCCGCACGCTTCAGATAAAGTCCCGCATCATATTCGTCGGTCATCCCGACCCCGCCGAAGAGCTGGATCATCTCGCGGCTGATCAGGTTCAGCGTGTCACCCGCCAATGCCTTGGCGAGGCTCACCGCCTGACCGATATCCCCATGCCCTTCATCAATCGCCTCCAGTCCGGCTTCCACCGCCGTGCGCATCAGCTCCAGCTCGGTGAACATCCAGGCCATGCGATGCTGCAGGGCCTGGAAGGTCGAGAGGACCTGGCCGAACTGGACGCGCTGCTTGAGATAGGCCAGCGTCTGCTCAAAGGCGCTTTGCGCCATTCCCAGCATTTCAGCGGCGGTCAACGCCGCGGCGTGATCCATGATCGTCGCGGTGAGCTCTGTCCCGCCCAGCCGCGTCGCATTGGCACCTTCAAACTGCAAGGCGGCATAGTCCCGCCCATCCACCAGCTTGCGTTGGGCCAGGCTGATACCGGCGCCCTTTTCGACAAGATAGAGTCCATCCTGCGCACTGACCACGAACAGGTCCGCCGCGGCAGCATCAGCGACGAATGTCTTGGCTCCCTGGAACCTGCCATCGCGTACCACGGACAAGGGCGGCGTGTCGGTCACAGGACTTTCAGCAATGGCAAGCGCGCCGACCGCCGCACCGCTCGCCAGGCGCGGTAGCCAAAGGTCCTTGGCCGCATCCGCGTCGCCCAAGCGGATCGCGGTGGCCGCCAGCGCGGTGGACAGCAGCGGTGTGGCCACGAGATTGCGTCCGAGCTGCTCGACCACGAGCCCGAGCGAGACATAGCCGAAGTCGGTTCCACCATGGTCTTCGCCAACGACGATGCCGGCCCAGCCCATATCACCGATCGCGGCCCATTTGTCCGGATCGAACCCGTCGATCCCAGCATCGCGCAAACGACGAAAGGCCGAGACAGGGCTTTCATGATCCGCCCATTCCCGCGCCATGTCGCGCAGCATAATCTGCTCTTCGCTCAGAACAGCCATCTCACCCATTCCTCATCATTCGAACTCTCTGCGCCCGATCGGGCAGGTATCACCGCGCGGCGGACGGCGCAGTGCCGACCCTACTGATGGTCCATCATCCCGAGGATGCGTTTGGCGATCACATTGTTCTGGATCTCGGTGGAACCGCCGTAGATGGAGACGGCCTTGCCCTTCAGCCAGTTGTAGGTCTGGGTCATTTCCTCTTCGCTGAACCCGTCCCCGGCAGATCCCAGGCCCGCCAGACCCATGATCTCGATATTCAGTTCCGCCCGTCCGAGCGTGATACGGGCACCGACATTCTTCGTGATGCTCGTCACATTGGACGGACCAGCAGCCGCTGCCGCCCCCGCACTGATCCGGCGCAGTGTCAGTTCGAAGACCCGCCGGTCCATCTCATGGCGGATGACGCGCGCCCGCAGGTCCGCGTCGGCGATCCGTCCGGCGGCGTCGACGCCGCGATACCGCTTGGCGAGTTCCGGAACGCTGGCGCCCGCATTCAGATGGGCCGTCGGTCCGCCATCACCTGAGATCGAGCTGCGCTCGAACTGGAGCAGGCGCATACCGATCTCCCAGCCCTGACCTTCCCGTCCGACCAGATTGGACTTGGGCACGACGACATCGGTAAGAAACGTCTCGCAGAAGGGGGAGATGCCCGAAATGAGCCGGATGGGCTTCGTTTCGATGCCTGCCGTGGCCATGTCGACCAGCAGGAAGCTGATGCCGGCATGTTTCTGCCTTCTGTCGGTGCGGACCAGCAGGAAGCACCAATGTGCCCATTGCCCGGCGCTCGTCCAGGTCTTCTGCCCGTTCACCAGATAATGGTCGCCCTTGTCCTCTGCGAACGTCTGGAGACTGGCGAGGTCGGAACCCGCCGAAGGCTCCGAATAGCCCTGGCACCAGCGCACCTCACCCCTGGCAATGCCCGGGATGTGGCGGTGCTTCTGCTCTTCCGTTCCATATTGAAGGAGTGTCGGCCCCAGCATCAGCACGCCCATCCCGCCGATCGGGTTCCAGGCGCCGATCCGGGCCATTTCCTCGCGCAGTATCCCGGCCTCGGCCGGGGACAGCCCCCCGCCCCCGTATTGCCGGGCCCAGGTGGGCGTACCCCAGCCCTTTGCCCCCATGGCCTGGCGCCAGCGGGCCTGATCGCCCGTCTCGTCCTGCGATCCGTCGAGAGCGGCCAGGAGATGGGTCTTGCCCTTCAGGTCCGCCGGAAAATGATCCGCCAGCCAGGCCCGCGCATGGTCGCGAAACCTGTCCAGTGCGGCTGTAAGATCGCCTTCACCTGCCTGTCCCATCACCCTGCCTCCTCTTTGCAATGCTTCGTCAGAAAGACCAGGACGCACCCAGGCCGAATTGCCGCGGCGGCGCATAGCTGACAGCCCTCACTGCACCCAGGATGCCCGCATATCCGGTCGTGCCGGTCGTCACGGTTTCGTCGGTCACATTGTGGACATAGGCGTAGATCCGCCACGGCCCTTTTTCGGGCGACAGCGAAGCGGTGAGGTTGAGCAATCCCACCGGCTTTTGCGAATTGTCCCTGGTGTTGAATTCGGTGAAATAGACGCGATCCCGCCATACATACTGGACGCCGACGTTCGGTACGAGGCCTGCGACGGACGGGGCCGTGTAACTGGCTCCCGCGCTCACATTCCAGCGCGGCACGTTCGGCAGGGCATAACCACGCAGATCGATCGGCGTCGCGGAAGCCGTGGGCGTAGTGGGTGTGTTGGTGAATTTGCGGAATTCCGCGTCCAGGTAACCGGCATTCAGCGTGAGGTGCAGGTTCTCCGTGGGCAGCACCTCCAGTTCAAGCTCGGCACCATTAATCCGCGCCTTCGGCGCGTTGGCCAGGGCAACCGTGATACCCACGAGCTGGGATATCTGCAGGTCAGTGTAATCGCTGTTGAACAGCGCCCCGTTGATCCGCAGCTGCCGGTCGAACAACCAGGCCTTGGCCCCGATTTCCGCCGTGCCGACCTTTTCCCGCCGGACCGCCGCCTGGAGGGAGCCGAGATTGATGGCGCCGTCCTTCGCAGCCGTGCCATATTTGGCATAGACGAAGAAATCCGGCGTCAGCTGCCCTTCGATACCGACCCTGAAGGGCAGGCTGTTCGTCTCCGAGCGGTTGGGGAAGTTGGCGACATCCACGCCGAAGGGGGGCACCAGGGTCCGCTCCAGCGCGTCCTTTGTCGTCTCCCCGTACCGCAGCTGGCCCGTCAATGCCCAGACATCGCTCAGCTTGAAGCGCGCGTCTCCATAGATGGCCCAGGCATCGGTATTCAGGCGGCCGCCGGTAAAGCTGTCGAGGAACAGCCCGGGGATGATCGTCTCGGCCTGAACGTCGATGAACTGGTCGGCGTCGACATGGATATACGTGGCGCCCAGCAGCCAGGTAAACCGTCCTGCGTCCGACGAAGCGAAATGCGCGTCCGCATAATAGTCATCAGTGTGCGTGGCCCGATCGAAGGTGCAAGAGTTGGCACTCGTGCCATCGCAATCATTGATGAAATGCTGCTTGCTGCGGCGGTAGTTGCCCGTCACTTGCAGCTTGTTATCACCGACAGGCACATTCAGATCGGCATATGCGGTATAGACGCTGTGGTCATAGGATCCGACATTGGCGTAGGTCGCGCGCGGATCGGCCGTGGGGCTGGCGCCATGCAGGAGAAAAGCGGGGTAGAAGGCGCTGAATTGGGTGGGCTTGATACCCAGCGCCGCGCCATTGTCATCCTCGTCGGCATAGCTGAACAGCAATCGCAGCGACGCGTCGTCGCCAAGATCGGTCAGCGTCTGGGCGCGTACCGCTTTCGTGTTGAGGTCGTCCAGATCATCCGGCGCCCCCGGCTGGTTGCCGATCAGGTTCCTGGTGTAGCCATCCGCACGCCGCAGCTGATAGGACAGGCGGAAATCGGTGCCCGCGACGCCCAGCGGGCCGGAAACATACCCTTCGCTCTCGCGTCGGCCATCATCGCCCAGAAGAGCGTCGATCTTCGCCTCGAACGTACCGGTCGGCTTTGCCGAGATGATATTGATCGCGCCACCGACGGCATTGCGGCCGTAAAGCCCGCCCTGCGGCCCCCGCAGCACTTCAAGCCGGTCGACATCGAACATTGAGGTATTGGAGGTCGTGGCATCCGTGACATAGGCGCCATCCTGGTAGATGGCCACGCCGGGATCACCGCCGGCGATGACGAACGTGTTGCCGATACCCCGAACGAACAACTGGGACGAGTTTGCCGTTGCGTTGAAGTTCACGTTGGGAACCAGCGCCTGCAGGTCATCCAGCCGCTGCTGGCCGTTCTCGCGCTGGCTGTCGCCCGTGATCACCGAGATTGCTTCGGCGGTGCGCTGCACATTGGTCGACCGGCGCGTCGCCGTGATCACGATCTCCTCCAGCACCGGCGGCTCACCGATTTCGGCTGTGGCGGCGCCTGTCTGCGCCCGCGCCTCGATCGTGACGAGCGACGCTGCGGCGACGCCGGCCAGCAGCACACTCCTGATAATTGCTTTGCCCATGGTTTCCCCCTCGCGCCTTCGCGCTTCAACATCGGCGCTCCTGGAAGGCGCCGACTTTGTTATTCGTTTATCCGTCCGGCCATGAGGCCGGGCACCAGTCACACCGCAAGCGCCGTGCCAATGGCGACGTCATGCGCTGGTCGCTCATTTCGGGCTGGCTATCCGTATGATCACGGCCACTGCCCGTCGGTCGGCGGCGGAACCGGTCGGGAACAACATCTTGACGGTGAGCATCGCTGTTTGCGCCGGAGACAAAGTTGAGACGACACTGACCGCCATGAACGCACCGGCCTGAGGATGCCGCGCGCCTCACATGCTTTCGCCCAGCGCCTTCGCGCGGTCGACGAGATTTTCCTCGTCCTCTTCAAAGTGGCGCAGCACGGTCAGGACGACGATGACGCCCACTACCGTCACGGCCAATCCGGTCAGCATGGCCTGGCGCAGCGCTTCACCGCTTTGCATGCCGGATGCCGCCAGCATGTCGCTGACCTGCCCGATCAGGTAGGGCCCCAGCGCGATGCCGATCATGGTATTCACCATGTAGGCGAAGGCGGACACCGTCGCACGGCCGCGCGGCAGCATCAGGTCGTTCACCATCGATATCCAGGGACCATATGCCACACTCGCCCCGAAATGCGCGATGAACATGGCGCCATAGGCAAGCGGCAGATAATGGGTCGTCAGACTGATGAAGGCGGCAAGAAGCGATGTGCCCATCCCGGCAAGCCAGATGATGAGCTTTCCCTTCGGCAGCCGTTTGCGCAGCCGGTCCGCCACCACGCCACCCACCAGGACACCGCCCAGTCCCAATCCGGCATAGGCCGCACCCATCACGGCACCGGCTTCACCGGAATTCACGCCATAGAAGCGCTGCAGGAACGGCACGAACCAGAACATGAGCGCGGGCAGCATGAAGACCGTCGCGCTGCCGCCCAGGATGATGCGGATCAGCGACCTGCCGCGGAACAGAAGGCCGAAGACGACGGGATCGCGCAGTGCCAGCGTCTGCCCCCAGGAGAAAACCGCGTAAAAGCCGATCGCCATTGCGATCCACTGCGGAAGATCACGGGTCAGCTGCACGAGCCCCGCAGCGGACAGGATGATCGCCAGCCCTGCGACGAGGTTGACCATGACGGCCTTGCGCCCGCCATCCCGCAGAAGCCCCGGCCAGTTGAACAGTGGCACCATGCCCGCCAGCATGGCCCCGGTCTCGCGGAACGGGTGCGGGTGATCCCGGCTCACGATGCCGTCGCGTCCACCCCGGGGCGGCTCCCGCAGCGTCGATACCCAGAGCGCCATGACAATGCCGGGGACGCCGACGGCGATGAAGGCAGCCTGCCATCCCCTCAGCCCCAGGGGCGCCAATGCCGGATCAGGAAAATGATCGGCCCATGCCTTCAGGATCAGGCCGCCCAGGAACAGGCCAAGCCCCGAGCCGATTGAAATGCCGCTCGAATAGATGCCGAGCGCGGTCGTGCGCAGGCGCGGTGGGAAATAATCATAGAGCAGGGAGAAGGCGGCGGGCGATGCACTTGCCTCTCCGACCCCCACGCCGAACCGGCATGCCGCCAAGGGGAGGAAGCCGCGCGCCAACCCCGACGCCGTCGTCATCAGGGACCAGAAGCCCAGTCCCAGCGTGATCAGCTTCGTGCGGTTCCAGGTGTCGGCAAGGCGTCCGAAGGCGACGCCGAATGTTGCGTAGAAGACCGCAAAGGCCGTGCCGTACAGGAATCCCAGCTGCGCGTCGGACACGCCGAGATCGGCCTTGATGTCCTCCGCCAGCACGGCCAGGATCTGGCGATCCACAAAATTGAAGATGTAGACCAGCAACAGGACGCCCAACGCATAATAGGGATACCAGCCGATGCGTTCCTGCCCATCGGAAATGGCCACCGGTCCGCCCGCGTCGTGCACCGCCCCTCCAACCATGCCTTCATCGGCGCGTGCTTTTCCCGCAGCCTCGATGCCCATCGCATCCTCCCCTTTTTTCGCGCATGCGCGCTTTGGCCGATGCAACGCAGATCGTGCCGGCATCGGCACCTTATCCCGGTTCGGATGTAGGTCTCCGTAGGCAAGTGCCATGCCAAAACACCTGCATGATCATTCCCGAACCTACAGGACGCCCCCAAACGGACTGGCACCCTTGTTGCTCAACAGATCATCGCAATACCGTTTTGCGGCACTCGCGAGCAGGACTGTTCGAGCGGGCTACAGTTGCGACGCACATTTGCCCGCGGGGCGGACAATCGCACCACCCACGGAGGCGGTGACCAGATCGGAAAGGATCGTCATGGAAACGGGGAAGCGCCTGCACGGCAAAGTCGCCATCGTGACCGGAGGCGCATCGGGCATCGGCGCGGAAACCGCGCGCATCTTCGCCCGCCACGGGGCCACCATTGTGCTGTGCGACCGACAGGACGAACTGGGACTGTCGGTGGCGGACGAGATCGTGGCCGCTGGCGGCGTTGGGGAACATCGTCGGCTCGACGTCACGATGGAAGACCAGTGGAGCGCGCTCGTCGCCAACGTCGAGGCGGACCACGGCCGGATCGACATATTGTGCAACATCGCCGGGATCGCGCGGGGCGTCGATCCTGCAACCGGCGGCCTGGTCGACATGAGCCTTCCGAGCCTTTCCCTGGACGCCTGGAACCAGGTGATGGCGATCAATTCGACTGGCGTGTTCCTGGGTACGAAAGCGGTCCATCCCGCGATGAGCAGGGGGGGTGGAGGCTCGATCATCAACATGTCGTCGATCTGCGGCATTGTCGGCTCGTTCGGCAATGCCGCCTATAATGCGTCGAAGGGGGCGGTCCGGCTTTTCTCGAAAGCGGCGGCCCTTCAATATGCAAGGGACGGGATCCGCGTGAACTCCGTGCATCCGGGCTTCGTCGACACCCCGCTGGCACGGACCGGCCATGAAGGCGATGCCGGCAGGCGGCGCATGGAAGCAACGCCGCTCGGCCGCTTCGGACAGCCGTCCGACGTTGCCTATGGCTGCCTCTACCTAGCGTCCGACGAGGCGGCCTGGGTGACCGGCAGCGAACTTGTCATCGACGGCGGGATGACGGCGAACTGAGTGTCCAGGCGGTGACACGTGAACGGGAAATCAAGGACAAGGTCGGAGGAACGGGGCTTATGAAGGCTGTGCGGTATGTGGGTCCGGGTCGTGCGCCCGAGATCGTGGATTTGCCGAAACCCGATCCGGGTGCCGGACAGGTCCTGGTCAAGATCGGCGGCGCCGGCGTCTGCCATTCGGACCTGCACATTCTTGATCACGGGCCGGCGGAATTGCGTCCCTTCACCCTCGGCCACGAGAATGCCGGCTGGATCGCGGCACTCGGGCAAGGCGTGACGGGATGGAACGAGGGGGATCCCGTGGCAATCTACGGCCCATGGGGGTGCGGGACCTGCCATAGCTGCCAGGGATCAGCGGAGAATTACTGCGAACACCATGCCAGCCTCCCCACCTATGGCGGCGGGCTCGGGTCCGATGGCGGCATGGCCGACTATATGATCGTCCCCTCCCCCCGCCTGCTGGTGCCGCTGGGCACTCTTGATCCTGTGATGGCCGCTCCCCTGAGCGACGCGGCCCTGACGCCCTATCATGCGATCAAGAGCGCCCTGCCCTTGCTGACACCGGACACGACTGCCGTCATTGTCGGCGTCGGCGGCCTGGGCCATATGGCGGTGCAGATTCTGCGTGCGCTCAGTCCGGCAAGGCTCATCGCCTGCGATGTGGATGACAGCAAGCTGGCCCACGCGCGCAACCTTGGTGCCGACCATGTCGTCAACACGCGGGACGGCAGGATGGCCGCATCGCATATCCGGGATCTGACCGGCGGGCGGGCGGTCAAGGTCGCCTTCGATTTCGTCGCCACCCAGCCGACCATCGATCTGTGCATGGGCATCGTTGGGCGTGGCAGCCGGATCAGCATTGTCGGCATGGGCGGCGGCACCATCGCCTATACGGTGAACAAGCCCCACGGCTGCGAGATCGACCTTCCCTATTGGGGATCGCGAACCGAACTGATGGAAGTGATCGCACTGGCGCAGGCCGGTCGGATCAAGGCGGATGTCCAGTCCTTCCCGCTGGAGCATGCAACAGAGGTGTATCAGCGCCTGCGCGATGGGCGCATCCACGGACGTGCGGTCCTGGTCCCTTAAGCTCCCCGCGCCCTGTTGTTTTTCCAGAAGACAGGTGAAAAACCTCCCCTGACTGCCCCGCATACATGGGAAGACCGGGGTGAGCATGGGCCGCGCCGCAGCCTCCCGGCACTGCGCCAGCTCTCGCACCGCGACCGGGACTGGCATGTCGCTTGCTGAGTAGGATGTCGAGTGACATATCCGTACAGGATCGTCGCGTCACCCGTGCAAATGAGAGGTTCGACGATGGAGAAGGTGCTGGGCGAAGCGGAAGCCGATGCCAACCATGTGGATGTGTTGATTATCGGCGCAGGGATATCCGGTATCGGTTCGGCCTACCATCTCCAGGATCAATGCCCCGGCAAGAGCTATCTCATCCTTGAGGCGAAGGATGCCTTCGGCGGCACCTGGGATACGCACAGATATCCGGGCGTGCGGTCCGATTCCGATCTTCACACCTTCGGCTATGCATTCAAACCCTGGCTTGGCAATCCGATCGCCTCGGGTCAGAAGATCCTGGATTATCTGGGCGAGGTGATCGACGAGAATGGGATCGGACCCCACATCCGATACGGTCACAGCGTCAGCCGATGCTCCTGGGACAGCGCGGTAAATCTATGGACGGTGGAAGCGACGCGCCGACAGGACGGCACGGCCATCGTCCTGACCTGCAACTTCCTCTGGATGTGCCAGGGTTACTACGATCATGAAAAGCCCTATCTGCCAGACTGGCCCGGGGTCGCCGGCTATGAAGGAAGACTGGTGCATGCCCAGCAATGGGACCCAAGGATCGATTACAAGGACAAGAAGGTGCTGGTGATCGGCTCGGGCGCCACGGCGGCGACGGTCATCCCCGAATTCGCCAAGGACGCGGCCCATGTGACCATGCTGCAAAGGTCGCCGACCTATTTCTTCTGCGGTGAGAACCGTAACGAACTGGCGGAAAGGCTGCGTGAAATCGGGATTGACGCCCCGACCATCCACCGAGTGGTCCGTGCCCAGATCCTCCACGACCAGAATGTGATGACCAATCGCTGTCTGACGGAACCGGATACCGTGTTCGAGGAACTGAAGGAGCGTGTCCGGACATTTACGGGCAAGCCCGACTTCGTTTTCGAACCCCATTTCACGCCGCGATATCGCGTGTGGCAGCAGCGCCTCGCCTTCTGCCCCGAAGGTGACATCTTCAAGGCCGCGGTCGCGGGCAAGCTCTCCGTCGTCACCGACGAGATCGAAACCTTCACCCGCAGCGGCGTCCGGACTCGGTCGAGAGAGGATATCGACGCGGACATCATCGTCGCTGCCACAGGCTTCAACCTGCTCATGATGGGCGGCATCCGCTTCTGCGTCGACGGAACGCCGGTCGATTGGCACGACACCATCACCTATCGCGGCATGATGTTCACCGGCGTGCCCAACCTTGTCTGGGTGATGGGTTATTTCCGCGCCAGCTGGACCTTGCGGGTCGACATGCTGGGCGATTTCGTCTGCAAGCTTCTGAACCACATGGACGAGATCGGCGCGCAACGCGTCAACGTCGCGCTGCGCGATGAGGACAGGGACATGGCGCTGTTGCCATGGATCGAGAAGGACAATTTCAGCCCGAATTATCTCATGCGCGCGGTCGACCAGCTGCCGCGCAGCGGCGACAAGCCCGAATGGCGGCATAACCAGGACTACTGGGCCGAGCGCGACCAAATCCCCACCATCGACCTGATGGGCGGCGAGTTCAAATACGCATGAGGAGGCTCCGCCGCCGCTCCTGCCCGCAGCCGCGCTCAACGCGCCGCAACAGGCAGGCGCCGGCCAACGCAAACCTGGAGATCACGATGCGGGAGTATCGGAAGTTTTATATCGGCGGCAAGTGGGTCGATCCTGTTTCCACCGACAGCCTTGACGTCATCAATCCGGCAACCGAACAGATCGCCGGGACCATCAGCCTGGGGAATAGCGCGGATGTCGATCGTGCGGTCGCCGCCGCGCGGCGCGCCTTCCCGTCCTTCTCCTCGACCTCGCGGCAGGAGCGGCTTGACTTGCTGAAGGCGATCGCCGCGGAATACCAGCGACGCATCGCGGAGATTGCAGCCGCAATCACCGAGGAGATGGGTGCGCCGGCCTGGCTTGCCAGGGGACCCCAGGCCGCCCTGGGTGCCAAGCATATTGCCGTTGGGATCAACGTCCTCGAACATTTCGCGTTCGACGAACTCAAGGGAACGACCCTGATCGCCAGAGAGCCGATCGGCGTCTGTGCGCTTATCACCCCGTGGAACTGGCCCATCAACCAGATCACCTGCAAGGTCGTGCCCGCCCTGGCGGTAGGATGCACAATCGTGTTGAAACCATCCGAGATCGCCCCTTTCTCAGCGCAGCTATGGACGGAAATCCTCGACGCCGCCGGCGTCCCCGCCGGCGTATTCAACCTGGTCAATGGCGATGGGCCGACCGTTGGCGCCGCCTTATCGCGCCATCCCGACATCGACCTTGTAAGCTTCACGGGTTCGACGCGGGCCGGGATTGAGGTTGCGCGCGCGGCGGCACCCACGGTGAAGCGGGTCCACCAGGAACTGGGTGGAAAATCCCCGAATATCATCCTGGCCGATGCCAATATGGACGAGGCGGTGGCGCGCGGCGTGAAGGCCGTCATGACCAATTCGGGTCAGACCTGTACCGCGCCGACACGCATGCTGGTCCCGGCCTCCGTCAATGCACGGGTGAAGGACATCGCCCGGAATGCGACAGACACCGTCCTGGTCGGCACGCCCAACAGCAATGCGACCATGGGCCCCGTTGTCTCCCAGGCGCAATGGGCGAAGATCCAGACGCTGATCAAGTCCGGGATCGACGAGGGGGCCACGCTGATCGCTGGCGGCCTGGGCAAGCCGGAAGGATTGGAGAAGGGCTATTATGTAAGGCCCACCGTGTTCGCAGACGTGACGGCGGACATGACGATCGCGCGCGAGGAGATATTCGGGCCGGTGCTGGCCATCATGCCGTATGCGGATGAAGCCGAGGCGATCAGGATCGCAAATGACACGCCCTACGGGCTTGCCGGCTATGTCCAGAGCGGCAGCCTCGACAATGCCCGCCGAGTAATGCGCCAGATCCGGGCGGGACAGATCCATCTCAACGGTGCGCCCCCCGATCTGACCGCACCCTTCGGCGGCTACAAGATGTCGGGCAACGGGCGCGAATGGGGTGAGGCCGCGTTTCACGAGTTCCTCGAAACGAAATCCGTGATCGGCTTCGAGCCGGGCGCCTGAGCGATGATCAGTCCGATGGACGGCTGTGCGAGGAAGGGCAAAACACCATGCAGCAAGGAAGACATTTGTGACGAGCGCCTTCATTTGCGACGCGATCCGCACCCCCATCGGCCGGTTCGGCGGCGCCTTGGCACCGGTTCGTGCCGATGATCTTGCCGCCATGCCGATCCGGGCGCTGTGCGACCGCAACCCCGGCCTGGACCTTGACGCCATCGACGAGGTCATCCTGGGCTGCGCCAACCAGGCGGGCGAAGACAACCGCAATGTCGCACGTATGGCCACCCTGCTGGCCGGCCTGCCCGCCACGATCCCGGGGTCGACCGTCAATCGCCTTTGCGCCAGCGGTGCCGACGCCGTGGGAACGGCCGCCAGGGCTGTCCTGTCGGGTCAGATGGACCTGGCCATCGCGGGCGGTGTTGAGTCGATGTCCAGAGCGCCGTTCGTCATGGCAAAAGCGGACAGTGCCTGGTCCCGCTCCGCCATGCTTGAAGACACGACGATCGGTTGGCGCTTCGTCAATCCGGCGATGCGGACGGCTTATGGCGTGGATTCCATGCCGGAAACCGCCGAGAATGTCGCGCGGGAGTTCAGTGTCAGCCGGGACGACCAGGATGCGTACGCGCTGATCAGCCAGCAGCGTGCGGCGCGGGCCCAGGCCGAGGGCTATTTCGCCGACGAGATTGTACCGGTCGTGATCGCTGGGAAGAAGGGTGAGACCCGCATTTCGGTAGATGAACATCCCAGGTCCGACACGACAGCCGAGACGCTCGCCAAGCTTCGGCCGGTCGTGCGCGAGGGCGGCACGGTCACGGCAGGCAATGCATCAGGCGTCAATGATGGCGCCGCGGCCATGTTCATCGCCTCGGAGGCGGCGGTGAAGCGGCATGGCCTTGCGCCAAAAGCGCGTTTCCTCGGCGTGGCGACAGCCGGCGTGGCGCCGCGGATCATGGGCATCGGTCCCGTGCCGGCCAGTCGGAAGCTCATGCAGCGGCTCGGCCTTGGCATCGATGATTTCGATGTGATCGAACTCAATGAAGCCTTCGCCTCGCAAGTCATTGCCTCGATGCGTGAACTGGGCGTCGAACCGGGAAGCGATCGCCTCAATCCGCATGGAGGGGCGATCGCATTGGGACATCCTCTCGGCATGTCGGGCGCACGATTGATCCTGACGGCCGCCCGGGCCCTGGAGAGACGCAATGGCAGGCGTGCGCTCATCACGATGTGCATTGGCGTGGGGCAAGGGCTGGCGGTTGTGATCGAGAGGGTTTGAGCAGGATGGAGAGGCACAGGCAATGACGACTGGCGTGAGGATCATGGCAATCCTCGTTGCCCGGCCCGGAAATGGTGAGGCGCTCCGGGCCCTCCTGACCGGCATGGCCGCGCCCTCGCGCGCCGAGCGCGGCAATCTGCGTTGGGACATCTGGCAGGATCAGGATGATCCGGGCCGCTTCGTCCTTGACGAACTTTACGAAGATGGCGTCGCCCTCGCGGCCCATCGCCAGACGCCGCATTTCCGGGACTATCTTGCGACGATCAACGGGGTGGCGGAGCGGACCGTGTTCGTCCTCGATCCGCTCGATACCGCCTGACACCATCGGCTTGAACGAGTGACCGATGGTCACTCGTTCAAGCCCTTCAATCGCCAGCGCCCACATCCGTGGGCTCGGCTACGCCGCACGAGCGGCGCGGCGCCAGTTAGCGCCGTACCGACGGTCAAACATTTCGACCGTCGGTATGAGGTGAATACCGGAGGGTGCTGGGCACCTTGCGGACAGCCGTGATGGGAGTTTCCATGGCTTATGGTGATTACAGCCTCATCCGAATGAGCAGTGCCGGACGGATCGTGACGGCAACGATCGACAACCCGCCGATCAATCTCCTCACCCGGGAACTGATGGCCGAACTCATCCGCTTCTCACGGGAGCTGGCCGATGACAGGGACGCTCTCGTCCTGATCCTGAAAAGCGCAAATCCGGACTTTTTCCTGGCGCATTTTGACATCGCGGCGATCCTGGAATTTCCAGTAGACGGGCCGGCCGAACGGCCCGATCCCGGCGATAGCGCATATCACCAGATGTGCGAGCGGTTCCGCACGATGGACAAGGTCACCATCGCGCAGATCGAGGGCCGGATCGGCGGGGCCGATAGCGAACTGGCGATGCATTTCGATATGCGGTTCGGCGTTACCGGCAAGACGATCATCAACCAGATGGAGGTGCCGCTTGGCATCCTGCCGGGCGGCACCGGCACGCAGTGCATGCCGCAACTGGTTGGCCGATCCCGTGCGCTGGAAGTGATCCTGGGCGGCGGCGATCTCGACGCCGACACCGCGACGCGATGGGGCTATCTCAATCGGGCTCTTCCACAAGCCGAAATGGCCGCGCACATCGATGCGCTCGCGCGCCGCATTGCCTCCTACCCGGTCCAGGCCGTGCGACTGGCCAAGGCTGCGGTCGATGCGGCGTCCCTTCCCGAGGCACAGGGCCTTGTCGAGGAGGTCTATCTGTTCCGGCAACTGCTTCGCAGCGAAGCGGCCCGTCGGACCATGGCGCGCTTTCTGGAAATTGGTGGCCAGACCCGGGAAGGTGTGCTCAGGATCGCCGAGTTGAATGCGGCGTTGGGCGCCTGACTGGAATAGTGCGACAGAGTGTATCGAAGGATCCTCTCTCAGCCCTGCGGCGTGATCAGATATTTCCCCCCGGTTGCTTTGCGACCATATGCGCGGATCGCGTCCGGTTGCAGCACATTCCGCAGGCCGAGCGCGGCGGTGTATTGGCTCGCGAATGTGGTTGTGAGCTCTCTGGAGACCCTTTTCAGCAGCTTTGCTTCGCCGTCGGGCCCAAGCTGGCGAAGGCGATGGGTCAGCAGCCAGCCCCCAATTGACCATGCGAACCCGACCCAGCGATCGAGCACGGTCGGTGCGAGGTCCAGCGTGCCATAGATGTACAACTGCTTGAAAACATCTGTTCCATAACGGTTATAGCCCTTCACATCGCGGGACGCGGCCGTTTCCATGGCGGCGAGCACCTGGCTCGCTTGGGCGCCGCCGCCAATCGGGTCGAAAGCAAGGGTGGCCTTTGTCTCGTACAGTGCTTCAACAAGGCCCTCTTCGAAGTGCTGATCCGAGCTATCAAGCACATATCTGGCTCCGGCATCGCGCAGGATCCTGGCCTGCTCCGCCTTGCGCACCACATTTACGAGCGGGATGCTGTCCGCAAGGCAGATTCTGTTCAGCATCCGGCCGAGATTTGATGCGGCGGCAAGATGGACGATCCCCTCATGCCTTTCAGCTTTCAGCGTCTCCAGGAAGCCCAGTGCGGTCAGCGGATTAATGAACATGGACGCGCCATCAGCAGCCGACGTTCCATCCGGCAGGGCGACACAGTCGCGAATATTGACCATGCGGTACTGCGCATACATACCGCCGCCGCGCATGGCGACGCGCCGGCCGAGCAGGTGTTGTGCATGGGTGCCTGCGCAAACGACCACGCCTGCGCCCTCGGCACCGGGGGTGATCGGAACGCCGATGCGATCGCGCATCGAGGGAAGGGCCGTCGCAGGGACCTTCGCCACGATCGTCGGCCATTTTTCCGAACCCACCGGCTGAAGGTCGTCCAGATTGACGGGCCCGGTCGCCGATCCGAGAAGCACGGCGAGATCTGAAGGATTGATCGGCGTGGCTTCGACCTGGACAACGACCTCGTCGGGACCAGGAGAAGAGAGCGTCGTCCAGGCCAAATCGAGCGTCAACGTGCCGGATTGATCAAGTGTCGATCGAAGCTGCAGGCCGGAAAATCTCTCAGTCATCGTCTTTCACCACCCAACCATCCCAGCGCTGCGCATTTGGGGGCGCAGCGCCAAGGACCTTCGTCTTATATACGCTCTATGATGATCGCAGGACCCATGCCCCCGGCCGCGCACATGGTTACGAGCCCGCGCCTCAGGTCGCGGCGCTCCAACTCATCGAGGATGGTTCCGATCAAGATAGCGCCGGTCGCACCGATCGGATGTCCCAAAGCCATCGCGCCCCCGTTCACATTCACCTTCTCCCGATCCAGCCTGAGAT
Source organism: Niveispirillum sp. (assembly GCF_052437035.1). Classification (NCBI taxonomy): domain Bacteria; kingdom Pseudomonadati; phylum Pseudomonadota; class Alphaproteobacteria; order Rhodospirillales; family Azospirillaceae; genus Niveispirillum; species Niveispirillum sp. The sequence goes on from NZ_JBQVOH010000012.1 coordinate 125,519, forward strand.
CCCTGATGAATTTCTCGGCCACGGTCGCGAACGCTTCATTGATCTCGAAAAGATCAATGTCCTCCAGCGTCAAGCCGGCCTTGTGCAGAACCTTGCGCGCGGCGGGTACCGGCGCATTGAGCATCAAGGTCGGACAATCGCCGATATTTGCCGTCGCCACGATGCGCGCACGCGGCTTCAGGCCATGCTTGCGGGCATAAGCCGGTGAAGCCAGGAGGACGGCTGCCGCGCCATCGACAACACCCGACGAGTTTCCGGCATGGTGGACATGGTTGATCTTCAGGTCGGGATAAACCTGATGGATAAGGCCGGCATAGGTAAGACCATCCTCGTTCAACGGCGCCGTGGCGACGGCCTCGAACGCCGCCTTGAGCCCTGCAAGGCCCGCCAGCGTCGTCTGAGGACGAGGATATTCCTCGCGATCCAGTGCCAGTGAGCCATCATCCTTGTAGACGGGAACAAGGCTCTTTGCGAACCGGCCTTCCCTGATGGCGGCGTCCGCACGCTGCTGGCTCAGGACGGCGAGTTCATCGCAAGCTTCGCGGCTGATACCCTCCAAGGTCGCGATGGCGTCCGCGCAAAGCCCCTGGTGAGACTGTGGATGCAGTGCGCGCAGATGAAGGTTACCCCGGTCCATCATCGTCGGCGCGTTCGGATCGCGCGTCGAGGGCGTGAACGACATCATCTCCGTTCCGCCGGCAATGACGAGATCTTCCATACCGGACATGATCTGAGCTGCGGCAAAACTGACCGCCGTGATGCCTGAGCCGCAGTAGCGATCCAGCGTCACCCCGCTTGCCCGCACATCATAGCCAGCATCGAGTGCCGCCATGCGGCCGAGATCGCCACCCTGCTTTCCCACCTGCGTGGACGTACCCCAGATTATGTCATCCACGTCAGCGGTATTGAGGCCGTTCCGCGCCGCCGTGGCCCGCAGCACCGTCGCTGCCAGACGCTGCGGATGGATATCGGCCAAGGCGCCTTTTCCTGCCTTGCCAACTCCACGAGGCGTTCTGCAGGCGTCGATGATATATGCTTCACTCATGGGAGGATGAAACCTTTCGTCCAGAAGGCGCGATCTGTGGGGAGGCCCCGTTGATCTTCTTCAGGAGGCAAAGAACGTGCCAGACAAACCGCGAAAGAATGCGGGTGCGCACAGCAGCGCCCGCTCGCGATCCCGCTTTCGAGAGCGGTGATATCTGCACATCGGCGCGTGGAAACTGGAGCCGTTGGAGACACCCTGTGTTTGTCACAACGGCATTGCCCGGCCGCCGTCGGCAATCGTTACCCTGCGACGAAGGCATGCAGTTCCTCGATCACCACCACGAGTGCTGGGCCGCGCCTGGAAGATCACATTGACACGGTGGCCGAACTCCCCCCTTGGCAGGCCGACGACAAGTGGACCACCGGTCAAGAACGAGTCGGCCCAGTTTCTCAGCTGGCGCAATGGGCTCCCTACGCCCAATTTCACTTTCTGTTGTTACCTATATGTTACCTGCGGGGTTTTGGTGCGCATTTGGCGCAGATAGCAAAAGAGCCTGATCTCTGTTTGAGATCAGGCTCTTAGGTTTGGATGCGGGGGCAGGATTTGAACCTGCGGCCTTCAGGTTATGAGCCTGACGAGCTACCGGGCTGCTCCACCCCGCGTCAGACCGGTCATTATTGACCGGTAAAGCGGCAACGCCGGCCTTTTGGGCCGGCGTTATTATCTTGGATATCGTGAAGTGTTTTGTTCCTGTTACGAGCAGACCTGGCGGCGACCTACTCTCCCGTGTCTTGAGACAAAGTACCATTGGCGCAGAGGGGTTTCACGGCCGAGTTCGGGATGGGATCGGGTGGGGGGCCCTCGCTATGACCACCAGGTCGGCGCGTAACAGGGTTGGTTTTGTGATGTGTGTGGGTATGTGCTGTCTGTGTTGTTTGAGTGTGGGTTTGCCGCTGCGCGGGAGCGGATGGATCAAGCCGGACGAGCGATTAGTAAGGCTAAGCTTCACGCATTGCTGCGCTTCCACACGCCTCCTATCAACGTGGTGGTCTACCACGGCTCTTCAGGGAATGCTTGTTTAGAGGGGGGTTTCCCGCTTAGATGC
>NZ_JBQVOH010000013.1:0-123427 GCF_052437035.1 Niveispirillum sp.
TATGCCGACACCGTCACCGTGACCATCGCCGCCAAGTAAGCGGTTTTCAGTTCCCCCACAGCTTCATCGGGCAGTTCTAGCCTGCTCCCCCGTCCGGGCAACCGGGCGGGGGCTTTTTAATTGCAGGGGTGACCGCAGGCCGGCAATGGCCTATACCCACGCGCGACGGCGTATTTGGACAGGCATTCCCCCCGTGTCGGATTTTGAAACCAGATTTGGCGAACCGCTGGCCAAGGTGATGCGGCATTTCGATGAGCTGCGCGACGGTTTGGCGTCGGGCGCGCTCAACGGTGATGCCTTTGTGAAGGCCAGCCAGGAATATGCCGAGCTGGAGCCCGTCGCCGCCGCCATCACCGAGATGCGCCGCGCCCATGCCGACATGGCCGAGCTGGAGGCCATGGCCGCCGGCGATGATGAAGAGATGCGCGATCTGGCCGCCGACGAGCTGGCCGAGGCCAAGCGCCGCCTGCCCGAGCTGGAACGCCGCATCCTGCTGGCCCTGCTGCCTAAGGATGAGGCGGACGAACGCAACGCCATCCTGGAAGTCCGCGCCGGCACCGGCGGGGACGAGGCGGCCCTGTTCGCCGCCGAGCTGTTCGAGATGTATAAGCGCTATGCCGCCGCCCAGGGCTGGCGGTTTGAGACCATGGATGTCAGCGAGACGGGCATCGGCGGCTACAAGGAAGCCAGCGCCACCATCACGGGGCGCAGCGTGTTCCGCCGCCTGAAGTTCGAATCAGGTGTCCACCGGGTACAGCGCGTGCCGGCAACGGAAACGCAGGGCCGCATCCACACGTCCGCCGCCACCGTCGCCGTCCTGCCGGAAGCGGAGGAAGTGGATATCCACATTGATGAGCGCGACCTGCGCATCGATGTCTTCCGCTCCTCCGGTCCTGGCGGACAGTCGGTGAACACCACCGACAGTGCCGTGCGTATCACCCACCTGCCCACCGGCATCGTGGTCAGCCAGCAGGACGAGAAAAGCCAGCACAAGAACAAGGCCAAGGCCCTGAAGGTGCTGCGCGCCCGGCTGTATGAGGCCGAACGTCAGCGTCTGGCCTCCGAACGAGCCGCCGACCGCAAGAGCCAGGTGGGTTCCGGCGACCGGTCGGAACGCATCCGCACCTATAATTTCCCGCAAGGCCGCATCACCGACCACCGCATCAACCTGACCCTCTATGGCAAGATCGACCGGTTCATGACCGGCGAGATGGATGAGGTCATCGACGCCCTGATCGCCCAGGAAGAGGCTGAGCGTCTGGCGGAATTGCAGTAGCTACCGCCCTGCGGGGACACCGATCCCCGCTTCCCCCAACGCCGCTGTTCATCTAGAATCCCTCTAAACAAGGGGTGCATCACCGGTCACCGCACGGTGCCGGGCAGGTCACCCCATTGGCGACCCCGCACAGAGGCGGTCGCCCCTGAATTGTTGGCGGGTCCACGATAACAAGGCGGAGGAAACCCGATGTCCAATCCAGGCAATCCGGCCAATCCCGGCACACCACCGGATTTTTTCACGCGTTTCCCGATGCGCGAGGTCAGCAGCGCGGAGTTGGACACGGTGCTGGCCGAGGAAGGGGTGCCGCCGCTGAGCATCCTGTTTCTATGGGGCCGCGACTGTCCCAATTGCGACATTGCCAAACATGCCATCCTGTCCGCGCCGCCGCGCTTCATCTGGCCGGAAGTGCGCTGGCTGCACGACAATGTCTATGACGACATGGAAATGGCCAACCGGTTCAGCCTGCACGGCATTCCCGTCTTCTTCGTGTTCCGGGGCAAGCGGCTGATCGGCAAGATGACCAGCTGGCCCGGCATCGGTGATTTCACCAATGTCATCGCGGGCCAGATCGCCGCCCTGCCGGGTTATCACCCGCCACCGGGCCGCCCGAAACTGACCTTGGTGAAAGGTTGAAATTTTTCGGACCCGCCATGTCGGCATCACGCCCGCTGCCCCGTCCTTGGGATATCGGGGCAGGTTGGCAACCCTGTCCCTGGATCAAACTCCAAGGAGATGACAATGCGCGTGATGGTGATCGTAAAGGCGACCGAGGATAGCGAGCAGGGCCGGATGCCGTCCATGGAGCTGCTGACCGCCATGGGTGCCTTCAACGAGGAGCTGATCAAGGCCGGCATCATGCTGGCCGGCGACGGGGTGAAGCCCACCGCCGCCGGCTATCGCATCGCCTTTGAGGGTGACGGGCGCACGGTTCGTCCCGGCCCATTCGGCCACATTTCTGAACAGCTGGCCGGGTTCTGGATTTGGCAGGTGAAGGATATGGAAGAGGCCCTGGCCTGGGCCAAACGCTGTCCCAACCCGATGCCGGGCCCCAGCGAACTTGAAATCCGCCCGCTCTATGAGGAAGCGGATTTCATGTGAGAGGCATGCCGTAGGTCAGGCCGGGGCGTGAGCCCCGTCCTGACAGACAAGGCTTTCAATCCATTGCTGTCAGGGCTCGCCTGCAGCTCGACCTGACCTACGTGAACGGTTACTGCCCGCTGGGCTGTGCGCCGGTCCGGGCCCTGAAGGCGCGAAGTTGCACGTTGAACCGTTCGGCGAAAATCTGCATGGCCGTGACGGTCAGATCATATTGCTGGATCAGGGCCAGATATTCGCGAGCGGAGATTTTGTTTAGGCTGACCTTCACCAGCTTGTCCAGACAGGCATTGAAGGCTTCCGACTGCGTGACATAAGTCTTAACGGCCACCTGCGCATCGCGCATTTCCGCCTCGGTCGCAGTCTTGCCGTCGGGCAGCTTGCCCGGCATCTGCGGACGGGTGCAGCCGGGTGCAGCCGCAGCAGCAGCAGCAGCCTTGGCCTGCGCATCCTGCTGCTTCACCACCTCGCCCATGGTGGGCAGGTTGCTGGCCGCCGGCAGCTGCACCGCCGGGGCGGCGGGCGCACGGGCCGCCGGCTGTTCGGCCTGCCGGGCAATCTCGCCCATGGTCTGGCCGACGGGGCGGTTCGTATCCTGGTTGGCGGCCAGGGCCGGCAGGGTGGCCAGGGTCAGGGAGGCGGCGAACAGGGAACGGGTCAGCAGGGACATGGCTTTATGAACGCTCCAACGCGGGACCAGCCGGTATTTCCAGCCGCTGGTATTAGGCACAGCTGGCAGCAGCTTGCAAGCGGGCGAAATGCCCTTCCTTCGCCGCAAACCCGTGTTAAACACCCAGTAGGGTGTGAAGGGGACAGGGTTCAGGATGATCGGCGTCTTTGATTCGGGCCATGGTGGGCTGACGGTGCTGCGGACCTTGCACGCGACCCTGCCGACCCATGATTTCCTGTATCTGGGCGACCATGCCGACGCCCCCTATGGCGACCGCCCGCCCGAGGAGATCTATCACCTGACCCTGGCCGGCGTGTCGCGCCTGTTCGACCGGGGGGCCGGGCTGGTCATCCTGGCCTGCAACACCGCGTCCGCCGTCGCCCTGCGCCGGTTGCAGCAGACCTGGCTGGACCAGGCCTGGCCCGGACGGCGCGTGCTGGGCGTGCTGGTCCCCATGGTGGAGGCGGTGACAGGTCAGCCCTGGATGGCCGATATCGCGGCCAGCCGACAGGCGGGGGAACCGCGCACCATCGGCATCTTCGCCACCAGCCGTACCGTCGACAGCGGCGCCTATCCCCGCGAAATCGCCGCCCGCGCGCCGGAGGTACGGGTGGTGCAGCAGGCCTGCCCCGATCTGGTTCCCCTGATCGAGGCCGACGCTGACCCCGCCCGCCTGCGCGATGCCGTCAACCGCTACGCCGACGGCTTGATGACGCAGCTGCAGGGCGTGCCGCCGCAGGCGGTGATGCTGGGCTGCACCCATTATCCGCTGGCCGCCGACCTGTTCACCGCCGCCCTACCGGCAGGCGTGGAGGTGCTGTCACAGCCCGACCTGACCGCCAAAAGCCTGTCCGCCTACCTTACCCGCCACCCGGAATTCGACCGGTCGGGCCGGGGCGAGGTCGGCTTCCTGACTACGGGCGACAGCGCCCGCATCACTGATCTGGCCACCCGCTTCTTCGGCAAACCAGCACGGTTTGCGCGGGTGTGATGCACGTCTGGGCACCCGTGTAATACGCTTACAGCCCCAGCGCCGACAACAGTGTGGCGTCCACCTTGTTGCCCACCCCGTTCAGGCTGTTGTCACGGCGGAACCGGTCGGCGCCCTTCTGGCTATTATTGCCCCAGATGCCATCGGCGGTGCCGACCTCCGTGTAGCCACGGCTGTTCAAGGCCTGCTGTACGGCCTGGATGGTGCTCCTGGCATTCGGGTCGCGCACGCTTTCCCCGGCCAGGACCTTGCGGACCTTGGCCAGCCAGGCGTTGCGGTCGTCCAGACCGTTCAGGCCGCCATTGATCTTCTTCACGACAGCGTTGAAATCGCCCGTGTCGCAGATCGGGTTCAGGCCCATCCAGGCCCAGAAGCCGCAGGCGACCCGCAGTGCATTTTCCGGTGCCGCCGCCAGATCGGGATTATTGACCAGATCCAGACCCGCCGCCTTGCCCACAGCGGCATAGGCATCGCGGCCCGTCAGTTGAATATAGCCGCGCCCCCGGTAGAGATAGCCATCGCCCGGCTGGGTATTGCCCATGCGCCCGGCATAGACATTGTTGGCCAGCGCTTCGGGATTGTTCACATAAGGCTGGGCCGACGCCTCGGTCGGGAACCGGCTGGGCCAGACGGCACAGAGGCGGGCGGCGGTGGAATAGGTCAAATTCTCATGCGTGATGGTGCAGCCGCCCGATTCATGGCCGACATTGGCCAGGAAATAGGGCAGCCGGTTAATCATGCCCGCATCCGAAAAGCCGAAGGACCCGAACAGCCCATCCGCCTGCGCCGCCATCTGGGTCAGATGGTCCTGCGGCGCCTGGGGGAAAAGCTGTGTGAATATGGCGATATCCATGGGATGCCCCTGATCCGATGCGGAAAACAGGCATCAGGATGCATCCGGGCGTAGAGCATGTTCAATAGTTATTCATAAAATAACGGGATACAGGCCTATGCTCATTTACCCGCAAACAACCGGGCCAGGCGCCGGGCGGCGGCCAGTCGATCGAAAGCTGCGTCGCCGGCACTGTCATTGGTGCAAAGCGCGACGGTCAGGCCCAGGTCGGGATAGATCAATAGCATGGCGGCGCCACCATTGGCCGTGCCGCCATGATGGACGAAGCGGCCCAGATCATCCTCGCCCACACGGAAACCCAATGCATAGCGTTCAGGATTCATCGCCCCATCGGCCAGCGCGAGGGGAGTCCAGAGCAGGTCCCGCGTGGCCGGTTGCAGCAGCGCGCCGGTGATCAGGCCATTGCCCAGGGCCACCAAATCGATGGCGGTGGAGCGGAAACCGCCACCCGCGTAACGGTTGCTGAGATCGTCGGCAAACACCGGGAACAGCAGGCCGCCCGCCCGCATATAGCCGGTGGCATCATCGGCATCCCTCACGCCTTTGCGGTCCAGCCCCGTGCGCCCCATGCCGGCGGGCCCCAGAACCTCGGCCTGCACCAGCGTTTCAAACCCCTGCCCCGCCGCCTTTTCCAGTGCCAACGCCACCAGCGTGTAGCCATGGCTGCTATAGGCGAAGCCCTTGCCGGGCGGGAACAGCAGCGGGTCGGCGACGAAGACGGCGGCGGCATCCCTTGTCGTGGGGTATGGCGTGTCGCTCCACGCCTCGGCCATGCCCGCATAATGCCGGATGCCGGCCTGATGCGACAGAAGCTGTTTCAGGCTGTATCCGGCGGGGGCGGAAGGGAAATCCGGGACATAGGTGGCGAACGGCGCATCAATGTCGATGACGCCCTTCTCCTGCAGGCGCATTGCCGTGATGGCGGTGATGGGCTTGGAAATGCTGCCGATGCGGTATCGCGTTTCCGGGGTAGCCGGCACCGCCGCCGACAGGTCGGCATGGCCGATGGCGCCGGCCCACAGCAGTTCTCCCTTGAGGCCCACCGCCGCCGTGACGGATGGCACCCCGCTATCGCGGTAAAGCTCGGCCATCCAGGCAACGGCCCCGCCATCCATGCCGACCGGGGCACCGGGCATGGGCGCGGAAATCAGCGGCGCATCAAGGGGACGGCGTTCCACCTTCATGAACAGCCAACCCGTGCCCAGCAGCAATGCCAGCAGAAGCAGCAGGCCGGACAGTTTCAGCACTTTCACAAGCGTCATCGTCCGGTGTCCCGCCCCTGGCTTGCTGCGCTTAGTTCACCCGCTCCCTGTCGTCAGGATCGCGGGCCAGAACCTCGCGCTTGCCGGCATGGTTGGCGCGGCTGACCACGCCTTCCTTTTCCATCCGCTCGATCAGGCGGGCGGCGGAGTTGTAGCCGATGCGCAGATGGCGCTGGATGAAGCTGGTCGACGCCTTGCCCTCGCGCGTCACCACGGCCACTGCCTGATCATACAGGTCGTCGCCGGACGGCTCCCCACCCTTGCCGCCCTCGCCACCGCCGCCGGCCTCGGAAGGATCGAACTCCTCCTCTTCCTCGGTCACGGCATCGACATAGGCGGGTTCGCCCTGGGCCTTGAGGAAGCGGACAGCCTGTTCCACCTCCTCGTCGCGCACGAACGGCCCATGGACGCGGGTAATACGGCCACCGCCGGCCATGTACAGCATGTCGCCCTGGCCCAGCAGCTGTTCGGCGCCCTGTTCGCCCAGGATGGTGCGGCTGTCGATCTTGCTGGTCACCTGGAAGCTGATGCGGGTGGGGAAATTGGCCTTGATGGTGCCGGTGATGACGTCCACCGACGGGCGCTGCGTCGCCATGATCAGGTGGATGCCGGCGGCGCGCGCCATCTGGGCCAGACGCTGGATCGCCGCCTCGATATCCTTGCCGGCCACCAGCATCAGGTCGGCCATTTCGTCGACAATGACGACGATATAGGGCAACTCCGTCAGGTCGATGGGCTGTTCCTCATAGATCGGCTTGCCCGTGTCAGGGTCAAAGCCGGTCTGCACGCGGCGGGTCAGCACCTCCGCGTTCTGGCGCGCCTCTTTCAGGCGGGCGTTGTAGCCGTCGATATTGCGCACGCCCAGCTTGGACATGTTGCGATACCGGTCCTCCATCTCCCGCACCGCCCATTTCAGGGCGACGACGGCCTTTTTGGGATCGGTCACGACGGGGGCCAGAAGGTGGGGAATGCCCTCATAGATGGACAGTTCCAGCATCTTGGGATCGACCATGATGAAGCGGCACTTGTCCGGCGGCATCCGGTACAGGATCGACAGGATCATGGTGTTGATGGCCACCGACTTGCCCGAACCGGTGGTGCCGGCCACCAGAAGGTGGGGCATGCGGGCCAGATCGGCGATGACGGGGCCGCCACCGATATCCTTGCCCAGGACCAGGGCCAGCTTCTGCTGGCTCTTCTCATAGGCGTCCGACATCAGTAATTCGCGCAGATACACCGTCTCCCGCCGCTGGTTCGGCATTTCGATACCGATGACATTGCGGCCGGGCACCACGGCCACGCGCACCGACACCGCCGACATGGAGCGGGCAATATCGTCGGCCAGACCGATGACGCGGGAGGATTTGACGCCGGGGGCAGGCTCCAGTTCATAGAGCGTGACCACGGGTCCGGGGCTGACCTTCACGATCTGGCCGCGCACGCCGAAATCTTCCAGCACGCTTTCCAGCATCTCGGCATTGCGCTGCAATGCCTCCTCGCTCATCAGCGGGCCGACGCCATGCGGGGGCAGTTGCAGGATATCGACGGGCGGCAGCTCGTAATCGCCGCGCGCCTCGGGTTCCAGCAGCAGATTGGCCTGCCGGGCCTTCTCCACCTTGCGCGCCACTTCCGGCAACGGCTTGGGCGCCGGGGCCACGACGGGCGGGGCATGGCGGCGGCGTTCCTCTGACGGGGTAACAGGCGGATCATACGGCTGGTCAGCCGAGGGGGTGGTGGCGGGGGCCGGACCCGCCTCCTGACCCGCGCTGCCCAGGGAGGGTGCGACACGGGGCCCACCGGCAGCGGTGGGGGCAGTGGGGTCCTTCTTCGCGGTACCGGGACGCAGCCTGGACAGCAGGCCCGCAGCCTTGGCCCGCATACCATCCACCAGCGCGCCACGCGGTGCTTCATTCTCCGGCTTGGCAGCAGCAGGTGTTCCGCCCCAGCGCGGGGCGGGGGCCGGTGGCGGCACCGCCGCCTCCGCCACATCGTCATCTTCCCCGACCAGCCGGGCATCCTTGAAACGCCCCGCCTGACGACGCAGCCCCCGGAAGAACTCCGCCACCTCCCACAACCGGATATCCAGTGCCCACAGACACAGGAACAGGGCCGGGACCAGCAGGACCAGACCGATCAGCGGCCCCGACACGCTGCCGGCCAGGGCCACCACCAGATTGAGGATCGGCTTCACCAGCAGGGCACCCGCCGGCCCGCCCCAGGCGGCATTGCCGCCAGCCAGACAGACCATGGCCATGGCCATGAGCAGCACCGCCGCCAGCGCCAGCGGCACCCGCAGTGCCAGATTATGCACGGGCCGGTGCCGGAAAACGCGCCAGCCCCAACCCAGCAGGAACAAGGGCAGCAGATAAGCGGCATAGCCTAGCGATTGCAGGAACAGGTCCGACGTATAGGCGCCAGGCGTGCCCAGCAGGTTGCGCGCCATGGCCTTGTCGGCGGGCACCGCCGTACTCCATGACGGATCGCGGCTGTCATAGGACAGGAAAGAGACCAGCAGCGCCAGACCCATCAGGATGATGATCAGCCCCACCCCTTCCACCATGCGACGCAGGGCGAAGGCCAGCATGCCCTCGGGCAGCAGGCTCGACTTGCGCGGAACCAGACCCCCGCCTGGACCGGGTCCGGGCGCGGGACCGCGCGGGGGCACGCGGCCTTGAGGCGGTGTCTGGGGTGCGGGGCGGCTCGGCATGGGCGCTCGTCCGGTCAGCGGGTCGAAAAGGATCAGGACAGGATGCGGGCCAGCCGTTCCATCGACCGGGCCACATTGTCAGCATCATGAACAAGGGCGACGCGGATATAGCGGTCGCCCGGATTATAGCCATCTCCATGCGGCTGGGTCAGGTAGGCGCCGGGCAGCACCTTGATGGCGCCTTCGCGCCAAAGGCGCTTCGTCGCCTCCTCCCCATTGGCGGCCACGCCCGTGACGTCCAACCACAGGAAGAAACCGGCATCGGGCCGGTAATAGCCCAGTTTGCCTTCCAGGATCGCCTCTGCCGCGTCAACATTGGCGCGGTAATAGGCGCGGTTGATCGCCACATGCGCATCATCGGACCAGAGCGCGGCGGACGCGGCCAGCACCGGCAGCGGCATGCCCGCCAGCGAATAGGCCCGCAGCCGCGTGAAGCCGGCGATCAGGGCCGGATCACCCGCCATGAATCCGGAACGAAGCCCGGCAGCGCTGGATCGTTTCGAAAGCGAATGGAAGCACATCAAATTCGCCAGCGGGTTCTCCCCGCCCAGCTCGCGGGCCGCATCCATGCCGCCCGCCGGCGCCACATTGTGCCAAAGCTCGCCATAGCATTCATCCATGACCAGGGTGAAACCGTGGCGGCGGGCCAGCGTCAGAGCACGCTTCAGATATTCCAGGCTGGCCACGGCTCCCTGCGGGTTGGCCGGTGTGCAAAGATAGAACAGGGATGTCCGTTCCCAGATATCCTCCGGCACACTGTCCAGGTCGGGCAGGAAGCCAGTCTCCTTGGTGCCGTCCAGCATCACCGGTTCGGCACCCGCCATCAGGGCCGCCCCCAGATAGACAGCGTAGAAGGGATTGGGGATCAGGACGACAGGCCGCCCGCCGGCCTTGGTCTTGGGCACCACCAGTTGCGGCAGCTGATACAGCGCCTCACGCGTGCCGCAGACGGGCAACACCGCCTTGTCGGCGGGCACGAAACCGTGGGGCAGGTTGAACCGGCGCGTCAACCAAGCAGCGGCGGCAGCCCGGAATTCCGGTGTGCCGGCAGTCGGTGGATATTTGGCCCAGGCGGCGGGGGCGGATGCCGCCAGCATATCGGTCAACAGAGAGGGCGGATTATTCTGCGGTTCCCCGATGGTCAGGATGCTGGGCGCGACATTGGCCAGCGGCGTGACATCGGACAGCAAGGCAGCCAACCGGGGAAACGGATATTCCGGCAGGGCTGACATCATCTCGTTACGGCTGGGCGCCTGAAGGGAACTGGCGGCGTCGAACATCATGGCCCTTGCTGCTGGCAAAGCATCAGTGTGGCCGCACGGCGGGCGGCGGATGGTGCGCCTGAGTGTAGCCGCCGCCCACCCCCGGCACAAGCAGCCCATTCGGGGCGGCCAGGGGTGAAGAATCATCTTGTTACAAGGGCTTGTGGATAAACATTGAGAAAAACGTTGAAAACCTTCGTAAGCCCTTGATGCGAATCGCAAATTTCCTGCGAACGAATCAGGAAAACCCGTTCGCGGAAGGTTCCGCGAACGGGCCTGAACGTCACTGCACGACTGGACTTAATGACCAAACACCCCAGGCCGGCGACCACCGGCCCGCCGCTTGGTAGCGGCGTGAGCCAAGCCGCCGGATGGCGGCGCCCGGCGCCTGAGGGAAAACTTACAGAGCATCTCCATTCTGTTCGCCGGTGCGGATGCGCACGGTCTGCACGACGTCCAGGACGAAGATCTTGCCGTCACCGATGCGACCGGTATTGGCGGCCTTCTGGATGGCATCGACCACGCTGTCCGCCAGTTCATCCGTGACGGCCACTTCTACCTTCACCTTGGGCAGGAAGCTGACGGAATATTCAGCGCCGCGATAGATCTCGGTCTGGCCCTTCTGACGGCCGAACCCCTTCACCTCCGAGACGGTCAGGCCCTGGATGCCAAGTCCCGTCAGGGCCTCGCGCACCTCGTCCAGCTTGAACGGCTTGATGATGGCCACGACGAGCTTCATTGCGCTCTCCCTTTCCTCTGCATGGAACAGATCAAGACTAAGGATGCCGGCACCGGCGCAACACCGGTGTCCCGGCAGTTTAACTTACAAGAACCGTGCCGCGTGCCATTTCCATGGTGTTCGGCGCGAAAAACCTGGGTTCCCCACAAGGCCGCAGGAGGATTCGGCGCGCACATGGGCAGATGCTGATTAAATTTTGTGCAACAGCTGCGACGCCGCGCCATCTGGACAGGCGAATGGGCTTGCGCCAAGTTAATTGCCGCCCAAAAGAGCAGCCAAACCCCGGAAAAACGCATCATGTCCGTGCAGAATGCCGATCATCAGGCCGATGTCATCATCGTCGGCGGGGGCCTTTCCGGCCTGACGCTGGCCTGTGCGCTGGGAACCGCCGGTGTTTCCACCCTGGTCATCGACCGGGAGCCGGCGGAAGACACGTTGCAGCCCGATTTCGATGGCCGCACCACGGCCATCGCCTATGGGGCCGGGACCGTTCTGATGGGCGCAGGCGTCTGGGACCATCTGGATGGCAATGTCGGGCCGATGCTGGATATCCGCGTCACCGACCAGTCATCGCCGCTGTTTCTGCATTATGACCATCGGGAGGTGGGCGACCGTCCCTTTGGCTGGATCATCGAGAACCGGGTGCTGCGCCATGCGCTGTACCGCCGCCTGAAACAATTGCCCGCCGTCACGCATCTGGCACCCGCCACCGTCACGGCGATGGCGCGCGACAATGCCGGCGTCCGCGTCACCCTGGCCGATGGCCGGGTTGCCGCCGGGCGGCTGGTAGCGGGGGCCGACGGCAAGAAGAGCTTCTGCCGTGAACAGGCAGGCATCAAACAGATCGGCTGGTCCTACAAGCAGCACGCCATCGTCTGCACCATCCGCCATACCGGCCCACATGGCGGCGTGGCGGTGGAACAGTTCCTGCCCGCCGGTCCCTTTGCCATGCTGCCGCTGGCCGGCGGCCACCATACCAGTATCGTCTGGACCGAACCGTCGGACCGCGTCGATTTCTACATGAACCTGTCGGAAGAACGGTTCACGGAAGAACTGCAGTTGCGGGTGGGTGACTGGCTGGGCGATGTCACGCCGGTGGCCGGGCGCTGGTCCTGGCCGCTGGGCCTGGCCCATGCCGAACGCTATATCGACACGCGCCTGGCGCTGGTCAGCGAAAGTGCCCATGGCATGCACCCGATTGCGGGCCAGGGCTTGAATGTCGGCATCCGCGATCTGGCCGCCTTGGCCGAGGTGGTGGTGGATGCCATCCGGGTGGGACTGGACCCCGGCGCGCCCGACGTTCTGGAGCGGTACCAGCGCTGGCGGCGCACCGATACGGTGACCCTGCTGGCCACCACCGATGCGCTGGTCCGGCTGTTCAGCAATGATATCAGGCCGCTGGGTCATGCCCGCCGCCTGGGCATGGCGGCCATCAACAATCTTGCCCCGCTGAAGCCTGCCAAGCAGTTCTTCATGCGCCATGCCATGGGCATCGTGGGCGAGTTGCCGCGTCTGGTGCGGGGCGAGGCGCTGTAAGGCGCCCAGCCTTAATCCTGTTTACGTGTGAAGGCGACAACGCCCCGCATCATGCGTTCCATATCGCGGATCTGGTCCGCCTGCCGGGCCTGACGTCGCTGTGCGTCCGTCTGGTTCTCCGTCGCCAACGCGGGCCGGCGCCCGCCGGCCTGTTCATGATCATCCGTTTCCATCGCCACCCACCTCAGCAAACGGCCCCCGCCACATACGATAGTCCGCCAGTGTCGCAGGGGTGGCAATCCGCCTCCTGCACATGGCTGGCGTCAAAACGTCGCGGAGCCGACACGAAACCGCAACAGACAGATGCACACATAAAGATATCTTTATGCTTGCCCGTAACCACTCCGCCTGATACATCCTGCACCAGACGCGGCGGTCGTTCTGGCATGCCGCTGCTTTGCATTCTGTAAACGCCAAGATCAGCACCCGCAGGGGTGCGACCGGAGCCATCCATGACCGCCTTCACCGATTACAAGGTCGCCGACATCTCGCTCGCCGGCTGGGGCCGCAAGGAAATCACCATTGCCGAGACCGAGATGCCGGGCCTGATGGCCCTGCGTGCGGAATATGGCGCGTCCAAGCCGCTGGCCGGTGCCCGCATCGTCGGCTGCCTGCACATGACCATTCAGACGGCTGTTCTGATCGAGACGCTGACGGCGCTGGGCGCCACGGTGCGCTGGTCCTCGTGCAATATCTTCTCCACCCAGGATCAGGCCGCCGCCGCCATCGCCGCTGCTGGCATCCCCGTCTTTGCCTGGAAGGGTGAGACGGAAGAGGAATTCTGGTGGTGCATTGAGCAGACGCTGCGCGGTCCGGATGGCTGGACCCCGAACATGATTCTGGACGATGGCGGTGACGTCACCCAGATCATGCACGACAAGTATCCGGAAATGCTGGCCGACATTAAGGGCCTGTCGGAAGAGACCACGACGGGCGTGCATCGCCTGTACGAGATGGTGAAGGCTGGCACCCTGAAGGTTCCCGCCATCAACGTGAATGACAGCGTCACCAAGTCGAAGTTCGACAATCTCTATGGCTGCCGCGAGTCGCTGGTGGACGGCATCAAGCGCGCTACCGACGTGATGATCGCCGGCAAGGTTGCCGTCGTCGCCGGCTATGGCGATGTGGGCAAGGGTTCCGCCGCGTCGCTGCGCACCCAGGGTGCCCGCGTTCTGGTGACGGAGATCGACCCGATCAACGCCCTGCAGGCCGCCATGGAAGGCTATCAGGTCGTCACCATGGAAGACGCCGCCCCCGTCGGCGACATCTTCGTGACCGCCACCGGCAATGTGGATGTGATCACCCAAGATCACATGCGCGTCATGAAGGACCGCGCCATCGTCTGCAATATCGGCCATTTCGACAGCGAAATTCAGATCGCTTCCCTACAGAACTACAAGTGGGAAGAGGTCAAGCCGCAGGTCGATGAGGTCGTGTTCCCCGACGGCAAGCGTCTGATCGTGCTGGCCAAGGGCCGTCTGGTGAACCTGGGCTGCGCCACCGGTCACCCCAGCTTCGTGATGTCCGCCAGCTTCACCAACCAGGTGCTGGCTCAGATCGAGCTGTGGCAGAACCATGCCAAGTACGAGAACAAGGTCTATGTGCTGCCCAAGCACCTGGACGAGAAGGTGGCCCGCCTGCACCTGGACAAGATCGGCGCTAAGCTGACCGTGTTGTCCGACAAACAGGCCGAATACATCGCCGTGCCGGTGCAGGGTCCGTTCAAGCCGGATCACTACCGCTACTGATATCGGCGCCCTTTCCAGGGTGTTGATAAGCGAACCCCCGCCGGGCAACCGGCGGGGGTTTTGCTTTATGGCTTGGGCAGGAAGCGGAAATCCACGCCCTGGCGCCAGTCGAGACCGGGCTTATAGATGCCGAGTTCCACCATCTGCTTCGTGAACCCGTCCCAACGTTCCGGCGTCATGGTGCCGATCCCCTGTTTCAGGGCGTCACCGCTTTCCACCAGCCCATAGTCGATCATCTTGGACCGGGCATAGGCCAGCGTCTCGTCGTCCATTTCCGGATTGTCGCGCTTGATCAGGGCGTTGGCGGCGCTGGGATCGCCGTTGAGATATTGTTTCCAGCCCTCAATCGACGCCTCCACGAAGGCGCGCACCACTTCCGGCTTCTGATCGGCCAGCTGTTTGCGCACCATGATGGTGGCAGCGTAGGAGAGATAGCCGTAATCAGCCAGCAGGAACACTTTCGGCTTCGCCCCGGCCTTGATCGCCGTCAGCGGTTCGGAGGTGGCATAGCCCTGCTGGATCGCCTGCTTGTTCACCAGGAACGGGGCGATGTTGAAGGTATATTTGCGGATCTGCGTGTCCTCATACCCGTAGCGGGATTTCAGATAACGCCAGATGGTGTGGACGCTGGGATCGCCGATGGAGATAGGCTTGCCCTTCATGTCGGCCAGGGAGTTCACGTCCGGCCGGTCATGGGACATCAGGATGAAGGGATCCTTTTGGAACAGGGCTGCCACCGTCACGACAGGGGCCCCCGCCTCCACCAGATTCAAGGTGAAATAGCCGTTGGAGCCCATGGCGGCATCGATGGCGCCGGCGGCCAGCAATTGCTGCGGGTCCATGCCCACCCCGCCCTGGCGCAGCGTCACGTCAAGTCCGCGCGCCTTGTAAAGCCCGGCGGCCAGCGCCTGATAGAAGCCACCATGTTCGGCCTGTGCCCGCCAATCGGTGGCGAAGACCAGTTTCTGCTGCGCCGCCGCCGGCAGGGCCAGCAGCAGAAGGGAAAGGCCGAACAGGATCAGTCGCCGCATCATCATCCCCATTTTCAGGTGGGGCCATGGTCGAAGGCCGCCCCGTTCCGTTGTAACGGAGTTGTACAGAACGGAACAAGGCGGCCGGAAGGCAAGCGGCGGTTTATGCCGCCGCACCTTCCCCCTGCTCACGCATCCGCCAATGCGCAGGCTGGGATGGGGTCGGATCGATGCCATAGGTCGGGCGGGGTGCCATGCGGCGGAAGCGCGTATGCTGCTGATCCGTCGGGCGGTCAACGATGCGCAGGACGGAGGTTCCAACCTCACCGCAGCCCTGGCAGGTGAAGCCCCGGCTGAATTCCGCAACGGGCCAATGATGGCCATAGCGGCGGGTCAGCATGTCGGTCCGCCAGCGGCTTTCCTCCCCGCAGCAGACGCAATGCATCTGGAAATCATGGCCGCGGAAATTCGCCAGACCCACATTCCCCGTCAGGACGCTGTGTCGGATCGCCGGTCGCATCACACCCTCCATCACCTCACGTTCGCTTTCTGTTCCTATTTACAATGTTCTTATTTTGTTCTCAAGCGGATTCATTCCTGCTTGCACCTGGAAACCACAGGGGTGATAAGCGAAGCGGCACCTGATAACGCTGTCAGAACAAAAAGGGGGAAACGATGGGCAGGACATGGATACGCCGCGCGGCCATCGGGCTGTCGCTGGCGATGGGAACGGCAATGGCAGCCCTGGGCGGTGCCACACCGCCGGTCCCGGATGCGAACATTGCGGTGCAGCTTTTCAGCCTGCACAAGGATTTGAGCCGCGATGCACCGGCCACCCTCAAGGCGTTGCGCGACAGCGGCGTGACGCAGGTGGAGGCCTATGGCCTGCTGGGCCGCGACGCCGCCGGGTTCAAGGCCCTGCTGGATCAAGCAGGCCTGGTCGCCGTCGGCAGCCATGTCAGCCTGTCCGACCTGCGCGATAATGTGCAGGGCATCATCGCCACGGCGAAGACCGTGGGGTACCGCTATGTCGGTGTGGCCTGGCTGAAGCCGCAGGGGGCACCGTCCGACAAGGGCATCGGGCCGGCGGAGGTGGATGCCGCCATCGCCGCCTACAAGGCCGCCTGCCCCGCGCTGAAGGCCGCCGGTCTGCGCGTGATGTACCATGTACATGGGTATGAATTTGCCGCCGATCCGGGTGGCAAGGGCACCCTGATGGACCGGCTGCTGGCGGGGCTGGACCCGTCCTGCGTTGAATTGCAGATGGACGTGTTCTGGGTGCTGAAGGCCGGGGTCGATCCCGTCGCCCTGCTGAAACAGCTGGGTGGGCGGGTCAAGCTGCTGCATGTGAAAGATATGCGGCCCGGCGGCAGCACGGGGGAATTCACCGGATCGGCCCCGGCCAGCGATTTCGCGCCCATCGGGGCCGGCAGCGTGGATTGGGCGGCCCTGGTCGCGGCGGCACGGGCCGTCGGCGTCGACTGGTACGTCCTTGAAGACGAATCGCCGACCCCGGCGGCACATCTGGCCCGCTCACTGGCCTGGTTGCGGGGGCAGTAAGGGATTACACCCCCTCCGTCCGCCAGACATATCCCGTGCCGGGATCATTGCCGATGGCGTCGAAGCTCTTGTCGATATCCCGGAACTTCTTGCGGATGCGCTTGATGAAGGCGCGAACATTAGCGCGGTAGCCGGCGCTACCCTTGCCAGCCATGAAGCCGGGCCCATGCACCAGATCATAGAGTTCGCGGTAGGTGACGGGGGTGCCGGGTTTCTGAGCCATCAGGCGCAGCATCTTCATCTCCGTTCCCGTCAGCGGCACGGGCCGGTCCTGCCACAGCGTATGGCCGGTATCGAAGCGCAGATGCAGGTCCCCCTGGGTCAACGGCGTCGAACCGCCGGACGGCGTGGTCCCGGCGGCGGCCAGGAAACTGTAGGTGGGCAATGGGCTGCTGAGTGACATGTGCTTTCTCCAGGTCTGTTCCGCCGGCTTCCTCCCCCGCCGGCTTGTCCTGGATGCACTCCACCCCCCACGCATGGCGCGGAGGGGGCCGAAAAATGGCGGGCCTGGGACAGTTGGCCCGCCTAGCCTTTTGCGTTGTGGGCGGTTAACCCGAACGGATTGCCGCCACCCCTCTTAATGGCTGGAAAGCCATGCCACTGTCAGGCTGGCCATGGCTTCGGCACCCAGGGCAAGGCTGCTTTCATCCACCTTGAACAGGGGTGAATGGTTGCTGGGTGCCTTGTCCAGCGGCGTGTCGGGCGGGGTGGCACCGACCCAGAAGAAGAAGCCGGGGATTTTCTGCTGGAAGAAGCTGAAATCCTCCGCCCCCGTCGTCTTGGTGCCTTCCACCAGCTTACCCGGCCCCGCCACCTGTGCCAGCACCGGGGCGGCCCAGGCGGTCAGATCGCGGTCATTGTCGGTAACGGGATAGCCGGTTTGGATAGTGACGGTGGCCTTGGCCCCGGCGCTTTCCGCGATGTTCTCCGCCACCCGGCGGATGCGGTCATGCACCTCTGCCCGCATGCCCTGATCAAAGGTGCGGATGGTGCCCACCATTTCCGCCTTGTCGGGGATGATGTTGGACCGCACGCCGCCATTCAGTGCACCCACCGTTACCACCGCCGGTTCCTTGATCACCTCCATATTGCGGCTGACGATGGTTTGCAGGCCGACCAGAATCTGGGCCGAGGTGACCAGCGGATCCACACCCGTCCAGGGCCGGCCACCATGCGCCTGCCGTCCCTGCACCACGATCTTGAACGTGTCCGCTGCCGCCATGGCCGGGCCGGGGCGATAGGCGATGGTGCCGGCATGATAGGAGGAACCCAGATGCAGGCCGAAAATCGCCTGCGGCCTGGGTTCGGTGTCCAGCACGCCCTGCTTCACCATCAACTGGGCCCCGCCTTCCTCCCCCTCCGGCGCGCCTTCTTCCGCCGGTTGGAAGATGAACTTGACCGTTCCCGGCAGGTCGGCGCGGCGCTTGGCCAGCAGTTCGGCCACCCCCATCAGGATAGCGACATGGCCATCATGGCCACAGGCATGCATGACGCCCACATCCTGGCCGTTATAATTGGTGCGGACCTTGGACGCGAAGGGCACATCCACCTGTTCGGTGACGGGCAGCGCGTCCATGTCGGCGCGCAGGGCCACAACGGGGCCGGGCTTGCCCCCGTTCAGCACGGCCACCACGCCGGTATGGGCCACACCGGTCTGCACCTCCAGCCCCAGCTTTTTCAGGTGATCGGCCACCAGCTTGGCCGTGCGTACCTCCCGGTTGCCCAGTTCCGGGTTCTGGTGAATATCGCGGCGCCAGGCGATGATCTTGGCCTCCAGCGCCTTGGCGTCAGCCTTCACATAGGCGGGCACAGACGGGGCATCAGCCGCCTGCACCACCGGGGACAGCAGGGTCATGAATGTCAGGGCCGCACCGCCCGCGCGCAGGATTGTCTTCAGCTTGATCATCGCAACCCGCCATCAGTGGGAGGAAAGATAGGCGACGGTCAGGGCCGCCATGGACTGCGCCCCGACCAGCAGGCCGCGTTCATCCACCTTGAACAGGGGTGAATGGTTGCTGGGTGCCTGGTCCAGCGGCACATCGGGGTCGGTGACGCCGATGAAGAAATAGAAGCCGGGGATTTTCTGCTGATAGAAGCTGAAATCCTCTGCCGCCAAGCCCTTGGAGGCCAGGCTGACATTTTCCTTGCCGGCCACCTGCTCCAGCACAGGCACGGCCCAGGCGGTCAGGTCCTTGTCATTGACGGTAACGGGATAGCCCAGGTCGATCTCCACCTCTGCCGTCGCGCCATGGGCGGCGGCGATACCGGTCGCCACCTCCTTCAGCCGGCGATGGACCTGCTCGCGCATGCCGGGGTCCAGGGTGCGAATGGTGCCGATCAGGTCGGTTTCGTCGGGGATGATATTGCTGCGCACCCCGCCATTGATGGCCCCCACCGACACGACCGCCGGTTCCTTGATCAGTTCGACATTGCGGCTGACGATGGTTTGCAGGCCCGTGACGATGGCCGATGCCGCCACAATCGGGTCGGTGCCGGCCCAGGGATAGGCACCGTGCGTCTGCTTGCCCTTCACCTTGATGCGGAACGTGTCGGACGCGGCCATCACAGGGCCGGGGCGGTAGCCGACCTTGCCGATATGATCATCCGACCCGACATGCAGGCCGAAAATCGCCTGCGGCTTGGGATCGGTGGACAGCACGCCCTGCTTGATCATCAGTTCGGCCCCGCCCTCCTCTCCCGCCGGTGCACCTTCCTCGGCGGGCTGGAAGATGAATTTCACCGTACCCGGCAGGTCGGCGCGGCGCTTGGCCAGAAGCTCGGCCACGCCCATCAGGATGGCGACATGGGTGTCGTGCCCACAGGCATGCATCACCCCCACATCCTTGCCGTTATAAGTGGTGCGCACCTTCGATGCGAAGGGCAGGTCCACCCGTTCGGCAACGGGCAGCGCATCCATGTCGGCGCGCAGCGCCACCACGGGTCCGGGTTTGCCCCCCTTCAGCACGGCGACGACGCCGGTATGCGCCACCCCTGTCTGCACCTCCAGCCCCAGCTTTTTCAGATGATCGGCCACCAGCTTGGCCGTCCGCGTCTCGCGGTTGCCCAGTTCGGGATGCTGGTGGATATCACGCCGCCAGGCGATGATCTTGGCCTCCAGCGCGCGTGCATCCTCCATCACATAGGCGGGCACGGGCGGCGCATCGGCGGCAAGGGCCACGGGCGGCAGGATCAGGGCGGCCAAGGCCGCCCCTGTCAGCAGAATGGCGCGCATCGTTATCCCCACCCGCCTCAATGGCTTTGCAGATAGGCGACGGTGACGGCGGCCATCGCCTCCGCCCCGGTCAGCAGCGATGCCTCATCCACCTTGAACAGGGGCGAATGGTTGGACGGGGCCTTGTCCAGCGGAACCTCCGGCCCGGTGGACCCAACCCAGAAGAAGAAGCCGGGGATCTGCTGCTGGAAATAGCTGAAATCCTCCGCCCCGCCGGCCTTTGGCCCGACCGAGACATTGCCCGCGCCTGCCACCTTTTCCAGGATGGGGGCGGCCCAGGCGGTGAGTGCGGGATTATTGTCGGTGACGGGATAGCCCTGGTCGATATGCACCGTCGCCGTGGCCCCCTGGCTTTCGGCGATGTTCTCCGCGATCTCCTTGATGCGGCGGTGAATCTGTTCGCGCATCTTGGGGTCGAAGGTGCGGATGGTGCCGATCATCTCCGCCTTGTCGGGGATGATATTGTCGCGCACCCCGCTGTTCAGCGCGCCGACCGACACGATGGCCGGCTCCTTGATCAGTTCCACATTGCGGCTGACGATGGTTTGCAGGCCCGTCACGATCTGTGATGCCGTCACGATGGGATCGACCCCGGCCCAGGGATAGGCGCCGTGCGTCTGCCGCCCCTGTACGGTTATGTGGAAACTGTCCGCCGCCGCCATGGCGGGACCGGAACGGTAACTGATGGTCCCAGCGCGGCCGGCAGAGAACAGGTGCAAGCCGAAAATCGCCTCCGGCTTGGGATCCGTGGACAGCACGCCCTGCTTGACCATCATCTCAGCCCCGCCTTCCTCCCCCGCCGGCGGGCCTTCCTCCGCCGGCTGGAAGATGAACTTGACGGTGCCGCGCAACTCGCCCTTACGCTTGGCCAGCAGCTCCGCCACGCCCATAAGGATGGCGACATGGCCGTCATGGCCACAGGCATGCATGACGCCCACATCCTGACCGTTATAGGTGGTCCGGACCTTGGACGCGAAGGGCACGTCGGCCTGTTCGGTAACAGGCAGCGCGTCCATGTCGGCGCGCAGGGCCACGACGGGACCGGGCTTAGCCCCCTTCAGCACCGCCACCACGCCGGTATGGGCCACCCCCGTCTGCACCTCCATGCCCAGCTTTTTCAGGTGATCTGCCACCAGCTTGGCCGTTCGCGTCTCGCGGTTGCCCAGTTCGGGATGCTGATGGATATCGCGGCGCCAGGCCACGATCTTGCCCTCCAGCGCCTTCACGTCGGATTTGATATAGGCGGGAATGTCGGGCGTGGCCGCGTTCTGCGCCTGTACCGGTGCCGCCAGGAAGGGCAGCACCAGCGCCGCCAGCAATCCCGTCCCCACCCGCTTGAACCCCGTCCGACCCGTCACCCGCATTTATTTTCTCCGCATGGATGCATATTTGCCGGAGAGGGTGACAGGGGACGGGGGCGGGCGCAATGGGGTGATGGGGAAAGGGTTGGTGTCATTCGGCTTTTTGCCTGACCCCGCGGCAGGATCACGCCGCCATGGCCCCCGCCGTCAGGCCCGCGAAACGGGCGCGCAGGGCCCCCGCCTCTGCCTCCGTCAGGGTGAATTTCACATGGCCCGCGCCCTGTGCCTGCTCCGGCGTGCGGAAGGGCAGGCGCAGGCCCGCCATCACCAGCACCCCCGGCGATGCCGCGATGCCCGCGACCGTTAGCATGGCCCCACCCTCCGACAGGTTCACCACACGGCCAGCCAGGGTGCGTCCGCCCTGTTCCACCTGACATTCGATTGAAACAGCAAAGCGCGGGCGGCGGCGTCGGTCGACATCGGCCGACGCGGTGCGGACCACACGGACCAGCGTTTCGCGCAGATGTTCCACACTGTCCGCCATCTGATGCGCCGCCACCTGCACATCATTGGCGCAGCGGTCGGTCTGTGCCGCCTCCGCCGATACTTCGGCGATGCGTGACGCCACCTCGCGCGCGGCATCGGCGGTCTGTTCGACATTGCGGGCAATCTCGGTCGTGGCGGCGGACTGTTCCTCCATGGCCGCTGCGATACCGGCGGCCACCTGATCTACCTGCTGTATCTGGTGGGTGATGTCGCTGACGGCAGCCACGGCCCTGTCACGCACAGCGCCGATACCCTGGATACGCTGGGCGATATCCTCCGTGGCCCGCGCCGTCTGGCTGGCCAGGTTCTTCACCTCTGACGCGACCACGGCAAAGCCTTTACCTGCCTCTCCGGCGCGTGCCGCCTCGATGGTGGCATTCAGCGCCAGAAGGTTGGTCTGCGACGCAATGTCGGCGATCAGGCCGGCGATGCCGCCGATCTGCGTCACGCTGTCCGACAGCGCGTCGATGGCGGTCGCCGCTTCCGCACTGGCTGCCACGCTGTCGCGGGTCACGGCGCTGGCATGGGCCACCTGGGCCGTGATTTCGCCGATGGAGGCGGTTAGTTGGTTGGTGGCCGATGCCACCGTCTGGGCATTGGCCAGGGCCTGTTC
Organism: Niveispirillum sp.; assembly: GCF_052437035.1. Taxonomy (NCBI): domain Bacteria; kingdom Pseudomonadati; phylum Pseudomonadota; class Alphaproteobacteria; order Rhodospirillales; family Azospirillaceae; genus Niveispirillum; species Niveispirillum sp. The sequence continues at coordinate 22,366 of NZ_JBQVOH010000013.1, forward strand.
GGCGGCGGCGGCCACATTCTGGGCATTGTTGCCCATGCGGTCGGCGGCAGCGGCCATCACCTTGGCCTCGGCATCCATCGACTGGGTCTGTGCGGCGACGGCATCAACGGCGTGGCGCGTCTCATCCTCCACCGTGTCGGCCATGGTGCGCAGCGAGGCGACGCGGGCCTGTTCCGCCTTCTGCCGCTGCTGTTCCTGCTCCCGCCGCAGACCTTCGGTCTCCATCAGGGTCAGGCGGAAGCTTTCCACGGCGCGGGCCATCTCGCCCACATCATCCTGCTTCTCGCGGTCGGGCACGGGCTGGTCCAGCCGGCCCTGGCGCATGCCGTCCATCCGGGCGCTGAGCCGGCCCAGCGGTGCCAGCAGCCAGCGGGCCAGCCCCAGGGCCGATACGGACATCACGATGGTCAGGACCAGCGCCCCCAGGGCGACCCAGGTGATGCCCCGGTTGAACTCTGCCAGCAGATCATCCTTTTTCAGCCCGACATAGAGGATGCCGACGACCCTGCCCTCCTTGTCCTTCAACGGGTCATAGCCGGCATAATAGGTGCTGCCCAGGATATCGACGGTGCCGCGATAGGCCTGTCCTGCCCCCAGCACGGCATCACGCGCCGGCCCCGCCGCCAGGGCCGTACCCACAGCCCGGCTGCCATCCTCCTTCAACACCGTGGTCGCCACGCGCACATCCCCGCGGAAGATGGTGGCGCTGCCCCCCGTGGCACTGGCCACCGCATCGACCAGCGCCATGTCGCCATCCAGCACCCGCCCACCCTGGCTCAGCTTGCCATCGACCAGGGCATAGGCATCGTCACCATTCTCGACAATCGAATGGGCGACCCGCATGGACAGGGCCTGGGTGGCAACGGCCTGCCGCTCCATCACCCCGGTCATGACCATGTAACCCAACGTCAGGGTGATGGTGCCTAGCACCACCAGCCCCAGCGCATTGAACAAAGTGACTTTGCCCGCGACGGGCAGACGGCGGATATCCAGCATGGAAGGACGCCCCGGAATGGTTTGACGATCAGGTTTCCGGGACCTTCTACCCTGCGTGGCAGGGGCCCGACATGATATGGGTCAGTTATGGAATGGATGGCGGGGGGAAGTTTGAGGGGCATCAGTCAAAGAGACTGGCAACCGTTTCCATCTGCATGAACAGCTTCAGCGGACGGTCGGGAAAGGGTAGGAATCCCTCCCGCGCATAGAAGCGGGCAGCCGCCTCGTCCTTGGCATCGACAATCACGGCGAAGGACGCAATCTCACTGCGCCAGACGCGGTACAAGGCATCGGCCAGCATCAGGCGACCCAGGCCACGTCCCTGCACATGGCGGTCAATCGCCAATCGCCCAAGCAAGGTGGCCGGCAGAGTGGGATAACGCGGCACCCGTTTGGTGACGGCGGCGGGCAGATCGGCCAAGGCTACAGAGGTGGAAGACAGCGTGTAGAAACCCACCACCTTGTCCTCATCATCCAGCAGGACAAAGGGTGCCGCGATGTGCCGACGGGCATCCTGTCCCGCCTGCATTCGGAAATACCGGTCCAGCGCTTCCACACCGCATTCAAACGATGTGCGGTCATGGTGCGCGGCCAGAGCCTCGAAACGAAAGGGTAAGCCGTCCTCCAAGGTCAGACGCCCATGGTCCGGCGATAACGCGCCACTGTTTCGCGCAGCCGGTCATTGGGCGGCGGCGGGTTCATCAGCGCCTCGACGAAGACCTGACTGTCACGGAGCGACAGTTCCAGACGCTGATGCTCCTCAATGGCCCGCTTGGCCGCATCCTGCACGCTGCTCAGCACAAAATCCGTAACACTGCGCCCTTGCAACGCCGCCGCCTGCTCGATCAGCCGCTTCTGCTCGGCGGTAACGCGGGCTTCAAGCCGTTCGGCGCGTGTGCGTGTTGGGGAGGCGGTGGGCATGGGGGCTCCTGCTTAGTAGAGGAAGTGTACGGCCACTGGCCGGATATATCAACGAGACTCGCTGCAAATACATGGGTTGTAAGTTTATACATTCATTGATTCAAAAAAAGTTACCCGCGTGGATGGCGACGGATAGAAATTAATGCGGTATAGTTTTTACCACAATGAGTGGTAGCATAAGTAGGGAGGTGTTTTATGACATTCTGCTTTGCTTTCATAGCTCCTGGTGACGGAATATGCGTTATTTCAGATACTAGAGTAAGTCATTTCACCACTTATGGAGACCTAGAAATCGTGTCTGATAATGTGCAGAAGGTTTGGAGTCCAAATCGGCAATGTTTTTTTGCAGTTGCTGGATGCGTTGAATTGATATCATCTCTCCTCGAGAAAATACCGGGCATGCTAGCAAAAACAAAAGACCGTGGATGGTATTCGATGATTCATTCAGAACTTCCAAAAATATACATTAAATTAATAAGCGACGGAAATTTCAAGAATGAAGATCAGAATGCTCAAATTATCTACGGAAGCGCTAGAAAGAATCGTGGGTCAACCATATTTAATTTGGCTGAATTTGATTTTGCGTTTTCACAAGAAACTGCGAGGATTGGAAGAAATTTCAAAAAAAATGACTTCTGTGCAATCGGAGCCACCAAGGAAATACGGAAGAAATTGTCGGACGCCGCGATAGAAAATATGAATGACCTATATCATCGGACTGCATCAATCTCAATCATGGGCGAACAAGACAGGAATAATCTCTCTAAAACGCTCAACCTTGAAAAAGATGATTTAGTATTCACTATGCACTCAGGGCAAGGTGCTGGCCAACCCTTCTTGCGGAAAATACGCTCCTTTCGGAGTAACGAACTTCAACAGCCTGAGGGGGCTTTAAAATTAAGTGGAACTCTGCTACTCGGCGCTGCCGCAATGAAGGCCATTGAGGAAGAAATGAATGAAATTCGCCTCAAGAAATTTCCGTACTGTGAGTCCATAGGAAAAACTTGGCATTTGTCAGTGCTAAATGCAGTGGATGGCTTCTTTACAACGAACCCTTCAACCCAGCCATAGAAGCACACCGCTATATTCTCTGTAAAATGTTGAGCAGGGGCCTTTCAGCCCCCGCCCCCGCCGTCCCTCACACCACCCGAATGTTCTTGAACTGCCACGGATCGGACACGTCTACGTCCTCCACGAACAGCTTGTTGCGCCCGTCGAGCGGCGTCCAGTCCGTATAAGCCCCGACCACCGGCCCCAGATAGGGCATGCAGATATCCAGGCAGCGCTGGAAATCCATGTCGTCGGCTTCCACGATGCCACGATCCGGGTTCTCGATGGCCCAGATCATGCCGGACAGGGCGGCGACCGTGACCTGCAGGCTGGTGGCGCTGTTGAACTCCACCAACTGGCGGGCCTCTGAACAGGTCAGCTGCGAGCCGAACCAGTAGGCGCCCTTTTCATGGCCGGCCAGCAGCACGCCCAGCTCGTCCACGCCGTCGATGATTTCCTTCATCATCAGGCGCTGGGTTTCCTGCTGCACGAAGTTCTTGCCGGCGAATTCGTGGATGGATTTCACGGCGTCGTCGCAGGGGTGATAGGCATAGTGGCAGGTGGGGCGATAGATCGCCTTGCCGTCGGCGTCGCGCACCGTCAGATAGTCGGGGATCGACAGCGCCTCGCTATGCGTGATCAGGAAGCCGTGGAAGGGGCCTTCCATCGGGGTCCAGGTGCGCACGCGCTGCGTCACGCCGGGGCGGTTCAGGATGATGCCGGACTGGCCGCCAAATTCATGGCGAATACCGTCCGGCGGGAACGTCGCCTCATGCGTGCCCCAGCCCAGCTCCGCCGGCTGACAGCCCTCCGAGATGAAGCCGTCAATGGACCAGGTATTAACGAACTCCCCCCGCTTTTTGGGTATGGAGGAGACCTGGGTGTCGCGTTCGGCGATATGGATGACCTTCACGCCCAACTCGTGCGCCAGCTTGGCCCAGGCGGCACGGTCGGCCGGCACGTCGGTGACGTCGCGGCCTGTATCCTCCGCAATGTTCAGCAGCGCCTGCTTCACAAAGTGGGAGACAAGGCCCGGATTGGCGCCATGGGTCAGCACGGCGGTGGGCGCGTTCGTCCCCAGCTTGGACCGGAGATCCAGCGCCGTTTCGCGCAGCGCGTAGTTGGAGCGCATGGAGGGCGACAGGTTGGGGTCGGTGTAACCGCCGGGCCAGGGCTCGATACAGGTGTCGAGATAGAGCGCGCCGCGTTCGGCGCATAGCTCAACCAATGCCGTGGACGAGACATCCACCGACAGGTTCAGCAGGAAATCGCCCTTGGAGAGCAGGGGTTCCAGCATGGCCCGGTAATTCTGCCGGGTCAGTGGTTCCTTGACGAACTTGATGCCGAAATAGTCAGCCTCACCGTGGCCGCGCTCGTCCGCCGTGATGATGGTGATGTTCTGCCGGTCAATGTCGATATGCCGCAGAATCAGAGGCAGCACACCTTGACCGATGCTGCCGAATCCTACCATCACAAGACGCCCGGGAAGGGCACAATGCTTCTGATATTGGGTCATTTTCGTGGGTTCTCCGGGGCTATTACCCGCCTATGGGAGCCTCATGGCTGTGGGGTTGACGTGCTTCAGACGTGATGCAGGACAACAGAAAGGCACGGCCCCGCCCAGATGGATGGGACCGCGCCCGGTTGGAATTGTCACAATGCTATATCAAGCGTTGCGATTAGTGAAGATGATGCGTGTCAAACTATCATCGGCCTGATGCCGGGTGCAACGACGCGCATGTGAAATAATCGTGTAACACCCCGGCGATCATAGGCGAAAGGAACGGCGAACAGCTTTTTCAGCTGTTTCCCGATCTGGAATTTAACCCTGATAAACTTGGGGATAGGCCTGTGGGAGGCACGATCGTTGCGTAGGCGATGGCATTATTCTCAGTACCTTGCCAATTATACTCCCTGTGACGCGAACCGCGCCGCATCAGGCCGCGCAGACCGATAGGGAGACGGCATGGCCAGCCGTGTCCAGCAGCGGGCCATCGCACACTTCGACCAGATGCGCCTGATCGAACCCGTTGAACTCCGTCCGCAGGGTGGCGCCATAGGCACCCAGCTGCCCGATCTCGATCCAGTCGCCTTCCTGCACGTCGACCGGCAGCAGGAACGGCCCCTTCATGCGGTCGGCACTGTCACAGGTGGGACCCCAGAAGCTGAACGGAGCGAGCGGCGCGTCGGTGCGGCGGATCAGGCGGTAGGGGAACAGGAAGCCGGGCACGCCCGCATCCGACAGGCTGCCATAGACGCCGTCATTGATGAACAGCTCGTCACTGCCCCGGCGGCGCTCCACCTGCACCACGACGGAGCCGCCGGCGGCCACCAGGGCGCGGCCCGGTTCACACCAGATGCGGGTGCTGGCCGGCAGGTTCAGGGCCGCGATGCCCTTGGCAATCGCGTCCATGTAAAGGGTCAGGTCGGGCGGGTCCATGTCCGGATAGGCCACGGGGAAGCCGCCGCCCACATCCAGCACATCGATAGCAACACCGGCGGCCTCAATCACCCGACCCGCCAGCTCCAGGGCGCGGCCATAGGATGCCGGTTCCAGCATCTGGCTGCCGACATGGAAGCACAGGCCGACCCGCGCACCGACCGTCCGGGCGCGGCGCAGCAGGGTGACGGCATCATCGAACTGCGCCCCGAACTTGCCCGACAGATCATAGGCGGCCTTACCCTTGGGCATGGCGAGGCGAATGAACAGGCCGAGGTCGGTTGCAGTGCCGGTAACGGCGGCGATCTTTTCCAGTTCCTCCATGCTGTCCAGCGAGAAGTCGCGGACCCCATAGTCGTTATAGGCCTTGGCGATGGCGGCGCGGTTCTTCACCGGGTGCATGTAATGGATCTGCGCATCGGCAAACATCTGCCGCACCACGCGGATTTCCGCCGGCGAGGCACAGTCGAAATGCCGGATGCCGCCCTGGTAAAGCGCGCGCAGGAAGGCCGGGTCGGGATTGCACTTCACGGCATACAGCACGTCACCCCGGCCCTCCGTGGCCTGACCGAACAGGTCCAGGAACCGATCCGCCGTGGCGCGCAGGGTGGCGGGGCGGATGCAGTGCATCGGCTCCGACGGTTCCAGGCGGGCCACCATTTGATCGACGCTGGGCAGGCGGGGCGTGCTGCTGCGCGCGGCGGCGCGGCGCAGGGGGGCGACGGCGGTGCGGAAACGGACCTGGGCCATGGACAAACCCTCCGGGGAACAATACCCCATGCCACCCAGCCTCGCCGATCAATGGGCGCAGAACAGGGCGGGAATATGAAATGATCGCGGCGGGCGGTACGGACCGGCCAGCCGGATAGCGCGGGGAAGATCGGGATCTGGTGCCGCGTCGTGATTGCCGGGTCGAACAAGACCGCAAAGCGTCAACGGACGAAGCGAACCAGCGGGGTCCTTACCGGACCATGCCTTCGCGGCGGAAAACGGCGTTCATGTGACTATCCCTCTCGGGGTACCGGCCCACGGATGACCGGTGCTGCCAAAAAGGACGCCTGACGTCGTTGCATGGCGCAAAAGGCCAGGGGCACGTGCGGGTGCGTCGTAGGGTCAGCTTATCCATGCGAATGGGCGGGGGTGCAAGGGGTTGTTGCGGCCCTGTCCGCATGGCTGGTTTCACCCCTGTGCAGGCCGGGGGATGGTGCCTATATGCTGTGCATGCGCAAGGCGATTTCCCTCTCCGCACTGGCTGGCCTGATGATGCTGTGCCCCCTGGCCGGGGCGCAGGAAAACCCGCTTCTGTCCCCGCCGCCCGGCCTGCCCGGACTGCCGGCCAGCCCCAGCCCGCTGGACGCCGAACGCGGGCGGGCGCAGGTGGATGGCCTGCGGGGCGGGGCCGACCTGTCGCTGCGACCCACGCCTGACCCGATGCAGCGGCGGGACGCCGATAGTTTGCGCCTGGATGCTGACCGGGCCGCGCGGGCCTTGCAGGACCCGCCGCCGCCCCCACCGCCGGCCCCCGGCATCGAGGGACCACCGGCCCCGCGCATCGACCCGCCCGAACCGCGCATCAGCCATGGGCGCAAGAAGGGCGCGCCGACACCAGCCCAATCCTCCCCCGTGCCCGACCGCAAGCCGCCGTCACCATCGGAGCCTTGACGATAGGGTGGCCTCAGCGACACTCTGAAAGACCTTCCAATATCGGGCCCAGCATGCCGCTCTATCGCCCGATTTCCATTGCCGCTTCGTCACAGGCCGTACCTGCCTGGACGTGCTGTTGGGTGCGGTGCTGGCAGGTACATCCTCGTGGAAACTGACTGATGCATGTCGAGTATCCCGCCTATGAACTCCAGGCCGAAATCGAGGCCTTGCGCGCAATAGCAAACGGCCTGACGGGAATGAAGGTCGAACTGGCCAACCATGTCTGGCTTGGCGACAATGCCGGCCGCTCTTGGCTCGTCACCGTCCAGCCGCGCGATCTATGCTTCAAGTTCGAGGTATTCTCCCTTGCCATTTCGAGCATCGAGCAGCTTCAAGCCCGCTGGCGGGAGTGGAAACCGCCCGTCCTACCGACCGGAATACCAGAGCCCCTCCGATCCCAAATGTCGGTGCGCCCGCCAGAACCGACCGCCCCTTTGGGGTTCGACAATTGGCCATTCGTAACCCGACAAGTCGAGGTGCTGCGCCGTGTGGAGTGGATCGCGGACCTTGCCGATGCGTATCCGGCTTCCGGCGACAATCCCAATGTCCAATCGGCGACGAGAGCGGGACAGATTCCAGCTTCGGCTACAGCCACATGCGAGGTCGCGGTCGGCTTGCTATTTAACGGCACGCAAGATGAACGCCTTCTGATTGCCGCCGACTGGATGCCGATGAACCTGATTTTCACGCGGGAGGCCGACAAGATCGATGCGTTCCTGGTTGATTGTAACCGTATCGAACTCCGCACCTATATGAGATCGCCCAGCCCTTGACGATCGGCCCCGATTGCTGTTGTTGACGGGCAGCAGCAGCGGAAGCGGACCCATGATCCCCATCACCCCCCATATCGCCATTGACGAGGAGGAGCTTCAGGAAAGCTTCCTGCGCGCCGGCGGTCCGGGCGGGCAGAATGTCAACAAGGTGGAAACGGCGGTGCAACTGCGTTTCGACGTCGCCAACTCCCCCACCCTGCCCGACTGGCTGAAACAGCGGGTACGCGGCGTGGCGGGGCGCAAGCTGACGGCGGACGGGGTTCTGGTGCTGGTGGCCCAGGCCCATCGCAGCCAGGAACGCAACCGCGAGGATGCCAAGGCGCGGCTGGTGGAAATCCTGGCCAAGGCGGCAGAACGTCAGGCGCCGCGCCGTCCCACGCGCCCAACGTTGGCGTCGAAGACCCGCCGCCTGGACGCGAAAACCACCCGGTCGGGCGTCAAGAAGATGCGCGGCAAGGTGGATATGGATTAACCCCTGTGATCTTCGCGTGACGCTCGCCTGACCTTTCGCATTACCCCTTTGCGTTATAGGCAGCCCGTGTCTTAATGCGTTTACAAGGGCCGGGGTGTTTCCGGCATGGTTTCCAGGCCACAAGACCGCGATGTCCAAATTCACCCGCACCGGCGGTTCCTCAAACGCCAATCTCAGCCGCGTGGCGATCCAGAAATCGCCGTCGCTGCTGGATGAACGGTTGGGCGTGTACCGGAACAAGATCGCGCAGAACGATCTGGACGTGATGCTGAAGCAGCACCAGGCCTTTGTGGAACAGCGCGTCACCGGCGTGCGCGCGCATTTCAAGCTGTGCGAACTGTCCAACCTGGACCTGTCGGGCTCCGTGCTGGCCTCTGCCGATTTCACAGGTGCGAAGCTGCACAACACCCTGATGCGCGGGGCCGACCTGCGCATGACCAATTTCTATGCCGCCGATCTGGCCGAAGCTGATCTGATGCATGCCGACCTCACGGCAGCCGACATGCGCGGGGCCATCCTGCGCGGCGCGGTCATGATCAGCTGCAACCTGACCTCCGCCGATTTCCGCAACGGCACCCTGGCGCTGGCCCGCAATGGCGAACTGGTGTCGGTGCAGGCCACGTCAGAGGCGGACCTGTCCAAGGCCGTGATCATGCGCGCCACCCTGTCCAAGGCGCGGCTGTCGGACAGTTTTGTCATGCAGACCGACCTGCGCGATGCCGATCTGCGCGGGTCGATCCTGGTCAAGGCCAACCTGTCGGACAGCAACCTGACGGGATGCGACCTGACCAGCTGTGACCTGACGGAAGCGAATCTGGAAGGCGCCAATCTGGAGGGCGCCATCATGACGGGCGCCATCCTGCGCCACGCCAACCTGAAAGGTGCCAACCTGATCGGCGCCATCCTGGACGGGGTCGACCTGACCCTGGCCAATGTTGAGGATGTGAAAACCGTCGAGCAATTGGCCGGGATGGAGGAAGACCTGGCCACCATGCTGACGGCGCACGCCAAATGGATCGAAACCAATGGCGGGGCCGGCAAGCAGCTGGACCTGTCGGGCAAGGATCTGACCGGCATGGACCTGTCGCGCATGACCCTGTCGGCGGGGATCTTCCGGGGTGCCGTGCTGCGCAATGCCAACCTGTCCCGCTCCGCCCTGCTGATGGCCGACCTGTCATCGGCGGATTTGCGTGGGGCCAACCTGCGCAACGCCAACATGCGCGGGACGCGCATGATCCGCACCATGCTGGTGGGGGCGGACATGACGGGGGTGCTGGCATCCCCCATCAATATCCAGGGCCATGACTGGCAGACCAACATGGAACGGGCGCGCCTGGGCAAGGCCGTGCTGGTCGGGGCAGACCTTACGGGCGCCAACCTGACGGGGGCCGACCTGCGTCAGGCCCAAATCCGGAATGTCAGCATCAAGGGCGCCGACCTGACCGACGCCAACCTGACCAATGCCGACCTGCGCGGCGTGGATTTCAGCAAATGCAAGCTGGCCAACACCAAGGGCCTGCCTGACGTTGATCTGGAAGGGGATGATTGATCCCACGCCTGTTCCCTGGTAACGCACCAGCATGGATACGCATCACGACATCATCATCGCAGGCGGCGGGGCCGCAGGGCTTTACGCCGCCATCTTTGCCGGGCGGCGCGGGCGGCGCGTTCTGGTGCTGGACCATGCGGAGAAGGTGGGCAAGAAGATCCTGATCTCCGGCGGCGGGCGCTGCAATTTCACCAACCTGGAGGTGAAGCCCGACCGCTACCTGTCAGCCAATCCGCATTTCGCCATCTCCGCCCTGAAACGCCATACGCAGCATGATTTCATCGCCTTGGTCGACCGGCATGGTATCGGCTGGCACGAAAAGAAGCTGGGGCAGCTTTTCTGTGACGATGGGGCACCGCGCATCCTGGGCATGCTGCTGGATGAATGCGCCGATGCTGGCGTGGCCATCCGCACGGCATGCCGGATCGATGAGGTCACGCCGGTCGATGGCGGCGGGTTCAGCGTGGTGACCAGCCATGGCACCTTCACCGCCGACAGCTTCATCCTGGCCACGGGCGGCCCGTCCATCCCCAAGATGGGGGCCACCGATTTCGCCTTCCGTCTGGCGCGCAAATGGGGGCTGAATATTGTGGAGCCGCGCCCGGCCCTGGTGCCCCTGACCTTCGCGCCTGTCGATCTGGACAAGCTGAAGGACCTGTCGGGTGTGCCGCTGGAAGCATCGGTTTCCTGCGGCAAGGGCCGGTTCCGCGAAGCGCTGCTGATCACCCATCGCGGCCTGTCGGGGCCGTCGATCCTGCAAATCTCCTCCTACTGGCGGGAGACGGAAGCGGTGCGCATCGACCTGTCACCCGATCTGGCCCTGGCCGAGCATCTGAAGGGTCTGAAGAAGACGCGCCACAAGGCGGAGCTGAAGACCATCCTGGGCGAAATCCTGCCCCGCCGCTTTGCCGAGCGGTTGTTCGAGGTGGCGCTGATCGGCCCTGCCCCCGTGGTCAACCGGCCCATGGCCGACATCAAGGATGCCGACCTGATGGCGGTGGCCAGCGCCCTGCACGCCTGGACGGTGCTGCCGGACGGGACGGAGGGCTACCGCACGGCGGAAGTGACGCTGGGCGGCATCGACACCGCCGAGCTGTCATCCAAGACCATGGAAGCCAAGAAAGTCCCCGGCCTGTTCGTGGTGGGAGAGGCCGTGGACGTCACCGGCTGGCTGGGCGGCTATAATTTCCAATGGGCTTGGTCCAGCGGTCATGCGGCGGGCATGGCCGCCTGACCCTCACGTCCCGATTAGCCCCAGTTCCGGGCTGGATGCCTCCGCGCGCAGACGCTTGGGGATGCGGCCCGCCAGACGGGCCATGCGGCCCCCTTCCACCCCGGCCCGCATGGCCGCCGCCATCATCACGGGATCGGTGCTTTTGGAGACGGCGGTGTTCAGCAGGACGGCGTCGCAGCCCAGTTCCATGGCGAGTGCGGCATCACTGGCCGTGCCGATGCCGGCATCCAGAACCACAGGAACCGTGCTGTTCCGGCAGATCGTCTCGATATTGTACGGGTTCAGGATGCCCAGGCCGGTGCCGATGGGGGCGCCCAGCGGCATGACGGCGGCACAGCCGACATCGGCCAGACGGCGGCAGATGATGGGGTCGTCCGTGCAATAGGGCAGGACCACGAACCCGTCACGCACCAGTTCATCCGCTGCGCGCAGAAGCTGTTCGACGTCGGGATACAGCGTCTCCCGATCGCCGATCAGTTCCAGCTTGATCCAGTTGGTGTCCATGGCCTCACGCGCCAACTGCGCGGTCAGGACGGCATCCTTGACCGTGGAACAGCCGGCGGTATTGGGCAGCAGCCAGACCTTGCCCGCCACCAGATCCAGCAAGCCTTCACCATATCCGGTCAGGTCGGCGCGGCGCACGGAAACGGTGAGGATTTCGGAGCCGGATGCCGCCAAGCTGTCCAGAAACACCTGCTGGTTGGGATAACCGGCAGAGCCCAGGAACAAGCGGGACCGGAAGCTCTTGCCGGCGATCTTCAGCGGATCATTCATCTCAACCACCTTGCAGAACCTTGACGATTTCCACCCGGTCGCCGGGGGAAAGAATGGTATCGGCCCAGCGCCCACGCGGGACCACGGTGTCGTTGAGCGCCACGGCAATGCCGCGCGCGCCCGGATCAATCCCTCCCACCGCCATCACGGCGGTCAGGGCGTAATTGTCCGGCTCCAGGTTCTTGCCATTGACGCTGATCATTAGCTCCACCCCTTACGCGGCGCGTGCCGCATCGAAACGGCCAGCCCCGAACGGGGCGATATGCGGATCGACCCGCCCGGTCAAGACCAGATCGGCGATGGCGTCCGCCGTGAGGGGGGCCAGCAGGATGCCGTTGCGGTGATGGCCCGTGGCCAGTACCAGCCCCTCCAACCCCGCCGCCGGCCCCAGGATGGGCGCATCATCGCGGCAGCCGGGCCGGTGGCCCACCCACATCTCCTTGACGGGCAGTTCTTCCACCCCCGGCAGGGCGCGCCAGGCGGCATCCAGCAGGGCCAGAACCCCGCCCGCCGTCATCTGCGCATCGAACCCCTTTTCCTCTGTCGTCGCCCCGATGATCAGGGTGCCGTCGGCGCGCGGCACCAGATAGCATTTGGGCGCCCAGACGACATGCGACAACAGCGGGTTGGCGGGGTCCATGACCAGCGACATCATCTGCCCCTTCACGGGGCGCACCGGCGGCGGGCTGGCCTGTCCGGGGACAAGCCGCGACCAGGCACCCGCCGCCAGCACGACACTATCGGCAGGCACAACACGGTCGCCCAAGACCACGCCCGTCGCCCGACCGCCCTGCACATCCAGACCCGTGACATCCACCCCCTCATGCAGACGGGCACCCGTGCGTTCCAGGGCCACGCGCAGGGCCGCCGCGGCCAGCCGGTTATCGACCTGCCCATCCTTGGCGCTGAACACGCCCGCCGCGGTGCGCGGGTTCAGGAAGGGCTCCTTCTCCTTGGCCGCCGCTCCTGACAGCCAGACGAGGTCCAGGCCCAGCCCGCGCTGAAACTCATAGTTCGACCGCAGCAGTTCCACCTCGTCCCGCGTGCTGGCCACCACCAGCGTGCCTTCGGTACGTAGGCCGACTTGCATACCGGTCAGCGCCTCCAGCTCCGCCGCGAAGCCCGGCCAGCGAGCCTGGCTTTCCAGGCACAGCGGCAACAGGCGCTGTTCGCCCGGTTCCGCTTCCACCCCCGCCGCCAGCATGCCGGCGGCTGCGCGCGTCGCCCCCTGGCCGGCACTGGCACGGTCGAAGATGTCGACCGACGCTCCACCCTGGGCCAGGCGCCAGCCGATGGCCATGCCGATGATGCCGCCGCCGATGATGGCGACGCGTGGTCTGTCAGGTCTGTGCAGCAAACTCATTTCCGCCTTCTCCCTTCGCCGGCATGACCCGGATCAGGTTCGATGGGTGTGATCTCAGCCGCATGGCGATAATGCATGCGGCACCCCAGGGTCCATGCGCTATGTCATGGGCCTGTCACGTCCGGAATGCAAGGGAACGCGCAGCATCATTTCCGCCCCGCCGGGATCGCGCTTGACCATTGGCGGCACTGGGCATATTTGCCCCATGAGGACAGTCCCGTCCCGCCCTTTTTTTGCCCGGACCCCGCACCCATGTCGCTGCTGCCCATCCTCACCATCCCCGACACCCGTCTGAAGGCGAAGTGCAAGCCCTTGACCAATGTCGATGGCCGCGTGGCGAGGCTGATGGATGATATGCTGGAGACCATGTACAAGGCGCCGGGCATCGGTCTGGCGGCCCCGCAGATCGGGTTGCTTGAGCGGGTCATCGTCGTGGACGTGTCGGAAAACCGCAGCGACGCGCTGGCCATGGTCAACCCGGAACTGATCTGGACCTCTGACGAACAGGCCATCACCCAGGAAGGCTGCCTGTCCATCCCGGAGATCTATGCCGAGGTGACACGGCCCAAGATGGTGCGCGTGCGCTATGTCGACCGGGGTGGCGAAGAACGGGAAATGGATGCTGACGGCCTGCTGGCCACCTGCATCCAGCACGAGATCGACCATCTGAACGGTGTGCTGTTTATCGACCATCTCTCGTCGCTGAAGCGCAACATGCTGCTGCGCAAGTACAACAAGGCGAAGAAGTAACGGGAGCGTTCGCGTTCCTCAATCGCCGGCGCCGCATCCGCGGCTTGGCTTCACGCCGCACGTGCGGCGCGGCGGCGGTCGCCGCCGAAGCGTTTTACGGAAGCCCGTAAAACGCTCCCTTCCACTCTCCGCCGGGGAGGTGCCCCATGCCGCTGCGTCTCGCCTTCATGGGCACGCCGGATTTTTCCGTCTCCATCCTGGATGCGCTGGTGGCCGCCGGGCATGAGGTGGTGTGCGTCTATAGTCAGCCGCCGCGTCCCGCAGGCCGAGGGCAGCAATTGCAGGCCAGCCCCGTGCATCGCCGCGCCGAGGCCCTGGGCATTCCCGTGCGCACCCCCAAAAGCCTGCGCAAGGCGGAGGAGCAGGCGGAGTTCGCAGCGCTCAACCTGGATTGCGCCATCGTTGCGGCCTATGGCCTGATCCTGCCGCAGGCCATTCTCGATGCGCCACGCCTGGGCTGTGTCAATGTCCATGCCAGCCTGCTGCCGCGCTGGCGCGGGGCGGCCCCCATCCAGCGGTCGATCCTGGCCGGCGATGCGGAGACGGGCGTCACCATCATGCAGATGGATGCCGGCCTGGATACCGGCGCCATGCTGTTGAAGGACACGCTGCCCATCACGGCCCGGATGAATGCCGCCGACCTGCATGACGCGCTGGCCGTCATGGGGGCGCGGCTGATGGTTGAGGCCCTGCCCGGCATTGCCGATGGCAGCCTGCCCCCGGTGCCGCAGCCGGCAGAGGGCGTGACCTATGCCGCCAAGCTGTCTAAGGATGAGGGACGGCTGGACCTGACCCGGCCCGCCTCCGAACTGGACCGGCAGGTGCGTGGCCTCACCCCCTGGCCCGGCACCTGGATCGATCTGGCCAATGGCGAGAAGCTGAAGGTGCTGGAGGCACAGGCGGTCGATGGCGGGGGCGAACCCGGCACCCTGCTGGATGCCGGACCCACCCTGGCCTGTGGCGAGGGGGCGCTGCGCCTGATCCGGGTGCAGCGGCCGGGCAAGGGGCCGGTGGATGGTGCCGCCTTCCTGCGCGGCTATACTCACCAGATCGGCGGAAAGCTGACGGCGTGAGGCCGCTGCCCGACCCGCCCCTGCTGCTGATCACCGACCGGCATCAGGCGGGCGGCGATCTGGCGTCGGTGGTGGCCGCCTGTGTGTCCGCTGGGTGCCGCTGGGTCAGTCTCCGGGAAAAGGACCTGCCGCGCGACCATCAATCCGCCCTGCTGATGCGGCTGCGGCCTGTCCTGGCGCAGGTCGGTGGCGTGCTGACCATCCATGGCGATATGGCGCTGGGCAGCCTGTGCGACGGGGTGCATCTGCCGGATGGCGGGGATATCGTCACGGCACGGGCCCTGCTGGGGCCGGATGCCCTGATCGGCACCTCCTGCCATGACCGGGATGGTGTGGCGGCGGCGGCGCGCGATGGGGCGGATTACGCCACGCTCAGCCCCATTTTCCTGACCCCATCCAAGCCCGGCTACGGCCCCGCCCTGGAGCTGGGGGTCCTGTCGGGGCTGCCCCTGCCCACCCTGGCGCTGGGCGGGGTTGATGGCGGGAATGCCGGGGCCTGTATCGGTGCCGGGGCGGCAGGCGTCGCGGTGATGGGAACCATCATGCGCGATCCGGCATCGGCGGGGCCGATCCTGTCCGCCCTGGCTGCGACGCGGGGCCGCAAGCCCGGCATTTGACCAAAGGGCCGTATCGACCCCATATCACGGCATCTTTTCATTCACCGAACGGCCTGTCATGACCGCCGCCCAAACCGTACCCGGCCACCGCGCCGTCGCCAACTGGCTGCTGGCCTGTGCCGGCATGGTCTTTGTCATGGCCATCATCGGCGCCATCACCCGCCTGACGGAAAGCGGCCTGTCGATCACCGAATGGAAGCCCATTACGGGCACCCTGCCGCCCCTGAACGAGGCGCAGTGGCTGGTGGAGTTCGAGAAATACAAGCAGATCCCCGAATATCAGGTCCTGAACCGGGGCATGAGCCTGGATGAGTTCAAGCAGATCTTCTTCTGGGAATGGTTCCACCGCCTGTGGGGCCGTCTGATTGGCGTGGTCTTCGCGGTGCCGCTGGTCTGGTTCGCGGTGAAGGGCATGGTGACAAGGTCCATGCTGCCCAAACTGGTGGGCCTGTTCCTGCTGGGCGGGCTGCAGGGCTTCATCGGCTGGTTCATGGTGCAATCGGGCCTGTCGGTGCGCACCGATGTCAGCCATTACCGGCTGGCCATGCATCTGTCGATGGCGCTGATCCTCTACGCCTTGCTGATCCAGGCGGGCCTGGGCCTGCGCCATCCCGGTGCCGCCCACCGGCCTGACCGTGCCGGCCTGCGCCGCCATGGCTGGGCGGCCATGGTGCTGGTGTCCATCACGGTCGTCTGGGGGGCCTTTGTGGCGGGGCTGGATGCCGGCTTTGCCTACAACACCTGGCCGCTGATGAATGGGGAGTTTGCCCCGCCGGAGGTCTGGAACCTGTCGCCGGCGTGGCTGAACTTCCTGGAAAACACCGCCATGGTGCAGTTCACGCACCGCTGGCTGGCCATCGCCACCGCCGTCGCTGTCCTGTCCTATGCCTGGCGGGTGGGACAGCGGGCCGATTTGCCGGAGGTGGCGAAGCAGTCGGCCCTGTGGCTGTCACTGGGCATTGGCGGGCAGGTGGTGCTGGGTATTACCACCCTGCTGCATGCCGTACCGGTGGCCCTGGGTTCGGCCCACCAGGGGGGCGCCCTGGTGGTCATCGCCCTGCTGATCCGCTCGATCCACACCTTGCGGCGGTGATTAGAGCAGGTCCCGCAGGATCGGGATCAGGGGAATATCCGCCGGCGGCATCGGGTAATCCACCATGCGCACCGGCTTGACCCAGGCCAGCTGCTGCCCCTCCAGGGGCGTAGGCGTCCCCTTCCAGACGCGTGCCACATAGAGCGGCATCAGCAGGTGGAAGGTCTCATAGGTGTGGCTGGCAAAAGCGATGGGGGCGAGGCAGCTTTCCGCCGTGTCGATCCCCAGCTCCTCCTTCAACTCCCGCACCAGGGCCGCTTCCGGTGTCTCGCCCTCATCGACCTTGCCGCCGGGAAATTCCCACAGGCCCGCCATGGACTTGCCCGGTGGACGCTGCGCCAGCAGCACGCGCCCATCGGCATCAACCAGGGCGACAGCGGCCACCAGGACCGTGCGGATCGGCCCCTTACGGACCGGTTCCTGCCAGCAGGGTGTGTCGCCGCCGCTCACGACCGGTAGCTGCCATTGATGTCGATATAGCCGTGGGTCAGGTCGCAGGTCCAGACCGTGGCGCTGCCCTGCCCCAGGCCAATATCCACTTCCATCAGGATTTCCTGGCCCTTCATATGGGCCGCCACCGGTGCCTCGTCGTAACCCGGCACCTCCATCCCATTGGCGCAGATCTGCACGCCGCCGACGGAGATGACCAGAAGGTCGCGGTCGGCGCGTTCGCCCGACCGGCCCACGGCGGCCACGATGCGGCCCCAGTTGGCATCCTCGCCGGCCACAGCGGTCTTCACCAGGGGCGAATTGGCGACCGTCAGGGCAATGCGCTTGGCGGCGGTATCGCTGTCGGCCCCTTTGACGCGGATTTCCACGAACTTGGTCGCCCCCTCGCCATCGCGCACGATCTGCTGCGCCAGGTCCAGGCAGACCTCGTCCACGGCCTTGGCAAAGGCCGCCAGACGCGGATCGTCGGTCGCCTCGATGGCCGCATGCCCGGCCTTGCGCGTGGCGCACAGGACCAACGTGTCGGAGGTGGAGGTGTCGCCATCCACCGTGATGGAATTGAAGCTGCGGTCGGTGGCCGATGACAGCACGGCCTGCAACGGGGCATGGGCGATATTGGCGTCGGTGAAGACATAGGCCAGCATCGTCGCCATGTCGGGCGCGATCATGCCGCTGCCCTTGGCGAAGCCGGCGACCGTCACCGTCACGCCGTCGATGGTGACGGTGGCCGACGCGCCCTTGGGGAAGGTGTCGGTGGTCATGATGGCGCGCGCCGCCACCTCCCACGCCGCCCCCTCTGCGGGGACCAGCTTGGTGAAGGCTTCCGGCAAGGACTTGGCGATCAGGTCGGCCGGCATCGGCTGCCCGATGACGCCGGTGGAGGCGGGGAACACTTCGGATGCCTTGCAGCCCAGCAGGGCCACGGTGGCGTCGATGGTGGCGTCCACAAACGCTTCGCCGGCCTTGCCGGTGAAGGCGTTGGAATTGCCGGCATTGACGACCAGGGCGCGCACGGCCCCACCGGCCAGATGGGCGCGGCAGCGATGGATGGGGGCGGAAGCCGTCAGCGACCGGGTCAGGACGGCGGCCACGCTGGAGCCTTCATCCAGCACCGCGACCATCACGTCGTTGCGCGGCGTCTTGTACCGGATGCCGGCGCGGTGCCCGGCCAGACGCACGCCGGCGATGGGCGGCAGCGACGGGAAGGAAGCGGGGGCGAGCGGCGAGACGGCCATGGGTGCGGGCTCCAACTGGAGGGGAGTAAGGTTCGCGCATGAAGCCGATGCAGGGGCCGGCGGTCAAGTGCCGGTTCGATGACACTGGTCCGGCGCGTCAGGGGAGGAGCGGTTCCAGAAGGTCCGGCACCCGGTCCTTTTCCACTGCTTCACGCCAGCAATCGGCCAGCCGGTCCGTCTCCGCCACCGCCGTGCGCCAGTATTTCTGCCGCGTGGCGGTATCCATGCGGCGGAAATCGCCACGATCGGGGATCTTGCCGAAGGGCAGCGCCCGGGCGAATTCCACCGACGGGCACAGAACCAGCATGCGCGACAAATTGGCGGCGCGCGGACGGCGCCAGGGCAGCGTCTTGTCGAACCAACCCGGCACGATGCGGTGGGAGAAATGCGGGTACAGCACCAACCCCGGCGGCGTGAAGCCCATATCCAGATGGTAATCCATGATGCCGCCATCCAGATAGAGGCCGGGCCGCGCCCCCGCCATATCCACCACCCCGTCAAAGACGAAGGGCACGGCAGACGATGCAAGCAAGGCCGGCACCAGATTGGCGGGCGACAGGGCAACGGCCTGGGTCGGGAATTCCGCCCCCAGGTCGAAGGGCGGGGCGTCACGGCCATCATGCAGGACGGTGCGTTCGAAAAAAACCGGCAGGGTGCGGCGGCTGACCAGGTTGGCAAGGCCGGCGGCGCCTAAGCCCAGACCCAGACCCACCTTGCCCATCCCCGGTCGCATCGGTCCCCGGCCCCGCACCGCCAGGATTGATTGCCGCATGAAGGGATGCGACAGGACATGGCCGATCCCATCCGCCCCGAAGATGACGTCCAGGAAATCCCGGCAATGGGCGGTCAGCTCCGTCGCACTGACCGGCCCGTCGACCGCGTAATCCAGATAGCAGGCCTCAAACCGCTTGCAGGCGGCCACGGGGTCAGGTTGGGCCAGACAGGCGAAACGCCAGGTGCCGATGGAACTGCCCACCATGTACAGGGGGCGGTCGCGCTTTTGGAACCAGCTTCCGAACAGGGCCTGATCCAGCCGGGTCAGGGCCAGCCATTTCGCCCCACCGCTGGCGCCCGCCACCACATCGAACAAATCCTCATGCAGCCCGTCCCGGCGGATGCGGGCCATGGCCTCTGAACCGGCCAGGAAACGCAGGGGCGTGGAAGGCATCGGGGGCCGCCGCATGGTTAAGGGGTCTATCGCGCCGCAACATAGGCAGTGCGCGACATTCCGGCAAGGGCAGGCACGGCCCCGCCTATTGACGCGGGGCGTGGCAACGTGATGATAGGAACCAAGCCATACACGAAAACATCAGGCCTAAGGCAACAGACCCATGTTCAATATCGCCACCGTGGATTACCGGGCGCCCGATGCCGCGCAGCAGTTCGTCACCTCGCTGCGGGAAACCGGCTTCGCCGTCCTGCGCAATCACAGCATCGACACTGCCCTGATCCAGGACCTGTACAAGGTCTGGTCCGGCTTCTTCGCCTGGGACGGCAAGCACGAGTACAAGTTCGACCCGGAAATCCAGGACGGCTATTTCCCGTTCAAGTCGGAAAACGCCAAGGACAGTGCCGTCAAGGACCTGAAGGAATTCTACCATGTCTATCCGGGCCGCCGCCTGCCGCCGCAGGTGAAGGACGCGACCGACCGGATGTATGCCGACCTGTCTGCCATGGGCCTGACCTTGCTGAACTGGATCCAGGACAATGTGCCTGAGGATCTGCGCAACAGCTTCAAGCAGCCGCTGCCCAACATGATGGATGGGTCGACCAGCACGCTGTTCCGCGTCCTGCATTATCCGCCCATCGGCGAAGGGTATGAGCCGGGGGCCGTGCGCGCAGCGGCGCATGAGGATATCAACCTGATCACCCTGCTGGTGACGGGCAGCGAGCCGGGATTGCAGGCTCAGGACACCGCCGGCAACTGGCACGACGTGCCATGCGATGCCGGGATGATCGCCGTCAATGCCGGCGACATGCTGAAGCTGGCGTCGGGCGGCTATTTTCCGGCGACGACCCACCGCGTGGTGAACCCGCCGCCGGAGCATAATGTCTCCCGCTATTCCATGCCGCTGTTCCTGCACCCCCGCCCCGACGCGCCCCTGTCGGACGCGCTGACAGCGGGTCAGTATCTGGATCAGCGCCTGCGCGAGATCGGGTTGAAGAAGTAAGGTTGACGCCTGTCGCATGCGCTTTGCTTATGCGACCTACGAACCGGCGTAGGTCGCATAAGGGCGAAGCCTGCATGCAACAAGTCCGCTTACAGCCCTTCCAGCTCGGTAATGAAACTGTCGAGCAGGCCCAGGCCCTTGTTCCAGAAGGACGGGTCCTTCAGGTTCAGGCCGAACGGGGCCAGCAGGTCGGTATGGTGCAAGGTCCCCGCCGCCGACAGCATTTCCATATACTTGTCCGCGAATTCCGCCCCCTGGCCCTTGGCCGCCGCCTCCTGATAGGCCGCATACAGGCTGTTCACCAAGCAGTCGCCGAAGGCATAGGCGTAGACATAGAAGGGCGAGTGAACGAAATGGCCGATATAGGTCCAGTAGGGCCGGTAGCTGTCTTCCCAGCGGAAGGCGGGGCCCAGGCTTTCGGTCTGCACCTCCATCCAGATATCGGCAATCCGCTCGGCTGACAGCTCGCCCTCACGCCGTTCCGTGTGCAGCTTGCGTTCGAACTGATAAAAGGCGATCTGGCGGACGACGGTGTTGATCATGTCCTCCACCTTGCCCGCCAGCAGCGCCTTGCGCTTCTTCGGGTCGGTGGTGGCGTCCAGCAGGCCGCGGAAGGTCAGCATCTCCCCGAATACCGAGGCGGTTTCAGCCAATGTCAGCGGTGTGGATGCCTGCAAATGACCCTGTTCGCGGCACAGATACTGATGCACGCCATGGCCCAGCTCATGGGCCAGGGTCATCACATCGCGCGTGCGGCCCATATAGTTCAGCAGCAGGTAAGGATGTGCGGACGGCACCACCGGGTGCGCGAAGGCACCTGGATTTTTGCCGGGACGCGGCGGCACGTCGATCCAGGGATTGTCGAAGAAGTGCTGCCCGATCTCCGCCATCCTGGGGCTGAAGCGGGCATAGGCATCGCGCACGATGCGCTTGGCGTCGGCCCACGGGATCTTGCGGTCATCATCGCCGGGCAGGGGCGCGTTACGGTCCCAATAGTCCAGCTTATCCTGACCAAACCACTTGGCCTTCAGTGCATAGTAACGATGGGACAGGCGGGGGTAGGCGGCGCGCACCGAGGACAGCAGCGCGTCCACCACCTCATCCTCCACCTGATTGGCCAGGTTGCGGGATGACCAGGGGTTGGCGTAGCTGCGCCAGCGATCCTCGATCTCCTTGTCCTTGATCAGGGTATTCATGATGTGGGCGAAGGTGCGCTGGTTCTTCCCCAGCACCTCGCCCAGCACTTGGGCCGCTTCCCGGCGGACGGCGGCATCCGTGGAGGAAAGCAGGTTGAGGGCCTGGGCAGACGTCAGCTCATCCCCCCGGATGGGGAAGCGCAGGTCGGCCAGATGTTCATCGAACAGCCGGGTCCAGGCGGCACGCCCCGCCACATATTTCTCATGCAGCAGCTTTTCCAGCTCGTCCGCCAGCTGATGCGGGCGGAAGATCCGGGTATCGCGCAGGAAGGGGCGATAGGCGGCAAGCGCCGGGCTGGCCAGCTTGGCCTCCAGGGCCGCATCCTCAAGCCGGTTGATCTCCAGCGTGAAGAACAGCAGATGGACGGAAATGCCCGTCACCCGCTCGCTCATCCCCTGATAGAAGCGGCCAATATTGGGATCGGCCATGTTGGAGGCATAGAGCAGGCCCGCGAAGGACATGACCTTCGACAGAACCTCATCCAGCTTCTCATAATCGGCAACGGCCTGGGCCAGTTCGGCCCCGCTCAACCCCGCCAGCTTGCCCTGGTACCGTTCGGCAAAGGCGGCGGCATCGGCGTCGGCCTGGGTCAGGTCGGCGGCCAGCGCCGGGCAGTCGGGGCCGGCATACAGGTCGGACAGGTCCCAGGCGGGCAATTCGCCCAGGTCGGCATGGTTCAGGCTGTCGGGCACGATACCCCCTCCGGCATTGTAATCTCACGATTGCATATGGCACGGGGGCAGCGGCAGTTCAATCGGACGGGCGATCCCCCCGTCCGTCATATCGGGTGCAAAAGGTCAGGCCGCCGATATGGCAGCAGCGACCGGACCGCAATCATTGCTGGCGATCCGGCCCGCCGTGACGCGGACAATGCGCAGCACATCCTCCGGCATCACCCCGTCACGATCCATCAGCAACAGGGCGATGGGATCGGACAGAAGCTCACCAAGGCTGGCCTCGCCAAGCAGGGTGTCATCAAGCATCAAATCATTGTTTTCCATAGGCGTCCTCCTGTCCGGGCCCCTTGAGGGCCTGCATACGCGGTTCCACGAGGCAACGATGTGATCATGCGCCGGTTCCATGACATTTCAATGGCGGGATGATCAATTTCACCCATCCTATCCATTTGCGCGGCGGGGCGCCGTGATGGCGGTCACGCAACCTATGAAAAGGTCTATGGCTTCGGGTGAAGGGTGCTGCCCCTCCCCCGCTGATCCGGCCCATGCAACGCCGTGCAACACAAAATAAGGGGGTGTTTCGCGGATACAGGAACTGAACTCCGAAAGCCGGTGGCTTCGAATTGCGGGCGTGGATTGGATGTTGATGGCGGGAGAATAGCAGAAAGGGCATGCGGTGTCAGCAGATAGCCCCCCCAAGCCCATGAAAAAAGGCCGCCCCGGTTGCCCGGCGGCGGCCTTTTCCAAAGCGAGGGCTTGCCCCCTTACTGGTTCATGCTGTCGAAGAAATCGTTGTTGGTCTTCGACTGCTTCAGCTTGTCGACCAGGAACTCGACCGCGTCCTGCGGACCCATCGGATTCAGGATGCGGCGCAGGATCCACATCTTGGCCATCGCACCCTTGTCGACCAGCAGATCTTCCTTGCGGGTACCCGACTTCTGGATGTCGAGTGCCGGGAAGATGCGCTTGTCGGACAGCTTGCGGTCCAGGACAATCTCGCTGTTACCGGTGCCCTTGAACTCTTCGAAGATCACTTCGTCCATGCGGCTGCCGGTGTCGATCAGGGCGGTGGCGATGATGGTCAGCGATCCGCCTTCCTCGATGTTACGGGCAGCACCGAAGAAGCGCTTGGGCCGCTGCAGCGCGTTGGCGTCCACACCACCGGTCAGCACCTTGCCCGACGAGGGAACGACGGTGTTATAGGCGCGGCCCAGGCGGGTGATGCTGTCCAGCAGGATGACGACGTCGCGCTTGTGCTCCACCAGACGCTTGGCCTTTTCCAGGACCATTTCCGTCACCTGCACATGGCGGGTGGCGGGTTCGTCGAAGGTTGAGGACACGACCTCGCCCCGCACGGAGCGGGCCATGTCGGTCACTTCTTCCGGACGCTCATCGATCAGCAGGACGATCAGATAGACTTCCGGGTGATTGGTGGCGATGGAATGGGCGATGTTCTGCAGCATCACCGTCTTACCGGTGCGCGGCGGCGCCACGATCAGGGCGCGCTGGCCCTTGCCCAGGGGAGCGACAAGGTCGATGACGCGGGTGGTCATGTCCTTGCGGCCCTTGCCGGTATTATCGACCTCCACCTCCAACTTCAGCCGTTCATCCGGGTAAAGCGGGGTCAGGTTGTCGAAATTGATGCGGTGGCGCACCTTGTCCGGATGGTCGAAATTGATCGTGTTGACCTTCAGCAGCGCGAAATAGCGCTCCCCATCCTTGGGCGCCCGGATCTGGCCTTCCACCGTGTCGCCGGTGCGCAGGCCGAAGCGCTTCACCTGGGACGGGGAGATATAGATATCGTCGGGGCCGGGCAGATAGTTGGCTTCGGGTGAGCGCAGGAAGCCGAACCCGTCGGGCAGCACCTCCAGCACGCCTTCGCCATAGATCGGCACGTCATTGTCGGCCAGCTGCTTCAGGATGGCGAACATCATGTCCTGCTTGCGCAGGGTGCCGGCATTCTCGATCTGCAGCTCTTCGGCAAAGGCGAGCAGCTCGGCGGGGGTTTTGGCCTTGAGTTCCTGGAGATTCATCGGATCTGGCTGTCGGTCGGCCGTGGGGCCGGTTGCGGGAACGGGGGCGGCACCCCCATGGATGCGCCCCGATTGGGGCGGGATCACGGCCAAGGTTCGGCGACGGAATCGGAACCAGGGGCCGGAAGCACGGGACTTCGCTTTGGACGAATGACCTGAAAAGGGAGGGGGGCGGCGGGTGAAGCGGCAGGGATGGTCGGGAAACCAACCCCGGTAATGGCCATTGTCGAAGGCGGTCCGGGTAGAACCTGCTTTCGGCGATTCGCGCCGGCCTACCCTGCGGCAGTCCGGAAAAACGGGGATATGCCAAGACACCCCGGCGAACGGCATTACCTTTCACCTGCTCAAACCGTTATCCCAGCCGAGCGACCAAGTCAAAACAAAACAGCAAGGGCCGTTTGCCATACCTCTGCGGCTCAAGGTCATAGGCAAAGGGCACCTATTGCGGTGGTGGCCCAAACAGGGGGCTATGCGCAATCGTCCGTTGCTGTAATATTGAGCCGTTAACGTGAACTCCTTGGGCAGAAAAACATGCGCCTGCTGATTGCCGACGATCATGACCTTCTGCGTGATGCCCTGCGCTCGCATTTCGAGCGTGAGGCGCCTGGCACTTTCGTCCAGGGCGTGGGTACGGTTAGCGAGGCGTTGAAGGTCCTGGATGACGGGGCGCCGTTCGACATCCTGCTGCTGGACCTGCGCATGCCCGGCATGAACGGGCTGAACGGTCTTGTCCGCCTGCGCGAACGCTACCCGTCACTGAAGATCGCCCTGATGTCGGGCGAGGCCAAGAACGAGGATATCCGTCTGGCCATGGCCCATGGCGCCGTGGGCTTCCTGCCCAAGACGCTGCCGGGTTCCATCCTGTTGCAGGCTGTGCAGCGGATGGCGGCGGGCGAAACCTTCATGCCCGACAATCTGGCCGAAAGCGCCATGGCGTCGGACGGCAACGCGCTCAACAGCACCTTCACACGGCGCGAGCGTGAGGTGCTGGACTTCCTGCTGAAGGGCCAGTCCAACAAGGAGATTGCCCGCGCGCTGGACCTGGAGGAAGTGACGGTGAAGCTGCATATCCGGGGCCTGTGCCGCAAGCTGGGCGCCAAGAACCGTACGCAGGCCGCCATGCGCGCCGTGGAGCTGGGCCTTGCCCGCTGATGACGCGCAAACCCCTGCGCTGGAGGCCAATGGCCTGCCGCGCGGGCTGCGCCATGACCTTGTCAACGCGCTGAACGCCCTGCTGGGCTTTGCCTCCTTCCTGGAGGCCGACCTGCCCGACGGGCCGCAGCGTGATTTTGCCCGCCAGATCCAGAAGGCAGGCCGTCAGGCCATGGAATTGGCCGAACGCATCCCGTCCAGCCGGCGTGAGGCGGCGGTGCGGGTGCTGATGGTGTCGGCATCAGAAGACGCAGATGCTTTGATCCTGGAACTGGACGGGTACGGGTGCGAGGTGACGCTGGTCCCAACCCCGTCACGCGCCGTGCAAGTGCTGCGCAAGGCCGCCAGTTCCTGGGATGTGATCCTGGCCGACCAGCCGGGCCCCGCCGATCATGCCGGCCTGGCCGCCGCCGCCGACGGCATGGTGATCGTGCCGCGCGATGCCGAAAGCACGGCAACTACCCTGGCCGTTGCCCTGCGTGGTGCGGGCCGGCGCGGTTAAAGCTGTTTTCCGCATGCGTGCCGAAGTTGGCGCTATAACCTTCCGGTGTGAAATAGGCACTGTCCCGGCCTGTGCATTCATGCGACTCTCAACCCGATGCACAGGGGTGATGGCCGCTGTCATCATTCCTGTCGCGACCCTCCATCGGGTATCCGCATGTCCGTCAAACCCTGTACCCTCGCCCTGTCCGCTCTGCTGGTGGCCGGCCCTGCCTTTGCGGGTCCCTGCACCCTTCCCCGGATTGATGGCGGTATCCAGAGCGGCCATGCCGACCGCATCGACAGCGACCGCAATGCTCTGTTGAGCTATGAGGCCTGTCTGGCGGAGCAGGAGGAGCTGGAGACGGCCTTCAACAATCCCGCTGCCGGTCGCACCGCCCTACAGAGGGAAGCCGCCGCCAATCTGCGCCGGACCCTGGACGCCTGGCAACGCACCCGCCGCGCCGCCGATGCCACGCCGGTGGATAAGAAGGGGTCGTAGGCTTTCTCAATTGTTCCCTCAGGCGCCGGGCGCCGCCGTATGGACGGTCAGAAAGCTTAACCGGCCATATCAGGCCAGCAGCTTCTCCATCGCCTTCTTCACCGCCGGGTCCAGGGGCGGCGGCGCCACGTCCACAGCGGCCGCCAGGGCATCCACGACATGGCGCAGTACCGCCACGCGGGCATGCCATTTGGCATCGGCGGGCACAGCGACCCAGGGGGCCTGATCCGTGCTGGTGCGCGCGAACATCTCGTCGATCGCCTCCTCATACGCAGGCCGCCGGTCGCGGTTGCGCAGATCCTCCGCCGTCAGTTTCCAGCGCTTATAGGGATTGTTCAGCCGCTCCTTGAACCGGTCCAGCTGTTCGTCTGGCGACAGGTGCATGAACAGCTTGACGATGCGCACGCCATCATCGGTCAAAAGCCGTTCGAACTCGTTGATCTCATCATAGGCGCGTTGCCATTCGTGGGGCTTGGCGAAACCTTCGACCCGTTCCACCAGCACGCGCCCATACCAAGACCGGTCGAAAATGGCGAAGGTGCCGGGTTCGGGCAGGCGTTGCCAGAAGCGCCACAAATAGTGCCGCCCCTGTTCGGCCGGTGTCGGGGCCGCAATGGGCCAGACATGGGCGCCACGCGGATCCAGGTTTTCCGTCAGGCGGCGAATGGCCCCGCCCTTGCCGGCAGCGTCCCAGCCCTCGAACACGATCACGGCCCGGCGCTTGCCATGCCAGTAGGCCTGCTGCACATGCAGGATCTTCTCCTGCAGTTTTTCCAATTCCTTTTGATAGGCCCCCTTGTCGGCATAGCGGTGTGCCTTCATGTCAAGCTCAGCCAGACGGGGAACGGGTTTGTGTGCGGCGTGCATGGCGTGTCCGGTGATGGGTGCGGAAGGGCAGTGTAAACGAGCCTTTCATACCGCCGCCAGCCCTGGGCTGACATGATCCGCGACAATTTCGGCGAAGATGACGGTTCATTGTAACGGAAATGTTTCGCCTCTTGTCAGGTACGGCGCGATGCCCGACCCATGACGGTTCGGACAATCCCTCAATAAGAATTAAGGGGACAGGCAGTGAAAGCGGTGTTGAAGAACGGGGCTTCGGCCCTGATCCTGGCCATGGCAGGCACATGCATGCCGATGATGGCGCAGGCAGCGGACGCGCCCATGCAGGTGGCGCAGGCGGAGACCAAGGTGACCAGCGACAATCCCTTCTTTCATCCCTGGAACACGCGGTTCGGCGTTCCGCCCTATGACGCCATCAAGCCGGAGCATTTCAAGCCGGCCTATGAGAAGGCGATGGCCGACCATCTGGCGGAGATCAAGGCGATCACCGACAATAAGGACGCCCCCACCTTCGCCAACACCATCGACGCCCTGGAAAAGAGCGGCAACATGCTGGGCAATGTGTCCCGCGTGTTCAGCAGCCTGACCGCGTCCAACACCAATGATCAGCTCCAGAAGATCCAGCGCGAAATGGCGCCGGTCATGGCGGCGCATGGCAATGCCATCAACCTGAATGCCGCCCTGTTCGCGCGCATCGATACGCTGTACGCCAAGCGCGACAGCCTGAAACTGTCCAAGGAACAGGCCCGCGTCCTTGAGCGCTATTACATCGATTTCGTGCGCGCTGGCGCCAAGCTGGAGGGCAAGGACCGCGACCGGATGGCCGCCATCCTGCAGCGCCTGGCCGTTCTGTCCACACAGTTCAGTCAGAATGTCCTGGCCGACGAGAAGGAATACAAACTGGTCCTGACCAGCGAGGAAGAGCTGGTCGGCCTGCCGGAATTCGTGCGCGCCGCCGCCGCCCAGGCCGCCAAGGAGCGCGGGGACGAGGGCAAGTATGTCATCACCCTGTCGCGTTCCTCGATCGAACCGTTCCTGACCTTCTCCGCCAACCGGGCTTTGCGGGAAAAGGCCTGGAAGGCCTGGACCGCGCGCGGTGACAATGGCGATGCCCAGGACAACAACGCCGCCATCAAGGAGATCGTGCAGCTGCGGATCGAGCGCGCGAACCTGCTGGGCTACAAGACCTTTGCCGAATACAAGCTGGCCGACACGATGGCCAAGAATCCGCAGGCCGTCAGCGATCTGCTGCTCCAGGTCTGGGAACCGGCCAAGGTGCGCGCGGCGGAGGAAAAGGACGATCTGGCCAAGATGGCGGCCAGCGAGGGCCAGAATATCCAGATCGAACCCTGGGACTGGTATTACTACGCCGAGAAGGTGCGCAAGGCGAAGTACGACCTGAACGAGGAAGAGATCAAGCCGTACTTCCAGCTGACCAAGATGATGGAAGCGGTGTTCTTCACGGCCAATCAGCTGTTCGGCGTGACCTTCACCGAGTTGAAGGACGTGCCCCGCTATCACCCCGACGTGAAGGTGTATGAGGTCAAGGACAAGAAGGGCCAGCACGTCGCCGTCTTCTACAGCGACAATTTCGCCCGGCCGTCCAAGCGTTCCGGTGCCTGGATGTCGTCGCTGCGTGAGCAGGAAAAGCTGTCGGGCAAGGTGACGCCCATCGTCATGAACAACAACAATTTCGCGAAGGGGGCCGAAGGCCAGCCGACGCTGCTGTCGTTCGACGATGCCAGCACCCTGTTCCATGAATTTGGCCATGGCCTGCATGGCATGCTGTCGGATGTCACCTATCCGCAGCTGTCGGGCACGTCGGTGCTGCGCGACTTTGTGGAATTCCCCAGCCAGATCCTGGAACATTGGATCGAGCAGCCGGAGATTCTGCAGCGCTTCGCCGTCCATTACAAGACGGGTGAGCCGATACCCAAGGCCCTGCTGGACAAGATCCTGGCGGCCCAGACCTTCAACCAGGGCTTTGCCACCGTCTCCTACACCTCGTCCGCCCTGGTCGATCTGGCCTATCACAGCCTGACCGACGCCAAGGACCTGGACCCGGACAAGTTCGAGCGCGATGAGCTGGCCAAGCTGGGCATGCCGAAGGAAATCGTCATGCGCCACCGCAGCCCGCACTTCACGCACGTCTTCTCCGGCGACGGCTATTCCGCCGGCTATTACAGCTATATGTGGGCCGAAGTGCTGGATGCCGACGGGTTCGACGCCTTCAAGGAAGCCGGCAACATCTTCGATCCGAAGCTGGCCCAGAAGCTGTATCAGGAAGTGTACAGCGCCGGTGGGTCCAAGGACCCGATGGAGGCCTATGTCGCCTTCCGCGGCCGCGCCCCCAAGGTTGACGCGCTGCTGCGCAACCGGGGCCTGCTGGGCACCGGTTCCCGCGTGAACTGAGGACCGTAAGGTGAAAGCCCCCGCCGGATCGCTCCGGCGGGGGTTTTTACTTACCCGCCGACTGTGGTGGTCAGCGTCTGGTCCCCGCGCCGGACGGCGATGGTCCAGCGGCGGACCTGTCCGGCCAGGGCGGCATCCAGGTCGCCCACCCGTTTCACCTCGGTATTGTTGACCGACAGGACCACATCGCCGGGGCGCAGGCCCAGCGACGCCGCGGGCGATCCGCGCCCGACCTCCAGCACGACCACACCGCTGTCGGCCCCGTCAAAGCGCAGTTCCTCCACTAGGGCCGGGTTCAGGTTGGCAACCTTGGCCCCCGTTAGGGGCGTGCGACCGGCCAGCGTGGTTTCCTGGCGCGGCGGATCCTCCGGCGGGCCGATCAGGCGCAAGGACAGGTTCTGTTCCCGGCCATTGCGCAGAACGGTGACATTGGTGGTGCCGCCCACACCCAACGTCGCCACGCGGTAGCGCATGCTGTCCGGATCATCCACGGCCTTGCCATTGACGGCGGTGACCACGTCGCCGACCTTCAGCCCCGCCTGATCCGCCGGCCCGCCCTTACGCACCTGATTGATCAGGACACCGGCAGGCCGCGTCAGGCCCAGGGAGGCGGCGATGTCGCTGGTCACCGGCTGCCCGCCGGCACCGATCCAGGGGCGGACCAGCTTGCCGCCATTGCGCACGGCATCGACGACCGTGCGCACCATGTTGGCCGGAATGGCAAAGCCGATGCCGATAGACCCGCCCGACCGGCTGTAGATCGCGGTATTGATCCCCACCAGCCGCCCATCCATGCTGACCAGCGCGCCGCCGGAATTGCCGGGATTGATGGCGGCATCGGTCTGGATGAAGAAATTATAGTCGGAAATGCCGACGGCGGTGCGGGCCACGGCAGAGACGATGCCGCTGGTGACCGTCTGGCCCACCCCGAACGGGTTGCCGATAGCCAGGACCAGATCGCCCACTTCCAGATTGTCGCTGTCATGCATCTCCAGCACGGGCAGCTTTTCCTTGCCCGGATCGATGCGCAGGACGGCCAGATCGACCTGTTCGTCCGTGGTCACCAGCCGGGCCGCAAATTCGCGCCGGTCGGACAGGACGACCGTGATCTCGTCACTGTCCTTGATGACATGGGCATTGGTGACGATCAGACCATCGGCCCCCAGGATCACGCCCGAACCCAGGCTGCTTTCCACCCGTTCGCGCGGAATGCCCGACAGGGCGTCACCGAAGAAGCGCTGGAACAGCGGGTCCTGCAACAGGGGGGAGATGCGCTGCTGCACCCGCCGCTTGGTGTAGATATTCACCACGGCGGGGCCGGCCTGTTTCACCAGGGGCGCGAAGGACAGGGTGATATCGGCCCGGCTGACCGGCACGGCACGGTCCTGCGCCAGCACGGGCAAGGGGGCCGCCAGCAGCACGCCCGCCAAGCAGGAGATGACAAGCTTCTTCATCGGATACCGACTCCAGGAGGCGGAAGCGGGGGTCAGCAGCGGGCCTGGCAGCTTTGCAATTCGGCCTTGCAGGTCGCCCCCATACCATAGTCGGTGCGACCGACCTGCGAGGTGTTGCCGGGGCTGGCCGACTGCTGGTCCATGCAGATATTGTTGTCGCGGTTGCATTGCGCAAGGCAGGCCCGGCGCGGGTCCAGACCTTCTCGCGACTCACGCTGGGCAGGCGCGGCCATGCAGCCGGCAAGGCTGGAAAGCGCCAGCAGGGCGGCGGCGATACGGCGGGCGTTTTTCATGGCATGCAACATCCAAGGGGGAAACCTGCCGCGCATCCTAGGCCGATCACCGGGAATGGCAATGGGATGCTTGTCGCGGGATGGGTTAAGAGCAGCTTGCGGTTACCGGAAGCTGCTCCGGCGGCGACTGCCGCCGCGCCGCTCGTGCGGCGTAAGCCAAGCTGCGGATGCAGCGCCGGCGATTGAGGAAAACAAAAGCGTAGAGCGTGTTTCCGCTCGGCGGAAATGTGCTCTACGTCACCGCCTCCGGCCTCAACCCCGGCGAACCGCCGCCCACCGCCTCCGCCGCCTGGATCAGGTCGCGCACACGGGTGCTGACGGGGGCGGACAGGCCGTGGCGGGCCGCCAGCGCGATCACGGCGCCTTGCAACTGGTCGATCTCCGTCGGGCGGCGGCGTTCCAGATCCTCCCACATGGAGGACCGGGCCAGCGGATCAATGGACAGCATCCGCCTTGCCAGCACCCGGAATAGTGGGTCGGGCAGGCGCAGGATGTGGGGCAGCAGGCGGGGCGACACGGCGCCCAGCGTGGCCGGGCGGATGCCCGCACGCCGCAACGCCGCCAGCCCCTCCAATTGCTGTGCCGCCAGCAGCCGGCGCCAGGGACGCGCGGAGAGTTGTTCGGCCAGCGGCAGGCCCGACAGGGCGTTCAGCGCATTGTTCAGGTTGATCAGCAGCTTGCCCCACAGCACCCCATCCATGTCGGCGCTTTCAGCCACGGGCAGGCCCGGCACGTCCAGTTCCTGACGAAGACCGTAGAAGCCGGCGGCGATCAGGATGGTGCCGCCGGTGCCGCGATGGATGCGGCCATCGGGCAGTTGCACGATGTTGAAGGGCACCATGCCGGCCACCACCCGTCCGGGTCCCAGCCTATCAGCCAGGATGCCGGCATTGCCGACCCCGTTCTGCAAGCTGATGACCCAGGCATCGGGTGGGGCATGGGTGGCGATCAGGTCGGCCATGGCGGCCGTATCGGCGCATTTGACGGTAACCAGGATCAGGCCGGCATCTTCCATGGCCGCCGCCGGATCGGTATCCAGCCGCAAGCAGGGGCCGGGCAGCGCCTTCCGGTCCAGCCCGTCCAGATCACTGACCCGCAGGCCGCGTGCCCGCACCCGTTCCATCAGGGCCGGACGCCCAAGCAGGGTGACGGAACGCCCCTCCAGGGCCAGACAGCCACCGGCATAGGCACCGACACTGCCGGCGCCCGCGATTAGAATACGCCGCCCCTGCCCCATCCCGGATCAGCCCTGATGCGCCGGCAGGCCCAGGGCGCCGGGGCCGCCGATACCGTCAGCCACCAGCCGTTCCACCTGTGCCTCCACGTCCTTGCGCAGGCCCAGGGCGAAATAGGCCTCGGCCACCAGAAACAGCGGGGCCACGAAGATTTGCAGCAGATTGGCCGTCAGGGCCGGCTTGTTGCCCTCAAACTTGTGGCCAAGCAACTGCACCGCCCAGCCGCCGACGAAGGTGACGGCCCCGATGATGGCCGCCGTCTGTGCCGGCAGGGTGGCGACATGGTCGGCCAGCATCAGGAACGGCACCGACAAGGCCGCCAATGTGCCGCCGATCATGGGGTCAAGATAGACATAATAAGCCGCCAACACCGCCATCAGGATCAGCGCCACGCTAACCTGCATTCCGCCCAGCGGCACCGGGATATAGGACAGGCCAAGCATCACCGCGAACACGATGGTCGGCACGCCGAAATAATGCGTCAGCCGGTTATGAGGGTGCCGGTGATAGGCCGAATAGAAAGCCATGCTGCGTGCCAGCCGCCCGACATTGTCCGTCTGTGCCATCCGATCCTCCCGCTGTGTGTTTATAAAAACAGACCGATTGGTTTGTTTTTACATCGGCCCGGCTTTTGTGGCAATGATGAAAACGGAAAAAGTTGAAGCGGGTGAAGGAACGTGGCGGAGCAGGCAAAGCCGGAACGGCGCAGCCAGGCGGCACGGCGCGAGGAGATGCGGGAGCGGCTGGCGGCGGCCACGCTGGACGCGCTGGCCGACCATGGCAATGCCGGGGCCTCGCTGTCGGTGATCCTGGAACGGGCCGGCGTCTCACGCGGGGCCTGGGCCCATCATTTCGAGACCAAGGCGGAGATGCTGGCGCTCGCGGCAGAGGGGTTGCTGCTGGGCGCCGTCGCGTCGGCCCGCGCCCTGGGACCGGCGGAGACGCCGGACCCTTCCCTGCCGCTGGAGGACAGGCTGTCCGCCATGATCGAGGCGGCCTGGACCCGGTTCTATACGGGCCGCCACCGCGACCTGCTGTTCGAGGTGGCGATGGCGGCGCGCACCGATACCGAACTGCGTGCCCGCCTAGCCCCGATCTTTTCCGGCTTCCTGGCCGCCATCGGCAGCAACTGGGGCCTGTCGCTGCGCCCCGACGCGGACGATGTAACGGAAATGGCCGACCTGATGGTGCTGACCATCTATATGCTGCGCGGCATGGCCATGCAGGAACTGGCCGCCGGCCCCGCTCCGGGGCATGAGGCCCTGCGCCGGCTCTGGGTGCGGATGCTGGCGGGGTGGGTGGGGCGGTACGGTGGACCTTGACAAATTCGTACCAAAAGCCGCGTTGCATGGAGTGCAGAGATGACAGAGATCGTCGCCGCCGCCATATGGCCCGACAAGGACGAAAATGAGACCTGCTTCACGCTGTTCAAACCAGAGAAGAGCAACGCACATCCGAATGCTTGGATGTGTCGATACACTGTCACCTCGTCAGTCACACATGTCGATCACCGGATGTATGGTGTCGACACGCTTCAAGCGCTGGCCCACGCGATGATGATCATAGACGTGCATGCCAAGCGCCTTGGAATTGACCTTCATCTGTTCGACAAAGAGCGCGAAGCTGAATAGAGGTCGAACTGAGCCTCTGGCAGGTTTACCGCACCACCGACAGGTACCGCGACAGGTGGAGGTTGCGGATATTGTCCTGCCAGCCGCTGACGCGGGCCGATACCATGTGGGTGGTGACATAGGTATAGATGGGGATCACGGGATGGTCAGCCAGCATCAGGGCCTCGGCCCGTTGCAGCAACTGCCGCCGCGCCGCCGGGTCCACCTCTGACGCGGCGGCGCGGACAAGGCGGTCATAGTCGGGATTGGCATAGCCGCTGTGGTTCTGACCCTTCACATCCGACAGGAACAGGGACAGGAAGGAATAGGCGTCGTTATAATCACCGATCCAGCCGGCGCGCACCAGATCCTGGAATTTGCCCTCGGCCCGCGACTGCAACACCACCTTCCATTCCTGGTTGGTCATCTTGACCCGGATGCCCAGTTTCTGCCGCCACATGCTGTCCAGCGCGATGGCGATCTTGCGGTGGTTCTCCGAGGTGTTGAACAGGATCTCCACCTCCAGCGGCTTGCCCCCCGGACCATATCCCGCTTTGGCCAGCAACTCCTTGGCCTTGGCGTCGCGCTGTGCCTGGGTCCAGCGGGCCCATTCCGGCAGGGGGGCCACGTAATTCTCCGTCCCCGGCGGGGTAACGGTGTAGGCCGGGATTTCACCGGCCTGGGTGATCTTGTCCACGATCAACTGCCGGTCGATGGCCAGCGACAGGGCGGCCCGCAGGTCGGGGTTCGACTTCCACGGTTCATTGCGCAGGTTGAAACAGAACCAGTAGGTGGAGAAGAAGGGTGCCAGCCGTAGGTCGGCGGGCATGTTCTGCCGCACCCAGGCGATCTGCCCATCCGGCAGATCATAGGTGACGTCCAACTCCCCCGCCCGGAAGCGCTTCAATTCGGATTCGCGGTTTTCCGTGGGATAGAAGTAGACGGCATCCAGCACGACCGTGGAAGCGGCATGGAAATGCGGGTTGCGCACCAGCTTCACATGCCCCTGCGGCACCGCCTCGTCCAGCATGAAGGCGCCGTTGGAGACAAGGTTGCCGGGCTTGATGAAATCATCCCCGAACCGTTTCACATTGGCCTGTGACACGGCATAGGTGGAATGGTGCTGCAGGGAAGATATGAAATAGGAGGTCGGTGCCTCCAACGTGACGCGCAGGGTCAGGTCATCAACCGCCTCCACGCCCATGGCAGTCGGCGGCATCTCCCCCTTCGACACGGCCTCTGCGTTCTTCACGGGCCACAGGAAGAAGGCATAGCGGGAACGGGTGGCGGGCGAGACCAGCCGCCGCCAGGAGAAGACGAAGTCCGACGCTGTCACCTTCGTCCCGTCCGACCATTTACCATTGGGCCGCAGCTTGAAAATATAGGTCAGTCGGTCATCGCTGATGGTCCAGGAAAGGGCGGCACCGGGAATGATGCGCCCCTGCGCATCTGCCGTGACCAGCCCTTCGAACAGGTCCATCTCGATCCAGCTTTCGCCCTCGCCGGTCGATTTATGCGGGTCCAGCGTTTCCGGCTCCGACCCGTTGCCACGGTGCAGCACCATCTCTGCCCGCGCCGGCACCACCAGAAGGGTGACCAGCAACAGCAGGCAGGACACGCACGTCGCCAGGAACCGCACCGGACATTCTCCATTCCACCAAAGGGCCGAAACCCAGGATAGACGGCCCCGGAATGCGGGCAAGAAAAAACCCCGACCGTTGGTGCGGTCGGGGTTTCGCGGGGTGACGTGAAGCTGTTTCCGGTTAACCGGAAGCAGCTTCGGCGGCGACTGCCGCCGCGCCGCTCGTGCGGCGTAGCCAAGCTGCGGATGCAGCGCCGGCGATTGAGGGACACGAAAGCCTTACGGCTTCAAATCCAGGAAGCGGGAGGGGTGCAAATCCTGGAGATTGTCGGTCCAGCCGATCAGCTTGGGGCTGACCATATGCTTGGAGCTGTAGAAATGGATCGGGAAGACAGCCACTTCCTCGATCATCAGGCGCTCGGCCTGCTGCAACAGGGCGGCGCGCTTGGCCGTATCCGCCGTTGTGTTGGCCTCTGCCATCAGCAGGTCGAACTGCGGGTCTGCAAAGGCGGACGGGTTCTGCTTGCCAATGTCGCCGCGCACCAGTTCCAGGAAGTTGTTGGCATCGTTGTAATCGCCGATCCAGCCGTGGCGGGTGATGTCCTTGAACTTCTTCTCGTCACGCGTACTCAGGAACACCTTCCATTCCTGATTGTTCAAGGTCACCTTCGCCCCCAGCTTCTGCTGCCACATGGCAGCGATGGCGATGGCCACCTTGCGGTGGTTTTCCTGCGTATTGTACAGGACCTCGATCTCCAGCGGCTTGCCCCCCGGCCCGTAACCGGCCTTGGCGATCAGTTCCTTGGCCCTGGCATCGCGCTGAGCTTGCGTCCATTTGGCATAGTCGGGAAGCTGCTGGGTATAGTTGGTGGTGTCGGGCGGCACGAAGCTGTAGGCCGGGATTTCACCGCGCTGGTTCACCTTTTCCACGATGATGTCGCGGTCGATGGCCAGGTTCAGGGCCAGACGCAGGTCCTTGTTGGACTTCCACGGCTCCTTGGTCATGTTCGGCGCGTAGAAATAGGTGCCGAAATAGGGGGCAAGGTGCAGCTCGCTCTTCAGGTTCTCGCGCAGCCACTGCATCTGTGCCACCGGCACTTCATAAGCGATGTGCAGTTCGCCGGCGCGGTAGCGCTTAAGCTCGGCTTCCTGGTTTTCGGTCGGGTAGAAGAAGACCGTGTCGATCTTCGTGTTGGCCACATCATAATAGTGGGGGTTCTTCACCATCTTGATGTGGCTCTGCGGTACCGATTCCACCAGCATATAGGCGCCGTTAGTGACCAGATTGCCGGGCTTCACAAACTCCGTCCCGAACTTCTCTACATTGGCCTTGGACACGGCGTAGGTGGCGTGGTGGTGCAGCATGGACAGGAAGTATGGGGTGGGGGCGCCCAGCGTCACCTCGAACGTGTAATCATCGACGGCGCGCACGCCCATCGTTTCCGGCGCCTTGCGGCCCAGCGTGATGTCCTGCGCGTTCTTCACCTGCCACAGGAAATAGGCGTAGTCGGCCATGGTCTTGGGATCGACCAGACGGCGCCAGGAATAAACCCAGTCATGGGCCGTCACCGGCGTGCCGTCCGACCATTTGCCATTGCGGCGCAGGTGGAAGGTGTAGACGCGGCCATCGGCGCTGACATCCCACTTTTCCGCTGCACCGGGGATGAAATTGCCCTTGCCATCGGGCACCAGCAGCCCGTCGAACAAGTCATATTGCAACCAGCTTTCGGGCACACCGCTGGACTTGGCAGGGTCGAGGGTTTCCGGCTCCGCGCCATTGCCCCGGTGCAGCACCTTTTCCGCCTGCGCCGGCAGGGCCGCCAGTCCCATGCCCGACACGAGCAGGGCCGTGGCGGCCACCAGACCGCGCATCTTCTTCCACAATGATGACATGCCCGACTATCTCCTGTTCCTTACATGTAGGTTTGCGAACCGCCTGTTTGCTCCGGGCCTGATTATTGTTGATGGCCCGGTTGGTGGCGCCCGCCATTGGTGGCGGGCGCTTCATGTTAAAACCGCCTGTTAACGGTTGACCTCGATATAGCGCGTGGGCTGCACGCCCATCGGGCTTTCGAACCAGCCCTTGACGCGCGGATGCACCAGATTGCGGTAGGAGGTATGGTAGATGGGGATCATCGGCGCATCGGCCAGCATCATCGCTTCCGCCTCCGTCACCAGGGCCAGACGCTTGGCCGGGTCGGTGGTCAGGTTGGCCTCTTTCAGCTTGGCGTCATAGGCCGCGTTGGTATAGCCGGATCGGTTCATCTTGCCGACATCGGCCAGGAACAGCTTCAGGAACGTGTAGGGATCGGGGAAGTCGGCGATCCAGCCCAGCACGACCATGTTGGCATAGGACTTCTCCCCGGCGTTTTGCAGCACGACCTTCCATTCCTGATTATTCAGGCTGACCTTGGCACCCAGCTTTGACTGCCACATGGAGGCGATGCCCACCGCGATCTTCCGGGTGCTTTCGTTGGTATTGTGCAGGATCTCAACCGTGAAGGGCTTGCCCCCGGGACCATAGCCGGCTTCCGCCACCAGCTTCTTGGCCATGGCGTCGCGTTCGGCCTGGGTCGCCTTGGCCATATTGGCGTCGGGCAGGGTGTAGCCGGGCACGCCCGGCGCCGTCAGCGTATAGGCCGGGACCTCACCGGACTTGGTGATCTTGTCCACGATGATCTGCCGGTCCACGGCCAGCGACAGGGCCTGACGCAGCTTGGGGTTGGAGGCCAGCGGTTCCTTGGTCATGTTGATGGCCAGATACTGCGTGCCCAGCACCGGATAGAATTTCATCACCTCCGGCATATTCTGCTTCAGCCAGTCGATCTGGGTGACAGGCGCCATCTGCACGATATCCAGTTCACCGGCGCGCAAGCGGCGCAGCTCGGTTTCCGGGCTGTCGGTGTGATGGAAGATGACTGTGTCGACCTTCACGCTCTTGGCTTCGCGGAAGAACGGGTTCTTCACCGCCTTCACGAAGGATTGCGGCATATAGTCGGTCAGCTTGTAGGCGCCGTTGGAGACCAGATTGCCCGGCTTCACGAAATCGGCGCCGAACTTCTCCACATTGGCCTTGGACACCGGATAGGTCATGCGGTGGACCAGCGATGCCAGGAAATAGCCGGTGGGACGTTCCAGCGTCACCTTCAAGGTGCGCGGATTGACGGCCACGGCGCCCAGGCTGTCGGGCGCCATCTTGCCATTGCTGATCGCCTCGCCATTCTTCACGGGCCACAGGAAATAGGCATAGTCGGATGCCGTCGCGGGATTGACCAGCCGGCGCCAGGAGAAGACGAAATCCTCTGCCGTCACCGCGGTGCCGTCCGACCATTTGGCGTCAGCGCGCAGGGTGAAGGTGTAGGTCAGGCCATCGGGGCTGATCTCCCACTTCTCCGCCACGCCGGGGATGGTCTTGCCATCGGGTCCGAAGGTCATCAGCCCTTCGAACAGGTCGTAGCCGATGCGGGCCGACTGCACGTCGGTGCCCTTATGCGGGTCCAGCGAGGTCGGTTCCGCCTGGTTGCCGCGATTGAGGACCATTTCGGCAAAGGCCGGCATGGCACCGGCGGCGAAAAGGGAAAAGGTGGCGATGGCCGCGATGGCGGCCGGCGCGATGCGACGCGCAAAACCCATGATGTAACTCCAACTGCACCGGTACATTTGCCCCGCGTCTATGTGCGGTCTGTGGGCCGCCATGTCCAGGCCTGTTACGGAGAAAATCCAGGCAAACATGGCCTTTGCCGGACCAATTCCGAGAACACGTGGCCACCACGCGCCACCCCCCCAAAGGACATCGATATCACCCGCAGCCCGCCTGTTTTTCAGCAGCAGTGACGACGCGCACAGACCGGCCATGGGTCGGACGGTTAATCATATGGTCAGGAGCCGGTTTCGGGGTTACCCTTTCATTCGCCGGTCTCTTTCAGTCCATTCCCGCCACGCCCGCCCCATTCCTGGCCATCCCTGTCGATGATGACAGCATGGCTGGCTGGACCGCGGCCCGTGGCGATCCATGTTGATGAGCCAGCCCCGCGCCCATGCCGGTGCCGGTTCAGACAGGGGAGATGCCATGCCCGTTCCGCCGCCCGATTGTCTGCCCCCGCAATTCACTGCCTGCATCGCCGCCGAGACGGAGGGGGTTGAGGCCGTGTTGGCCCGCCGCCCAGGTCAAGGTGCCGACACCGGCAACGCCCTCTCCGCGATGCAGCTTCGCCGTGTGCTGCTGTTCGTGGAACAGAACCTCGATGACGACCTGTCGCTGGCCACCCTGGCCGCCGTGGCGGGGTTGAGCGCCAGCCATTTCGCGCGCCGTTTCAAGGCGGCCCTGGGCGAGGCACCGCACCGCTATGTCCTGGCCCGCCGCGTGAACGGGGCCAAGCGCCTGCTGCTGGAAAGCGATCTGCCGCTGGCCGAAATCGCGGCGGAGACGGGGTTTTCATCTCAGGCGCATCTGACGGGCATTTTCGGCCGCACGGTCGGCATGACGCCCGGCGCCTATCGCACGCGGCGCAATCAATGCCTGGCCTTCCTGATGGCCGGCGGTGTCAAGGAGCATCTGGGCAAGGCGGCGTGACAGGCATCACCCCGTAAACTCCGTGCCTGCCTCCACAAAGCAGAGCGGGTTGCCGAACGGGTCGCGGCAATAGAAGCTACGTTCGCCCCAGGGGCGGGTGTCGATCCCGCCCTCCATAACGGCACCCGCCGCGACCGCGCGGGCGTGGAAATCCTCCAGATCATGCACAGCGAAATAGACCGGCTGCGGCTGCGGCGGTACCGGCCCCCGATCGCCCTCGGCCTCTGCGTCGTAACAGGCCAGCACCATCTGGCCCAGATCGAAATAATGCCGGCCCGTCGACACGCGCCGCCCGGCCTGCGCCAGCAGCGTACCGTAAAAGCCGGCCGCATCATCGATGGCGGTGACGGGAAGGATGATACGGAACACACGCATGGCGCGACCCTCCGCTGAACCAGATGTTTGGTCTTCCCTTCAAGATAGGGTGCGCCCTGCGCTTCTGCCATCCCGACCATGGGTGAGGATCGGGAGAAAAAGGGTGGTGGTTTAAGTACTACGCAAGCATCTGTCGCAGGGCTGCCTTCCAGCGATCATGTATTGCGCGATGCGGCGGGCACATGGCAGAAAAGGGGCCGTTTCGTCCCCTTTGTCGTCGGGTAAGCCTCATGGAAAAGTTTGTTCAGCTCACCGGTGTTGCCGCCCCGCTGCGTCTGATGAATGTCGATACCGACATGATCATTCCCGCCGACTATCTGAAGACGATCAAGCGTACCGGCCTGGGCGCCGGCCTGTTCGCCTCCATGCGTTTCAAGGATGGCCAGGAGGTCGCGGATTTCGTGCTGAACAAGCCGGCCTACCGCCAAGCCAAGATCCTTGTCGCCGGCGATAATTTCGGCTGCGGCTCTAGCCGCGAACATGCGCCTTGGGCGCTGGCCGATTTCGGCATCCGCTGCATCATCGCGCCCAGCTTCGCCGACATCTTCTTCAATAACTGCTTCAAGAACGGTATCCTGCCGATCCGCATGCCGACCGAGGTGGTGGACCGTCTGATGGCCGCCGCCGACAATGGCGCCAACGCCACCTTCACCGTCGATCTGGAAGCACAGACCATCGCCCTGCCCGACGGGGAGAAGATCGGCTTCGACGTGGAGCCGTTCCGTCGCCAGTGCCTGCTGAACGGCTGGGACGATATCGGCCTGACCCTGCGCGAGGCCGGGTCCATCGATGCGTTCGAAGCCAAGGCCAAAGATGGTCAGCCCTGGCTCTGGGCCTCCTGATCCACCTGTACCTTTGCGCCTTTGCCTAGTCGCGCCGCCCCTTGGCGGCGTGACCAGGAAGGTCTATGAATTCAGCCGCGGCGAAGACCCGCCGCCAATGCCAAGCAAACACACAGAGGTATTCCATGTCGAAGCGTTCGCTCCTTCTGCTGCCGGGCGACGGGATCGGTCCCGAGGTCATGCGTCAGGTCCGCCGCGTCATCGACTGGTATGCCCGCAAGCGCGGTATTGAGTTCGCGCTTGAGGAAGGTCTGGTCGGCGGCTGCTCCTACGACGCGCATGGCACGCCGCTGACGGACGAGACCATGGCCCGCGCCCTGGCCGTGGAC
The DNA here is from genome assembly GCF_052437035.1 of Niveispirillum sp. Lineage (NCBI taxonomy): Bacteria > Pseudomonadati > Pseudomonadota > Alphaproteobacteria > Rhodospirillales > Azospirillaceae > Niveispirillum > Niveispirillum sp. Next base: position 64,620 of record NZ_JBQVOH010000013.1, read on the forward strand.
GCGGTCCTGCTGGCCGCCGTGGGTGGTCCGAAGTGGGACAATCTGGGCTTCGACAAGCGCCCGGAGGCCGGCTTGCTGCGCCTGCGCAAGGAAATGCAGCTGTTCGCCAACCTCCGCCCCGCCAAGGTGTTCGACGCCCTGGTCGATGCTTCCTCGCTGAAGCCGGATATCGTGCGCGGCCTGGACATCATGATCGTGCGCGAGCTGACGGGTGGCGTCTATTTCGGTGAGCCGCGCGGCATCACCGATCTGCCGAACGGTGAGCGCCGTGGCGTGAACACCCAGGTCTATGACACCCACGAAATCCACCGTGTCGCCCGCGTGGCCTTTGAGCTGGCGCGCAAGCGCAGCAACAAGGTCTGCTCGTCCGACAAGGGTAATGTCATGGAGTCGGGCCTGCTGTGGCGTCAGGAAGTGACCGCCCTGCACAAGGCCGAGTACCAGGACGTGGAACTGTCGCACATGCTGGCCGATGCCGCCGCCATGCAGCTGGTCCGCAATCCCAAGCAGTTCGACGTGATCGTCACCGACAATCTGTTCGGCGATATCCTGTCGGACGAAGCCTCCATGCTGACCGGTTCCATCGGCATGCTGCCCAGCGCCTCGCTGGGTGCCACCGACGCCAATGGCAAGCGCAAGGCCCTGTATGAGCCGGTGCATGGTTCGGCCCCGGACATTGCCGGTCGCGACCTGGCCAACCCCATCGCCATGTTCCTGTCCTTCGCCATGGCGCTGCGCTGGTCCTTCGACCTGCAGGCCGAGGCGGACATCCTGGAAAATGCCGTGGAGAACGTGCTGAACACCGGCCTGCGCACCGGCGACATCATGCAGCCGGGCATGGCCAAGGTCTCGACCTCCGTCATGGCCGACAGCATCCTGCGCGAGATGGACAAGGTCGCCGCCGCCTGATCGCGGTCCCGTGATCAGTCAGCCCAAGAAACAGATCGGCGTCCGTCGGGCCATCCCCACGGACGCCGATCTTGTTTGTGCCTTTGTCGCCGCCTTGTCGGCGGAAGAAGGCATGGAACCGCCCGCCCTGACACCGACCCTGTTCCGGCGCCAGGGGTTCGGGGAGGATGCGATGTTCCGCTGTCTGGTGGCGGAATGCGGGGACCGGATGGCCGGCATGGTCCTGTTGACCCCCGGTTATGACAGCCAGACGGCCACGGGCGGCCTGATGCTGGAAAATATCTATGTGGAGCCGGGGTCCCGTCGCCTTGGCGTGGGCCGTGCCCTGATGGCGGCGGCGGGGCGCATGGCGCAGGACCAGGGCCTGTCCTGGATCTGCTGGCACGCCCGGCCCGCCAATATCCGCGCCGGCCTGTTCTACCGCGCGTTGGGGGCGCGGACGGAGAATGTCACCCTGCTGGGCATTGATGTGCGACTGCTGGTGGGGGCCGGCAGCAGTCGGTTGTGATTGTCCACGACACTACACTCAGCTATAATATGCTCACTCTGGATGTGGAGGTCGGCATGACATCGCGTGCATGGTTCGGACCCAAATTGTACGGCATCGGCTTTAGCCCGCGCAGTTGGGAAGGCTGGCTGCTCACGGCGGCCTATGCCCTGATCGTGCCGGGCGGTCTGATGGCGGTCAGCGCCCTGTTTGCTGCGCCGCCCGCCCCCTGGAAGCAGGTGATCGTCATGGGCTGGGTCATCGGCATGACCACCCTGTTTTTCTGGATCGCCAATCGGCATACAGAGGGCGAAATGCGCTGGCGGTGGGGACGCGACTAAGCCAATGGCGAACCGTTACTGGTTTCGCCAAAAGACGCAAGGTTATGGCGTGGTACCCGCCACATGGGAAGGCTGGGCGGTTTTCGCTTTGTACAGTGCCCTGATCCTGTTCCTTATCTGGGGTTTGCCGTTCATCGCACCGGTCCGGGGCAGCCTTCTTCATGTCGGCATTGTCTTTGCCGTCGTGATTCCGGCAACCGCATTGTTGATATGGATATGTTCGCGGCGGGCGGAAGGGGAATGGCGCTGGCGCCCCTGATCGCCCTCCCTCACCCCGCCCGCCGGAATTCCCCCGGCCAGACGCCGTGAAACTCCTTGAACCGCCGAGCGAACGCCGCTTCTGACTGATAGCCCAGACGGCTGGCCAACACCGACAGCTTGTCATCTCCGGATTTCAGCCATTCCGCCGCCCGCTCCATGCGCAGGCGCATTAGATGCGCCATCGGCGCCTCCCCCACCAGCGCCTGGAAACGGCGGATCAGGGTAGCCTGCGACAGGCCGCTTGCATCGGCAAGGCTGGCCAAGGTCCAGTCATCGGCCAGCCGGTCCTGCATCAGAACCAGGGCGCGGCCTACCGAGGTGGCGGTGCGGCTGGCACCCAGGGCATAGGTCTCGTTGGTTTCCAGAAAACGGCGGACGGCGATGATGAACAGGCTTTCCAGCAGCCGCTGCGCCACCAGCCGCCCGGCCAGATCGCCTTGGGCCAGGGCCGCCTCCACCATGGCGAAGGTGCCATCCTGCCAATCCATGCCCAGCGTGCGCGACGGGCACATGAACAGCAGCGGCGGCAGCCGGTCCAGCAGCGGCGCTACCGCGCGGCGGTCCAGCGTGGCCGTCCCGATCAGAAGGGCGGCGGCGGGATGATCCTTGTCAGGGGCCAGACGGAAACCATGACCATGGGGCAGGGCCGCGAAGCTGCCCCGCCGGATCAGCACGGGCTGCGCCCCCGGCTGCATCAGGGTGATACGGGCCGCCCCGTCGCGGGCGAACAGAAACAGCGGCCCCTCCACCGTCTTTTCCCGCAAATAAGGGGTCAGCGGGGTCACGCGCACGCCCGACAGGTCCATATTGTCGATCCGCAGCCCCGTCAGCAGCGGTGCCAGCCCGTCCAGCGCGGCTGTACCCGTCGGCATGCCCATCCCGATCAATCTCCTGCCCGCCCCACGCACGCCGCAGTTTCCAACTTGGCACAGGTTCGCGTCAATCCCAGGAAGGGGGTCGGATGACCGATCCCGTTGGAGACATTTCATGCGTCTGGCCGTTCTGCTGACCCTGCTGACCCTTTCTGTGGCCGCCCTGCCCGCCCGCGCGCAGGCCGATGCCGCCACCATCCAGGCCATTGAGGCCGTGGCCTATGATTATGTCGACGGACAGTTGGAGGGGGACCCGGTACGCGTGGCCCGCGCCCTGCACCCCGACCTGGCCAAACGCGCCGTCCGCCCAGCCCCCGACAAGGACGAGGTGCTGGGCCTGCGCCGCATGTCGAAGGATGAGTTGGTGGAACTGACGCGCCAGGGCGTGCTGAAGACACCCAGGGAGAAATGGGACCGCAGCGTGCGCGTGCTGGACGTCACCGGCACCGTCGCGGTGGCACGGGTAGAAACGCCCTGGTTCGTGGATTACTTCCATATGGGCCGGTTCGGTGACCGTTGGGTCATCGTGAATGCCATGTGGCAGCCCAAGGCGCGCTGAACGTTCAGCTTTTCAGTTCGTAATCGTAGCGCAGGAAGCCCTTGCAGGCGGCGACCTTGTCGTACAGCGCGCGGGCGGTGGCGTTATCCTGGTGGGTCAGCCAGTAGAGCCGTACCGCGCCGGCCTGTTCCGCCGCCCGTGCCACCGCCTCGATCAGCAGGCGACCGGCACCACTGCCACGCACGCTTTCATCCACATACAGGTCCTGGAGATAGCAGACGGGCGCGTCGGCCCAGGCGGTGGCGTGGAACATGTAATGGGTCAGGCCAATGGGCCGGCCCGATGCATCCCGCGCCACAAACCCCCGGATCACCCCATCCGGCTTCAGCAATTCGGTCCAGTTGCGCTGGAACAGTGCGTCTGCCCGGCTGGTGCCATAGAAGGTCAGGTAAGCGGTCCATAGCCGGTGCCAGTCGGCATAATCATCGGGTTGCGGCAGGGTGATGGTGGCAGCGGGCATCGCATGGCGCCTTTGCGGAAGGATCAGGACCATGCTGTTGTCGCGCAAAGCATGGCGGTTTCCAATGATCAACCGCTGATGCGCCCCTGATCATGGGATGATGACAGGGGCGGCATGCGTGGCCGGGGGCTATCCCCCGGATCAAACGCCCCGTACCCTTTCATCCACATTCCCGCCCGCCGCCGGATCCAGGCATCATGACCGCCGTCACCCCCCGCCCCGCATCACCGCAGGCGGAAGAGAATTTCCCCCTTGGCATCGCCCTGGCCTTTGTCGCCTTCGCGCTGTACAGCGGCATGGATGTCACCATCAAGCTGCTGACCAAATCCTATGCCGTGCCGCAGATCATCGCGCTGAACAGCCTGTTCGCGCTGGGGCCTATCCTGATCTATGCGGCTTTCTCCGGCGGGCTTTACAATAATCTGCGCACGCGGCGGCCCCTCTATCACGTCATCCGCGCCACCTGCGGCCTGTTCAGCAGCTTCTTCGCCTTCTGGGCCTATTCGCGCATGCCGATCGCCGATGCCTATGCGCTGGCCTTCACGGCACCTTTATTCATCACGGCGCTGGCGGTGCCGATCCTGAAGGAACCTGTGGGCTGGCGCCGCTGGTCGGCCATCGGGGTCGGGTTCGTGGGCGTGCTGATCATGCTGCGGCCCGGTAGCGGGCTGATCAATCTGGGATCGCTGGCCGTGCTGGCGGGTGCCCTGTTCTATTCGGTCGGGATGCTGGTCACGCGGCTGGCCCGCAATACTGAAACCAGCGTCTCCTTCGCCTTCTACGCCACGCTGGCCAGCGGGACGATATTCGGCGCCATGACGCCCTGGCTGGGCCGCATGCCGACATTGCACGATCTGGGCCTGTCGGCCATGGGCGGCACCCTGTGCGGCGTGGCCTTTGTCTGCCTGCTGACGGCGTTCCGCAAGGTGCCGGCGGCGGTGGCGGCGCCGTTCCAGTATACGCAGATCATCTGGGGCGTGATGTTCGGCTATCTCGTCTTTGGCGATGTGCCAGATCGCACCCTGTTCATTGGCCTCGCCATTGTGGTGTCCAGCGGCCTCTACATCCTGTATCGCGAGACGGTGTTGGGCCGGCAGGTCACGTCGCGCGCAGCGGCGGAGTAAGGGCGATGGGCGGGCGCACCCTGGCGGGCATCGGGTTCTTCGTCCTGGCGACCCTGCTGTTTGGGATCATGGACAGCCTGATCAAGCATGTGGGCCGGGATTACGGCACCTGGCAGATCATGTTCTTCCGCGCCGCCTTCTCGCTGCTGCCCATCGGCATCCTGATCGAGCGCACAGGCGGGCTGTCCAGCCTGCGCACCAAAAGCGTGACCAGCCATGCCGCACGGTCCCTGATGGGCGTAGCCGCCGCGTACGGGTTCTTCTACGCCTTTTCCGTGATGCCGCTGGCCGATGTCTATGCCATCGGCTTTGCCGCACCCTTGTTCATGACGGCCCTGTCGGTGCCGGTGCTGAAGGAAAAGGTGGGCTGGCGGCGCTGGCTGGCGGTGCTGGTCGGGTTCGGCGGGGTCATGGTCATGCTGCGGCCCGGCCAGGGCATGTTCAGCCTGATCGCCCTGATCCCCTTAGGTGCTGCTTTCTTCTATGCCTTGTCCATGCTGTTCGTGCGGGCGTTGAGCCGGACGGAGACGAACGGCGCCATCACCTTCTATTTCGTCACCACCATGGGTCTGGTAAGCGGGGTCTGCATGATCCCCGGCTGGCGCACGCCCGATGCCACGGGCCTGATGCTGCTGGCGCTGATCGGTGTGGTCGGCGGTGTGGCGCAGATCATCTTCACCCAGGCCTTCCGGCTGGCCGCCCCGTCGCTGCTGGCGCCGTTTGAATATATCGCCATGATCTGGGCCGCCGGATTCGGGTACTTCTTCTTCGATGAGGTGCCGGATGCCGCCATCTGGACCGGATGCGCCATCGTGGCGGCGTCGGGCCTGTATATCATCCACCGCGAAACCATCCTGCACCGGCAGGCAGCCATGGCCAGTTCTGCCGATGGCGAGACAATTCGTTAACGAAGCGGTTCGGACCCGCCCGCAACCTCTTGGCGCGGGTCCCACAAGTTTGGCATGCTGTTTTCCGATTGACCCGTCCCGAGGAAGGTAGCCCCCGCCCCATGCGATCCACCGGCGCTGCGCGTACCATTGTCCGGCCGGGCCGTCCCGACCCTCTTGGGGCAACCTGGGACGGGTTGGGCGTGAATTTCGCCCTGTTCTCCGCCCATGCCGAAAAGGTGGAACTCTGCCTGTTCGACAGCGACGGCAGCCGGGAGATTGAGCGCATCACCCTGCCGGAATGCACCGACGATGTCTGGCACGCCTATCTGCCGGAGGCACGGCCCGGCCTGCTCTATGGCTACCGCGTCCATGGCCCCTATGATCCGTCCAGAGGCCACCGGTTCAATGCCAACAAGCTGCTGCTGGACCCCTATGCCAAGGCGCTGGAGGGGCCGCTGCGCTGGTCCGATGCGCATTTCGGCTATCGCATGGGGGCGGCGCGCGAGGATCTGTCCATCGACCGGCGCGACAATGCGCGCGGCATGCCCAAATGCCGGGTGATCGACCCGGCCTTCACCTGGGGCCTGGAGCGCCGTCCGCGCGTGCCCTGGACCGATACCATCATCTATGAGGCGCATGTGCGCGGCCAGACGCTGCGCCATCCCGACATCGCACCCGGCCTGCGCGGTACCTTCACGGGTCTGGCCGCCCAGCCGATGATCGATCATCTGAAGGCGCTGGGCGTTACCGCCATCGAATTGCTGCCCGTCCATGGCTTCACCGATGACCGGCATCTGGTGGAACGGTCGCTGCATAATTACTGGGGCTATGCCAGCATCTGCTTCTTTGCGCCCGAACCCGCCTATATGACGGGCCGGTCGACGCGGGAATTCAAGAATATGGTGGCCCGCCTGCATGATGCCGGGATCGAGGTGATCCTGGACGTGGTCTATAACCACACGGGCGAGGGCAACCATCTGGGCCCCACCCTGTCCTTCCGCGGCATCGACAATGCCAGCTATTACCTTTTGCAGCAGGATAAACGCTTCTATCAGGATCATACCGGCACCGGAAATACCCTTAATCTAGCTCACCCGCGCGTGCTGCAGATGGTCATGGACAGCCTGCGCCACTGGGTCGTGGACATGCATGTCGACGGGTTCCGTTTCGATCTCGCAACGACACTGGCGCGCGAGGCACATGGCTTTGACCAGGGGGCGGGCTTCCTGGATGCCGTGCGCCAGGACCCGGTGCTGGCCGGCGTGAAGATGATTGCGGAGCCATGGGATATCGGCCCCGGCGGATACCGCGTGGGGCAGTTCCCGTCCGGTTGGGCCGAATGGAACGACCGCTACCGCGACACGGTGCGCCGTTCCTGGCGCGGGGATGAGGGGATGCTGCCGGAACTGGCGGCCCGCCTGACGGGATCGGCAGATATTTTCGACCATGCCCGCCGCCGCCCCTGGTCCAGCGTCAATTTCGTCACGTCCCATGACGGTTTCACCCTGGCCGACCTCGTCGCCTATAACACCAAGCATAATGAGGCGAACCAGGAGGGGAACCGCGACGGGCACGACGCGAATTTCAGCCATAATCACGGGGTGGAGGGGCCGACCGACGATCCCGCCATCAAGGCCGTGCGCCGGCGGCAATCGCGCAACATGCTGGCCACGCTGCTGCTGTCGCAGGGCACGCCCATGCTGACGGCCGGGGATGAGCTGCTGCGCAGCCAGCAGGGCAACAACAACGCCTATTGCCAGGACAGCGAGGTCAGTTGGATCAACTGGCCGGACCTGGGCGCCGATGAACAGGCCATGACCCGGTTCGTATCGCGCCTGACGGCGCTGCGCCGCGCCCATCCCGTGCTGCGCCGGGGCCGGTTCCTGCATGGGCGGGAAACCTCCGCCAATGGTCTGAAGGACATTACCTGGATCAACCCGCAGGGTGTGGAAAAAGCGCCGGAACAATGGCGCGACGGGCAGGCCCGCTGTCTGGGTCTGCTGCTGAACGGCAAGGCAGGGCCGCATTTGTCGGCGGACGGCACGCCGGAAATCGACAATGTGCTGCTGCTGATCGTCAATGCCGGGGAGGCCACGGCAGATTTCATCCTGCCCGATGTAGCGGGAGGGTCGGGATGGCGTTGCCTGCTGGATACGGGTGATGAGGAAGGGCGGCCCGGCACCCAGCCCGGCGCCCATCTGGCCATGACCGGCAAACCCGTCCCTTTGCCGGGGCGCACATGCTGGCTATATGAACTGATCGAAACGGGTGGCGGTAACCGCGCCCCGCTTTCCGGCCTGGGAGGGCCGGCGCATGCCTGATTATGATTTCCGCTCCACCGCCGTCGTCATCGTGGACCGCGAAAGTAATACGCGGCGGCTGTTACGCGGCATCCTGGCGCGCATGGGCGTGGACAAGATCCTGGATTTCGCCAGCGCCGCCGATGCGCCAGCGGCCCTGATCGCCGTCCAGCCCGACCTGCTGTTCATCGATGCCGACGCGCCGGACCCGGAGGGGCTGAAATTCGTGCAGGGTCTGCGCCATGCCCAGGCCCCGCACAATCCCTTCATCGGTGTCATCGCCACCACCTGGCAGCCGACACAGCCCTTGCTGCTGCGGTTCAACGCCACCGGGGCCGACGACATGATGGTGAAGCCGTTCAGCGCCAAGCAGGTGCAGGACCGGCTGATCAACCTGATCGAGGCACGCAAGAGCTTCGTGGTCACCGCCGACTATATCGGCCCCGACCGCCGCAGGCAGCCGCGCGAGGGCATCCAGATTCCGCTGTTCGAGGTGCCGAACACCCTGCGCCAGAAGGCGCTGGGGATGTTTGACCGCAACCGCGCCGCCGATGCGCTTGCCACCGCCCATGACGCCATCAATGTGCAGAAGATCGTGCGCAGCGGGTTCCAGGTGGCGTTCCTGATCGATTTCGCCTGTCCCGGCCTGGCGGCAGGTGCAGACCGGATGGCGGCGGATCACCTGATCCGGTCGGGTGCGGCCCTTGATGATCTGATGCGCCGGCTGAAACCCGATGCTGACCTGCGCGGGCAGGCCGAAACCTATGCCGCGACCATCCGCGCCACCATCGAACAGTTCAAGGCCGCCCCCGACCTGCCGCTCGGCGGCGTGCAACCGCTGCGCGCCGCCGCCATCGGCATTGCGGCATTGACATCGCGCCGTGCCGACCTGTCGCTGGTGGAAAACGAGGTACGGGGTGCGGTTACCGCCTACCGCAACCGCCTGGCACAACTGGCCCAGGCCAAGCAGCAGGCGGCGGCGGAGAAGGAAGAGGATAAGCCGGCGGGTTGAGGGGGAGCTTTACCCTAATCCTCAACCTCTTCATTGGCATAGATGCCCCAGAAGTCGGCGCGTTCCAGCCAGCCGTGATAGCCCTGGATTTCCACCTCGCACCAGGGTCCCTTGCAGGAAACCAGCCGGCCCATGACGCCAGGTTCGGCCTGGGCCACGGCGGCGGCGGATGCGCTGGGCCGTTCGCGGATGGTGCGCAGTTCGCCCGTGATGACCAGGGTGCGGCGGCCCGACAGCATGGATTGATGCACCCAGCCCTGGGTCCCCTCCACATCGCGGATGCGGCGCCAGGTGTCGAATTCCGCCGTGATTTCCACGGGCATGCCGGGGCGCACGAACACCCAGTCAATCGGATAGGACCGGCCAGGGCCGGTGCGGACATTCACCTCACCGGACCTGAGCGACACGAAGCGCGGGACCGGTAGGCCGGAGCGCACGATCATGTCCGAGCGTGGGTCGGTTTCCTGGCCCATGCCGGTGGCGGGGCAGAAAAGGGCCGCGACCGACAGAAGACCGGCCAGCAGCACGCGGGTCAGGCCCGCCGCCACAGGTGTGCGCATCTTTCCCGTCCGCGTTTCCAGCAACACAACGCCCCATGCAAGGCAGGCCGGCAAACCCCGGCAACATTCGTTAACAACCCTTTGTGCCGTACCCCGGATATCCGGGTCAAGCACCAGCGACCATCCGTCCCGCCATGCCGGCATCATGGACAAGGGCGGCTGGCGCTTGTACTGCTATGGCAAACAGGTCTCGGGAGGATCACCGCACATGGCCGAACGCCGGAAGCCCCTGGTCATCGTCACGCGCAAGCTGCCGGACGTCATCGAAACACGGATGATGGAACTGTTCCACACGCGCCTGAATCTGGATGACCATCCGATGACGCGGGCCGAGTTGGAAGAGGCGGTGAAGACCGCCGACATCCTGGTGCCCACCGTCACCGACACGATCGACGAGGCCCTGCTGAACCAGGCCGGGCCGCAATTGAAGATGATCGCCAATTTCGGCAATGGCGTGGACCATATCGACCTGCGCGTCGCCCGCAACAAGGGCATCCTGGTCACCAACACGCCGGGCGTGCTGACCGAGGATACGGCGGACATGACCATGGCCCTGATCCTGGCCACGGCCCGGCGCCTGTCGGAGGGGGAGCGGCTGGTGCGGTCCGGGCAATGGACGGGCTGGGCCCCCACCGTCATGCTGGGGTCGCGGCTGGCCGGCAAGCGGCTTGGCATCATCGGCATGGGCCGCATCGGTCAGGCGCTGGCGCGGCGCGCCAAGGCCTTCGGCCTGTCCATCCATTACCATAACCGCAAACCCGTCCACCCGGAGGTGGAGGCGGAACTGGATGCGGCCTATTGGGAAAGCCTGGATCAGATGCTGGCGCGCATGGATATCGTCGCCATCACCTGCCCGCGCACGCCGGCCACATACCACCTGCTGAACGCGCGGCGTCTGGCCCTGCTGAAATCCACGGCCATCCTGGTCAATATCAGCCGTGGTCAGGTGGTGGATGAGGCGACGCTGGCCCGCATGCTGCAACGGCGCGAGATCGGGGGCGCCGGCCTGGACGTCTATGAGGACGAACCCAATATCGATCCCAAGCTGCTGAAGCTCGACAATGTCGTGCTGCTGCCGCACATGGCGTCCGCCACGCTGGAGGGGCGTATCGACATGGGCGAGAAGGTGATCGTCAATATCAAGACCTTCGCCGACGGTCACCAGCCGCGTGACCGCGTGCTGGAAATGATGTTTTAGAGCATGTTTCCCGTGCCCGGAAACATGCTCTAAACTTTCAGTTGCCTCAAGCGCCGGCGCTGCATCCGCAGCTTGGCTTCACGCGGCACGTGCCGCGCGGCGGCGGTCGCCGCCGGAGCTGTTTCCGGTAAGCCGAAAACAGCTCTAACAGGGTGCCAGCCGGCGGTTCCCCCAGCGTCAGCCTCCCCCCACCTTGTCATCCCGCACGATGCCGGGAACCGGCTCCAACCCATGGCCCAGGGCCACACGTTCGTCGAAGACGAAGCAGCCGCCTTCCCACAGGCTGTCATCGGGGACGATGCGTTCCAGATAGTTCAGGATGCCGCCCTTCAGGTGGTAAACCTCCCCAAACCCCTGTTCCAGCATATAGGCCGTCGCCTTTTCACAGCGGATACCGCCGGTGCAGAACATGGCGACCTTGCGGTGCTTGGCCGGGTCAAGGGTGCGGCGGACATAATCGGGGAACTGGCCGAAGGTGGTGGTGCCGGGATCGACGGCGCCTTTGAAGGTGCCGTATCCCACCTCGAAACTGTTGCGGGTATCGATGACCAGGGTTTCAGGATCGCTGATCAGCGCGTTCCAATCCTCCGGCTCCACATAGGTGCCGACGGCCCGCAGCGGGTCGATGCCGGGCACGCCCATGGTCACGATCTCCTTCTTTAGCCGCACCTTCAGGCGGCCAAAGGGGGGCGTGTCGGTAGTGGACCAGCGGGGCGTGATACCGTCCAACCCCGTGATCTGCCCGATCTTCGCCACTACGCCCGGCATGGCGTCCGCCGGCCCGGCGATGGTGCCATTGATCCCCTCCGCCGCCAGCAGCAGCGTCCCGCACACGCCCTCTGCCGCCATCATGTCGAACAGCGGCTGGCGCAGGTCCTGAAACCCCGGCAGCGGGTGGAAACGGTAAAGGGCGGCAACGGCGATGGCGGTCATGTCTGTAAACCCAGGCTGAACGGCCCGCTTATACGCCTAGCCTTGTTCCCCGCCAACCCGCTCTACAGCGTGGCTGCCAGTGCGTAGGCCTGCTGGGTGGCGAACACGATGCGGCGGGGGGCGAAGGCATCGCCCAGCAGATGCAGGTTGGCCTGCCGGCCCTTCAGCGCATCATAAAGCCCGGCATCGGCCACCGACCCGCAGGCCAGGACCACACTGTCCACCCCGTCGGCCATTTCCTCCTTGAAGGAGAAGACATTGCGCAGGCGGATGCGGCCCGGTTCGATGGCCATGGCCTGCACCTGATGGCGGAAGGTCACCCCGCCGCGCGACAGCCGGGCCAGGAACGCGCCCAAGGTATAGCGCCCGACCAGGGGTGCCGGCCCCGGCGTCTGATACAGCATTGTCACCACATGCCCGCGCTGCGCCAGCAGGTCGGCCAGGGCCAGGGGGGCGGAATGGTCATCCTGCACGACAATATGTACCCGCCGGCCCAGCGCGGCGCGGTCGGTCAGGACATCGCGCATCTCATGCACGAAAGGCAGGTCCAGTCCCTTGATATCGGGTTTACGGGCCATGGCACCGGTGGCCACCGCCACCATGTCCATGCCTTCCGCCAGCACCGCATCGGCGGTGGCCCGGCGTCCGCGATGGACATGCACGTCCAATTGATCCAGGCGGCGGGACAGATGGTCAATCCAGGCCGTAAACCCTTCCTGCGTGGGCAGCAAGGCCGCCAGCCGCACCTGTCCGCCCAGCCGGTCGGCAGCATCCCACAAGGTCACCTTGTGCCCGCGTTCAGCGGTGCGCACGGCCAGTTCCAGGCCCGCCGGACCGCCGCCCACCACCAGCAGGCGTTTTTTCGCCGCCACGCGGGGCAACGGCCCCTCCACCTCCCGTCCCGCATCGGGATTGACGGCGCAGGCGAAGGGCAGGTTTTCCACATAGCGCCTGCTGATACATTCATTGCAGCCGATGCAGGGACGAATGTCCGCCGCACGCCCGTCGCGCGCCTTGGCCAGCAAGTCGCCATCGGCGAAATGCGCCCGCGCCATGCCCACCACATCGGCATGCCCCTCGGCCAGCGCGTTTTCTGCCACATCCGGCCCCGTGATGCGGCCCGTATAGACGATGGGGATGGACAGTGACCGGCGATAAAGGGCTGCCTGTTCGGCCCAGCCGCCGGCGGGATAATGGTGCGGCTGGATATAGGATGGATCGCCCCAGGGGCTGCCCATCACCAGATGCACATAATCCACCAGTTTGGCGTCGGCCAGCCGCCCGGCAATGGCCGCCCCGCCCAGCAGATCGTACCCGCCCGGCTCGCCCTCCGCCATGTTCATGCGGATGCCGACGGTGAAGCCGGGTCCCGTGGCATCCCTGATTTCGGTCAGGATTTCCGTGATGAAGCGCAGGCGGTTGGCAAACGAGCCGCCATATTCATCCTCGCGCCGGTTGGTCAGCGGCGACAGGAACCATTCCATCAAGTCATCATGGTTGGCATGGATTTCCACCCCGTCCAGACCCGCCTTCTGCGCCTGGGCGGCGGAGAACCGGTATTCCTCTACGAACCAGCGGATTTCATCGCGGTCCAGAGCGTGGGGCACCTGATGGATCAGGGGGCCGGACAGGCGCGCACTGGGCGCGTGCGGCATGCCGCCCTGGATCACCAGCTGTGTGGTCGCCACCGCCCCTTCCGCCTTCACCGCCGCCGCATAGGCACCCGCCCGGTCCAGATAATGCGGCAGGCGGAAGACGCCGTTCTTCATGGCACCCACGCCCGTGGGTTCAAACCCCGGCGGCATGCGGTTTTCGACAAAGCCCGTGATCCCGTCGATCCAGCCGGCCCCGGCCCGCGCGCGCGACGACCAGTAGGCGATGTTGCGCGCCGCCTCTGCCGGGGTGCCCCAGAGGTTGCCAACCGCACTGGCATGGGGCGGCAGCATCACGCGGTTGCGCACCTTCATGGCGCCGATGGTCAGGGGGCGGAACAGGTGCGGGTAATGGTTGGTCATGGTCTTCTCCCCCCTTATCGCTCATTCGACCGGGCCGCCGCACGGCCCGCGCGCCATCCGAAGATCATGGCGGGACCCAGCGTGCCGCCCGCCCCGCCATAGACCTTGCCCGTCACCCCGCCCATGGCATTGCCCGCCGCGTAAACGCCGGGGATCGGTTGTCCCGACAGGTCCAGAACGGCCCCGTCCCGGTCCGTCTTCGACCCGCCTTTGGTGCCCAGCGTGCTGGCATGCACCGGCACGGCATAGAAGGGACCACGATCCAGCGGTCCCAGGGTGCGCGCGGGGCCGGCAGGCCGGTCGACATCGCCGTTCCAGCCGTCATAGGCGCTGGTCCCCCGACCGAAATCCGTGTCCTGCCCACCCTCCATCATCTGGTTCCAGCGGGCGACCGTGTCGGTCAGGGCGTCGGCGGGAAGGCCCAGGTGGAGGGCCAGTTCGCCGATGCTGTCGCCGCGCGTGATCCAGTCGGGTGCCACGGCCCCCGGCGCCAGCCCGAAGAAGCCGTAACGGTCCAGATAGGTCTGGCAGAAGATCAGCCAGCAGGGCTGATTGGCGTAGGTGAAGCCGACGGGATCAAAGGCGTGCAGGACAGCGCCAAACGCATTGTAGTTCGTGGCCTCATTTGCAAAGCGCCGACCCTTGGCGTTGACCATGATCGACCCCGGCAGGGTGCGTTCGCGCAGCAGCAGGAAATGCCGGGTCGGATCGTCGCCCGCCGCCGCCACCCCACCCCAGGCGATGGTGGGCACCCACCAGGCCTCCGCCATGTTGGTCAGGGCGGCCCCGGCCCGCATGGCCATGCGCAGCCCATCGCCGGTGCAGGTGCGGGCCGTGGGAAGGTGACCGATGGGGCCGCGCAGGAAATCCCGCGCCAGGTCCCGGTCCCATTCAAACCCGCCGGTGGCGATGATCACGCCACGCCTTGCCTGGATCGTCGCGTCACCGCTGCGCACCCCTGTCACCCGGCCCGCATCGTCACGCACAAGGTCGGTGATATGCTGGTTCAGGCGCGGTTCGATGCCCCGGTCCAGACAGGCCTTCAGCAGCCAGCCGACCAGGGCGCGGCCACAGCATTCGATACCGGCGCCACGCCGCGCCTGGATTGTGGATGCATCCACCCCACCGCTGCCATCGCCGCGCGGGCGTTCGCCGATCATGGTCCAGGGATTGGCCCGCCCGCGCAGCACCCTTTCCGCCCAGGCCCCCAGGGACGGCATGGCAAAGGGACCGGGTTCCAGCGACCGGCCCCCACCGGGCATGCCGCCCGGATGTTCAGGGTGGTAGTCGGGAAACCCCTCCACCAGCCTGATATCCATCCCCACCGGCCCCGACAGCCAGTCGACCAGACCGGGCACCGAGTCCACATAGGTTTCCGCCATCACGGGATCGATCAGGCCCAGCGACAGCGCATTCAGATAGGAGAGCGCCTGTTCCCGGCTGTCGCCATCACCCGCAAAACGGTTGGCGGGCAGCCAGAACACCCCGCCCGACAGGGCCGTGGTCCCGCCGATGGCGCCCGCTTTCTCAAGCAGCAGGACGCGTGCGCCGGCATCGGAGGCGGCCAGGGCCGCCACCAGACCGGCGGCCCCGCTGCCCAGCACGATCACATCCGCCATTTCCATCCCCGGCCCTTCCATCTTTTCCTCCCGCGCGGCATGATGGCCTGACGCCCGTTATATAACGGATGTTATTTATAACGCACGTTATAGGAAAAGCAATGCCGGCCGTGGTGGATCACGAGGCGCGCCGACGCGCCGTGGCGGAAGTGACGGCGGACCTTGTCGCCAAGGCCGGGATCGAGGCGGTGACGGTGCGCGAGGTGGCGCAGGCCGCCGGATACAGCACGGCCATCGTCAGCCATTATTTCGCGTCCAAGGTGGAACTGCTGTTCTACACCTACCGCGCCACCGTCCTGCGGGCGCACCAGCGGATGGAAGCCGCACTGGAGGCGGGCGGTGGGGCCGTGCGGCCCTATCTGGCGGCCCTGTTGCCGCTGAATGCCGAACAGCGGCGCGACTGGCTGGTCTGGTTCGCCTTCTGGACCATGGCCATCGCCGACCAGACCCTTTCGGCCGAACAGCAGGTGCGGTCGCGCCAGATCACGGCACGGGTGACCAGCCTGCTGATGGAACGCGGGCTACCAGAGGATGCGGCCAGGGCCGGGGCGCGGCGGCTTCTGGTCACCATCTATGGCATGGCCAGCCAGGCCTTTTTCGATCCCGAACGCTGGCCGGCGGAAACGCAGCTATCGGTGCTGGATGCCGATCTGACGATGATCGGGGTGGCCTGACGCGGCCTATACCCGCTCTTTCCAGGCCAGCAGGCGCAGGGCGTTGAAGACGACCACCAGGGTCGATCCTTCATGCAGCACTACGGCGGGACCAATGCCCAGCCCCAGGATGGTGGCAGGCACCAGCAGCGCCACCATGCCCAGGCTGATCACGACATTCTGACGGATGATGGCACGGGTCTGGCGCGACAGACCCACGGCAAAGGGCAGGTGGGACAGCTTGTCGGCCATCAGCGCCACATCCGCCGTTTCCAGCGCCACCTCTGACCCGGCGGCCCCCATGGCGATGCCGATATGGGCGCGGGCCAGGGCCGGGGCGTCATTGACCCCGTCGCCCACCATGGCCACGATGCCATCTGCCGCCATCCTGCCGATGGCCTCCACCTTATCGGCGGGCATCAGGTCGCCCAAAGCCTCATCCACCCCGACCTCCCGACCGATGGAGGCGGCGACGGGGCCGGCATCGCCAGACAGCATCACCAGACGTTTGACACCCAGGGCCCGCAGACGGGCCAGACTGGACGCCGCCTCCGCCCTTGGCCGGTCCATGAGGCCCAGCACGCCCAGATCGCGGTCGCCGTGACGCACCAGCATGGTGGTGCGACCCGCGGCGCGCAGGCCGGCGGCGGCGGTCATCACCGGTTCGGACAGGGGCGCCACACCGTCCCGGCCAAACAGGTCGGCCTTGCCGATCAGCACCCTCTCCCCCGCCACCAGGGCCGACAGACCCCGGCCCGTCAGGCTGGACAGGTCGCTGGCGGTGGGGATGTCCGCATCGGACAAGCGCTCCCGCCCGTCGCGGGTCACCGCACGGGCCAGGGGATGGTCGCTCAACCCCTCCACAGCGACGGCCACGGACAGCAGTTCCGCCTCCGTCACGCCGGGGGCGGGGATGATGTCGGTCAGGCGTGGGCGGCCTTCGGTCAGGGTGCCGGTCTTGTCAAAGGCGATGGCGGTGACGGCACCCAGCAGTTCCAGCGGTGCCCCACCCTTCACCAGCACCCCGCCCCGCGCCGCCCGCGCCACACCCGACAGCACGGCACTGGGCGTGGCGATGGCCAGCGCGCAGGGGCTGGCCGCGACCAGCACCGCCATGGCGCGATAGAAGCTGTCGCGGAATGGCTCATCCACCACGGTCCAGGCAAACAGCAGCAGGAAAACCAGAACCATCACCAGCGGAACGAAGATGCGCTGGAACCGGTCGGTGAAAAGCTGGGTGGGGGATTTGGCGCTTTCCGCCTCCGCCACCATACGGACCACACGGGCCAGCGTGCTGTCGCCGGACAGGTGCGTCACCTCCACCTCCAGCAACCCATCGCCATTGATGGTGCCGGCAAAGACGCGGTGGCTGGCATCCACCCGGTCCGGGGCCGCGCGGGCCTGTGCCGGATCGGGCACGGGGGATTTGTCGATGGGGATGCTTTCGCCCGTCACCGGAGCCTGATCCACGCCGCTTTGTCCCGTCACGACGAAACCGTCAGCGGGCAGGCGGGCACCGGGCCTCACAATGACCACATCACCAACGGCCAGATCCTCCACCGCCACTTCCGCCGTCCCGTCGGGGGTGCGGCGCAGGGCGGTGCGGGGTGCCAGCACGGCCAGCGCCTCGATGGCGCGACGTGCCTTACCCATGGCGTGATGTTCCAGCGCATGGCCCAGCGCAAACAGGAACAGCAGCAACGCCCCTTCGGCCCAGGCCCCCAGGCTGGCGGCACCGACGGCAGCCACCAGCATCAGGGTGTCGATCTCCAGCCGCCCCCGGCGCAGATTCTCCACCGCTTCCCGCACCGTGAACAGCCCACCCAGCACAAAGGCGGCGACATAGAAGGCGATGGGAATCCAGCCGGGAACCGCCGTCAGCTTTTCCAGGCCCAACCCGACAACAAAGGCCACACCACAGGCCAGGGCGGCAAACAGTTCCGTACGGGGCCCCAGCAATCCGCCAGTGCCATGTTCATGACCATGGTCATGACTGTCCGCGTGGTGATGTCCGCCGCCCATATGGCCCCCTTCGCCCCAGTCACCTGCTCCTCTCCGACCGGGTGGGAGAGGAGCAGGACAAGCTTAACTCAATGCGCGTGGCCGCCCAGTTCGTATTTGGCCTGGCCGGTCTTGCCATCGCTGGTGCGCAGGCTCAGGACGATATCGGCACCCGCCGGCACCTCGCCCTTGCCCTCCAGACGGTCACCCGCAGGTTTCAGGGCGATGGTGCCGACGCGGGTCGCCCCCTGGGTCAGCAGGACACTGCCCATGGCGCCATCGGGCGACAGGGCGGTGGTGCCATGGTTGGACAGATAGACCGCGACGGTGCCGGGCGTGACGACCAGTTCGGCCTCCACCCCCGCCACATCCTGCACGATGCCGCCATGCTTGCCCTTTTCGGCCTCGCCATGGCTGTGACCATGGCCCTTCTCGGCAGCCACGGCCCCGGACAGGGGCAGCAGCGTGATCAGGGCGGCGGTCAGGAACGGCTTCAACATGATGTTACTCCTCTATTTTCACTTGGATGGGGCGCAGTCATGGCCATCGGCATGGGCGCGCACGCCGTCATTGCCGTGCAGGACGGTATGGGGACGGACGAACCGTTCCCCACTGGGACAGGCCGCGTCGGCGATGCGCGGCAGGTCGCGCGGTCCCTGAGCACAGGCGGTCAACGCCATGGCCAGGAACAGGACAGGCAGCAGGCGTTTCATCACAGCCTCCCTTCGGCAAGATTGTCTTCGCTGGGCTGAACCGGGGCGGCGAACCGGCGGTAGAGCGCCGGCAGCACGATCAGGGTCAGCAAGGTGGCGGTGATCAGGCCGCCGATGACGACGGTGGCGATGGGCCGCTGCACCTCCGCCCCCACCCCGGTAGACAGCGCCATGGGCACGAAGCCCAGGCTGGCCACCAGGGCGGTCATCAGCACAGGCCGCAGGCGCGTCATCGCCCCTTCCCGCACCGCCTGATCCAATTCCATGCCCCTCAGCCGCAATTGCCGGATGAAGGACAGCATGACCAGCCCGTTCAGCACCGCGATACCCGACAGGGCGATCATGCCGACCGCAGCGGAGATGGAGAAAGGCATGCCCCGCAGATACAGCGCCAGGATGCCGCCCGTCAGCGCCAGCGGCACGCCGCTGAACACCAGGACGGCATCACGGGCGGAGCCCAGCGCGCTGTAGAGCAGCAGGAAGATCAGGGCAAAACAGGCCGGCACCACGATCATCAAGCGGTCGCGCGCCGCGATCAGGTTTTCGAACTGCCCGCCCCAGGTGACCCAGTACCCCGCCGGCACCGCAACCTGCGCCGCCAGCTTTTCCTGGGCCTCGGCCACGAAGGACCCGATATCGCGGCCCCGGACATTGGCCTGCACCACGATGCGGCGCTTGCCGTTTTCGCGGCTGATCTGGTTGGGACCTTCGGCAAAGCGGATGCTTGCCACCTCACCCAGCGGCACCGTCCGAGCCGCCTCTCCCTCCACCGCTGCCAGTGGGATCGGCAGGGTCGCCAGCGCGTCGGGATCATTGCGCAGGCTGTCAGGCAGGCGGACCAGGATGTCAAAGCGACGGTCACCCTGATAGACCAGCCCCGCCTCACGCCCGCCAACCGCGATGGCCAGGACCTCCTGCACATCGGCCACCGACAGGCCGAAGCGGGATGCCCGGTCGCGGTCGACCTCCACATTCAGGAACGATGCGCCCGACACCTGTTCGGCCCGCACATCCGCCGCGCCCGGCACCGTCTGGATCACTGCGGCAATTTGGTTGGCGGTGGCCAGCAGCGTATCGAAATCATCGCCGAACACCTTGATGGCAACGTCGCCGCGCACGCCGGCCAGCAATTCGTTGAAACGAAGCTGGATGGGCTGGCTGACCTCATAGACCTGCCCCGGCAGGCTGCCCACGGCCTTTTCCAGCCGCTGCACCAGTTCGGCCTTGGACAGGCCGGGATCAGGCCATTGGTCACGCGGCTTCAGCATCACGAACATGTGGGAGATGCCGGGCGGCATGACATCCGTCCCGATCTCCGCCGTGCCCGTCTTGGAAAAGGCGAAGGCCACTTCCGGGAAGGCGGCGATAACCTTTTCGATCTCCAGCTGCTGTTCGGTGGCCTGGGGCAGGCTGGTGCTGGGGATGCGGAACGCGTTCAGCGCCACATCGCCTTCATCCAACTGCGGGATAAACTCCTGCCCCAGCTGCGTGAACAGCAGCAGCGACAGGCCGAACAGGGCCGCAGCAAAGCCCGCGGCCTTGACCGGTGCGTCCAGCGCCCGGTTCAGCCAGGGACGGTACCAGTCGCCGGCCCGGCGGATGATCACATTCTCCTTCTCCTCCACCTTGCCCGACACGAAAATGGCGATCAGGGCGGGGACCAGGGTCAGGGACAGGATGAAGGCCGCGACCAGGGCGATGATGACGGTCAGCGCCATCGGCTCGAACATCTTGCCCTCCACCCCGGTGAAGGTCAGCAGCGGCAGATAGACGACGATGATGATGGCCTGGCCATAGACCGACGGCTGGATCATCTCCTTCGCGGCTTCCATCACTTCGGCCAGCCGTTCATTCAGGGTCAGGACGCGGCCCAGATGATGCTGCCTTTCGCCCAGTCGGCGCAGGCAGTTTTCCGCGATGATCACAGCCCCGTCGACGATCAGGCCGAAATCAAGCGCGCCCAGGCTCATCAGATTGGCGCTGACGCCTGCCTCCAGCATACCCGTCGCTGTCATCAGCATGGTGACGGGAATGACCAGGGCCGTGATCAGGGCCGCGCGGATGTTGCCCAGCAGCAAGAACAGGACCGCGATGACCAGAAGCGCGCCCTCGGTCAGGTTCTTGGCCACCGTCTTGATGGTGGCATTCACCAGATCGGTGCGGTCCAGTACCGTCTTGGCCATGATGTCGGCGGGCAGAGAGCGGCGGATATCCTGAAGCTTGGTATCGACCGCATCGGCAACGGTACGGCTGTTCTGCCCAATCAGCATCAGGGCAGTACCCACCACCACCTCACGCCCATTCTCGCTGGCCGACCCGGTGCGCAGTTCCTGGCCCGTCTGCACCGTTGCCACATCCGACAGACGTACGGGCACGCCGCCGCGCGTGGCGATGACGGTGCCGGCAATCTGTTCAGCGGTAGAGATGCGACCGTCGGAGCGGACGATGAGCAGTTCCCCGTTCCTCTCCATCTGGCCGGCACCTAAGCTCTGATTGGCGCGTTCCAGCGCCGCCCCCAGATCGGCGAAGGTCAGGCCGAAACTGACCAGACGGGCCGGGTCGGGCAGGACGTGATATTGCCTTACATGGCCGCCGATCGTGTCGATCCCGGCCACGCCGCGTACGCCCTTCATCTGCGGCGCCACGATCCAGTCCTGGACTGTGCGCAGATAGGTTGCCCGTTCCACCTCCGTCGTCAGGCGTTCACCCTCGGGCGTCTGAAAGGACCCGTCAGGCTGCCAACCGGCGGCACCGGCCTTGGCCTTATTGGCATCAAAGGGCGCATATTCGACGGTCCACATATAGACCTCGCCCAGGCCCGTGGAGATCGGACCCATGGTGGGCGTCAGGCCAGGCGGCAGACGGTCGCGCGCCTCACCCAACCGTTCGGCCACCTGCTGTCGAGCGAAATAGATATCGACCTTTTCCTCAAAAATGGCCGTGACCTGGGACAGGCCATTGACGGAGATGGAGCGGGTATCTTCCAGCCCCGCGATACCGGCGAGCGCCGTTTCGACGGGGTAGGTCACCTGCTGTTCCACCTCAAAAGGCGACAGGGCGGGGGCCAGCGTGGTGATCTGGATCTGGTTGTTGGTGATGTCGGGAACGGCGTCGATGGGCAGGTTCAGCAGTGAACGTGCCCCGAACGCCGCCAGTACCGCCACCATAAGCACCACCAGCACGCGGCGCCGGATGGCGAAGGACAGGATGGGTTCGATCATCATCCCCTCCCGTCAATGCGCGTGGCTGTGGGAGGCTTCCCCACGCGACGCCTCGGCCTTCAATAGGAAGGTGTTGCCCGTCGCCACCTGTTCACCGGGGAACAGGCCGAAGGTGATCTCGGCAAAGCGGCTGTTGCGCCGCCCCACCTCCACCACGCGCGGTTCAAACCCCTCCTCATTGCGCACGAAGACGACATTGTCACCGTTCAGGACCTGCAAAGCGCTGGCCGGCACGGCGATATCCGCCATCTCTCCACCCGCCTGGATGCTGCCGGACCCGAAATCGCCCGGACGCCACTCGCCATCGGCGTTGTCCAGGGCGGCCACGACGCGCGCGGCGCCCGTCTGCGGGTCCAGGGTGGCACCGGCGGCAACCACCTTGCCCTCCGCACTGCGCCCACCCTGGCCGGTCAGGCTGACGGGCTGGCCCTCCTTCACGGCGGGCAGGTCGGCGGCATAGACGGGCAGTTCGACCCAGACGCTGGATAGGTCGGCGACGGAGAAGACCTCCTTTTCCGCCGACAGCAGCTCGCCGCGCACCGCCTCCTTCCCGATGACGCGGCCCGCGATGGGGGACCGCACCTCCAGACGGCCCAGGCTGAAGGGCTGCTTATCCAGGCCGGTGATTTCCGCCGGGGACAGGCCCAGCACCGTCAGACGCTGCTTGGCGGCGGCCAGGGCGATGGCGGCGGTTTCAGCGGCGGCGCGGGCGGTCAGGTAATCCTGCTCCGCCGATACCTGCTTGCGCCACAGCCCCTCTTCCCGCAACAGGGTGGTGGCGGCCAATGTGTTCTGGCGCAGGGCCGACAGATACTCGGCCTTGGCATCGGCCAGATCACGGCTGTCCAACACCAGCAGCACATCGCCCGGCTGCACCGGCTCGCCCAGGCGCTTATGCACCTCCGTCACGATGCCGGACACGCGCAGGGTGACATGCACCATCTTGTCGGCATCGGCCACGACCGTGCCCGTGACGCGGATATCACGGGACACAGGTCCGGGTGCCGCCTCCACCAGCGTGATCTTGGAGCGGGTGATGGTGGCGGCGTCCATATGGATGGTACCCCCTTCGTCCTCATGCTCCTCCTCACCCGCGCCATGATCATGGCCATCGCCGGCCTTGGTCGCGACAGGCTTGGGGGCACCGGTGAAGCTTTTGACGGCAAAGCCGCCGGCCAGCAGCAGGGTGATGGCGGAGACGCCGATCAGGACATGTTTCTTCGTGATGTTCATGGGGACACCTCAATGTCCGGGGCGGTCAGCCGGTCAAGCTCGGCCCGCGCGTCGTGGAAGCCCTGCAGGGCGTTGATCAGATCGGTGCGTGCGTCGACCAGCGTGCGCTGTGCCTCCAGCACCTCCAGATAGGCGAACTTGCCCTGGGCATAGCCTTCATTGGCCAGACCGAAGGCCTGTTCAGCGGTCGGGATGATGCTGTCCTGCAGCGTGCGGGCCGTGTCGCGGGCAGCCGCCAGATTGGCTCGGGCGGCATGGGTGCGGCGGTCCAGGTCGATGCGTTCGGCGGCCAGATCGGCCTCCGCCGCAACCAGATCGGCCCGCGCCTTGGCGATGCCGCCCCGGTTGCTGTCAAAGATCGGGATGGGCACCGACACGCCCACCAGAAAGGCATTCTCCCCATCCTCCCGGAACTGCCGGAAGCCGGCGGACAGGGTGACATCGGGGATCGCCTTGGCCCGTTCCACCGACAGTTCCGCCCGCCCCCGCGCCACATCGGCCTGACGACGGCGCAGATCGGCGGCGTCACCGCCGGCTGCCGCATCATCGGCGTCCATGCGGGTGAACCAGCCTTCGTCCAGGGCCAGCGCGGCGGGGGACAGGCCGGTCAGGCCGGCCAGCGTCTGGCGCGCGATGGTCAGGCGACGATTGGCCTGATCCAGGGCCAGTTGCGCCTGACGCCGGGCGATGTCGGCGCGCGAGGCCTGGATCGGCGCCTCCCGCCCCGCCTCCACCCGCGCCTTGATGGTGTCCTGCACAGCCACGGCCAGGCGCAACCCGTCCTGGGTCAGGGCCACCTGCCGCGATGCTGCCACCGCCTCCGACAGGGCCAGGCGCACATCGCGCGCCAGATCCAGGCGAGCCAGCGCCAAATCTGCCGCCGCGCCGTCGCGGACCGCACGGGCGGCATCGGTGCGCCGTCCGCGTTTACCGCCCAGTTCAATGGTCTGCGACAGGCTGTAAGTGCGTTCCGACGACCGGAAATCACGGTAGGGACCGGAGCCGGAGAAATTTTCCAGCTCAAACCCAATCTCCGGATTGGGGCTGGTATCGGCTTGGTCGACGGCCCCGCCGGCGGCATCCAGCCGGGCGCGCGCCGCCGCACCACGCGGCGCATGTTCAAGGGCCAGCGCGATGGCGGTGTCAGGGGTCAGAAGGGCCTGTTTGGGGGACAGTGTTGAAAACGGGGTGGGGTTGGCGGCGGGCGTGGATTGCGCCCATGCCGCCGGAGCCCCGGCGATGAAAATCGCCAGGGCGACCGCATGATGCAGCCGCATGAATACTCCGCAATGACGAACGGATACCGGGCCGCCCGGTCAGGGCGGCGGCGAGGGAGATCGGTTCGTCAGGCGCGCGGGGGTTCGTCGGGAAGCGTCGGGTCGGCGCTATCCGGCAGCAGCAGGGCGTCCGCCGGATAGGCGGTCACGCCCCAGACCACGGGTTCCACCAATCGGGCCGCGCGGGCCCGGTCGGCCACGTGGATGTGGCTGCATTCGTGGTGGCAATCCATGGAGATTTTGCCGGCGGGTGCATGGTCCGCCCCGGCCAGCATCTGCGTATGTCCCGTCTGGTCATGCCCCGTCTGCCCATGGCTATGCGACAGGTCCCGGGCGTGAAGCCCAGGGACATTCATCAGGAATGCCGCCAGCAGCAGAAGGGTCGCAAGGAAACGCATGGATACGAAGGTAGGGATTTCGCGGGGCCGGCGCAAGATGTCCTGCCCCGCTTTGATCGAATCATATGCTGTCCTTATGGTCGCAGGCGGGGGACTGTGCCAGTGCGCTTGTCATCGCAGTTACCCTCCCCCTGAATGTCAGACCCGCAACCGCCCCTCCACCAGTGCCTCCAGCCGTGACAGCGGCACATTACCCGTCATGACCAGCGCATCGTTGAAGCGGCGGAAATCATATTTCCCACCCAGCCGGTCCTTCAGGGTATCACGCACCCGGTTAATCGCCGTATGCCCGATCTTGTAGGCGCAGGCTTGGCCCGGCCAGGAGCAGTAGCGGTCCACCTCCCGCGACACCTGTGCCGCTGTGGAGCCATTGTTGGTGACAAACCAGTCGATGGCCTGCGCCCTTGTCCAGCGCTTGGCATGAATGCCGGTATCCACGACCAGACGGCAAGCGCGGAACGCCATGGATTGCAGGTAGCCCAACTGTCCGATGGGATCGTCCTTATAGACGCCCAGCTCATCGGCCAGTTGCTCGGCATAGAGCGCCCAGCCCTCGGTATAGGCGCTGTAGGCCAGCAGGGTACGGATCAAGGGCAGCTTGTAGCTATATTCCCCCTGCCAGATATGGCCGGGAATGCCCTCATGATAGGAGAGCGTGGGCAGGGCGTGGCGCGGCCAGATGCTGGTGTCGCGCAAGTTGATGTAATAGGAGCCGGGCTGGCTGCCATCCATCGACCCGGCGCTGGCATAGCCGCCGGGGGCGCCAGCCTCAATAGCGACGGGCACCCGCTTGACCACCAGCTTGCCGGGCACCAGAACCGTGAAGGCCTGCGGCATCCGGGTGCGGATATCATCGACCCGGCCATTGATATAGGCCAGCAGGTCGGCGCGGCCCTTGTCGTCGTTGGGCCACAGATATTTGGGGTCCTTGCCCAATGCTGCCATACGGTCGCCCACCGTCCCCTGGGTCAGACCCTGGGCGCGCAGCAGCGGTTCCATGCGGGATTGCAGCATTTTCAGCTGCTCCAGCCCCATGGCATGCACCTCGTCCGGGGACAGGCTGGTGGTGGTGGCCGCACTCAACGCCCAGGCATAGTAATCCGCCCCCTGCGGCAGGGCCCAGACGCCGGCATCGCTGCGCGCGCGCCGGCGTTGCTGCTCCATCACCGCCTGCTGTCGCTTCAGGGCGGGCAGGACCTTTTCAGTGATGATGGATGCCGCCTCGCCGGGTTTGGCATGGCCCACCTGCTTTGCACCGGCCTCGAAATGTTTCACCAGCTCCCAATCGGCCACCGGCGTGCCGGCCACGCCCGTGAACTGCCCGATGGCCTTGTCCAGCAGGAAATCGGGCAAGGTGTAGCCCTGGCCACCCTCCACCCGCAGCCGTTCGGTTTCCGCATCCAGCGCCGTGGCATATTGGGTCAGGCGCGAGAGGTAGCTGTCGGCGTCTTCCCTGGTTTCGATCTTGTGCTGGCTGGTCAGGAAGTCCGGTACCTCGACAAAGGCGCCGACATTCTGGGCCACGGCATAGGGGCTGTTGCGGTAGGAATAGCTCTGGTTCAGCAGCGCCATGTCGCCGAAGCGGAAACCATGCCCCTTGGCCGACAGTTCCAGCGTGGCCTGCGCCACCTCCAGATTGGCCTGCATCTCTGCCGACAGGCCGGCGCGGTCCAGCGCCTTCACGGTCGCCAGCTGTTCCTTGACCACGCCACGCTGCGCCTCGATCCCGGCCAGCGACCGGTCACCCAGTCTGGCGCGCAGGCCCGCATGCCTGTCCTTGTCGATGCCCAGCTGTGTGGCGTTTTCCGGATACCAGGCCAGGATACGGTCGGTCAGCTGATCCAGGAACGCCTGGGCCTTGGCGGTGGCGCCATCACCGGCGGCGGCCAGGGCACGGGGGGCCAGCCCCATCATCGCCAGCGAAGCGGTACCGGCCAGAAGCTGGCGGCGGGTGGGGGAAGCGGCAGTACGGGTCATGCGGTTTTGCCTTCACCAGGGTCCGAACGGAAGGGCCGGCATTATGCGACGCATCCTACCCCTTCCGTCCAGCGGGAACCGGACCCGATAGAGCGGGACGATGGAACCGGTTGCGGCCTGCTGCAGGGAACCACCGGTCCACAGGCCGGGACATTATCGGAAGTCACAGGAACCGGGCGCCGTGACCCTTGTTACCTGCGGGTGCCGATCGACCGGCAGGGTGCGGCGTGTCCGGGCCCTGGCCAGGGGTAATCCCAAAAGGGTTCAAATCCTTTTCGGAACTACCCCCGATCCACCCGTGCAAGTGGCGGAATTCAGTGCCCATCATCCGGCGGGTGCCATCCGGCAGGACCATCAGACTTAAGGGAAGGGAGCCGGATATGTCCCGCAGGGGGATAGAGCGGTTACGGGTAGGGATGGCCACGGGGATCGCGACGGCGCTGATCATGTCCGGCTGCGCCAATGTCCGCCCGGACCCCACCCAGCGTCCGGCGGCCAGCGCACCGGCCACCACGACCCCCAAGCCTACCGCGCAGGCCAAGGTAACCGCCACCCAAGCCGCCAAGACAAAACCGGCAAAGCCACGCCGACAGCCAGGACAGGCACCGGACCAACCCGCCGCCCCACCGGTACCGGTACCGGAAACGGTGGCAACGGTGTCCCCCCTGCTGCCCGTGGGCATGGATGAAGGCAGCCTGACCCGCGCCCTGGGTCCGCCGGCCAGCAGCCGGGAGGAGACGCCGGCGCGCGTCCTGTCCTTCCGCCGCCGCGAATGCGCCCTGAACCTTACCCTTTATCCGGACGTCGAGACGCGGGTGTTCCGCGCCCTGTCCTATGAGGTGACCAGCGATGATCAGGATGAACGAGCAGTCAGAGTTTGTGCGGCCCGGTTCGGTATTGCCAACGATGACGGACTTGGCGTCGCAGCCCGGAAATAGGCGTCTGGAGGAAGGGGGCCTGCGTCTGGCCCTGGTCGATGATGATGATGATTTCCGCGAAGTGGTGGGGGCGGAGTTGGAGGATCATGGCTTTGCCGTCACCAGCTTCCCCGACGGGCCGCCCCTGCTGGACTATCTGGCCGATGGCAACGAGGCCGATGTCATCATCCTGGACTGGAACCTGCCCACCTGGAACGGCATCGACCTGCTGCCGCAATTGCGCCGCCGGGGCGTGAACATCCCCGTCATCATCCTGACCGCCCTGTCGGGCACCAGTTTCGAGATGGCGGCGCTGGAGCGTGGGGCCCTGGATTTCATCGACAAGTCGCGCGGCGTGCCCGTGCTGGCCCGGCGCGCCCGGTTGATCGCCGATGCCGCCAAGCTGCCGCCGGGCACACCGGTGGAGGACAGTGTCGACCATGGCGCCCTGGTTCTGCGCCCGCGCCTCAGCCGGGCCTACTGGCGCGGGGTCGATGTGGAGCTGACGGTGACGGAGTTCAACATCGTTCAGCGGCTGGTGGACAATGCCGGCGACCATGTCACCTACCGGGCGATCTATGACTGCGTGCATCGCAGCGGTTTCATCGCGGGGAGCGGGGAAGATGGCTATCGAACAAATGTCCGATCCTCGGTCAAGCGCATTCGAAACAAGTTCCGCGCCATCGACCCCGGATTCGGGGAGATCGAGAACTTCGCCGCCTTCGGATATTGCTGGCGAAACCCGCCGACCCCGGCTTGACGATCTGTGGCGGCGCGCGGGGCTGGCCCTGTCGTCGCTGACCTTCCGGCTGATCATCCTGGTCGGCATCTTCGTGGCGCTGCCCGTCATCCTGTACGGGCAGTTCGAACGCGCCGACAAGCAGAGCCGCGATCTGGTGGCCGACAGCCTGCGCCGCAATGGCTGGCTGGTGGCGCAAGCGCTGGCCGCCCGCCTGGAACAGCGCGAGGATGTGCCACCGGTGGAACTGAACGCCATGCTGGCCCGGTTTGCCGATAATGGCACCATCCTGAAACTGATGTTCAAGCCCAGCCAGGGCGGGGCGGCAGGCGGCTTCTATTTCGTGGCCTCGGCCCCGCGCGTACCCGCCGATCAGATGGGGGCCGATCTGGATGTGCTGGCCCGCCACGGCATCCTGAAATCGCTGGGCGACAGCTGCACCTGGGACAAGCCTGTCGAAATCCGCTACCGCCAGATGGACGGGGCGGAGGAAATTCTGACCTCGGTCATCCCCATCCAGGGGCGGCGCGGCTGCTGGGCCCTGGTCTCTGCCGATAACTCCTCTGCCCTGCTGAACACCGCCTTTGGCCGCCCCTACTGGCAAACGGACAATATCCGTATGGCGGCTGTCATCTACCTGGCCTTCGCGGGCCTGGCCCTGCTGGTCGTGCTGAAGGCGCGGGTCGCGTTGCGGCATTTCCGGCGGGTTGCGGGGGACATAAGGCGGGGCGGGGCTGGGGCCGCCCGCTTCACCGACCGCAACCCCCTGCCCGAACTGGCCAGCGTGGCCGGTGATTTCGACCGGCTGGTGCAGGACCTGCACCGGGCGGCGGCGAATATCAGGGGCACGGCGGAGGAGAATGCCCATTCGGTGAAGGCGCCGCTGGCCGTGATCCGGTCGGCCCTTCAGCCGTTGAAGGCCGTGACCCCGCGGGAGGATCAGCGGGCCCAGCGCGCCCTGCAGCTGATCGAAACGGCCCTGTCGCGCCTGTCGGCCCTGATCTCCGCAGCACAACGCCTAGGCAACGATACTGCCGATTTCATCGAGGCGCCGAAGCTGCGCATCAATCTGACCCATGTGGTGGCCGACGCCCTGCACAATGCGCGCGATATCTCCATCGACCGCCAACTGCGCTTCATCCGTCATCTGGATGAGAATGTGCGGGTCCTGGCGCCCGACGGTATTCTGGACATCATCGTCGAGAACATCCTGGACAATGCCATCGGCTTCTGCCGGCCCGGCGGCACCATCGAAACGACCCTGACCCGGTCGGCGGGCCGCGTCGATCTGATCATCGATGATGAAGGGCCGGGCATCGACCCCAACAAGATTGAGCATATTTTCGACCGCAACTTCTCCTTCCGGCCTGCCGGTACCGCGGCGGGGGAACCCGCCCATGCCGGGCTGGGCCTGTGGATCGTGCGCCACCATGTGGAGGCGCTGGGCGGCAGCGTCACGGCATCCAACCGACCGGGCGGCGGCCTGCGCATGCATGTCCGCCTGCCGCATCTTCAGGGATGATATGCCGGACCACAGCATGATCACTGGCCGCATCCGACCGGGTCGCCCACGGTAACCGGGCCGGCGGGAAACGGGAGGCCCGCCGGTGCCGACCCCGCCCCCTTCCCCACCCGGAACCGGATGCGCGCCACCACCCCATCCAGGCGGCAGGGCCCCCTGCCCCGCCGCCCGATTCAGCCCCTGCGCCAACGCACGGTGCCAGCACCGGCGGCAGCGGGCGGCGGTCCCTGGCCGCTGCTACTGTCCGGGATGGCCTTGCTGTCGGGCCTGGGCATCGGCCTTTGGCTGGGTCTGGCGGCGGGGCTTCTGGCCGGTGCCGCCGCCTGGGTGGCGGGATCGCTGTTGGGCCGGCGGCGGGGGGACCCGCGTGATTTTCGCGATGCCGACGCGGTGGAGGCGGCAACGGACCTTGCGGTCCTGGCGGCCCTTCCCGAACTGCCCGATGGTGCCCACGCCATGGAACAGGTGCTGCGCGATCCAGCATCAATGCTGGCGGCGGACCTGCGCGCCATCCATGCCGCCCTTCTGTCCACCCATCCCGCCGGCCGCCCCCTGACGGTGGCCATCGGATCGGCGGAGAAGGGGGAAGGACGGTCGCTGCTGGCCGCCACGCTGGGCCGGTTGCTGGCCAGCGAGGGGCAGCGCGTGCTGCTGATCGATGCCGACTGGGGCCGACCCGGACAGCATGCGCTGTTCGCGATGTCCCCCGCACCGGGTCTGGCAGAGCTTCTGTCCCCCCACCCGCCGGGGGTGGATGAGGTGGTCCGAACCGATCCCGTCTCTGGCCTGGACCTGATCCCGGCGGGCCGGGGAAGGTTGGGGGCGCGGGCCCTGCTGTCGGCGCGCATGAAGGCGCTGCTGGCTGATCTGTCGGGCGGCTATGACCTGCTGCTGCTGGACCTGCCGCCCCTGCTGGACGCGTCCGATGCGACGCTGGTGGCGGGGATGATGGACCGGGTTCTGTATGCCATCCGCTGGCGCTACACGCGGCGGGGCCGGACCCTGGGCACCCTGACCCGGTTGCGCAAGGCGCGGGGCCGGGTGGCGGGCATCGTCCTGACCCGCGTGGGGACGGCGGAGGCACCGTGACCCTGGTTGCGGCGCAACATAATCAGGACACAGATTGACCACAGGCCGACGCGCCATTGCGGTTGTTATAGTCGGCACCTGGGAATGACGAAACCAACAAACTATTGCCGCCACCCGCGAAGTATTCGCAGGCGATGGGCACCCTTTACCCACGGAGATGGAGCGTATCATGGCATCGCAAGCCTTTACGGCCCCCCTGTCGCGGCAAGCTGTTCTGGTCGGTTCTTCGGCTGGCGCGCGCGGTTATGACTGGCACCGCCTGCATGCCGCCGCCATTGACCAGCATCTGGACCGTGAACGCCGTCCCGCAGTGCGGCAAAACCCGGCCACAAGGATCAGCAAGCGGCTGTTCGACATCGCCGCATCGGCATCGCTGCTGGCGCTGCTGTCCCCCCTGTTCCTGACGCTGGCCGTGCTGGCCAAGCGTGATGGCGGGCCGGTGCTGTTCGGTCATCGCCGTGTCGGCGCGCGGGGCCAGCCCTTCAAATGCTGGAAGTTCCGTACCATGGTGCCCAACGCGGAGGCCGTGCTGGCCCGCCTGCTGGCCACCGATCCGGCGGCACGGGCGGAGTGGGAGCGCGATTTCAAGCTGCGCGATGATCCGCGCGTCACCAGGGTCGGCCGTTTCCTGCGCACCACCAGCCTGGATGAGCTGCCGCAATTGCTGAACGTGCTGGCCGGCGATATGAGTCTGGTCGGCCCCCGCCCCATCGTGGCGGACGAGGTCCGGCGCTATGGCGCGGCCTTCCATGATTATTCCCGCTGCCGCCCCGGCATCACGGGCGTGTGGCAGATCAGCGGGCGCAACGATACCGGCTATGGCGAGCGGGTGCGGCTGGACCGCGACTATGCCCGCAACTGGAGCTTCCTGTCCGACCTGCGCGTGCTGCTGCGCACGCCATCGGCGGTGCTGCGCCGCGACGGCGCCTATTGAGGCGGGCCGTCCCCATGAAGGCGCCCGCGATCAGCCTGCTTCTCCTGCTGCCCCTGCTGCTGACCGCCTGTGCGCAGCGGCAGGCGGCCCTGCCACGGGCGCCGCAGGTAGCGACGCCTGTGGCCGGCACCGCTGCCACCCTGCCGGGATACAAGGTGCAAGTGGGCGACATGCTCTATATCCGCCTCTACCTCAATCCGGAGCTGAACGAGGAAGTGGTGGTGCGGCCCGACGGCATGATCTCCACCGCCATCGCCGAGGATGTGATGGCCTATAACCGCGCGCCGTCGGAGATTTCGGCCAGCCTGCGGGAGAAGTACCGGACGCTGCTGACCGATCCGCAGATCAGCGTGATCGTCCATTCCTTCGCGCCCAACCGCGTCTATGTGGCCGGTGAGGTGGGCAGCCCCGGTGAATTCATCACCGTCGGCCCCAACCTGACCGTGACCCAGGCCATCGCGCGGGCCGGCGGGGTGAAGCTGTCGGCCTCACGCGAAAATATCTTCATCCTGCGGCGGGGCGACGGCGACAAGCCGCAGGCCATGGCCGTCGACTACATGGCCGCAATCACGGGCCAGGACCCCGCCGCCGATGTGCGGCTGGCCCAGTATGACGTGGTCTATGTGCCGCGCACGGGCGTCTATGAGGCCTACACCTTCTGGAACCAGTTCGTGCAGCAGTTCGTGCCCTTCAATTGGGGCTTCACCTACAACATCAACCCTTCGAACAACTGACGAAGGATTGCTGGTCCACCCTGCGGGAGACGGCAATGTACGCGACAGCCCTGCCCCATGGCGTCCTGATCACGATCTGCAAGAGATGGCGCCTGTTCATGACGGTCCTGCTCGGCACAGTGCTGCTGGGGGCCGGATACCTGACTTTCGCGACCAAGAAATATGAATCCGCGGCGGAACTGGTGGTCACCTTTGGCCGTTGGTCCGCCCCGGAGGTGGAACGGGGGCCGGCCACTGAGCTGACCCCGTCCGACCGGCGGGAGATCGTGCTGGCCCACGCCGCCATCCTGCACAGCCATGATCTGGCGCGCGCAACGGTGGAGGCGTTCGGCATCCCCGCCATCTATCCTGACATCGCCGCGGACCCGCCGGCGCGCGGAACCGCGATGGATGCCGCCGTCACAAGGCTGCTGGATGATCTGGCCGCCGAGGTGGGCAACCAGGACAACATCATCACCCTGTCGCTCCGCCACCCCGACAAGGAGATGGCGCCCAAGCTGGTGCGCAAGCTGATCGACCTGTATGTGGGCCGGCAGACCCAGATCTACCACAACCCGCATGAAGGCTTTCTGGCAGGCGAGGTGCGGCAGGCCAGCGATGAGTTGGCCAAGGCGCAGCAGACGCTGGAAACCTTCAAGGATCAGTGGCGGATCAGCAGCTTCGATAAGGAGGTGGAGGATCTGCTGGCCCAGCGCAGCGAGCTGGATACCAGTCTGCACGCCGCCCGCGCCACCCTGGCCCAGGCGCAGGAACGCAAGCGCGGCCTGGAAAAACTGATGACCAAAGTGCCGGAAAAACTGCCGGAGACGGCCAGCGGCGAGAAATATCGCGCCCTGGACGAGGCGCAGTCGCGGCTTCTGGAACTGCGCATGAAGCGCAGCCAGATGCTGGCCACCTATAACCCCGACGGGCCGGCCATGGCCGCCTTGAAGGCCGGCATCGCCACGGCGGAAAAGGAGGTGGCGACCCGCCGCGTCGATCTGGAGAAACGGTCCACCAATGCGCCCAACAGCGTCTATCAGACCCTGCAAACCGATTATCTGCGCACCAGCGCCGACGTGGAAAGCAATGCCCAGCCCGTCCAGGTGCTGACCGGCCAGATAGCGACCCTGGATGAGCGTCTGACCGAGCTGCGCCGCAATCGGGGCCGGTTCAATGATCTGGTGCGCGAATACCAGATCGCGGAGGAAGCGTACCGTTCCCTGTCGATGCAGCACGCCAATGCCCGCGTGAAAGGCAACCTGAACAGCGAACGCATTTCCCCCGCCGCCGTGTTGAGCGAGCCGACCCAGCCTTATCGCACGGTACGGCCGCGCGGGTTGGCCACGATGATCGCCTGCCTGATCGGCGGCGCCATCCTGGCCACCATCGCGGTGCTGCTGCGCGAAGCGCGGGACGACCGCTTCACGACGGCGGAACAGGTTGTCTTCCTTCTGGACCTGCCGGTCCTGGCCAGCTTCGAGCGGCAGCCGCATCGGCCACCCCTGCAATTGCTGGCCTACGGAGACAGCGCATGACGAAGCTGAACATCGCCCCGGAACCGTTCCGGGACCCCATCACCCCGTGGCAGGAACATGAAGTCCGAGAGGTGGACTGGCCCGTGCCGGAGGATCTGGCCATGGTGGACCTGATCGAGCTTTACCTGGAAATCGACGCCGTCCTGGCCACCGACCGGGGTATGGCCATCCAGTTCCTGGCAGCCGGTCCCGGCCCCGGCGCATCGGAGATCGCATTGGACATGGCCTGGGCCGCCGCCAGCGTCCTGGGCAAGAAGATGCTGGTGCTGAACTGCACGCGCCAGCCCTGGGCCCCGTGGCCGCCGTCCGCCGCCGATGCCGGGGCCGACGGCATTGTCCGCGCACTGGCCCGGCAGGCGGAACTGATGAAGATACCGGAGCAGGAAATGTATATGGCCGACCTGCGCGGCTGGCCCGGACGCGGCATCTCGCCGGCCCGAACGGACGAGATCGCGGGCCATATCGAAAGCTTCCGCCGGCATTTCGACATGGTGATCGTGGTGGCCCCGCCCGCCGACAGCGAGCCGCTGGGCGCCATCCTGTCGGGCCATGTCGATGGCAATGTCATCGTGATCGAGGCGGAGCAGACGCGGCGGTCATCGGCCATCCGCCTGCGCGAACTTCTGGTCCGCTGCAACCGGCCCATCCTGGGGGCCATCCTGCATGACCGGCAGAACCATATGCCCGGCTGGATGGCCAGCCTGCTATGACCCGGCCCCTGCATGTCATGGTTGTGAATAATCTCTATCCGCCGCTGATGGCCGGCGGGGCAGAGCGGATCGTGGCCTTCCTGTGCAAAGGGCTGGTGCAGCGGGGGCACAGGGTCACCGTTGTTTCCACCTGCGGCCCGGACATGGAACCCTATCCGGTGGAACAGCGGGACGGGGTGGAGGTGATCCGCTTCTTCCCGCCCAATCTCTACTGGTCCTTCGAACGCTCGCTGAACCCCGGACCGCGCAAATGGCTGTGGCATGCCAAGGATGCCTGGAACCGGGACGCGGCCCGCCGGCTGGGCACCATCCTGGACGGGGCCAGACCGGATATCCTGCACAGCCATCTGATCGACGGGTTTTCCGCCGCCATCTGGGCGCGCGCGCGGGCCGATGGCGTGCCGGTGGTGCATACGGCGCACGACTATCATCTGCTGTGTCCGCGTGCCTTCCTGCTGACCCATGACTGGCGGCTATGCACCCGGCCGCGCGTCCATTGCCGGCTGTACCGGCATTGGCATATCCGCACCACCCGCCATGTCGGCCTATTCGCCAGCCCGTCACGCTTCCTTCTGGACCTGCATCAGCGCGCAGGCCTGCGCGCGGGGGCCGGAACCGTGGTGCATAATGGCATTCCCCTGCCCCCCGACGCCGATGACATCCGCCAGAACCGGCCCCCGGACAGCCGGGGCCGGTTCCTGATGCTGACGCGGCTGACGGTGGAGAAGGGGGTGGAAACGGCGCTGGAGGCCATGGCCATCCTGCCGCGCGACCTGCCCGTGGAACTGTCCATCGCGGGCAAGGGACCGCTGGCAGACAAGGTGCGGGCAGCCGCAGCCGCCGACCCGCGCATCCGCTATCTGGGCTTCCTGGACGGGCCGGCGAAGGTGGAGGCCCTGACGCGGGCGGGGCATCTGCTGCTGCCGTCCCTGTGGTTTGAGAATGCGCCCGTGACCATCGTGGAGGCTGCCGCCTACGGCCTGGGCCTGCTGGGCAGCGATATCGGCGGCATTCCCGAATTCGTGGAGGCCGGGCGTACCGGCTTTCTGTTCCGGCCCGGTGATGCCGGCGCGCTGGCCACCCTGATGGCGCGGCTGGCCCGCGATCCGGGTGCGCTGCCGGAACTGCCCGACGCGTCGGCGGCCCTGGCCCGACGCTTCAGCATGGAGCGCATGATCGATGATTACGAACGACATTACCGGGCGCTGGCCGGTGCCCGCATGGCGGCAGCCGTGGCGTAAGGGCCTCCTGCCGCTGCTGCTGTGCCTGCTGCTGCCGGCCCTCCCGGCGCGGGCAGAGCTCTATCCCGCCGACAGCAGCGCCCTGAATGTGCGCGATTTCGGGGCGGTGGGCGACGGGCAGACCGACGATACCGCCGCCTTCCTGGCGGCGCTGGCGGCCAGCGGCGGGGATACGGGCGCCAGCTTCTGGCAGGACCGGCTGGTCTTCGTGCCCGACGGCACCTACCGTATCACGGCCACGCTGCTGAAACGCTATGCCGATGGGCGGTTCGCATCGGGCTTCGTCCTGATCGGGCAATCGGAAACCGGAACGGTGCTGAAACTGCCCGACCAGGCCCCGGGCTATGGCGACCCGCAGCGCCCGCAGCCCGTGATCCTGACCAGTTCGAAACTGTACCGCAGCGGGGCGACGGAGGGTGGCAAGGATTATCCGGGCCGGGGAGAGGGCAACGACGCCTACATGAATTTCGTGGAGAACATGACCATCGATGTCGGCAGCGGCAATCAAGGTGCCATCGCCATCGATTATCTGGGCAACAACAGCGGCGCCATCCGCCATGTCACGTTGCGCGCCGGGGCCGGCAGCGGGGCCGTGGGCCTGTCCATGACCCGCAAATGGCCCGGCCCCACCCTGATCCAGCATCTGACGATCCAGGGCTTCGCCACCGGCATCGCGACCGCCCAGACCGAGTATGGCCTGACCTTCGAACATGTGAACCTGTCGAACCAGACGGACACGGCCATCGCCAACAGCCAGAACGCCCTGACCTTCCGTGATCTGCGCATCGACGGGCCTTCGGGCCGGATCATCAATGCGGGCGACAAGGCCTTTCTGGCGATCGAGGGCGGGACAGCCCCCGGTGGCGGCGTGGCGGACCTGATCCGCAATGACGGCTTCGTCACCCTGCGCGACCTGTCCATCGGCGGCACGGTGCAGAGCGGTGTGCTGCAAGGGCGCAGCAACTGGCAGGCCGCACCGCCGCCCGCCGGGCGCACGGCATGGGCGGACCCGCCGCCGGTACCCATGGTGGAAGCCGGGCAATGGGTGAATGTCGCCACCTATGGCGCGACCGGCGATCCCGCACAGGACGCGACACAGGCGCTGCGCCAGGCCTTCGCATCGGGGGCAGCCGTAGTTTATCTGCCCAACGGCACCTATGCCGTGAATGACAGCGTGGATATCCCGGCCAGCCTGCAACGGATCGTGGGCATGAATTCCACCATCCGCGTCATCAACCGCCGTCCGGCCTTTGCCCGCACCAACGGCATGTTCCGCGTCGCCACGGCGGGGCCGCCCTTGTTCATTGAACGGCTGGCCTTTGACAATACCGGTCTGGGCGAGCAGGTCGGGGTGGAACTGTCGGGCGGGCGGGAGATCGTGATGCGGGACATCGTGTCCGCCGGCACCACCATGCTGGACCGCCGCGCCACCGGCGGCCGGGCCTTCCTGGACAATATGTGCTGCGGCCTGCTGCGCATCACGGGGCCGCAGCCGGTATTCGCGCGCCAGTTCGACAGCGAGGGCACGACGACCCGCATCATCAACCGGGGCAGCCCGCTTTCCATCCTGGGCCTGAAGACCGAGGGGGTCTGCACCGTGCTGGACAACCGCGAGGGGGCGCGGACCGACATTCTCGGCGGGCTGGTCTATGTCGTGCGCGACGGGGCACCGGCCACGGTGCCCACCTTCATCAACACCGGCTCCTCCCTGTCCGCCGGTTTTGTCGAGGAATCACTGAGGTCCGGCAGCCGGTATCAGATCTATGTGGGCCGCGCCGCCGGCGATACGACGCCGCCCGTGCCCGTCACGGACTTTCCCGAACGCGGCTTTGGTCGCTTCGTGCCCAACCTGCGCGACGGGCCGCCGTGATCTAGAGCTGTTTTCGGTATACCGGAAACAGCTCCGGCGGCGACTGCCGCCGCGCCGCACGTGCGGCGTGAAGCCAAGCCGCGGATGCGGCGCCGGCGCTTGAGGAACCAAAAGCTGGAGCGTATTTCCAGTCAACGGAAACGCGCTCTAAGGACGGGTGATGGCGAAGGGATCGGTGCCCGGTTCCTTTACCGGACCGGGCCGGGGCGGCAGCCTGGCGGCGACGCAGGTCCCGCCCAGGCGCCGGGCATCCGTCTCGCAATCGGCATAGGCGGGGTAGACGCAGGACATGACATTGCCGGCCCGCGCCAGACAGTAAGGCAGGGCGGCGATGGGCCTTTCAAACTCCCGCTCATTGGTGACGCAGCGCCCGCCGGCCCTGTCCGCCTCCCGCTGACAGGCGGCGGGATCGACATAGAGGCATTGGGCCGGCACGCCCGTGACCTTGACACAGAAGGGGGCTGCGGCGGCCATGGGCGTCGCGCCCAGCAGCAGCGCAATGATGGCGGCGGTGTGTTTCATCCCTTCACCCCTTCGTCCCGTTGTTGATCGATGGCCCGCACCATGAGGGCCAGCAGCAGCAGGCAGCAGACGGCCTGTGCCGCGCTGTATCCCGCGATCACCCAAGGGGCGGCCCATCCCTGGGCCATACCGGCCAGGAACACGCAGACCGTAAGGCACAGCCGCCCCACCTGCCAGCCGGCGGCCAGCCCCTGCCGGCCCAGGATCTGAAGCGTGTGGAACACGGGCTGGACAACCGCCTGCGCCAGATAGCCGAGGCTGAGCGCGTGCAGATAGGTCACCGCCTGCTGCCATTCCGGCCCGAAAATGCGGGCAAAGGCGACGGACGCGGCCAGGTTGGCGGCCAGAATCCAAAGGAGCGCCAGCAGGAATTGCCGCGACACGACCTGTGCGAAGCGGCGTTTCAGGCGGGTGGGGTCGCTGGCCGCAATCTTTCCCGCCTCCCCCATATAGACCTGCAATATGGAGGTCCCGACGATGGCCAGCGGGCGCGAGACCACCCGTTCCACCAGGAAGATAAAGCCGGCCACGGCGGGGGAAAAGGCGATGCCGGCCAAGAGATACAGCAACTGGCTGCTGCCCGCCGCGTCGATCAGGGCGGCCCAGCTGCTGATCAGCGGGAAACGGATATGGCGGCGGGCCATTACCCGCATGCGCCGCCAGGACAGCAGCCGCCAGACACGCCGCATCCGGGCCAGGACACAGCCGAACAGGCCGAAGCTTCCCGCCGATTGCCCCAGGACGAAGCCGGCCAGCAGACCCGGCGCCCCCAGCCCCGCCAGGGCCAGCCCGATCTGGCTGACCGGTCCCACCAGCCCCTGCGCCAGCCTTGTCTTGGCGATGGCGGGGAAGTCGCCGGCCCGCGTGGCCAGTTGCAAGGCGATGTAGTAGAAGCCGAGGCAGAAATAGCCCAGGACCAGCAGCCCCTGGTAAGCCGCCAGCGGCCCCTCGTCCAACGGCACCAACCAAAGCGCCCGCAGCGTAGCATCCGGCACCGCGAAGACCGCAACGCCCAGCGCCGCCGTGGTCAGCAGCAGCGCACACAGGCAGACCGCTGTCAGATTGACGGCATCCGCCCGCCGCCGCACCAGCAGCAGGGCGAATTCATAGCGCAGGGACGCCACGACCACGATCATGGTCAGGGCAGCGGAATAGACGCTCAAGGTCCCGAACTGCTGCGGCGTGTACAGCCGCGTTAGCAGCGGCGACAGCAGCAGGGCAATCATCTGCCCCCCAGCCGCCCCCGTCAGCAGGATGGAGACATTGCGCAGGAAGGGCCGGGCCGACAGCGAGGCGCGCAGTTGGCGCGGATGCCAGCGGCCCGGCCCCCTGATCGCCTTCTGGTTGGTACAGTCCTGGGTCATGATGATCCCGTTCAGTTCCCCCCTGCCATAACATCCAGAATTCGGATGCGCACCGGGCAAAGGAGCGGGTCACAGGGTGATCACAACCCAGCCTGTGAAGGTGACACTAAATAGTTCTGGCAAGGCCGGACTTCACGCCGATTTCGGGTTCGCATCTGCACCCAAGTATCGGCCCGGTGTTCAACGGATAGCGGGAGCCTGAAGTGATGCGATCTGATGATGGTTTCACGGATAACAACTTCACGCCCCTGCGGCTGCTGCTGGCGCTGCTGGTGGTGCTGGGCCATCATCAGCTGTTCATCGCCATCCCGTCGCCGCCCTGGCCCTTCAATTATGCGGCCCTGGCCGTGGAATGCTTCTTCGTGGTCAGCGGCTATCTGGTGGCCAACAGCTTTGACCGCGACCCGGACCCGAAGCGCTTTTTCATCAAGCGCTTCTTCCGCATCTACCCGCTCTATATCACGGTCGTCATTGCCCAGACCCTGATCCTGGGGGCCCTGGCGCAAGGCGGGGTCTCCGGCAATCTGGGGTCCATGGCCACCTATTTCCTGGCCAATGCCGCCTTCGCCAACTTCCTGCAATATGATGTCGGCAATGGGCCTTTAAGCGGTTTGTACGAACAGAGCCTGAATGCCAGCCTCTGGACCCTGAAGATCGAGGTCGGCTTCTACCTGCTGCTGCCCTTCATCTGGCGGCTATTCCAGCGGCGGGGGATCGGGGTGCTGGTGGTCCTCTTCCTGGCCTCGGCCCTTTATCACCATCTGCTGGACCGGGCGGGCCATGCCACCCTGGCCAAGCAATTGCCGGGACAGCTGCAATTCTTCGTGCTGGGCGTCGCCGCCTACCGGTACCGCCACCGGCTGCGGCTGGAAAACCGCTGGGCCGGGCTGGCCTTGGGTCTGGCGCTGGCCGCCGCCGTCACGGGCCTGCTGCATGCCCGCCCGCCGCTCCTCTATCCCGTGCTGGTCGCAGCATTGGTGGTGGTGCTGGCCCTGATGACGCCCCGGCTGCGGATGACATCCGACATGTCCTATGGCGTCTATCTGCTGCACGCCCCCATCATCCAGTTGTCGCTGCTTTTCGGCCTGTATGAACCCGGCATCGCGGGGGTGGCCGTTACGGTGGCGCTGGTCCTGCTGCTGGCCTTTGCCGCCGAACGGGTAGTGGAACTGCCCGGTATCGCGCTGGGCTGCCGCCTGATCCGCCGAAAGGCATCAACACCAAGGCCGCCCGCATCCGACCGCGACCTGACCATCCTCATGCTGAATGATTACTGTCACGTGCAGGGCGGGGCCAGCAAGGTGGCCATCGACGAGGCGGTACGGCTGTCGCGGTCGGGCGCGCGGGTGATCTTTGTCGGCGCTGTCGGCCCCGTCTGCGCCCCGTTGCGCGACGCCCCCCTGACGGTGCATTGCCTGGACCAGCGTGAATTGCTGGAGGCGGGCCGCCATCCCGGTGCGGCGTTGCAGGCCCTGTGGAACGGCAGGGCCGCGCGTCTGGTGGCCGATATCCTGCGCCCCCTGCCGCCCGACCGGACCATCGTGCATCTGCACGGCTATACCAAGGCGCTGACGACCGCACCGGTGCGGGTGGCCGACCGGATGGGCGTCCCCGTCATCTGCACCCTGCATGATTTCTTCCCCGCCTGCCCCAACGGCGCCTTTTTCAACTATCAGACGGCGCAGCCCTGCACGCGAGCCGCCTTATCGCGTGACTGCATTACCACCCGCTGTGACAAGCGGCGGCACGCACACAAGCTGTTTCGGGTGGCGCGGGGGTTGATCCAGAGGGCGGCAGGGCGGTTCCCGGCCTCTGTCGCGCATTATATCGCCCTGTCGGAACGGTCCGCCCGCATCCTGTCCCCGTATCTGCCGCGCCAAGCCCAGATCCACCGCCTGCCCAACCCGGTGGAGGCGGTGCGCGCAGTGCCGGCGCCTGTAGCCCTGAATGACATGATCCTCTATCTGGGCCGCCTGGACGAGGAGAAGGGCGTGCGGATGCTGGCGCGGGTGGCCGCCGGCATGGGCCTTCCCATCACCTTTGCCGGCGACGGGCCGCTGCGGGCGGAGATCGAAGCCATTCCCGGCATGCGGGTGACGGG
The DNA here is from genome assembly GCF_052437035.1 of Niveispirillum sp. NCBI lineage: Bacteria > Pseudomonadati > Pseudomonadota > Alphaproteobacteria > Rhodospirillales > Azospirillaceae > Niveispirillum > Niveispirillum sp. Next base: position 106,893 of record NZ_JBQVOH010000013.1, read on the forward strand.
CTGGCTGGACAGTGCCGATATCCAGAAATTGCTGTCCTGCACGCGCTGTCTGGTCTTTCCCAGCCTGTGGTACGAGACATTCGGCCTGACGGTGGCCGAGGCGGCGGCACGCGGCGTGCCTGCCATCGTCAGCGATATCTCCGCCGCCGCCGAACGGGTGCGCGACGGCGTGTCCGGCTGGCTTTTCCGCAGCGGGGATGAGGCGGATCTGGCCCGCTGCCTGTCGCTGATCGCCGATGATGCGGCGGTGCAAGCGGCGGGACTGGCCGCCTACACCGATTTCTGGGCCGACAGCCGGTCCGGGGACCGGCATGTGGCCGACCTTCTGTCGATCTATCGCGCGGCGGTGGCGCGAGACGCGGTGGCCGCGGCCTGACGGAACTGCCCCAGCCAGGCGACGATGCCTTCCAGCGGCAGGGTCAGGGATGTGGGCGCCGGGTTGGTGATCCAATGTTCGATGGCTTCCGGTTCCATCCGCGACGCCACGGGCAGGCCGGTAGAAAGGCTGATTTCCGTGGCCCGGTTATCGACCGGGATGATCAGCGCCCGGCGGCGGTGCTGCAGGGCGCGGATGCCGCCATGCAGACGCGCGCCCACAAAATCCACATCCTGTTCCGCCAGCAGCCGGTCATAGGCGGCAATGTCGGGCGTGATGGGCACATAGCCGGTGGCCCCGATCTCCCGCATATAGTCCACATCCTCCGCCTGCTGCGGCCAGAAATAGACGGTGCGGTAATTCAGGCGCAGCATTTCAAAGATGCGGCGGTCCTGTTCGGGGGCGGGGCGATAATAGGTGACGGCGAAGACCGCATCCTGTGCCGTACGGACGGGGATGCTCTCGCAATGGCTGCGGTCCAGCATCCACATGGTCGGACAGGCCGTATAGACCAGATTGGGCACATGCGGGCGCAGCAGGTTGTAGGTGTGCATGTCGCGCACCGAATGCAGGCCATCCTGCGACAGGACCTTGCGGAAGAACAGGCGCGTCGCCGCATCCGGGCCGCCGCGCCCATATTGCTGCCAGCCCACGCCCATCAGGATCACATTGCGCCAGTTCAGGTAATCCAGGGGCGTGATGCGCCAGTTGCCGCGCACCAACATGTGCGATTTGAGGATATTGGTGCCGCCGACAATGGACAGGTCGGCCTTCCGCCCCTCCCGCAGTTCCGACAAGGTCGCGCGGCGGTGGGTGGGGGTACGGATGAAGCCGGCATCCGGGAACAGCGACCGAACCTCCTGCCAGACGGCATCCATGATGAACTGGTCGCCCAGATTGTCGCTGTCCATGGCGGTGTCGAACATGTTGATCAGCATCGCTCTCTCCTGTCTTCCTGATCCGTGAAGCCCTGGTGCAGGGCGGCATGCGGGAAACGTGCGGCCAGGGCCGGAAGGGCCGTGGCAGGGCCGAACCAATGGATCGTTCCACAGATTTCAATCAGCGGCAGGTCATCCTCATGGTCGGTGAACAGGATGCGCGGCCTTTCCATCCAGCCCTGCCGGGCCAGGAAATCCAGCACGGCATCCCGTTTGTGCGGCCCGATATTGCTGGGCATGGTCCGGGGGCGGATGGCCGGGGTGGCCAAGACATGGGGAATGCCCAAAAGGCCGCCGAATTCCTGCGCATAATCCGCCGCCGCCGCGGTGGCCAGCACCCCGTCGAGGCGCCCCGCCGCCACCGCCGACAGCAGCGGTTGCAGTTCCGGGCGGACATGCCGGCGCAGCCCATTGTTAAAATGGGCCAGCGTGGCGCCGCCATCCCCCGCGACGGACCGCTGCCACAGGGACTGAAGATGGTGTTTCAGCGCCTCATGCCCCAACAGCCCGGCCTTGCGCGCCACAAGCGCCCCGCCGGCGCGCAAGGCCAGGCCCAGCCGCCGCCCCGGCGCCATGTGCGGGCTTGCCGCCCGCAGCATGTAGGACGCCCAGAGGCGGAAGCTGTTGACCGAAAGGACGGTGCCGTCCAGGTCCAGGATCAGGACGCTACGCATCGAGGGACCAGGGGAAGCGGCACAATTGCCCCTGATGCAGGGCGTAATGGGGCCGGGCCAGCGGTCGGGGCGTCGTCACGGTGATCACGGCGGACCGTATCTCTGCCGTCGATGGGGCCAGACCCCGCACCGCCTCCAGCACATGATGCAGCGTCACGCCGCTGTCCACCGCGTCATCAACGATCAGCAGCGACACACGCCCCCCGGCCCCGGACAGCCAGGCGCGCAGGCGCGACAGTTCCTGCGGATCGAAGATATAGGGCGCGGCGGGGGCGGACCGGGCGCGCTGGGTCAGCAGCGCATGTTCGAAGACGCGCAAGCGGTCGGCCACGGGGCGCGGCAGCCGGGCCGCAAGGGCTTTCAGCCCGGCCAGCCGGTTCTTGGCGGCGGTGCTGGCCCGGCGGCAGGTCATGGACAGCACTGGCAGGCGGTCCCCCGCCGACCGCGCCATGGCTTCGGCCACATGCAGCCCACCCGTGGGCACGGCGATCAGGGCGTCGGGCCGGAAATCCCCGTTCACCTGCCGCATCAGATGGGCGCAGGCATCCTCAAAACCGGCGGGATCGAAACTGACCACGTCCGGTTGACGCAGCGAATGCAGGCTGGTCTTCATCTTCTGCCTCCATGATGTCAGGAGCGTGAAGCGGCCCGGCGGGCCGCAGTGCGGGGCCGGCTTGTGCCGTCTCCCGCCAGAGGGTGCCCAGGGCAGCACCCAGGAACAGGCAGGCCGCCTGATCCTCCACCACCGACAGGACGACGCCGTAACCGGCGGCGAAGGCCAGGATGGCCACCGCCGCCTCCACCCGCCGCACATCGCCCGTCACGGGCCGCAGGGCGAGGCGCACGGCCAGCGCCGCATAGATCACGGCGAACAGGCCAAACCAGGCGAACAGCAGGACCGCGATATTGTCGGCGGGATTGAAGGCGTCCGGGGCATAGAGCCGCTGTGGTCCGCCCAGGCCGCCAAGGCCGACCCCGAACACCAGCATCTGGTGCCGCGCGATCCAGTCCCAGGCATCGGGCCAGGTATAGGCGATGCGCAGATAAAGGGATTCCATGCTGAACACCCCATCCCCATGGTCCAGGTGCAGACCATGGGTGAAGAGCGGCAGCCCGGCGGCCAGCAGCAGAAACCCCAGGAAGGCGGCACGCAGGCCCGTCAGCCGCAAACCCGCCGGCAGGCACAGCAAGGCCGCCACCGGCAGGAAGGCGATGAGGGAGCCTTTCTGCGTCGTCAGGAACACGCCCACCAGGGCCGGCAGCGCCAGACAGGCCCGCGCCAGCGGGCTGCGCAGCCGGCCCATCAGTACGATGGTCAGGCAGGGCAGGATGGCGGCGACAGCGATGGAGCTGCGTGTGAAGCCCGCGACACGGCGGGCGAACGGGTCACTGATCTGCCAGTCCTTGGAGACATCGACATTCAGGTCGCCGACCATGGTCCGCATCCCGGTCCAGGGAAAGGCCATGCCCGCCTTGTCCAGGCAGATGCCGATCACGATAACGACCCAGAGCAGGGCGAAGAACCGCAGGACACGGCCCCCCGGCGCCACGAACATCGCGGCCAGGAAGAAGCCGAACAGCAGATTGACCAGCACCTTCACGCCATAGGCCACGCCCAGCGGGCTGCCCATAGTTCCCATCAGCACCAGCCCGTGAAAGCCCATGGCGATGCCGAAGGCGGCGAACGCGGGATGCACGCGCAGTTGCGCCGCATGCGCCATGCATAGCGCCAGCAGCGGCCCCAGGATCAACCCGTCGCGCAGCAGGATCAGGCTGTCCCGCCCCGCCAGATAAAGGCCGTAGCGGGCCGGTGCCTCCAGCGCATAGATGCCCAGGTAAAGCGCGCCGCAGAACGCGCACAGGCGGACCAGACCGGGCACGTCCACATTGCCCCCGTCCGCCGCCAGGATGGGCAGGGTGCGTGGGGGGCGTCGGGGGCCGGCAAGAATGATCGCGTCGGTCATGCTGCAACACAACACGGTTCCAGAGGGTCCCGGTTGTGATCAGTCTGTGGCCGCGCGAAAGGCGGCTTGTCGGCATGCTGCACTGCGGTGTCTTGATGGATGGACCGCAATGGATGAAGGAGCCGGGCCCATGACCGCCCCCACCGTGATCGTCACCGGCGGCGCCGGTTTCATCGGCAGCCACAGCTGCAAGGCGCTGGCCAGGGCCGGGTTCCGGCCCGTGGCTGTCGACAATCTGTCGAACGGGTCAGCGGATGCCGTGCGCTGGGGCCCGCTGGAGCGTGGATCACTGGAGGATGCGGGCTTCCTGGACGCCATATTCCGCCATTACCGGCCCGTCGGCGTCCTGCATTTCGCAGCCCTGATCGAGGCGGGGCTGTCGGTGACGGAACCGGGCCGCTTCTATCGCAACAATGTGGCCGGGACGCTGGCCCTGACGGAGGCGATGGACCGGGCCGGGGTGACGGCGCTGATCTTTTCCTCCACCGCCGCTGTCTATGGCAATGCCGGGGGCGCACCGATCGTGGAGACGCAGCCCCTGATCCCCGTCAACCCCTATGGCCGCAGCAAGCTGATGGTGGAGGAAATCCTGGCCGATCTGGCCGCCGCCGGCGGTGGGCTGCGCTTCACTTCCCTGCGCTATTTCAACGCCTCGGGCGCCGATCCGGATGGGGAATTGGGGGAACGACATGATCCGGAAACCCATCTGATCCCGCTGGTTCTGCAAACCGCCCTTGGACAGCGGCCCGAGATAAGGGTGTTCGGAAGCGATTACCCGACGTTGGACGGCACCTGCGTGCGCGACTATGTCCATGTCAGCGATCTGGCTGCGGCCCATGTCCTGGCCCTACGCCGCCTTCTGGATGGCGGCGGCAATCAGTGCCTGAACCTGGGCAATGGCCGGGGCTTCTCAGTGCGGGAGGTGATCAGTACCGTGGAACGGGTGACGGGCCTGCCCGTGCGCTGCCGCGATGGGAACCGCCGCCCCGGCGACCCCGCCATCCTGATCGCCGACGCCACCCAGGCCCGCAATCATCTGGGCTGGACACCTGCCTATCCGGATATCGAGGACCATGTGCGCCACGCGGCGGCATGGTTCGGGCGGGCCTGACACTTATTCCAATCTCCCCTAATCGCCGGTCGGCGGCCTCCAAACTGCCAAGGGTCCGACCCTCGGCAGTTTGGTATTATCCGGCACTTTACTGCCGGCTATCGCGCCGCTACCTGCTTCAGCACGCCATAGACATAGTCCACGCCCTCATGGATGGACTTCACGGCAACGCGTTCATCATGGCCATGCACGCGTGACGATGTGTCGGGATCGGTCGGAAACGGCCTGATCCCATAGACCGGGACGCCGCGCGCCCGCCAGGCACCGGCATCGGTGGAGGCCTGCAGCATCATCGGCAGCACCTGCGCACCCGGCCATACCCGTTTGGCTTGCTTTTCCAGCGCGCCGAACAGGTCGGTCTCGATGCTGGAGGGCTGGATGGCGCTGCGCTGACGGAAGAACTCAGCCTGTTCCTCCTTGGGCCGGGAATTCACGATCTCCACCTCGATGGCGGGATTGCCGATCAGCGCCTTCACCTGTTCCACGAACTGGTACACATCCACACCCGGCATCAGGCGGGCATTCATGATGGCCTCAGCCTCACCGGGGATGATGTTCGGCTTGACCCCGGCATTGATCATCGTGACGACCATCGTGTCGCGCATCAGGGCCGAAAGGGTTGGCGCCTCCTGGGGGTGGGCTTCCAGCACCGCCTTTGCGGCAACCAGACGGGCGGCATCGTCACCCGCCGCCAGCAGACGGTCAACCGCACCCGACAGGGGGCCGGGATTGAGCCTGGCCAGACCCTTGAAATAGGTGATGGCCGGCGGCGTCAGGTGGATGGGTGTTTCGGCGAAGGCGATCTTGCCCAAGGCAGCGATCAATTGTCCGTTGGCGGTTTCCAGCGGCGGTACCGCCAGCGACGAATGGGCCGCCTTACCCCGCGCGGTCAATTTCAGGTTTAAGGTCTGCTTGTCCGCAACAGAGATGTTGATCTGCCGGACCTTGCCGTCCGGGTCCAGCATCGTGTTCCCGCCCTCATTCAGGGCGACGGCGGCCTTGATCTTGTCCCAGTGGTTCTGGGCCAGCCAGCCGGTATTGAAACGCCCCTGCTCCTCATCCGCCTCTGCCAGGAAGATGATGTCGCGTTTCAGCTTCACCTTCTCCCGTGCCAGCCGCATGACGGCGCGGGCGAAGACGGCGACCGCGCTTTTATTGTCGAGCGCGCCGCGGCCATAGACGAAGCCATCCTTAATGGTGGCGGCGAAGGGATCGACGGTCCAGAATTCACGCTCCACCGGCACCACATCGGTGTGGGCGGCCAGCAGCACAGGCTCCAGGCTGCCATCGCCCTTCAGCCGCGCGATGAAATGGGCGGCCTTGCCGTTGGGGGCGAGGATGATCTCTGTTTCAACGCCCAACGGCTTGAACAGGCTATCCAGATAGGCTGCCAGTTTCGTGGTGTCGCCGGGCGCGTTCACCGTGTCGAAGCGGATCAGGTCCTGCAACAGGGCGACGGCGGCATCACCCTCCGCCGACCGGGGCGCAGCCTGCGCGGCAGGCACGGACAGGGCCAGCAGCAGGGCCGGAACCAGCAGGTGACGGAGGGAATGCTTCATCGCTTGATACCCCCTTACTTCACATTGATCTGATAGCTGCCGGTGGATTGATGGCCATTGGCTGCCGTCACCGCCCAATCGACTTTGTAGGAACCAGCCGCCAGCCTGGCCTTCGGCGTGACGGTCAGCGACTGGCCATCCGCGCCATCGGCAATGGTCACACCCCCGGCGGGCGCCGGCGACAGGGTGACCGTGGCCGTGCCCGGCGTCAGCTTTTCCGAAAAGGACAGGGACAGGGTGGATGGGGCCGGACCTGTGCTGTCCACCGCCGGATCGGCGGCCTTCAGCTTGGGATGGGCAAAGGCGGGGGTCGCCAGCAGCAGCGACAGGGCAATGGCGGGGATTATGCGGGTGATGCGCATGGGGATGGTCCTTTCAGGGGGGGGTGAAGGGAGGTGCAGCCCTTAAAACCGATAGGTCGCCTTCACATGGAAGGCCCGGCCATTGACGCCGTAGGGCGCGATATAGGCGTAGGGGAAGGTGCCGTTATTGTCGGCGCCATTGGTCCCGGCGGCGACGGAGGCGGCGGTCGAGGCGATCTGTTTTTCCGGGTACTGGTCGAACAGGTTCGACACACCGGCCGACAGGGTGAAATCCTCGGTCAGGTCGTATCCGGCCTCGATATCGACCACGATATCGGCGCGGTAATACTGGATGATGTCGGAATTGGCCGAACCGGGGGCCGCCGGCACCAGCTTCACCTTGTAGCCGGGCGTCAGGGCCGCGACCTGGGCCGGGGTGCGGTTGGTCAGGGCCACCTGCGCCACCTCGCCATAGCGGGTGCCGGTCAGGTTCAGATGCAGCGCGTCCTTCTGCCAGTTCAGGTTGGCCGTGAACTTGTCCTTGGGCATGCTGTCGGTGAAACGCACCTGCTGCGACAGGTCAAACAGCACCGTGGTGATGCCGATGGCGGACAGGGCCGCCGGCGTGCCGGCGATACGGTCGAACTTCGTATCGTTGAAATTGGCGGCGAAGGTGCCCGTCACCTCCCCCCATTCATCCAGATCATGCTTGTAGCGCAGGGTGATATCGACACCCTTGGTGGTCGTGTCCACGGCATTGGTCAGGTAGGAGATGGCACCCAGCCCCGGATATCCGCGCGCCGCCAGCAGGTTGGTCAGCGCCGTGGACTGGAAGTTGGACGACATGGCGATACGGTCGGTGATCTCGATCCGGTAATAATCCACCGTGGCATCGAAATCGCCGCTGCTGAACACGACACCGGTGGAGATATTGTCCGACTCTTCCGGCTTCAGCGCCGTGGCCCCCACCAGGGCGGCGGTGGGATGGTTGACGGAGATGTTGCGCGTGCGCAGCGGTTGGCCGTTCACGAAGCTGACATTGGTGGAACTGAAATAGGACTGGGCCAGGGCCGGCGCCCGGAAGCCGCTGCCGAACGACCCGCGCAGCGCCAGTTCGTCCGTGATCTCGAACCGGCCCGCCAGCTTGTAGTTGGTGGTGTCACCGAAATCGGAGAAATCCTCGTACCGCAGCGCACCCGACAGGGTCAGCCGCTCGTCGAAGAAATCACGTTCCAGCTCGACATAGGCGGCCTTGCTGTTGCGATCCTGTTTGGTGGCGTCTTCGGGCGTGTTGCCGCCGCCAGGCTGTGCCCCCACAGGGGCCGGGCGGCCGGCATTGGGACCGTCCAGGATGGGTACCCCGCCATTGGCATAGCTGTCGGGCTCGCCCACACCCAACTCGTAGATTTCCTTGCGATATTCAAACCCGAAGGCGAATTTCAGCGGCTCCCCGCCGCCGACCGGGATTTCGCGGGTGAAATCCAGGTTGGTCGTCCATTGTCGGAAATCGTTGAAGCCACGATCGAAGCTGGTCTTTGTGGCCGTGCCCTGGGAGACGTTGGCAGTATTGGAATAGCCGGTATTGATCCGCGACCCGCCATACAGCGTGGACAGATCCCAGCCGAAGCCGGCCAGATCATCCCCGCGCAGGCCGACAGCGCCGGAACCGTTGATGATCTCGATCTCCTGGATCGGCATGAACCCGTCGGGATAGAGGCTACGCAGCGTCTCATCCTGGCCGGCGCGGCGGAAGAAGTTGAAGCTGTTGCCCTTCAGCCGGCTGTAACCGCCGAAGCCATAGGCCGTGACATCATCGGATAGCGGCTTCTCGGCATTCAGGAACAGGGCGATCTGTTCATATTTCGGTTCGCCGAAATTCCACATGTCGCGGTCGATGGTCGCCTCACGCGGGTCCAGCGTGCCGTTCGACGGTGTCAGGCCGACGCCCGACCCGTAATTGCCCGACGGGGCGACCAGGGCGCCGGTGGCATTGCGGCCGAAATACTGCTGGCGGGTGTCTGGGGCGGCACGGTTGGTCTCCTCATGGTCCTTGTACTGCACCGTCAAACGGGCAAAGCCGTCATCGCCCAGATCGATCCCCTTGCCCGCCGACACTTCCACATGCTGGCCATCCCCTTCCCCGGTGATGCCATACATGGCGGACGCCGTACCGTCGGTACCCTTGGCAAGCTGCACATTCATGACACCGGCAATGGCGTCGGACCCGTACTGGGCCGCGGCACCGTCGCGCAGCACCTCCACCCGCGCAATCGCCGCCGTCGGGATCGCGTTGAAATCATAGGCGACGTCGCCGCGCCCGATCTGGTTGCCGGCATTCACGCCCGGCGCCGTATGCCGGCGCTTGCCATTGACCAGCACCAGCAGCTGACCCGTCGAGAGGCCGCGCATGGTGGGCGGGGTCAGGAAGTCCAGCGCACCCGCCGCCGTGGGGCGCGGCGTGCTGAAGCTGGGCACCGCCACCTTTAGCATGCTTTGCAGGTCAGTCGCCCCACCGCGCGTCAGCTCCTCGGCAGAGATGCTGTCGATGGGTGTCGGGCTTTCGGTCACCACGCGCGGTTCGAAACGCGACCCGATGACGATGATCTCCTCCAGGTCCGCCGGCTGGGCCAGGGCCGGCGACACGGCCAGCAATGCCAGGGCGGAGACGCCGGTGAAAGTGAGATATTTCAGTTCCTTACCCATGATGAGGGTTCCCTGTTTGGCTGGTTGATTGGTGGCTTGACGACAGCTCTTGCGGCTGACTTCGGGACGCGCCTGGAGGTTCGGGCAAAACCTGCCCGTTCACGGAAGGCGGGCTTCCGTGGGAGAAGGGATTTGTCGGGACGAAAGGGCGGCGGGGCCTATGAGATCATGGCGTCCCCCGTCGGGTCGGCGTGGTCATTCCCGTCAATGCAGCACCTGGCCCAGGAAGGTCCGGGTCCTTTCATGCTGCGGATTGGTGAAGAAATCGACCGGCGGGGCTGCTTCCACGATCTGGCCGGCATCCATGAAGATGACGCGGTCGGCCACCTGCCGGGCGAAGCCCATCTCATGCGTGACGCAGAGCATGGTCATGCCCTCGCCCGCCAGTTCGACCATGATGTCCAGCACCTCCTTGACCATTTCCATGTCAAGGGCACTGGTCGGCTCGTCGAACAGCATGATCTCCGGCGACAGCGACAGGGCGCGCGCGATGGCCACCCGCTGCTGCTGCCCACCCGACAATTGGCCGGGGAATTTGCGCGCCTGATCAGGAATGCGCACACGGGTGAGATAGGCCATGGCGATCTCTTCCGCCTCTGCCTTGGGCATGCGCTTCACCTGGGTCAGGGCGAGGGTACAGTTTTCCAGGATGGTCAGGTGCGGGAACAGGTTGAACTGCTGAAACACCATGCCGACCCGGCGGCGCACGGCCTCCACGCTGCGCGCATCGCCGGTCAGCTCCGTGCCTTCCACCGCGATGCGCCCAGCCTGATGTTCCTCCAGCCGGTTGATACAGCGGATCAGGGTGGATTTGCCGGACCCGGACGGGCCGCAGATGACGATCCGCTCCCCCCTGGCGACCGACAGGTCGACATCGCGCAGGACATGAAAGTCGCCATACCATTTATTGACGCGGGACAGTTCCACGGCGTTCATCGACGGTTCCCCTTGGACATCCGCATTTCCAGCCAGCGCGCATAGCGGGAGATGGAAAAGCAGAGGATGAAATAGATCAGCGCGATCAGCAGATAGGTCTCGGCAAACGGCGCCGGCCAGTCGGGATCGGCAAGTGCCGCACGCCCCGCGCTCAGCAGGTCGAACAGGCCGACCACCAGGACTAGGCTGGTATTCTTGACCATGACGATCACAGTGCTGGTCAGCGGCGGGATGACCTTTGCAATCGCCTGCGGCAGCACGATCAGCCGCGTCGTCTGTGCCCAATTGAGACCCAGCGCCTCTGCCGCCTCCGTCTGTCCCTTGGGGATCGCCTGCAACCCGCCACGCAGCACTTCTGCGATATAGGCGGCCGATACCAGCACCATGGCGGCCAGGGCGCGGGCCAGCTTGTCGATGGTCACCCCGTCGGGCAGCATGATGGGCAGCAGGATCGAAGCGATGAACAGCAGCGACAGCAGCGGCAGGCCCCGGATCAACTCGATGATGCCGATGGAGAGGTAGCGCGGCACGGGCAGGCTGGCCCGCCGTCCCAGCGCCAGCAGCACCGCCAGCGGAAAACCAAGCCCCAGCGACCAGACGGTCAGCAGCAGCGTGACGGGCAGCCCGCCCCAGGCCGATGTCGGCACGGATTTGAGCCCCAGCACGCCGCCCCCCATCAGGACAAGGCTGCACAGCATGCCACCCACCCACAGGCCCAGGGTCAGCTTTGTCCAGTTGCGTGGGGCCAGGCTCCACAATCCCAACCCCAGGATCAGGGTACAGACGGCGATGGGCCGCCAATGTTCCGCCGGGGGATAGATGCCGAACAGGATTTGGGGATATTTCTGCGCCAGGAAGGCCCAGCAGGCGCCGGCCTGCCGGCATTCATCGCCGCCCCCCGTCCAAACCCCGTTGATCACGGCCCAGGACAGCAGATGCGGCAGCATCCAGGCCAGACCCAGCAGCCCGATCAGGGTCATGGCGGCACTGACCATGTCGCCGAACAGCAGGCGCCACAGGGGCCGGCGTTCGGCCAGGGGGGCCGCACGGGCCGGGGTCGGCGCGGTGCGTACGAAGACGGGTGTGGGTTGGGTCATGTCCGTCATCGCGTCACCAGGGCGATCCGCCGGTTGTACCAGTTCATGAACAGTGACGCCGTGACGGACAGGGTCAGGAAGACCAGCATCAGGATCAGAATGCCCTCCACCGCCTGACCCGTCTGGTTGATGGTGGTGGCCGCCACCAGGGCGATGTCGGGATAGCCGACGGCCAGCGCCAGGGTCGTGTTCTTGGTGATGTTGATATATTGGCTAGTCATGGGCGGAATGATCACGCGCAGGGCCTGGGGAATGACGATCAGGCGCAGAATCCTGCCTTCTTCAAGACCCAGGGCGCGCCCTGCCTCCCACTGGCCTTTATCCACGGCATCGATGCCGCCGCGGATGATCTCCCCGATGAAGGCGGCGGAATAGAGCAGCAGACCCGCGAACACCGCCGTGAATTCCGGCGACAGCCCCATGCCGCCCGTGGCGTTGAAACGCCCGATCACGGGCCGGTCCAGCGACAGGGTCAGACCTGTTGTGACCCAGACCAGCCCCGCCAGCAGCAGGGCCGACAGAATGGCGATGCGGCCATAATGGTTGGGAATGCCGGTGCGCAGGCTCTGTGCCCGCCCATACCGCCATGCCACGGCAACAGCCGCCAGCCCCAGCAGCAAGGCTGCGAGGAACGGCCCCTTGTCGCCCGCAATCACGGGCCGGGGCAGGTAAAGCCCCCGGTCGGCCAGGATCACGCCGTCGATGGGGGTGAAGGCCGCATGGATATTGGGCAGGCCCAGCGTGACGAGCGCGTACCAGAACAGCAGTTGCACCACCAGCGGCGTGTTGCGCATCGCCTCCACATAGACCGTCGCCGCCCCGCTGGTCAGCGGATGGGCCGACCGCCGGGCCAGCGCCACGCCAAGGCCCAACACTGTCGCCGCCAGGGCCACCGTGACGGCCAGGAACAGCGTATTGCCCAGCCCCACCAGGAAGGCCCAGCCGAAACTGTCGGTGGGGCGGTACCGGATGATGCTCTCCGCGATGGGAAAGCGGGCCGCGCGGTCCAGAAATCCGAACCCGCCCGTGATGCCGCGGTCATCCAGATTGCCGGCGGTATTGAGGATCAGCCAGCCGACACCGCCGGCCACCAGCGCCAGCAGCAGGGCCTGCAACCCGATCTGTCGGGTGCGGGTGTCGTGGAGAAGGGTGGAGAGGTTTGTCATCCCCGCCCCCTCAATTGAACGCCATGGGAACCATCAGGCCCCCGTCGCGGAACAGGCGGTTAAGGCCGCGATCCAGCTTCAGCGGGCTGCCGGCACCGACATTGCGGTCGAACATCTCGCCGTAATTGCCCAGTTGCTTGACGATGCGCCAGGTCCATTCCTCATCCAGGCCCAACGCGGCACCATTGCCCGGCTCCACGCCCAGGAAGCGGCGGATGGTCGGGTCCTGGCTGTTGCGCATCTCGTCGATATTGGCCTGCGTAATGCCCAGTTCCTCCGCCATCAGCAGCGCCTGGAACGACCATTTCACGATGTCGAACCATTGGTCATCGCCATGCCGGACAGCGGGCGTCAGGGGCGACAGCTTGCCATCCGCTGGGAAGATGATGAAATCGTCGGGATTGCTGGCCATGGTGGCCCGCACCGACGCCAGACCCGACGCATCGGTGATCAGGGCATCGCAGCGACCGGAGAAGAAGGCCTGCCTTGTCGCCTGCGTGCTGTCGAAGATCACAGCCTTCAGGTTGGGCGCCACCGACGCCACCAGATTGGTGAAGGTGACCTCCGTCGTCGATCCTGTCTGCACACAGACCGAGGCGCCGTCCAGTTCGCGGGAATTGGTCACGCCCCGATCCTTGCGGACCATGATCCCGTCATAGTCGTAATAGTTGGGCAGGGTGAAGTTCACGCCATTGGCGTCGCGCGCCAGCGTCCAGGTGGTGGTGCGGGGCAGGATGTCGATCTCCCCGCTTTGCAGGGCCGTCAGGCGCTGCTGCCCCGTCAGGGGGACGAACCGGACCTTGTCCTTGTCGCCCAGAACGGCGGCGGCAACGGCACGGCAGGTCTCCACATCCAGCCCGCGCCAGTAACCCCGGCTATCCGGTGCGCCGAAGCCCACGGTGCCCGTGCTGGCGCCGCAGGAGACATAGCCGCGGTCGCGCACGGCCTTCAACGTGCCTCCCACAGCGGCGCTAGCACCCGCTGGGCCACCCGCCGCCGGCTTCTTCTCTGCCGCCGGCTGTCCACAGGCGGTCAGCGCCAGAACGCACATTCCCGCCAGAAGCCGTTTGCCGATCCCCCGCATGACCCGCCCTCCCCGCTTGGCCGCTCTCAACCACCCAGAACGGGCACAGCCAGCGCCGCGAACAGGGCCTCCAGATCGGCCCACAGATCGTCCGGATCCTCCATGCCGACGGAGATGCGCAGGATCACGCCTTCATCGCTCCAGTCGGTGGCCACCCGGTCGGCCTTGATCGCCATGGGCACGATCAGGCTGCGTGTACCGCCCCAGGAGGCGCCAATGGCAAAGGTCTTCAGAACCCCGAACGCCTCCTCGATCACGGCATTGGCCGGGGCCTTCAGCACCACGGAGAAGACGCCGGACGCGCCGGTGAAATCACGCTTCCAGACCTCATGCCCCGGACAGGTGGGCAGTGAGGGGTGCAGCACCCGTTCCACCGCCGGCAGCTCCGCCAGACGGCGGGCAAACGCCGTCGCCACCGCATCGGCATGGCGCATGCGCACGCCCATCGTCTCCAACCCGCGCAGCGCCAGCCCGCAATCATCCGGCGAAACGCCGATGCCGATCATGCGCATCGTGTCCTTCAGCCGGCGGAACAGGGCCACATCCTTGACGCTGATCGACCCCATCAGCAGATCGGAATGCCCGCCGACATATTTGGATAGCGCCTCGCCGGAGAAATCCACGCCATGGGCCAGCGGCTTGAACAGAAGCGGCGTGGCCCAGGTATTGTCGCAACCGGTCAGGATGCCGCCACGTTCCTTGGCCACCTTCACGATGGCCGGCACATCCTGGAACTCCATGGTGGTGGAGCCGGGGCTTTCCATCCAGATCAGCTTGGTGTTCGGCTTCACCAGCGCATCAATCCCCGCCCCGATCAGCGGATCATAGACGGTATATTCGACGCCCCGCGGCTTCAGGTAATTCTCACAGAAGCCACGGCACGGCGGATAGGCGGTATCGGGGATCAGCACATGGTCGCCCGGCAGCAGGATTGTCAGGAAGACGATGGTGATCGCCGCCTGGCCCGAGGGCACAATCACCGTACGCTCCCCTTCCTCCAGCGCCGTCAGCTGCGCTTCCAGGGTGCGGGTCGTCGGCGTGCCGTGCAGGCCGTAGGTGTATCCGTCCGGCCCCCGGTATTTGCGGTTGGTATAGGATTTGGCATCGTCGAACAGGATGGTTGACGCCCGATATGTGGGGACGCCGATGCTGGCAAAGCCTTCATGCGAGACGGCGGGATGGATGACGCAACGGGAAAGGTCGCGCATGATCTTCCTCTTGAAGTTTGATGAGATCAGCATGTCGGCACTGACATACAATTTCAATTGACCTGTCAGCACAGGTCCATAACCAGATATTATGGGTGATCGCCCCTGGGGCCGGGGATGATGGGCCTGAAACAGACCTGGCGGGACTGTCTTCCGGCGTTTCAGGGCAAGCGGAATGGCCAGAAACCCTTGCTGAAGGCCTGAAAGGACCCCCGAACCCTTGCCCGTCGCCCAATCAATCGAAAGGTGGAGAATGGGGCCTGTTCTGCTGTAAGGGGGGGGATACAAATTCAATTGACCATGAAGCTTCACTGCATGCACTGATGTTATGGAGTGAATTGCCAGCGGGACCCTCGGCATGCATTTCCGGCAGTTGGAAATTTACCGCGCCACCATGATCAGCGGGTCCGCCTCCCGCGCGGCGGAGTTGCTGCGGATCACGCAGCCGGCGGTCAGCCGGGCCCTGGTGGAACTGGAGGAAAGCCTGGGGTTCGCGCTGTTCGACCGGGTGAAGGGCAGGCTTGTCCCCACGCCGGAGGGGCAGATGTTCTTCCGGGATGTGAATAGCAGTTTTGTAGGTCTGGACCGGCTGCGGGCATCAGCGGCGCGTATCCGTGATTTCGGATCGGGAAGCCTGCGCGTCGCCAGCATGGCCGCGTTTGGTTCCACGGTCGTGCCGAAGGCCGTCCATACGTTCCGGCAGAAGAACCCGCAGATCGCCATCACCTTGCAGGTTCTCTCCTCCTCCACGGTGCGCGATCTGGTCGCCAACCAGCAGTTCGACATCGGCATCGCCGCCGACGAGGTTGACCTGTCCGGGGTCGAACATCGCATTTTCAGCAGTTTCCGCGCGGTCCTGGCCATCCCACAGGGGCATGAACTGGCCGCGCTGTCGGTGATCACCCCCGCCGACCTGCATGGGCAGCCCTTCATTGCCCTGGCACCGGAAGACCGCGCCCGGCATCGGATTACCGAGATCCTGGAAAGTTCGGGGTCCAGGCCTGAAATCATCGTGGAAACACCCAGCGCCGGAACGATCTGCGCCCTGGCGCTGGCGGGGGTTGGGGTCGGTCTGGTCAATCCGGCCGCCGCCGACGGCTATGCCGAACGCGGGCTGGTCTTCCGGCCATTCAAGCCGGATGTCCAGTTCAAATCCTATCTGCTGTTCCGCCCCGATGCCCAGAAGGCCCGGCTGGTGAAAAGCTTCGTGGCCGAACTGCTCTATTTCCGCGACCGCGTCACCTTGCCGGGAACGGGGAAGGCCGATTGAAATGATCGCCGAGGCTAAGGTCTATGGTGGTCCTTGAACAGCAGAAAGCCCCGGTGGATTTCTCCATCGGGGCTCTTAGGTTTGGATGCGGGGGCAGGATTTGAACCTGCGGCCTTCAGGTTATGAGCCTGACGAGCTACCGGGCTG